>NZ_BAAIYG010000001.1:0-711405 GCF_057543335.1 Brevibacillus sp. YAE8
CTGTTACGAACGGCTGGAGTCAGCACATGGCGTAAACATTTACTTTGCCGATCCCTACTCTTCCTGGCAAAGGGGCACGAACGAGAACGCAAATGGCCTTCTGCGAGAATTTTTTCCCAAAGGCAAGAATTTTGCCGAAGTCTCCGAGGAGGAACTGATTTCAGGCCTGGGAGCTCATTAACAATCGGCCAAGAAAATGTCTGGGCTGGAAGACCGCTTACGAATCATTCATGGAAGCTCTGTCGCACTTGTCTTGACAATTCGTCGTCAGGCTCTTCTCGCAAAAATGTAGCTATTGACATCGTTCTGCAAGCATTGGCAAACTAAGGGTAGTTGTCTTTAGGGGAACGTTTGTTGCTGTTGCATGCCTGCCTGAATCGGGATGGCGAAGCTGTCGGTCAATTCGTGGCTATCGCCAAACGGCCATCTGTACGAAAAGAGGATGAAGAATAAGCGCAGTTACTTTCTTTCGGGGAACGGAATGGAGTGGAAAATGATGAAGCAAGCCAAAACGAATGCGATGCGGATTTTGGACAAGGAAAAAATCGACTACACTATGCTGACGTACCGGACCGACGACGGGAAAATTGACGGCGTCTCGGTGGCGCAAAAAATCGGCCGGGAAGCTGGAGTCGTCTACAAGACGCTCGTTTCGCAAGGCACGAGCCGGGCGTACTACGTCTTCGTCATCCCGGTGGAGGCGGAGCTGGATTTGAAAAAAGCGGCGAAAGTGGTCGGGGAGAAAAAGATCGAGATGATCGCTGTGAAAGACATTACCGCCGTAACGGGATATGTGCGGGGCGGCTGTTCTCCGGTGGGGATGAAAAAGCTGTTCCCGACCGTCATTGACAGCCGCGCGGAGCAAATGGAGCGGATCATCGTCAGCGGAGGGAACATCGGCGTGCAGATCGAGCTTGCGGTTGACGGGCTGTTGAAGGCGACAAAGGGCCGGCTGGCTGACGTTTCTACGCTGCCAACCGCATGAGGCCGGTTTTTTTGGAGCGGATGCATGGCGGTGAAATGAACCCTGCCGAATCTGGTGCGCGGACGCGGGTTTTGCCAGCCGGGCCGGGCTGATTTTCGCAAAACCTTATTGACACATCGGAATAATAGTAATAATCTGGAGGAAGAAAACCCATTCCTGCCGATTGGTCAACCAAAGGCTCCTGTGCTTGTACAGGGGCCTTTTTGTGCGTTCCAAAACTGACGGTTGCGGGCGTTGGCGGCAAGCCGTTTGGGATCGAGGAGGAGAGAAGATGGCAAAGAAAAGGCAACTGAGGCTCGGCGCCATGATTCACGGAATCGGCGGGCATATGGGCGCATGGCGACACCCGGATGCGCAGCCGGACGCCAGTGTCAGCTTTGCGTTTTACACGCAGCAGGCGCAAAAGGCGGAGGCCGGGAAGTTTGATCTCGTCTTCGTCGCGGACGGGCTGTACATCAATGAAAAATCGCTCCCGCACTTTTTGAACCGCTTCGAGCCGCTGACGATTTTGTCGGCCTTGGGCGGCGTCACCAGCAAAATCGGCCTGGTCGGGACGGTGTCGACTTCGTACAGCGAGCCGTTTACGGTAGCGAGGCAGCTCGCCTCCCTCGACCAGATCAGCGGCGGGAGGGCAGGCTGGAACGTCGTCACCTCGCCGCTGGAAGGCTCGGCGAAAAATTACGGCAACAAGCAGCATCCTGACCACGAGCTGCGTTACCGGATTGCCGAAGAATATTTGACCGTGGCAAAAGGGCTGTGGGATTCGTGGGAGGACGACGCCTTCGTCCGGGATAAGCAGTCCGGGGTGTTTTTCGACCCGGCGAAGATGCATCGGCTCGACCATCAGGGGGAGTTTTTCGCGGTGCAAGGGCCGTTGAACATCGCCCGCTCCCGACAGGGCCAGCCGGTCATTTTCCAGGCAGGCTCGTCGGAAAGCGGAAAGACATTGGCAGCCAAATCCGCCGATGCGGTCTTTACCGGACAAGAGACGCTTGCCGATGCGCAGCGCTTTTACCGCGATGTCAAGGAACAGGCAGCCGCCTACGGGCGAAGCTCCGCCGACATTCTCATTTTCCCTGGGATCAGCCCGATCATCGGGCGAACGGCAGAGGAAGCGAAGCGCAAGCACGAAGAGCTGGCCAGCCTGGTCAGCATCGAGCAGGCACTGCATTTCTTGGGCCGATTTTTTGACCATCACGACTTTTCCCAGTACCCGCTGGACGAACCGTTCCCGGATATCGGCGAAGTCGGCAGCAACAGTTTCCGCAGCACGACGGACAAAATCAAGCAAAAGGCCAGGGAGCAAAAGTGGACGCTCAGGCAGACCGCGCTCTACACCGCGACGCCAGAGAGCGAGTTCATCGGCACGCCCGAGCACGTGGCGGATTTGATCCAGCGCTGGTTCGAGGAAGAGGCGGCAGACGGATTCATCCTCCAGTCAAACGTGCCGCGCGGGCTGGACGATTTCGTCGATCGGGTCGTTCCGATTTTGCAGCAGCGCGGCCTGTTCCGCACGGAGTACGAGGCCGACACGCTGCGCGGGAATCTCGGACTGCCGTTCCCGGTCAATCGGTACGTGCAGCCGAGAAAACCGGAGCCGCAAGGGGTGAATGCGCCGTTGTAAAAACAGGGGAGGGGCGTGGGCGTTTGTTGCTCTGAGGGGGCGAGCAGGGGGGCTTTTGGTTCTCTCGGAAAAACAGGGCTTGCGAGCAGAGCGCAGCGGTTTGCCTCTATTTTTCTTGAAAAACGGGTGCGGCAAAGCTGGCGATCAAAAAGAAAGTCGTTTTTTCAATTTCCATAAAATCCTAGTGTTGTAGAGTCTGCGAACACCATCATCGCAGGCTCTTTATTGTTACGGGAAAATGCCGCCATTCTGCCAGTCTGCTGAGCTGGCCCGGTGCTGCCGTCCCGCACACAAAGGCCACGAAGGCGAGCAGTCCGCCCGACAAATAGCTGCCTGGCTGCCTGCATGAAAAGTTGCCCACCGTGTAAAGCTCTGTTCTAACAGCATGCTGCTCAAAGAAACGGAGTTGTTGTACAACAAAACCCGCCAAGGACTGGCGGGTTCTTTTTGGCGAGGTAACGATCGTCTCCCGTCAGCTTAATCGGAACTCCATTTAAACATGGTGCATAAGCTTCCTTCCGATTCCCTTTTTCCTCAGCGTATCCGCCACACATAAACTGTTGACAAGCAAAACTTTCCGCGCATTTACAAATGAGTTTTCCCGGATGTCTTCTTCCTGCAAAACAACGACGCCAACGATTTCCATACCGAGCGTAGCCACAAAAATATGTTGCCGATCATCGTGTAGCTGGTCATGAAACAACGCTTCCTCCACTGGAGTCGCATTCTTTTTGTAGAGGTCCGGCCGTTCGAAAACGTGCAAATCATGAACTTGCCGAAACAAAGGCAATAACGCCGCGTAATCATCTTGCTTAGCACTTCGGATCGTAATATCCATGCTTTCTCCCCCCGCCAATGGTTGCAAGCTGCATCGCTTGAAAAAAACTCCCGCTGTTTTGGCTGCGGACATTCAGCGAGATGTTCCTGTCGCTTGAGTCAATTCGCTACAGCTATTTTCGCTGATGCAGACGAATGTTTCCATTCATCATAATACAGCGATCATCTTGCGAACAGAGCCTCAAAAAACAGCCCCGCCAACTGTGGAGTCATTCCACAATCAGGGGGCTGTGCGAGGGGGACTGCGCTGTCCAACGCTGCGGCACCGACAGCCACGTTTTTTTGCGCAAATGCAAATGCCAATCGGCAGTCGCCAAACGCATCACTCAAGTAACGCTTAGCTCAGCAAACGCTTCGTGCAACAGTTCATAGGAGAGAAGCCGCTTGGCAAAATGTTTGATCGGAGTGTGGATCACCAGCTCTCCCACCTGGTAGGTACGCGCCAGCTCCAGCAGCCGCTCGCGCACGGACTCCTTCGTTCCGGCGATGACGTTGGCTTCCTTGACCTCGATCCGAAACGATTCGTCTGCCTGCCGCCCGTATTCCTCCGCCTTTTTCAAGCTGGTGACGGTGACCGTTTTGCCGCTTTGCAGGTGGATTTTGGCGATTTTCGTTTCCGCGGCCAACTGCAAGGCTTCTTCCTCCGTCTGGGCGACGATGACGGAGACGGCCAGGACCGGGAGCGGCTTTGCCCGTTCGCCTGGCTGAAACTGCTGGCGGTACACGTCAAAAGCTTCCCGGCAGACCGCTTCGTCCTGACTGATAAAGAGGGCAAACACGTACGGAACACCGCGCTCTGCCGCAAGCTGCGCGCTCGCTGCACTCGTGCCAAGCAAATAAATGCCGACTGGCTCGCTTGGCAGGGGCACGGCGGTCAGACCGTACAGCGGATGAGTGGGGGGCAGCTCGTTGCGCAGGAACAGCGCAAGCTCCGCGAGCTTTTCTTCCAGCGATGCGCCAGGCGAACCCGTGCCGCTGTGCGGCTGTAGCGCTTTCGTCGAGAGGGGAAGCCCTCCCGGCGCGCGGCCGATGCCGAGATCCACCCGTCCCGGAGCCAGGGCGGCGAGGACATGAAAGTTTTCCGCTACTTTATAAGGACTGTAATGCTGGAGCATGACCCCGCCGGAGCCGATGCGGATGCGCTCTGTTTTCGCCAAAAGATGGGCGATGAGCACCTCGGGGGAGGAGCCGACCACATGATCGAGGTCGTGATGCTCCGCCACCCAGAAGCGGTGATAGCCCCAGTCTTCCGCCTTTTGCGCCAGCCGAATCGTATGCTGGAACGCTTCGGTCGCCGTTTCTCCTTCTTGAATCGGACTTTGATCGAGAATGCTCAATGTCAATGCCACCATGTCTCTCCCCTAACCGTGTCGAAGTACGCACAAAAAGCCCCTCAGTCATAGATCGGCAATCCGATCGGCGAAGGGGCTTCTGGTGGTCCAGTCAGCTATGCAAGCATGAAGTTGTCATCTGCTGCACTTTTAAATCTCATTTACTTAGTTGTTTACTCGGATTTTAACGATATCGCTCCGGGCTGTCAATGGGGGCAGGCAAAATGAGGCCGGACAAAAATCGCGGAAAACATCGTGGAAAAAATCCGTTGACGAGAAAGATGACGAATGATAATATCCCTAGTAATCCGATATGAATTTAAAAAGTCATCGACCAGACCACTGGAGAGACTTCCTGCTCGAGCTGTGCCAACGAGCAGGGAGTCTTTTTCTTTGCCTGGGAACAGCGTCGGAAAAATTGGGGAGGGAAAGCGAGTGGCAGAAACACAAACGAAAAAAGTCGTGGTATGGGGAAGAGAAGGCTGCTCCTATTGTGAAAACGTCAAAGCCATATTGGAAGAGCAAAACCGCCCATACGAATGGATTGACGTAGCAGGAAAAGACGTGCTGCGCGATGTGCTGGAGGTCAAATACGGCACGCGCCTGATCCCGCTCGTGGAAATTGGCGGCGACGGCAAATACGAGGCGCTGCTCTACACCCAACTGGATCGGCTCGCAGCGCTTTTGGCCGAGTAACGAGTACAAGGTAAATACGCGGGCTGCGCCCAAGCGTTTGCGAAAAAAGCGCAGCCGGTTAACGGGCAGGCAGGCCGCTGTCTGCCCGATAAAGTTTCGCTTGGCTAGGAGGAGATTGTATGGGAATCGGAGCTGCGGCCGTGGAAGACCATCCGCCGTATGGCATCCCGGGCGAGGCGAAGGAGAGCATGATCGCCTTTCACGGCGTATCGAAGACGTTTGAGAGCGGGGGCCAGACGATTGAGGCGTTGAAGGGCGTCACCCTCGACGTGAAAAAAGGCGACATTTTTGGCGTCATCGGCTTTAGCGGAGCCGGAAAAAGCACGCTTTTGCGGACGGTCAATTTGCTGGAGCGTCCGACAGCAGGCAGCGTCATCGTCGCTGGCAAAGACTTGACGAAGCTCTCGGTCAAAGAGCTGCGAAGCGTCAAAAAGAACATCGGCATGATTTTTCAGCAGTTCAACCTGCTGGCGACGAAGACCGTTTTTGACAATGTCGCCATGCCGCTTCGACTCGGCGACACGCCGAAAAAGCAGATTCAGGAGCGAGTCGACGAACTATTGTCCTTCGTCGGCTTGACGGACAAAGCGACGAGCTACCCCGACCAGTTGTCCGGAGGCCAGAAGCAGCGAGTCGGCATCGCCCGTGCGCTCGCGACCAATCCGTCCATCCTGTTAAGCGACGAAGCGACCTCGGCGCTGGACCCGCAAACGACCGAGTCCATTTTGCAATTGCTTAAGCGGGTGAACCAAGAGTACAACGTTACGATTTTGATGATTACGCACGAAATGAACGTCATCAAAGAAATTTGCAACCGGGTGGCGGTCATGGAGCATGGCGCCATCGTGGAGCAGGGCAATGTCCTCGACGTGTTTGCGAATCCGCAGACAGAGGTGGCGCGCAATTTCGTCAAATCGGTCGTGCGCGACGACATCCCGCCAAGCGTGCGCAAGCTGCTCGCGACCAAGCGCGGCAAATCGAAAATTCTCAACATCCACTTCATCGGGGAAAGCACGGGCCAGCCGCTGCTCTCCCAGGTGGCGAAACGCTTCAACAGCGACGTGAACGTCCTGTTTGGCAGCATCACCGAGCTTGCGGGCGTGCCTTTTGGCAATCTGATCGTCGAGCTTACCGGCAATGAAGCGGAAATCGTTCGCGCGTACCACTACATCCAGCAGCAAAATGTGACCGTGAAGGAGATTGTTTCGTGATGGAAGTCAGTTCTGCGCAAATCTATCAGGCATTGTACGAGACGCTCTATATGGTGAGTGTATCGTTGCTGTTTGCGACCTTGATCGGCCTGCCGCTCGGCGTCCTGCTGGTCGTGACGCGCAAAGGGCACATTTTGGAAAATCCGTTGATCTTTTCGGCCTTGAACCCGGTTATCAACGTGCTGCGGTCCGTCCCGTTCATCATTTTGCTGGTGGCGATCATTCCGTTTACGCGGCTCGTCGTCGGAACCTCCATCGGGACGACGGCGGCAATCGTGCCGCTGGTCATTTACAGCGGTCCGTACATCGCGCGGCTGGTGGAAAATTCGTTGCTGGAAATCAATCCGGGCATCATCGAGGCAGCCGAAGCGATGGGGGCCACCCCGATGCAAATCATTTTTCGGTTTCTCATTCCCGAGACGCTCGGCTCGCTCATTCTCAGCATTACGACGGCGACCATCGGCCTGATCGGCGCCACGGCGATGGCCGGGGCAGTCGGCGGCGGCGGAATCGGCGACCTGGCGATTACATACGGGTACCAGCGCTTCAGCACGATTACGATTGTCGCTACCGTTGTGATTTTGGTCGTGCTCGTTCAAGGGATTCAGTCGCTCGGCAACGTGCTCGCCCGCAACATTCGCAGAAAATAACCATCTTTTGCCCAAGACAGAAGAGAAAACGAGGAGAGAAAAAACGGATGAAAAAGTTCGCCATTTCCTTGCTGCTCGCCTTGGTGACGATTGTCGCGGCGGGTTGCGGAACGGAACCGGAACAAACAGGCTTGAAAATCGGCATTCGCGGCTCGGAATCGTGGACGTGGGAGTTCGTGAAGGAACAGGCGGCGAAGCAAGGTCTCGCCATTGAACTGGTGCAGTTCAATGCAAACGTCAACCCGAATACGGTCTTGCTGGAGGGCGATATCGACGCGAATGCGTTCCAGCACGTCGCCTTTTTGGACCAGTTCAATACGAAAAACAACTCGGACATCGTTCCGGTCGGCTCGACGATCATCGCGCCACTGGGTATCTACTCGGACAAGTACAAAACCATCGCGGAAATTCCCGACGGCGCGAAAATCGCCGTGCCAAACGACGATTCCAACTGGGGGCGCTCCTTGCTTTTGTTGCAGGAAGCAGGCTTGATCCGGGTCGTGGACAACTTTGACGGCTTCGGCGGCGCGGACAAAATCAAGGAAAATCCGAAAAACCTGGAAATCGTTCCCGTCGATGGGGCGACGACCCCGCGCGTCATGAAGGACGTAGCGGCGTCGATCATCAACAACGGGGTGGCGGTCGAGGCAGGCTTTTTGCTCAAGGACGCGATTTTTCACGAAAGCAAAACCGCCAAGCCGTATATCAACGTAATCGCGACGACCAAGCAAAACGAAAACCGCGAAGACTTGAAAAAGCTCGTCGCCATTTACCAGTCCAAAGAAGTGTCGGACTTCATCACCGAAACGTACAAAGGCAACTACATCCCGACACAAGTGACCGTCGAGGAGCTGAAAAATTTCAAAGAGGCGTTTGCCAGCAAGCCGTGACGGCTGCGTGACGGACGCACTCATGCTTAGCGGAAGATCGGAAGGGGAGGGGCACCATGCCGCAAAAAAGACAGATTCACTTATCCGCTTATTTGGTCGGAACGGGCATTCACGTTGCCTCGTGGCGACTGGCCGAGGCGCGGAAAAACGCCAGCATCGACATTGACTACTACAAATATTTGGCGCAGACAGCCGAGCGCGGGAAGTTCGATATCGCGTTTATCGCCGACAGCCTTGCGGTCAACGAAGATTCGCACCCGAACATTTTGAACCGGTTTGAGCCGACGACCTTGCTCGCCGCTCTGGCTGGCGCGACCAGCAAAATCGGGCTGGTCGCCACCGCGTCGACGACGTATCACGAGCCGTACAATCTCGCCCGGCTGTTCGCTTCCGTCGATCATATCAGCAATGGCCGCGCAGGCTGGAACGTGGTCACGACGGGAGACGCCACCGGGGAGACCGGGCGCAACTTCAGCCGCACCGAGCATGTGGAGCACGATCACCGCTACGAGCGGGCGGAGGAGTTCATCGACGTCGTCCAAGGCTTGTGGGACTCGTGGGAAGACGACGCGTTTGTCCAGGACAAGGAAACCGGCGTGTTCTTCGATCCGGCGAAAATGCATCGGCTGAACTACAAAGGCACGTACTACTCCGTCCAGGGGCCGCTCAATATCGGCAGATCGAGACAGGGGCAGCCCGTCATCGTGCAGGCGGGAGCATCCGAGCCGGGACAGCGGCTGGCAGCGCGCACCGCAGAAGTCGTCTTTTCGCACGTAAAAGATTTCGAACGGGCAAAAGCGTTTTACAAAAGCTTAAAAAGCAAGCTGCCCGACTACGGGCGCACGCCTGACCAGTTGCACATTTTGCAAGGCATCTCCCCGATTGTCGCGGATACGCAGGAAGAAGCGGAAGCGATCCACCGCAAATTGCACGATCTGCTTTTGCCAGAGCAAGGGCTGCGCTTTTTGTCCGGGTACTTGGGCAAGGTCGACTTCAGCCGCTACTCGCTCGACACCCCGGCGGCAGAGGTGGAGTTCCCGCAGGACAACGGGATTCAAAGCCATTTTGAATGGATGACGGAGCTGATTCGCAAGCAAAACCCGACTTTGCGCGAGCTGTACGCTTTGCTCGAAGGCGGTGCAAACCGCGAGCTGATCGGCACGCCTGCGCAGATTGCCGACGTGCTGGAAAAATGGTTTGTCGAGGAAGCGGCGGACGGCTTCATGTTCATCGCTCCGGTGCTGCCGCAAGGGCTGGAGGCGTTCGTGGACAAGGTGATTCCGATTTTGCAGGAGCGGGGCTTGTATCGGCTGGATTACGAAGGAGACACCTTGCGCGAGCATCTCGGCCTGGAAAAGCCGTACAACCGCCTGGCCGTGCGCGATAGAGCGCTCTCGGAGGTGGAGTCGTAGAACCGATGCCAGCGCAAAAGCAGACAGAGAAAGGAGAGGTTCGGGTGCATACAGGAACGCAGGAGCTGGCAGGGACTGGCTTCGAGCAAAAGCTGATCGCCATTCGCAGGCAGTTGCACCAATACCCGGAGGTGGCCTACGAGGAATATGAAACGACGCGTTCGATTCGGGACTGGCTGACGGAAGCGGGGATTCGCCTCGTCGAGCTGCCGCTGGAAACGGGCGTCGTGGCAGAGGTGGGCGGCCAAAACGGCGGGCCTGTAATCGCGCTGCGGGCCGATATCGACGCTTTGCCGATTCAGGAGCAAACAGGCTTGCCGTACGCGTCCGCGGTCGTCGGGAACATGCACGCGTGCGGACACGATTTTCATACCGCCGTCATCCTGGGAGCCGCTTTTTTGCTGAAGCAGCAGGAGGAGCAGTTGCCAGGAACGGTGCGCTTTCTGTTCCAGCCCGCAGAGGAAAAAGGCACGGGTGCGTCGCTCTTGATCGAGAAAGGGGCGCTCGCAAACGTCACGGCGATCTTCGGCCTGCACAACAAGCCCGATCTCGCAGTCGGGACCGTCGGGATCAAGCCGGGAGCGCTGATGGCGAGCGTGGACGGCTTCGAGATCGAAGTGGAAGGCTTGGGCACGCATGCCGCAATTCCGCACGCTGGCATCGACCCGATCGTCGCCGCTTCGCAGATCGTCACGGCGCTGCAATCGATCGTCAGCCGCAACGTCAGCCCGCTGGAAAATGCGGTGGTGAGCGTGACGACTATCCATGGCGGTACGACCTGGAACGTGATCCCGGACAAGGTCGCGCTCGGCGGTACGATCCGCACGTTTCAGGAAGAGGTGCGCAGGCAAATACCCGGGCGTCTTCAGGCGATCATCGAGGGAGTGGCTGCGGCATACGGGGCCAAGGCGAGCGTGCGCTGGTTCAAGGGACCGCCCTCCGTGCAAAACGATGCCGCGCTGACCAGGCTGGCCGCTACGACAGCAGAGCGGCTCGGGTTGCAAGTCGTCGCGCCGGAACCGTCTCCGGCTGGCGAAGATTTTGCCTACTACCAGAAGCACATTCCCGGCTTGTTCGTGTTCGTCGGGACCTCCGGGACGAACGAGTGGCACCATCCGGCCTTTACCGTCGACGAACGAGCGATTGCGCCTGCTGCACACTACTTTGCCAACTTGGCCGCAGATGCATTGAAAGGCGGGTGAAAACAGATGCTGCACATTTCCAATTTGAGCAAATCGTACAAAACAGCCAAAGGCATTGTGCCTGTTTTGCAAAACGTCAATCTGCACATCCAAAAAGGAGACATTTTCGGGATCATCGGCTTTTCCGGGGCGGGCAAATCGACTTTGATCCGCTGCCTGAACCGGCTGGAAGAGCCGGACGCGGGCACGATCGAGATCGGCGGCAAGGTGATTACCGATTTGCCGGAAAAAGAGCTGCGCCGGGCCCGGCAAAAAATAGGGATGATTTTTCAGCAGTTCAATCTGCTCGACGCGCGGACGGTGTTCCAAAACGTCGCTTTTCCGCTGGAGGTAGCCGGGCATCCGAAGCCGTACATCCGCAACCGCGTCCGCGAAATACTGGATCTCGTGCAGCTTGGCGACAAGGAAAACGTCTATCCGTTCCAACTGAGCGGCGGACAAAAGCAGCGCGTCGGAATTGCCCGGGCGCTGGTCAACCAGCCTGATCTGCTGTTGAGCGACGAAGCGACTTCTGCGCTCGACCCGCAGACGACTTACGCCATTTTGGAGCTGCTGCGCGAGATCAACCGCCAGCTCAACCTGACGATTGTGCTCATCACGCACGAACTGGACGTGCTGCAGCACCTGTGCAACAACATGGCCGTGATTGAAAACGGGCGAATTGTCGAAACCGGAACGGTGGAGAAGTTTTTCCTCAACCCGGAGAGCGACACGGCCAGACGGTTTGTCCACATTATCGATCATTACCGCGATAAGCGAAATGTCATGGAAGGAGTCGGAGCAGGGATATGAACAGCGATCTGATTGACTTGCTCTGGGAAGGGCTCCTGGAGACGCTCTACATGGTGTTCTGGTCGTCCCTGTTCGCGCTCGCCATGGGGATTGTCCTCGGCGTCACGCTCGTCGTCACGGAAAAAGGCGGCATTCTCGAAGCGCCCAAGCTGCACAAAACGATCGGCACGATCATCAACAGCGTCCGGTCCCTTCCTTTGATTATTTTGATCGTGCTGCTTTTGCCCTTGTCGCGCCTGATCGTCGGCACGACGCTGGGGCCGACCGCTGCCATCGTCTCGCTTTCGATTGGCGCCGCGCCGTTTTTGGGCCGGATCATCGAAAGCGCGCTGAAGGAAGTCAGCGCCGGGAAGATCGAAGCGGCCAAATCGGTCGGGGCCACGCCGTTTACGATCATTTTTCGCGTGCTGATCCCCGAGGCGATGCCCGCTTTGGTGCGCGGGATTACGATCGGAATTATCGGGATTACCGAGTTTACCGCTGTAGCGGGGGCGATTGGCGCGGGCGGACTCGGCAGCCTGGCGATTCGCTTCGGCTACCAGCGCTTTCGCGAGGACGTCCTGATCGCCACCGTCCTAATCATTATAGTTTTAGTTCAACTGATTCAATGGTCAGGCGATTTCCTCGTCAAGTCGATCAACAAAAAGCGTTACAAGTTTGAGTAAGATCCAACTTTAAAAACAGAGGAACCAGGGGAGTGGAAACGATGGGAAAGAAAAAAGGTCTAGGCGTCATTTTTAGCGTATTGGTGGCATTCAGCATGCTTGTGGCAGGTTGCGGCTCAAGCGGCTCTGGCAGCCAGTCGCCCGGCTCCGGGGCACAAGCGCCGGCGACGAACACAGCGTCGACACAGGCCAGTGGCGGACAGGCGGCGGAACCGCCAAAAGAAGTGACGCTCAAAGTAGGCGCGGCCCCTGTCCCGCATGCGGAAATATTGGAATTTATCAAGCCGAAGCTCAAGGAGCAGGGCGTGAATCTGGAGGTCGTCGTCCTCGATGACGAAGGGCAGTTGAACCCGGCTTTGCACGACAAGCAGATCGACGCGAACTTTTTCCAGCACGTGCCTTACCTCGATTCGGTGAAAACCGAGAAAGGCTACGATTTCGCCGTCACGACAAAAGTGCACGTCGAGCCGATCGGCTTTTACTCCGACAAGCTCAAATCGAAGGACGAACTCAAGGAAGGCGACAAGATCGGGATTCCGAACAACCCTTCCAATGAATACCGCGCCCTGATCTTGCTGCAGGAGCAAGGCTTAATCAAGCTGCGCGACGGCCTGACAACCTACGAGGCTACGCCGAAAGATATCGCGGAAAACCCGAAAAAGCTGGAGTTTGTAGAAGCGGAAGCCGCAACCTTGCCGCGGGCGCTGCCTGATCTCGCGGGCGCCGTCATCAACACAAACGTCGTGCTGGAAGCGAAAATCGATCCGAACAGCGCCCTGTTCCGCGAAGGCGCCAACTCTCCTTACGCCAACGTGATTACCGTCCGCAAAGGCGACGAGAACCGCGAAGAGATCAAAAAGCTGGATGCGGCCCTCACTTCACCGGAGGTCAAAAAGTTTATTGAAGACAAATACGGTGTCGCGGTTGTCCCTGCTTTTTAAGCCGGAAAAAGGGAGGAGAAGCCGACGATGAAGGCGAAGCAGCAGAGAGACATTTGCATTCGCGATGCGAATAGCCAGGACCGGGAGCGGATCAAACGGCATCTGCTCGATGCTTACCAGCAGTATGAGCAGCATTTGTCGGTGGACAGATGGACACGGTACAAGGAGGAAATCGCAGAATCGGCAGAAGGACGCCAGACGATTGCGTTTCTCGTCGCGGACTGGGGCGGGGAAATCGTCGGCAGCGTCCAGTTGTTCGCTTCGTCCCAGGCGGCTTACGACCGTCCGGAGCTGGAAATTCACTCGCCGATCATCCGCTTTTTGGCCGTATCGCCGCAAGCGCGGGGCAACGGGATCGCTGCCCGGCTGATCGGAGAGGCTGTCCGCCGTTCGCGCGAGCTGGGAGCAGCCACGCTGCACCTGCACACGACAGACATGATGGAGGCGGCGGTGAAGCTGTACGAGCGGCTTGGCTTTGCCCGCGCGGCCGACAAAGACTTTTTCAACGGCGAGACGCACGTCAAAAGCTACTGGCTGCGGCTGGACGAGGCGCGCGTGAGCTGACGGCAGCTTTGCGAGTTTGGCGGTTCAGCGAGGCCAGGCAGGGGCTTTATCTGCGGCCCGGCAGCAGGTGACGTAGCGACCGCGAGTCCTGTGAACATCATACGAAAGCTATACAAAACCCACATAAAACCAACGGAAAATACACGAAAAATCACGACAATCCACACAAAGCAAGCCCTGATGACAACCGATCATCAGGGCTTTTCCCCGTGCCAAAACGCACGACTTTTCGTCATCTGTACCTGCATGACTCACTCCCCGCAGCAAGCGTTTTTCGGGAAAGCCGTTTAGCAAAAAAGCGGTCGCACCACTGTGGCGACTCTTTCTGTGGCGACTCTTCCTGCGGCGCTCTTCCTCTCGATACGACTAGCTGTACTTGCTCAATACGTCGAAAAACTCCTTCAAAAAATGGTAAAACAGCTTTTCGGAAGGCGGCAGCTCCCGGTTGTTCGGAATGATGATGCCGACGGTTCGCTGCACGAGCGGCTCGCTGATCGGGACTTTCACCGTTTCGCGCGGCACATTGTCGGTCAAGGTCAGCTCTGGCAGCAACGTGACGCCCAGACCGGCGGCGACGAGTCCCTTAATCGCGTCGATATCCTCGCCCTCGAAGGCGGTTTTGGGCGCGAAGCCCATTTGCGCACAGGCGTTCACGGCGATATTGCGCAGGATGAACCCCGGGGGAAACAAGACAAACGTATCGTCCTGCAGTTGGTTCAGCCGCAAGCTTGGCTGCTTGGCCAGCGGGTGCTTCGCGGGCAGCAGCGCGACGATGTTCTCGGCGAAAAAAATATGGCTGCGCACGTTTTTTTCCTGGGTCGGAACCGGGCCGAGAAAGGCGAGGTCGATTTCTCCGTTAATCACGGAGTCGATCAGCCCCTGGTAAGAGCCTTGCCGAAGCTGGAAGCCGATGTCCGGGTACCGCGCGCGAAAGCCGGAGATGACAGTCGGCAGAGGATTCGCGGCCAGACTGCTCGTAAACCCGACGCGAATCGTCCCGCGCTCCGGATCGAGAAACTCGTCAATTTTTTGCTTCGCCTTTTCAATTTCGTTGACGGCCATTTCCACGTGCTGCAAGAAAATTCGGCCTACTGCCGTCAGCTTGACGTTGCGGCCTTCGCGGATGAACAGGGAGACGCCAAGCTCTGCCTCCAGGTTGGCGATTTGCCGACTCAGGGCGGATTGGGCAACATGCAGGTTGTGCGAGGCTTCCGTGAAGTGCTCGCGCTTGGCCACTTCAATGAAGTATTGAATCTGTCGTAGCTCCATGAATACCCCCCATTCCCAATTGATCTCGTTTTGAGATTAATATTGAGTAAATTATATATTGTTTGTATCGTTTCACTCAATCTAAAATTGAGTTAACAGAGAGAGCAAAGGGAGTGGAGATAAATGACGAGAACCGGAATGCCTGCGAAGCAAGGACTATACGACCCGATGTTCGAGCACGACGCTTGTGGAATCGGTTTTATTGCGAATTTGAAAGCAAAAGCAACGCACGATATGGTGAAAAACGGGCTGAAAATTCTTTGCCAGCTCGAGCACCGCGGCGGGCAAGGCAGCGACCCCGAGACGGGTGACGGAGCGGGAATCTTGACGCAAATCCCGCATGCCTTTTTCAAAAAGGCCTGTAAGGAGCTGAACATTCAACTGCCAGCGCCAGGCAAGTACGGTGTCGGCATGTTGTTTCTGCCGATGGAGGAGAGCCTGCGCAATGAGTACGAGGCGAAGCTGGCCGCGATTATCGAAGCGGAAGGGCAGAAGCTGCTCGGCTGGAGAACCGTCCCTGTCGATGCGACGAAGATCGGCAAAACCGCGGCAGCAAGTCAGCCTTTTATCCGCCAAGTATTCATCGGGGCGAGCGCACATGTAGCGGACCAGATGGCCTTCGAGCGGAAGCTATACGTCATCCGCAAGCAGATGGAGCACGCAGCAGGCGCTGACTTCTACGCCGCCTCCATGTCTTCGCGCACAATCGTTTACAAAGGCTTGCTCACGCCAGGCCAGGTGGATGCTTTTTACCTGGATTTGCAAGATAATTCTTACACTTCTACTTTTTCCGTCGTGCACTCGCGCTTCAGCACGAACACGTTCCCGACGTGGGAGAGAGCGCATCCGAACCGCTATTTGATTCACAACGGCGAAATCAACACCCTGCAGGGCAACGTGAACTGGATGCGGGCGCGCGAAAAAATGTTTGAATCCAAGCTGTTCGGCGCGGATTTGCAAAAAGTCGTTCCTGTCATTGATATGCAAGGCAGCGACTCGGCTATCCTCGACAACTGCGTGGAATTTTTCTCGCTGGCGGGCAGATCGCTGCCGCACGTCGCGATGATGATGATTCCCGAGCCGTGGGATCAGGATGAGCAGATCGACGCGACCAAAAAAGCGTTTTACGAATACCACAGTTGCCTGATGGAGCCATGGGATGGCCCGACGGCGATTTCCTTTACCGACGGCCGTCAGATCGGGGCGATTCTCGACCGCAACGGATTGCGTCCGGCCCGCTACTACGTGACGACGGACGATACGATCATTTTCTCATCGGAAGTAGGCGTTTTGGAAGTACCGGAAGAAAAAATTGTGCAAAAAGGCCGCCTCAGCCCGGGCCGCATGCTGCTGGTCGACTTGGAGGAAGGCCGAATCGTCTCCGATGAAGAGATCAAGCAAAAAATCGCCAGCGAGCAGCCGTACCGCGAGTGGGTGAAAAACAACCTGCACGCGCTGGAGCAGCTTCCACAGGCAGGCGCTGCCGAGGAGCTTGACGGAAAAGCGCTGCTGGCGCGGCAAAAGGCGTTTGGATACACGCAGGAAGAGCTGGACAAAGTGCTGGCGCCGATGGTCGCCGAGCAAAAAGACCCGATCGGCTCCATGGGTGTCGATACGCCGCTCGCCGTACTGTCGGATCGTCCGCAGCTTTTGTACAACTACTTCAAGCAATCGTTCGCACAGGTGACGAACCCGCCCATCGACTCGCTGCGGGAGGCTTGCGTGACCTCGACGCACACGGTGCTTGGCGCGGAAGGAAACTTGCTGGAGCCTGCAGCGAGCCATTGCCGCCGCATCCGCTTGACCAATCCGCTGCTCGCAAACAAGGAGCTGGCCCAGTTGCGCGCCAATCCGTACCAGGAGTTCAGGGCGAAAACGCTGCCGATCCTGTTTGCCGCAGACGGGGGAGAAGCCGCGCTGGAGCAGGCGTTGGAGCAGTTGTTTGCCGCAGCCGATGAAGCGATTGCCGCAGGCTACACGCTGTTGATCCTGTCTGACCGCGGCATCGGCGAGAAGCTGGCAGCGATTCCGGCCTTGCTTGCCACGAGCGGCCTGCATCATCATCTGGTGCGCTCCGGTACGCGGACAAAAGCCAGCTTGATCGTCGAGTCGGGCGAGCCGCGCGACGTCCACCAGTTTGCCATGCTGATCGGCTACGGGGCAGACGCTGTCAATCCTTATGTCGCCATTGCCTCTGTGCTCGACCTGATCGCATCCGGCAAGCTGAAAGACATCGCGGCCGAAGACGCGATCGAAGCCTATTTGCAAACCGCAATCGAAGGCGTCGTCAAGGTCATGTCCAAAATGGGCATTTCGACCGTCCAAAGCTATCGCGGGGCACAAATTTTTGAAGCGGTCGGGATTCACGCCGACGTCATTGACCGCTACTTTACCCGCACGCCATCGCAAATTTCCGGAATTTCGCTGGACGTGATCGCGCAAGAGACGCTGATTCGCCACGCGCAAGCTTTTTCGCCGGAACATTCCGAAGAAAAGCTCGATCCAGGCAGCGACTTCCAGTTCCGCCGCGACGGCGAGTACCACCTGTTCCAGCCAAAAACCGTTCACGCTTTGCAAAAAGCTTGCCGGGAAGGCAGCTACGAGCAGTACAAAATTTACGCGGAAATGGCAGGGGAGCAACCGTTTTCCGCCCTGCGCCACCTGCTCGACTTCAAGTCGGACCGCAAGCCGATCCCGCTCAGCGAAGTCGAATCGGTCGACTCCATCGTCCACCGCTTCAAAACGGGAGCGATGTCCTACGGCTCGCTCAGCAAGGAAGCGCATGAGACGCTGGCAATCGCCATGAACCGTCTGGGAGCTAAAAGCAACAGCGGCGAGGGCGGAGAAGATCCGGCCCGCTACACGACAGATGAAAACGGCGATTTGCGCCGCAGCGCGATCAAGCAGGTTGCATCCGGGCGCTTCGGCGTATCCAGCCACTATCTGGTCAATGCATCCGAAATCCAGATCAAAATGGCGCAAGGGGCAAAGCCGGGAGAAGGCGGACAGCTTCCAGGCAGCAAGGTGTACCCGTGGATTGCCGAAGTGCGCGGCTCTACGCCAGGCGTGGGCCTGATTTCCCCGCCGCCGCACCACGACATTTACTCCATCGAGGACTTGGCCCAGTTGATTTTTGACCTGAAAAATGCGAATCCGCGGGCGCGCATCAGCGTGAAGCTCGTCTCCAAGGCAGGGGTCGGAACGATTGCGGCAGGCGTCGCCAAAGGGCTGGCGGACGTGATCGTGGTCAGCGGCCACGACGGCGGTACGGGCGCTTCGCCGAAGTCGAGCATCAAGCATGCGGGGCTGCCGTGGGAACTGGGGCTTGCGGAGACGCATCAGACGCTTTTGCTCAATCAACTGCGCGACCGCGTCGTGCTGGAGACTGACGGCAAGCTGATGACCGGACGCGACGTAGTCATTGCCGCTCTGCTCGGCGCAGAGGAATTTGGCTTCGCCACCGCGCCGCTCGTCTCCATCGGTTGCGTCATGGCGCGTGTCTGCCATCTCGATACGTGCCCGGTAGGGGTCGCGACGCAAAATCCGGAGCTGCGCAAACGATTCAAAGGCGACCCGCAGCACGCGGTTAACTTCATGCGCCTCGTGGCTCGCGAAGTGCGCGAGATCATGGCTCAGCTCGGCTTCCGCTCGCTGGAGGCGATGATCGGCCAAAGCCAGGTGCTGACCGTGAGCGAACGGGCAAAAGCGCACTGGAAAGCAAAGCATATTGATCTGTCCGCGCTTTTGTACCAGCCGGCGGTATCCGCAGAGGTCGGCAAATACCATCAGCGCAATCAGGACCACAAGCTGGAAGAGACGCTGGACCGTCAAATGTTGCTCGCCTTGTGCAAGCCAGCGCTGGAGAAGCAAAAGCAAATCCAGGCGAGACTGCCGATCAGCAACACGAATCGCGTAGTCGGAACGATTCTTGGCAGCGAAGTGACGAGAAGATACGGCGTCCACGGCCTGCCGGAAGACACGATTCGCCTGGAGTTTTACGGTTCCGCCGGACAAAGCTTTGGCGCGTTTGTTCCACGGGGCATTACTTTGCAGCTTGCGGGCGACGCGAATGACTACGTCGGCAAAGGGCTGTCCGGCGGGAAAATCATCGTAGCACCGGCGAAAAAGAGCACCTTCTCGCCAGAGCGCAACATGATTATCGGAAACGTCGCGTTTTACGGCGCGACCTCCGGCGAAGCGTACATCAACGGGCTTGCGGGTGAGCGCTTCTGCGTCCGGAACAGCGGAGTCACCGCCGTCGTCGAAGGAGTGGGCGACCACGGCTGCGAGTACATGACAGGAGGACGCGTCGTCGTGCTCGGTCAGGTGGGCAAAAACTTTGCGGCCGGGATGTCAGGCGGTACGGCCTATGTGCTGGCAGAGGACCATGAGGCGTTTGCCGCCCGTTGCAATCAGGAAATGGTGCTTCTGGAGAAGCTGACCGATCAGCGGGAGATTGCCGAAGTCAAGCGGCTGCTGGAAAACCACGCCGCCTACACAGGCAGTCCTCGGGCCCAAGCCTTGCTCGCTTCGTGGCCGCAGACGATCGCCAAGTTCGTCAAAGTCATTCCAAAAGACTACAAGCAAATCATCTCGACGATGGAGGAGCTGGAAAAGTCCGGCATGAAGCGCCAGGAAGCGATTTTGGCAGCGTTCGAACTGAACCAGAAGAAGAGCGCAGACAAGAAGGCCCCAAAGAAAAAGGTGCCTGAGCAGATCGGAGTATCGGTAGGCAACTAAAGAAGCAGGACGGCAACTCGTGCAGCGGGTTGCCGTTTTTTTTACACATACCAATGGATAAGCTGCTTATCCAGTATCGTGCAGCATAGCGAAACTTCGGGCAGGGAGAAAGCAGGCGCTGTGCTTTTTGGGTACGGACGAAGGCATTTGCCTATTTACTGGCTTGAGGCAACCGAGTTTTCTGAGCAATCGAGAATGTTGTTTCCGTGGCGAGTTGTGGGGATCATGGCGGATTGTTAGCTTGAAAAACGGTTGATCGTAGCGGTAGTGGTGGGAGGAAACAGGAGAAAGCGCTACAGGTACTTGGGCCTCTAGCGGGGGAGCGAAGACTGTCCGCCTCCGGGGAAAAAGGAAAACCGCGTCAAAAGTAGAGGATTCAAAAGAAGGAGGTTCAGGTTGACGCTTAAAAGCGTGTTTTCCTTTTTCCCCGGAGGCTGGGTAGGAGTCCCAAAGACCTTCGCTGGCTTTCTCCTGTTTCCTCTACGAGCTGTGTCTGTCGTTCGGGGGTGGTTTTTGTGTGTAGGTCAGGAAGCAAGGTGTCCAAGACAAAAAGAATCTCAAAAGCAGTTTTTGTATTGTCAAGCGGGTAGCGTTCATTGCTCGCCAGAAGAAAGGTCCGCGAGAATGCCGACCCCCGTTCTTTAATTGTAAAGTTTTTTGTCCTGTCTTTTCTTTCCACCTCCGACCATCCCCCTTGGCCCCTGACGAGGAAAGAGACGAAATCCGCGAAAGCTCTTTGGGCTCCCAACCGAGGCTCCGGGAAAAAAGCGAAACACGCTTTTAGCGTCCAACTCTGAGAAGCTCCCTGAATCAACCACTTTTGGACGCGGTTTCGCTTTTTTCCCGGAGCCGGGCAGTGATACCCCCAGCAGGGAGCCCAAGAAGCTACAGCGATTTCGTCTCTTTCCTCGCCACACCAAAAGTTCCGATGAAGGAGTTTTTAAAAAACAATAAACCCCAAGCCCCATCTGACTCATCCTGCCACGAACACCGCATTTCTTCTTTCACTTTCAAAAAAATGCTATTCAGCAGCTTGGCAGACGAAAAAGGCTCATTCCCCTCGGAGCGCCGAGGGAAAACCAGCCTTTTTCTGTCAGTTCAATTGCCAGACGGTTCTGTCCACTCATCCCGCAGCAGGGAGAAGATCAGCAAGTCCACAAACTGACCGTTCGACTTTTCATACTGGCGCAGCAAGCCTTCTTCCACGAAGCGCAATTTGCTTAGCACACGGATCGAGCCGCGATTGTCAGGCTCGACCTTGGCCTCCACCCGGTTTAGCCCAAGCTCTGAAAAGCCGTAGCCGATGACGGCGCGGACGGCTTCCGTGGCGTAGCCTTTTCCCCAGTAGGGAGAGCCGAGATCGTAGCCAATTTCTGTCCGGCCGTGCTCGAAATCAAACGAATTGAAGCCACAGGAGCCGACCATCTCTCCCGACTCCTGCAAGACGATCGACCAGCGGATTGCCTGATCCTCCGCACACAGCTTGTTGATGAGAAAAATCATGTCCTCCGCCTGCTTGATGCGGGTCATGGACTCGATGTTCATATGCTTCGATACGTTTGGATCAGACCAGAAGGAAAACAAGGCGGGAGCGTCAGCAGGCTGCATCGGCCGCAGCAGCAAGCGCTCCGTGGTGATGGTGTTGATCTGCATAAACGAAGCCTCCAGGTAACTCAAGTTTGCTTGCACCTGATTTGTCTGTAGCCTACGACAACAAGGAAAAGGGAGCGTTGCCCAGCCAATAAAAATCCAGGCTGGTCAACAGGATGCCCCATAGCATGAGGGCAGAACCAATCGCGAGCGCCAAACAAGTGAGCAGCTTCCACATTCCATAAACCGAGCGTTTTCGCAAGCTGATCCGGCTCCATAACACCATCCACAGCCCGACGAATGTCTCGACGTGCTGCAAGACAGGGGAGGCGACCAGCACGAGCAAACCAGTGAGCGAGCCTAACAACAACAGCTTTGCAGTGTGAGTCATTTTCGAGTCCTTTCCCGTTTTCTCTCGCATGGAAGACGCAAACCCTTTTTGCAATCAGGCTCTTGTTCGCAAAAAAGGCTGCTATAGATATAGCTTGAAACGGATTGGCAAAGTAACGATAGTCCTTTATGGAAGAACGCTTGTTGCCGTGAATGCATGCCAACATCGCATGGGGACGATGCCGATCGACTCACAGGCTTTTCGGAACACAACACTCTTTACGAAAAGAGCATACAATAAAGCAGGCCGAATGGAAAGGATATACAGATTTTTATCAATCATCAAACGAGATGGCTGTCTGTTCAAAAAAAGGACATCCCGCCCACGCATGGTGGATGGAATGTCCTGTTCTTTTGCCAATCGGTGCAAGCCGGTTAGATCACCAGGCTAAGCCCCATGATTAAAATGATCGCGACGACTGACAAAATCGTCTCCATCACGGTCCACGATTTCAGTGTATCTTGCACCGTCATGTTGAAGTATTCCTTAATCAGCCAGAAGCCGGAGTCGTTTACGTGCGACAGGATCAGGGAGCCTGCGCCTGTTGCCAGTACCAACAGCTCAGGGCTTGTCCCCGGCACTTGCAGGGCGATTGGACCGACGATGCCGGCTGCGGTCATCATGGAGACGGTCGCAGAGCCGGTCGCGACGCGAATCAACGCTGCGATCAGCCAGCCGAGGAAAATCGGGGAGATCGCGGACGCTTTGGCCAGCTCGGCGATGTAGTCGCCAACGCCACTGTTCAACAGCACTTTGTTGAACGCGCCGCCCGCACCGATCACGAGCAGGATGGTTGCCGTAGGAGCGAGGCAGTCGTTCGTAAATTTGAGAATGTCGTCTTTGGAAAAGCCGCGGTTGTAGCCGAGCGTCCAGAACGAAATGATAACAGCGATCAACAGCGAAGTGATCGGGCTGCCGATGAAGTCAGCCCATTGGCGCAGCATGTCTTCCTTCGGCAAGGTCACGTCTGCAACCGTTGCCATCAGCATCAACAGAACAGGCAGGAGAACGGTAAAGACCGTAATGCCGAAGCCCGGCAGTTCGCGCTCGTCCTTTGGCTCTGCCAATTGCGAAGCGAGATCAGGCGAGATGCTCGTTTTGACGCGTTTGCCAATCCAACTGCCGTAGAGCGGTCCGGCAATGATCGCGGAAGGCAGCGCGACGATGATCGAGAGCAGGATCGTTTTGCCGACATCGGCCTGGAACAGATCAACGGCCGCCATCGCCGCTGGGTGCGGCGGCACAATGCCGTGTACGATGGACAAGCCTGCGACGAGCGGAATCCCGATTTTCAACAGCGAGACGCCTGTCTGTCTGGCGATTGTGAAGACGAGCGGAATCAACAGAACAAAACCTACCTGGAAAAAGACCGGAATCCCGACGATAAAGGCGACGAACATCATTGCCCAGTGTACATTTTTTTCGCCAAACAGGTTAATCAGCGTGCGGGCGATGCGTTCGGCTCCGCCTGATTCTGCCATCATTTTTCCGAGCATGGTGCCCAGCGCAAGGACGATGGCGATGAATCCGAGCGTTCCGCCCATCCCGTCCTTGATCGAGTCGACGACCTTGACGAGCGGCATGCCGGACGCGATTCCGACAAATCCGGCGGCGAGCAGCAGGGCGACAAACGGATTCACCTTGAAACGCGTAATGAGAATGAGGAGGAAAATAATGGATAGTAACGTAATGAGAAGTGGCATGAAAGACCCTCCTTATGGTGTCTCTAGTTGGTCAACTGCTTTTGGAACTTGGCGATCAGCTTGTATTCCTCAAGCAAGTTGTAGTAGACGCGTTCGTAAATGTAAAACAGCTCCAGATACATGCTGGATCGCTCCAAATCCGGCTCGTGCCGGTGGGAGATGTGAATCATCTTTTTCACATCGCGCAAGTCGTCGAGGGCGCCGAGCGCGTGCATCGCCAGCAGGGCAGCGCCGAAGCTGGAGCTTTCATGGCTCTCGGGAATGAGCACCTCGTAGCCGAACATGTCAGACATGATCTGCCGCCATTCTTTGGAGCGGGCAAAGCCGCCCGATGCGCGAATTTCCTTGGCTCCGCCTGCCAGGTCGCGAAGCGCGATGCCAATGCTGTAGACGCTGAACAAAATGCCTTCGAGCACGGCGCGGATGAAATGCTCGCGCTTGTGATGCAGCCCGATGCCGAAAAAAGAGCCGCGCGCCTGCGAATTCCAGTACGGAGCGCGTTCCCCGGACAGGAAGGGGAGGAAGAGCAGCCCGTCTGCGCCAGCGCGTACGTTCTCTGCTGCCTGGATCATGACGTCGTACGGGTCGACGCCAAGCTGCTTTGCTTTTTCCACTTCCGGCCAACTGAACTCGTCGCGGAACCAGCGCAGCATGATGCCGCCGTTGTTGGATGGCCCGCCGATGACCCAATGCTTTTCCGTCAGCACGTAGCAGAAGGTGCGGCCTTTCGGATCGGTGATCGGCTCGGGAACGACGGTTCTGACGGCACCGCTTGTCCCGATCGTGATCGCGACCTGGCCGTTTTCAATCGCTCCGATGCCGAGATTGGCCAACACGCCGTCACTGGCCCCGACGACAAACGGCGTATCGGGGTCAAGCCCGATTTCTTCCGCATAACGCAGCTTCATTCCCCGCAGGATATGGGTAGTAGGCACAGGCTCGCTCAAGTGCTGCTTGGTGATGCCAGCGACGGTGAGCGCCTGCTCGTCCCAGTCCAGCTTGCGCAAGTTGAACAGCCCGGTGGCGGAAGCGATCGAGTAGTCCACGACGTACTGCCCGAACAGCCGATAAATCACGTATTCCTTGATGGAAATGTACTTGGCTGTCTTCGTAAACGTCTCCGGCATTTGCTCCTTGAGCCACATCATTTTCGGCAGGGGAGACATCGGATGGATTGGCGTGCCAGTGGCGAGGTAAATCTGGTGGCCGACGCCGTCTTCCTTGAGCCGCTCCGCCTGCGCCGCGCTTCGGTTATCCGCCCAGATGATGCTGTTCGTCAGCGGATTTCCGTGCGCATCGACGGCAATCAGGCTGTGCATCGCAGTAGAGAAGCCGATCCCGCCGATTTCATGCTTTTCGATGTCCGCCTGTTCAATCGCTTGCTTCAGCGCCTGAATGACAGCGGCGAAAATCGTTTCCGGGTCCTGCTCCGCCCAGGAGGCTTTCGGAACGAGCAGAGGGTAGTCGATGTTGCCCGTCCCTCTGACGGCACCGGAAGGCGTGAAGACGATCGCCTTCGTGCTGGTTGTCCCGATATCAAGACCGATAAAGTAGGTTTGCTTCATGTCTGTTCACCCTTTTTGGATACGCTTTCAACCGAGTGGCTTGGTGATAACGCGATTATAGCGAAATTTTTTTCATTTGTTAATATAAAAGAAAAAAATTATTTCAAATTTATCTGCACACCTGTAGTATTGCCAAAAAAAGCCGGAGGGTGGACAGAAAATCCGGCTCAGCACCATGGTGGCCTTTTTCCCGCTTTTTTAGCAGAGGGGCAAAAGAAAAACGCCTGATTTACAGGCGTTTGAGCGAGATCGCTTCGCGGATATGCTGAATGTTGGCAATGGTGTCGTCCTGCCGGCGCAGCGATACCGCCACGTACAGCAAATCGATCAGGCAGAGCTGGGCGAGCCGGGAAGACAAGGCTTCTGTGCGAAAAACGGTTTCTCTGGAAGTGGTGTACAGGCACATGTCGGCCTGCCTGACGAGCGGGGATTTGCCGTAGCTCGTGATCCCGATCGTTTTCGCCCCGCGCTGTTTTGCCACTTGCAGGGCGGCCAAAATATCTTTGTTGGAGCCGGAGTGGGAAAAGCCGACCGCGACGGCGCCCTCAGACAAGAGCGAGGCCGACATCACCTGGTAGTGGGCGTCGGAATGGTGAATACAGGGGATGCCTGTCCGCATGAACTTGTGGTAGGCGTCTTGGGCGATCGCCGCCGAGCCGCCAGTGCCGTAAAATTCGATCCGGGTAGCATGCTCCAGACAGTCGACAATTTTTAAAAGCTCTTCTTTGTTCATAATTTGCAAGGTATCGCGCAACGTTTCCAGGTTGGCGGTGAAAATTTTTTCCGCGATCGAGCCGATGTCGTCGTCATCGAGGTTGATCTCCTGGTAGATCGATTGTTTCGGGTTCGTCACTTCGCTGGCAAGCGCGATTTTGAACGCCTGGTAGCCGCGAAAGCCGAGCCTGCGGCACAGGCGGAACACGGTCGCGTCCGCACATTGGCACTGGTCAGCCAGCTCGGTAATGGACAGATGAACAATTTTGCTGGCGTGTTGCAAAATGTAGTCGGCGATTTGCTGCTCCTTGCCGCTCAGTTGCGTGTAGATGGCGCGCAACTGCGCAAGCACGCTCGCCGGAACGTGTTGTGTCGTTTCAGCCATGAATCGGTACCTCCCAAAAAGTGGCGCTGTGCCGTCTATGTAGCGAAAGCTTGTCTGTGTCCAAGCGCAATCGGGCAAGCGAAAACGTTTGCTTTCTGTTAGTATAAGGAAAATGGCTGTCCAATTCCTAGTTTCGAAAAAATTTTCTTCTTTTATGATGAAAGATGAAAATTTTTATCATATAATACGAGATAACGGAGATTACCCCAAAGGAGTGACGTACGCGAATGAAACTTGCGATACTCGGTTTAGGCAAAATGGGTTACAACCTGACGCTCAACCTGCTGTCCCACCAGCATGAGGTAGTGGCTTACGATGTAGACAACAGCCGTGCAGAGGAGCTCGGCCGCGAAGGAGCGATTCCGGCTGCTTCCGTGGAGGATGCGGTGGCGAAGCTGGAAGCGCCGCGCGTCATCTGGCTGATGGTTCCGGCGGGCGAGATCGTGGATCAACTGGTCGACCAGCTTTCCACCATGCTCGCGCCAGGGGACATCGTGATCGACGGCGGCAACTCGCACTACAAGCAGTCGGTTGAGCGCTACGAGCGGTTGAAAGCAAAAGGCATTCACTTCCTCGACGCGGGGACGAGCGGCGGCATGGAAGGCGCTCGCCACGGGGCATGTATGATGATCGGCGGGGATCGCGAGGCATTCGCTCATATCGAACCGATGATTCGCGACATCAATGTGGACAAGGGCTACCTGTACACAGGCGAAGCGGGCAGCGGTCACTTTTTGAAAATGATTCACAACGGCATCGAGTACGGCATGATGCAGGCAATCGGCGAAGGCTTCGAGGTGCTGGCGAAAAGCCAGTACGATTACGACTTCGCGGAAGTGGCGCGCGTGTGGGCGAACGGCTCTGTCATCCGCGGCTGGCTGATGGATTTGACCGAGCGCGCTTTCCGCAAAGACGCGAAGCTGGACGATATTCGCGGCGTCATGCACTCGTCCGGGGAAGGCAAATGGACGCTGGAAACCGCCCTGGATTTGCAAGCGGCCACTCCGGTTATCGCGATGTCGCTGCTCATGCGCTACCGCTCGCTTGACGAAGACACGTTCCATGGCAAAGTCGTAGCCGCGCTGCGCAACGAGTTTGGCGGCCACGCGGTGGAAAAAAAATAACCCGATGCTCGACAAAAAGGATGACGGCAAAGCCGCTCTCTACAAAGGAGAGGCTTTGAGGCTCATCCTTTTTTTGCGCGGCTTTCTTGTCGCTTCCGTGGAGCTCTGATACAATGCCGTCATATTGATTGAAAATGATTATCATGCGCAACATTCGGGAGTGAACGCGATTGTTTCATACACAAGTTTTGCAGCAGGTCATGGCGTACATGGAAGCGCACTACCGCGAGGAGATTAACCGCGAGATGCTGGCGCGAATGGCAGGGATGAGCGTCTGGCACTTTTCCCGGGTTTTAAGCAGCAGTTCGGGATGAGTCCCTCCGATTATTTGAGCCAGATTCGCATCAACCGGGCCAAGGAGCAGCTTTTGACGTCGCGCGCTCCCGTCAAGGAAATCGCCGCGCAGGTCGGGTTTGCCGATGAATTTTACTTCAGCCGCAAGTTCAAGAAAACGGTCGGCACGGCGCCGTCCGCGTTTTTGGGCAGCAAAAAGTCGCACATGGCGATCATGAACCTTCCGTATGTGGGGCATTTATTGGCATTGGGCGTTGTGCCGAGTATCGGGGTGTACGACCAAAACCGGGACCGGCATCGCCGCGAGCTGCTAGGGGCCAGGTTGCACTACCCGCTCAAGCGGACGAAGCGCTTTGAAGCGCAACTCGCCGACTACAATTTGCAGGCGCTGCGCGAGTCGCGGCCGGAGCTGATCGTCTGCAGCGATTACGACAGCGAGGCGTACGGGCTTTCCACCATGCAAAAAATGGGGCCGACCGTGGTCATTCCGTGGATCTACGTAATGGCCGAGGTCGGCCTGGCGACCTGGCTGCCGACGTACTTGGTGCAGGTGAGAGGGCTTGCCTTGACGGAAGGAGCCTTTTACTTGTCCGGGTTTTATCTCGTCTTCACGATAGGGCGGTTGACGGCGCACAGGTGGATCGGGCGGATCGGCCAGGAGAAGGCGGTGCTGCTGTGCTCGCTTTCCGCCATTGTGGCGCTTTCGCTCGCCATCGCGGGGAGCAGCGGCACGCTCGGCTTTTTCATCGCCTCTGGCATCAGCTTCGCGGCGATTTTTCCGACGATTGCCGCCATCGCCTGCCAGCTCTATCCCGCGCACACGGGCAAAGTTCTCGGATTTTTGTTCACGGCCTCCGGCATCGGCTCCCTGCTCGCGAACGCAGCGATCGGGGCGGCCGCCAGCCAGTACGGCATGGGCTTCGGCTTTTCCCTGATCCTGATTTTTCTCGCCCTCGTCGTCTGCATGGGCAGCGTGATGAATGGGAATAAAAAGAAGCACCAGCCATTTCCAGTCGAGCCGTCTCTGGAAAACGAGTGAGCTGCGCCGGGCAACTGCACAACCGCACAGCCGCGCAACCGCAAAACTGCACAATCGCACAACGGCGCAATCGCGCAACGGCGCAATCGCGCAACTGCACAACTGCACAACTGCACAACTGCACAACCGCGCAACCGCGCAACCACGTCAGGCAATCGAACCTTTTCTACCGAGAAGGTTCTTTTTTTGCCCGAAAAATCCGGTTCGTAATACTTCTGCCCTGTTCATTCCAGGTGAAATGGCAGAAGATGGTCCTACAGCAGCTTGGGAGGAAGGAGAGAAACGAAAATGGCCATCGTCCAATTGCGCTCGGAGAACCCGGCCTTCTCGTACCTTATCAGGAAAAATCCGGCGTCCGGACTGACGCTCCGGTCGGTTCGCAAAGGCATCGCCTACGGCTGGTATTCGGAAGCCTCCGTCTACCACGTTTATTTTAAAGACGCCGACAACGAAGTATCGTACAAACAGTTTGCAGAGGAGCGGTTTGAATACCTCAACGTGTCCCGTTACAACACGCCTTTGTTTCCGCTCAACGCGATCAATGAATTTTTTTCAACGCCGATGAAAACGCGTGACGAGCGCGACGTCGAAGGGTACACGCACACGTTTTTCATCAACATGATCCACATCGAGCTGGTGCGCTACATCGAGTTTTTCCAGAAGCACGTCCCAGACTTTTCGTTCGACATCCGGCATCACGCCCATAAAAGCTACGCCTTGACCATCCGCACGCAAAAAAGCTTGTACGACCTGCTGCATGTGGCGAGCGTGCTCTGTTTGTTTCTCGCTACGTTTGGCAAGGAGCATCTCGACATTTCCGAGAGCATTCTCGACAAATACATCAAGAGCATCAACGCGATGGATGCCCCGTTTTACATTCGCAGCCTGTTCGCGCGCCAGTTTCTGAATCGGCGGGAGCATTTTCGCAAGTACAAGTCGCAGCTTGAACAGACAGAGCGGTACGCGATTCAGCTCGAATATGGCAGCACCGGATTGCAGCGGAGAAACTTCATCGCATCAAAGCTTTCTTTTGCCCGGCCGATTCTCGACGTCGGCTGCGGCGAAGGGTTTTACGCCTTGCCGTTTGCCGCGAAGCTGGCGCATTGCTACTACGCCGTGGACATCGACGAAGAGCGGCTGGCGCTGGTCAACCGCAAAGCGGCGGCGAAAGAGGTCGACAATATCGTCCTGTTTCCGTCTGTCGATGCCTTTTTGCACGACTACAACGGCGAGCAGGTCGAGATCGTTTTGACCGAAGTGATCGAGCATATGAGCCAGGACGAGGCGCGGGCGCTCATTTTGCAGTTGTGCCGACAAGTCGATTTCGAGCGCTTCATCATCACGACACCGAATGCAGACTTTAACCCGTACTACGAACTGGCCGGGTTTCGCCACGACGATCATCAATGGGAAATGGGCCAGGCCGTTTTTCAGTCGTGGATGCACGAACTTGTGCAGGAAGCCGCCGTCCAGGCGGAGTTCGTCGCGATTGGCGATCGGGTGAACGGCCTGCCGACTACCCAAGGGGTCATTCTCAGGAAAAGGGGGACGTAACTGATGCGCATTTCCACACAACTGCACACGATCTTCATGCTCGTCGGCCCGACCGAATGCGGAAAAACGACCTTTGCCACAGAAGTGCTGATTCCGCAGCTTCGCATCGAGGACGCGGCCAGACAGCTCAAGGCGAATGTGGCGTACATTTCCTCGGACGACTTGCGGCAGGAGCTGCTCGGGCATGCGTACGACAAATACGATCAGGTCATGCTGGAGGCGAGCGAGCAGGCTTTTTCGCTCCTGTTTGAAAAGCTGCGCCTCGTCACATCGTTCCCGCTCAACGCGCCGTTTGTCGTGGTCGACACGACGGGCCTCGCCGAAGACTTCCGGGCCCGTGTCTGCGAAATCGCCCGCGAAAACCATTACAACCTGGAGGTCATCGTATTCGACTACCGCAAGCGCGAGGACTACTACGCCTCCGAACGGTCGAAAAAGCTGATTACGAGCCACATTCTCCGGCTGAAAAAGGAAGTGTTGCGCGCCTTGTCCAAAGAAGGGTACGCGAACATTCACCGCATCCGCGCCAAAGATTTTTACGAGCCGGCGGAGGCAAAAGCCAACGAAGCGTACCAGGTCGTGATCGAAAACAAAGCCGATTATTTGGCGACGATTCTTATCCCCGACACTCGCTACATCATCATCGGCGACGTGCATGAATGTGTGCACGAACTAAAACGGTTGCTGGCCGCCCACGGGTACCAGCTCGACAACAACCGGCTTGTGGTCACAGACAAGGTGCGCAATACCAAAGTCATTCTCGCGGGCGACTGGATCGACAAAGGCAAGCAGACCCGCGAGATCATCGAGTTTCTGTACGACAACCAGGAGCATTTTTTGCTGGTGCGGGGCAATCACGAACATTTTGTCTACCACTTTTTGCAAGGAAAAATCAAAGGAGTCGAGCCAGAGCTGCTCGCTACGTATTTCGATTCGATCGCTGTCTTGCGCGACGATTTGCTGCTGCAACAAAAGTTCAACCATTTGTGCGCGGTTTCCCGGCCTTTTTACCGTTGCATCGCGCTTGCGAATCCGTCCTACTACGTCACCCATGCCCCGTGCCAAAACAAATACATCGGAAAGCTCGATGCCGTTTCCGTGCGCCAGCAGCGAAACTTCCGGCTCGATCGATCCACTTCTGTCGAAGAGCAGCTCGGCTTTTTGCGCGAGGAAGCGGTCGGCAACCATCCGTATCACTTGTTCGGCCACATCGCGGCCAAACAGGCTTTTCGCCTGAAAAACAAGCTGCACCTCGACACCGGATGCGTACAGGGCAACGCGCTGACCTCTGTTGTGATGGGGCACAAGCCTTTGTACAAGACAGAGCGCTCTGTCCATGCGGCGCTTGTGGAGGAGTTGCCGAGCTTGTTCCAGGAACAACGGCACGTCTCGCTGCAAGACCTGGCAGAAGAAGAGCTGCGCCGCTTGCACTACTGCCTGCACAACAAGATCAACTTTATTTCCGGGACGATGCCGCCAGCGGACAAAGACGAAGCGGCAGGCGAGCTGGAGTCGCTTTGGGCGGGCTTGCGCTATTTTGCGGAGCGCGGAGCCAGGCAGGTCGTGCTGCAACCGAAATACATGGGCTCCCGCTGCAATCTGTACCTCCATCGCGAACTGGCACATTGCTTCGCCGTCAGCCGCAACGGCTACAAGATCACGCAGGTTGACTTGACGCCGATTTACGCAAAGCTTTTGGACAAATTCGGTCCGTACATGGAAGAGCAGCAGGTAAAAATGCTGCTGCTGGACGGAGAGCTGCTCCCGTGGCGGGCGATTGGCGAGGGATTGATTGAAAAGCAGTTCAAACCGATTGAAAAAGCGCTGCACAGCGAGCTGTCCTACTTGCAGGAACACGGATTTGAGCAGGCGCTCCGCAAGCTCGTGGACGAATACGAGGCCAGCGGCTTTGAGCAGGACCAGTTCCATCTTGCCAAAAGCGCTTTGACCGAGAAGTACGGCTCCACCCTCTACCAAAACTACAAGCACGTTCGCGAAATCAAAGAAACGCTCGTTCCCATCGAGCAGCAGATGGCTGCGTATGCTACGTATGAACAGCAGCTCGCGCTGTACGGCGAGCCAGGCGAGCTGGAATACAAGCCGTTTGCCGTGCTGAAGCTCGTCTACGAAACGGGGGAGGAACAGTTGCCGGATTGGCGAACGTCGGAGATGTATCGGTTTGTCAGCGAGGATGACTGCCTCGTAGTCGATCTGGACGAGGCGGATGCGTATGAACAAGCCGCGCGCTTTTTCGCGAAAACGACGCTGGAGCAACAGATGGAAGGAATCGTCATCAAGCCGGAAGTGCCAAACGAAAAGACGGTTCCGGCGATGAAGGTGCGCAACTCCGACTACTTGTCGATCATTTACGGCTACGATTACCGTTTTCCGCACAAGTACCGCAAGCTGATGAAGCAAAAAAACATCGGCCAAAAGCTGCGGACGGCGATGAAGGAGCACGAATTGGGCAAAAGCATGCTGCTCGTCAAGTTCGCGGACATTTCGCCCGCGCACGAGGCGTATCAGCAAACGGTCGCGACGATGCTGTTCGAGGTCGCACAGGAAAAAGAGATCGACCCTCGGTTGTAGGGATTTTTTCATACGGGGGGATCGAGCTTCCAGAGGGGGAAGCCCTCGTAAAAGAGGCCAAAGGCGAGCAGCAGGAACAAAAACCAGATCACCAGCCGGAATTTTTAATAAAAACGCTTCATGCTTTCCTCCAGAGCCCTTTTTCCTCTGATTATAAACCGGGGCAAGTAGGACAGGAAATTTTATCCAGACAACAACCCGGATGTGGCTTTCAACCGCCGTCCCAAAAAGAAAGCCTGGGTCCTCTTGGAAAAGGACTCAGGCTTCTTTTGTTGACGCTATCGTGAAAACTTAGCTGACGTGCTCTTTTTTCGCAGCGACCGGAGCTGCCTCCCACGCTTCCAGGTTTGTCACGCCCGGAATGCTGTCGGCGTAGAACACAGGGTCTTTGCCTGCTTTTTTCTGCACCTGATAATCACGCAGGGCGGCAAAGGCGACCTTCGACAGCATGAAAATGGCAATCAGGTTGACCACGACCATCAAGCCCATGAACAAGTCGGCCAAGTCCCAGACGAGCTGGACTTTTGCCACCGCCCCGAACATAACCATGCCGAGTACGCTCACACGATAGAGCATCAGCCATGTTTTGCTAGTTTTCAAAAACTCGATGTTCGTCTCCCCGTAGTAGTAGTTGCCGATCAATGTGCTGAAGGCGAACAGGAAGATCATGACGGCGAGCGTAGCAGAAGCCCAGTCTCCTAGGTGAATGCTGAGCGCTGCCTGGGACAGCTCGATGCCGCTCAACTCGGACTGCTTGTACGCGCCGGACAGCAGGATGATGAAAGCCGTGCTTGTACAAATGATGAGCGTATCGGTCAAGACGCCAAACGCCTGAATCAGACCTTGCTTGACCGGGTGGCTTGTCGTAGCGGTCGCAGCGGCGTTCGGAGCGCTACCCATACCGGCTTCATTGGAGAACAAGCCGCGTTTTACACCGTGCATGAGCGCCGCGCCGAGCGTACCGCCTGCGACCTGGTCGAAGCCAAACGCGTTTTTGACGATCAGGGCGAGAATTTCCGGCATTTGCGTAATGTTCATGCAGACGATCAGCAGGGCGACGCCGATGTACAAAATCGCGAGCACGATGACGATGTACTCAGACATTTTGGCAATGCGCTTGACTCCGCCAAAAATAATCGCAGCAAAGGCGATCGTCATAATCAGGCCGACTGTCAGGCGATCGGTGCCGAAGGAGTTTGCAAACGCAAGCGTAATCGTGTTGGATTGCACCGCATTGAAGACCAAACCGAAAGACAGGGTAATCAGCACCGCGAACAGGGCGCCCATCCAGCGTTTGTTCAGCCCTTTTTCCATGTAGTAGGCCGGGCCGCCGCGGAAGCCGTCTTTGTCCTTGATTTTGTAGATTTGCGCCAGTGTGCTTTCCACAAAGGCGGAGGCAGAACCGATAATGGCAATGACCCACATCCAGAAGACCGCGCCAGGGCCGCCCAGCGCGACAGCAATTGCGATTCCGGTAATGTTTCCGGTACCGACACGCGCGGCCATGCTGATACAGAATGCCTGGAAAGGCGAGATGCTGTCAGCGGAGCCTTTCTTTCCTTCGCGAATCGCCTGGAGCATGTCTTTTATCATGCGGACTTGCAGGAAGCCGCCTTTGAACGTAAAGAACAGGCCGAGTACAACCAGCATGACGATCAGGACGTAGGACCAGAAAAAGTCGTTAATGGACGCTACTACATCTAACAGGAATTGTTGCATCTTGTCACCTCGAATGGATAGATTGGCTTAAAAAATACTGACATCCCACTCGTGCGCGATCTGCTTCAGCAGCGACACGCCTGCCACGCTGTTGCCGCACGAGTCAATCGCAGGGCCAAAAATACCGATGCCGCAGCCGTCGGGAAAAAGGGACTCTCGTTTCAGGGTGGGAGGAACCAAGGTCATAATGCCGCCGGACACGCCGCTCTTGGCCGGAAGTCCGACGTAGGCAGCGAATTTTCCGGAAGCGTCGTACATGCCGCACGTCAGCATGAGCGCTTTTGCCAGCCGCACGACTTGCTTGGGCAAAATTTGCTCGCCGCGCAGCGGATGGTAGCCGTCGAGCGCGAGAATCAGCCCGATCAGCGCAATCTGCTCCGTGTTGACCTGGATGGAACACTGCTTCAAGTACACCTCCAGCGCTTCCTCGACCTCGCAATCGAGGTAACCCGTATCTTTCAAATAGTGGGACAGCGCACGGTTGCGATGCGACGTCATCCACTCGGAGACGAACACTTCTTCGTTTACGACAGGGGCTGTAGCTGTAATCTTTTGGAAAATTTTGTATAAATAGTCCAGTTTCTGTTCGGGTGTATCCCCTGGCAAAAGCGAAGATACCGTGATCGCGCCCGCGTTAATCATCGGGTTGAACGGCTTGCCCGGCTTGTGCATCTCCAGCCGGATGATCGAGTTGAACGCATCGCCAGTCGGCTCCACATCGACGCGATCCAGTACGTAGCTAATCCCGTGGTGGCAGCAGGCAGCGATGAAGCTGACGACTTTGGAAATGCTTTGCATCGTGAACGGCACTTCCCAGTCACCCGCCGTAATCTTGTGCCCGGAAGGCTCGATCATGCAGATGCCGAGCTGTGTCGGGTCTGCTCGCCGCAGGGCCGGAATATAGCTTGCGCACTTTCCTTCTGCCGCCTGCAGGCGATGGTAGGCGACCCATTGTTCCAGTTCGTCCATCCGCTTGCGGTCCCATTTGCTATTGGTCGTTGTTGCCGCTTGAACCAAACGTGTTTCCCCCCAAATCCTGTGCTTTCTAGCCTTTTTGCCTTCGGTCGAAAGCGCTTCCACGCCAGGCAAAAAACGTATATTGAACACTTTAAAACCAACCTACAAAATCAAACAAAAACCAACAAAAGCTTTCAGGCATTTATATAAATATTTTTTCTATACTTGTCGTTCACGTATTTTATAGATAAGAATAGATAGGGGAAAATAGTGACATTCATCGCAGAAACCAGACAGGGAGGGGAAGCTTCGCGCATGCATTCCCCATTAAAAAAGGACGGGTACCTCCTGGCGCTCATGCTGATTACCGTGCCGCTCGCCGGTGAGTTGAAATTTTATCCGGTCAACGAGACGTTTCGGATCAGCTTTGGCGCGCCTACCTTTTTCTTCTTCTTGCTTTTGTTCCAGCGGCTTCCGGCGGTTTTGCCCGGATTTTTGACAGGGCTTTGCGTGGTCGGCTTTCGGCTGCTGCTCGATTTTTACACGCACAGCGCTTTTGATTGGACGGCTTCCATGCGGGAGCACTACTCCAGCTTTTTTTTCTACTTTTCCTACTCGCTGCTGTTTTACGTCATCCGCATGGAGCGGTTTCGCGAGCAGACGATATTGATTGCCGGGATCGGGATGGTCATCGAGGTCGTGGCCGACTTGATCGAGCTGCTGTCGCAATACGTCCTGTTCCACATCGTCATCACGTGGGGAGCGCTGCAGGAGATGTTCGTCATCGCGCTGTCGCACAGCTTTGTCGTCCTGAGCTTTTTGAACATGATCCGGCTGTACGAGACGCAGGCGCGGGAAAAGCAGACACGCGCCCAGCACGAGCACATGCTGCTGCTCATTTCCAATTTGTACGAGGAGTCCATTCATCTGAAAAAGACGCTGCAAAACGCGGAGAACATCACCGTCAAGTCGTTTGAGCTGTACCAGGGCTTGCAGGCTTTGAAAAGCGAAGTCGGGCAAGCTGCTGTCGAGTCGTTCGCGAAAAAGGCGCTGATTATCGCCGGGGAAGTCCATGAGATCAAAAAGGACAACCAGCGCATTTTTGCGGGTCTGCAAAAGCTGATTTCGCACGAAAACAAGACGGATTTTATGGACATTCACCAACTGGTGGACATCATCATGCGCTCCAATCAGAAATACGCGAGCCTGTTGGGAAAGCAGATTGCGTTTTCCAGCACGATTTCCGGCGAGCATCCGCACTACCACGCGTTTACGCTGCTGTCGCTCATCAACAACATCGTCGCCAATGCCGTCGAAGCGATCCAGCAGACGGGGCGTATCGTGATCCTCGTGGACAGAAACGGCGACTTCGTCGAGCTGAAAATCGTGGACGACGGCCCGGGCGTTCCGCCCCGACGCAAAAAGCTGATGTTCAAGCCGGGCTTTACGACCAAGTACGACCAGCAGGGGACGCCCTCGACAGGCATTGGCCTTTCCTATGTAAAAGAGATGGTGGACGAGCTGGAAGGGGAGCTTGCCGCGCACGACGGAGCAACCGGGAGAGGGACAGAGTTTTTCATCCGGCTGCCGATCAATCATGTAAGGGAGAAAGAGTAGACGATGCTTTTTTACGTAGTCGATGATGATGAGGCCGTGCGCCTGATGTTGACGGAGATTATTGAGGATGAAAATTTGGGGGAAGTCGTGGGGGAAGCGGAGGACGGATCGCTCATCGACGGGCATATGCTGACGATGCGCCATGTAGACATCTTGCTGATCGATCTGCTCATGCCCATTCGCGACGGGATTGAAGCGATCCGGCAAATTCGCCCGGCGTTCAAGGGAAAGATCGTGATGATTTCCCAGGTAGAATCGAAGGACTTGATCGCGCAAGCCTACTCGCTCGGCAGCGAATACTACATCATCAAGCCCGTCAACCGGATCGAAGTGGTGACGATTTTGCAAAAAGTGATCGAGAAGATTCGGCTGGAAAAATCGATCCAGGACATCCACAAATCGCTGCATTCGGTTTTGCAGCTCGATCAGGCGGCCACGGGCCAGACGCGCACGGCCAAAAACGAAAAGCAGTTGCGCGAGGCGGGACAATTCCTCCTGTCGGAGCTTGGCATTGCGGGCGAGAACGGGAGCAACGATCTGCTCGATATTTTGGATTACTTGTCCGACTACGAGCAAACGCACACGTTCAAAAACGGCTTTCCCGCGCTCAAGGAAATTTTCGTCGCGGTGGCCGAAGCCAGGTTGGGAGCAGGGGCAGAAGAAGCGCAGGTCATGAAGGTGGTCAAGGCATCGGAGCAACGGGTGCGAAGGGCGATCTACCAGTCGTTGAACCATTTGGCTTCGCTCGGCCTGTCCGATCTGTCCAACTGGAAATTCGAGAATTACGCGTCGCAGTTTTTTGACTTTACTTTTGTGTGGAAAAAAATGGCAGAGCTGAAAAACAAGACCGCTGCTTCCTCCGATATTCGCATCAATATGAAAAAGTTTATTCAGGTGCTGTATGCCGAGGCCAGACGCATCCAGTCGGAAGCGTGAAACCGCACGGCTCGTTTCCCGGCGTCCGCCTCTTGCCCATCACGAAAAGCCCGATCTGGTCGATCCGGGCTTTTTGGCGTTCGACTGTTTTGGACAAAAAAGGCAACGCGATCGGTCTGTAACTACGGATGAGGGCCGTCCTGGTCCAGCAGCTTTTTCAGCTTGCGGTACACCGTGTTGCGCCCGATGCCCAAAATGCGCGCCGTCTGCGACACGTTCCCGCCTGTTTGCCGCAGCACCTCGACAATCTCGTTTTTTTCAGTGTTCGCCGTCGGCGCGGCAAGCTCTATCGCTTCGGGCGGGGAGTAGCTGGACAAGATGTAGGCGGGGAAGCTCGCCTGCTCAATCGTTCCGCCTTCGGAGAGAAAAGCGGCTTCGCGCAGCGCTGCGGCAAGCTGGCGAACATTCCCCGGCCAGGAGTAGCTCTCGATCAGCTTTTTCGCACTGGCGGAAAGCGTAAGCGGGCCTGTCCCGAGCTGCGCCTCGATGCCTTGCAGCAAAAGCGCAGCGAGCTGCAGCCGATCCGCGCGCTCGCGCAGTGGCGGCAGCGTGATCTGCACGCCTTGCAGGCGGTAAAACAAGTCTGCGCGGAAGCTGCCCTCCTGCACTTTTTGCCACAAATCCGTATGGGTGGCGGTAATGATTCGCACGTCGACGCGAATCGGCTTCGTTCCGCCTACGCGATGGACGGTAAAGTCTTGCAGCACGCGCAACAGGGCCACTTGCATTTCCAGCGGCATCTCGGCGATTTCGTCGAGAAAAAGCGTCCCCTGGTGTGCCTGTTCGATTTTTCCGGGCTGACCGGACTGCTTGGCCCCGGTAAACGCTCCCGGCTCGTAGCCGAACAGCTCGCTTTCCAGCAAACTTTTCGGAATCGCGCCGCAGTTGATCGCGACAAACGGCTTGTCCGCCCGGTTGCTTTCGAGGTGGATCGCCTGGCTGACGACGTCTTTGCCCGTGCCGCTTTCACCGAAGAGCATGACGGTGTAATCCGTCTTGGCAGCCCGTTTGGCGAGGCGAATAGCCGCGAGAAACTGCTCGTCTTGCCCGTACAGCTCATCAAAAGAAGTAAGGCCAGTCCGATTAGGAGGCCGGGTCGGCTTCGGCTTCGGTCGGGAGGGCGGGGATGCGGCAAGCTGGGGTGGCCGTGTGTCGATCAGGACTTTGGCGTGCCAGTGGCGCTGTCCGCTGGCTTTGGCATGCAGCGGCATCGTGCGCGCTGCCGCTGTGTCTTTTTGCCTGCCGAGCAAAGGCTCGATGTCCGCTATAAGCTCGGTCAGGTGTACCTGCCCGAACCGCTTTTTGTCCAGGTGCAAAAGCTGCTGCGCCTCGCGGTTGCCGCCTGTGACGACTCCGTCCTGGTCGACGGCGAGCAAGGCGTGGTGCTTCGCGCTTTGCTCCGGGTACAGCGAGATGACCATTTGCCGATCCGGGCGGTGGATGAGCAGCCAGTCTTCGATTTTGCGCGCCATCACGTCCACCATGCCCAAAAGGGAAGGGTGGTACATGGCAGAATGGCCGCTGAAATCGAGGACCGCCACCAGCTCGCCGTACGGGTCGAAAATCGGGGAAGCCGCACAGTAAAGCATGTGGTTGGAAGGCAAGTAATGATCGGTTCCGACGACGGCAAGCGGTTTTTGCTCCACGATGACTGTCCCTGCGGAGTTGGTCCCGCGCACCTGTTCAGACCAGCAGGCTCCGCGATGCACCTGAATTTTTTCCGTGTCCTTGAGAAAGGCAGGATCGCCTTTGCTTTCGAGGATGTACCCCGATGGATCGCAAAGGACGACGATCGAGTACGAGCTTTTCAGCCAATAGGCCAAATGCTCCATCGTCGGGTCGACCGTTCTCATGAACTCTTCTTTCTGTTCCCGATACTGCCGGAACTGGGCTTCCTCCAGTATGGCATCCTTTGCTGTCAACGCATTGACTCCATTCAAGCGACTTCGTTCCCACGACTTTTTCAGCAAGGCATCAGTAGGCGCAAGCAAACGGTTCACCCCTCCGAAAGAGAAATGAGACTATCTCTTCTATATTACCACAATTTTCAAACAATATAAGAGGAGTGATGGAGCAATTGTATCGGCGAGATGGAGCAACTGTTCCAATGTACAAGGCGAAAACGATGCAAATAGCCGTTTTGAAAGCGTTTTCGTTTTGGCATGAAACATGCTTCTTATAGCGAGCGTAAGCATTTCCAAGCAAAAAAAGAGGAGGGACTTTTCGTGACGCAGACGGCAAACATCTCACTGGACCCTCGCGTGGAAGCTTTTTTGGCGGGCGGGCCGAAAAAGCTGTTCATTGGCGGGGAGTTTGTAGCATCGGCATCGGGAAAGACGTTTGAGACGATTGATCCGGCAACAGGCAAGGCGATTACTTCGGTGTACGAGGCAGATGCCGAAGACGTGGAGCTGGCGGTGCAGGCAGCCGAAAAGGCGCTTGCGGGCGCGTGGGCAAAAGTGACGCCGAGCGAGCGGGGCCGCTTGCTGTGGAAGCTGGCCGACCTGATGGAAGAGCACGCCGAGGCGCTCGCGCAGCTCGAGACGATCGACAACGGCAAGCCCGTCACGCATGCCCGCGTCGCCGATATTCCGCTGGCGATTGACCATTTCCGCTATTACGCTGGCTGGTCGACGAAGCTCGCGGGCGAAGTCATCAACAACTCGGCCGGACCGAACATGCTGACCTACACGCGCCGCGAGCCTGTCGGGGTCGTCGGGCAGATCATTCCGTGGAATTTCCCGCTGCTTTTGGCGGCGTGGAAGCTGGGGGCGGCTCTGGCGACAGGCAACGCCGTCATTTTGAAAAGTGCCGAGCAAACGCCGCTCACCGCCATCTATTTGGCTGAGCTGATCCAGCAGGCCGGCTTCCCCGAAGGCGTGGTCAACATCATCACGGGCTTTGGTCCGACGGCAGGCGCTGCGATCACGAACCATCCGCGCATCCGCAAAGTGGCGTTCACCGGATCGACAGAGGTTGGCAAGCTCATCATGCAGCAAGCCGCTGGCAACTTGAAGCGGGTGTCGCTGGAACTGGGCGGCAAGTCGCCGAACATCATTTTCCCGGACGCCGATTTTTCCAAGGCGATTCCCGGCGCGCTGATGGGCATTTTCTTCAACCAGGGACAGGTGTGCTGCGCAGGCTCGCGGCTGTTCGTCCATAAAAAAGTGTACGACAACGTCCTCGCCGACATGACGAGCTTCGCCTCGAAAATGAAGCAGGGCAACGGGCTGGACGAGTCTACCGAGATCGGGCCGCTCGTATCGAGCGAGCAGTTTGCGCGGGTGTCGGGCTACCTGCAAAAAGGGCATGAGGAAGGCGCGACCTCGCTGACGGGAGGCGCACCGCTGGACGGGCCGGGCTACTTTGTGCCGCCGACGATTTTTGCCGATGTGAACGAGCGGATGACGATTGCCCGCGAAGAAATTTTTGGCCCGGTCGTCGCAGCGATGCCGTTTGACGACGAAGCGCAGATTGCCGATGTCATCCGGCGGGCAAACGACACCGAGTACGGGCTGGCTGCTGGCGTCTGGACGACAGACTTGCGCAAGGCGCACAAAGTCGCGCACGCGCTCGAAGCGGGCACCGTCTGGGTCAACTGCTACAATGCGCTGGACGCAGCCGTGCCGTTTGGCGGCTACAAGCAGTCCGGGTACGGGCGGGAAATGGGCTCGTATGCGCTCGATTTGTACACACAGGTAAAAGCGGTCTGGGTCAATCTGGATTAATTCCCTGCGGACAAGGCTGAAAAAAAGAACGAGAAAAAATGAAGGGGGAAACGGTACATGAGAGCGGCGCAAATATTGGAGCAACAAAAACCACTTTACATCGGGGAGGTGCCGGACCCGACGCCGGGTCCAAAAGACGTCATCGTCCGGGTAGAGGCGTGCGGGGTATGCCGCAGTGACTGGCATGCGTGGATGGGCGACTGGGACTGGATCGGGTTGAGTCCGCAGTTGCCGATTATTCCGGGCCATGAGCTGGGAGGTGTCGTCGAGGCGGTCGGCAAGGAAGTGAAAAACTTCCGTCCCGGCGATCGCGTGACCACGCCTTTCCACGAAGGATGCTCGCATTGCGCCAATTGCCTCTCCGGGCATTCCAACCGCTGCGACAACATGGCGATCTTCGGATTCAGCTACGATGGCGCATACGCGGAATACGTCAAGGTGCCGAACGGAGACTTTAACCTGATCCGTCTGCCCGACGAGGTGGACACGTTGACGGCTGCGGCCATCGGCTGCCGCTACATGACAGGGTATCACGGCGTCGTGCGCGGAAACGTCCAGCCGGGCAACTGGCTTGCCGTACACGGGGCAGGCGGCGTAGGCTTGTCCTCGGTGCAGGTCGCAAGCGCTGTCGGCGCCATGGTCATCGCCGTGGATGTAGACGACGCAAAACTGGCAAAAGCAAAAGAAGAGGGCGCCGTCGCGGTCGTCAACGCCAGGAAGGAAAACGTCGTCGAAGCGATCAAGGAAATCACGAAGGGCGGGGCGCACGCCTCGATTGATGCCCTGGGGATACGCGATACGATCCTCAACTCGGTTCTGAGCCTGCGCAAAGGCGGCAGGCATGTGCAGATCGGCCTGACGACAAAAGACGAAGGCGGTATGGTCGGGCTGCCGATTGACGCGATTACCGCGATGGAACTGGAGATTGTCGGCAGCATCGGCAATCCGCACGCCGCCTATGACGGCTTGCTGACCATGATTGCCCAGGGCAGGCTGAATCCGTCCTCGCTCGTTTCCCGCGAGGTAGCGCTCGACGATGTGTCTGGCATCCTGGAGGATATGACGAACTACAACACGTTCGGATTCAACGTCATTACAAAATTCCGGTAGGAGCAAACAGCCAGTGTGTCTTTTTGGCCGCAGCAGCGCCAAAAGACACACTGGTTGATTTTTTCTGCGCTCAAGTGTACTTAAAAAACGTTTCATAAAAAGGAAAATTGGGTCAATTGTCGAAATGTTAATTCAAAAAATGTGTCACCCACTTTTTTATACAGATTAAGAATGGATAAGATTCTTATCCAGTACAAGGGCAACTAAGGCTGCGCCAACGGCTTGGCGCAGCCAAGTTTTCTAATCTGGAGGATGGAGACCATGAATCAGCGGATAGCTCTGGATAGGTTTGCTAATCTTTCACAAGAAAGAGTAAAGCTTGAACTGGAGTGGGAACGATTTGTTTCAGGAATCAGTGAAAGACCGGCCATTCGACCGCTGATGTACGAATCTTGGCAACGCTGTCAGGAGCAAAGCATCCATCCTCTGAGCAACCGAACAGCGATCACCCTGTCCCGGGAAGAGATTGAGGCCTTTTGGCAGGGTGACTCGCTTCAGCGCATACTCAAGCCGCTTCTGTTGAAGCTGAAGGATGCTTCGATGGACTCCGGCCACCTGGTTACGTTTTGCAACGCGGCAGGCGATATCGTCCATCTCGATGGCGACTTGTCGCTGATGCTGAAAGCAGAAGACATGAATTTCGTCCTCGGCTCGTCCTGGGCAGAGAATCGGGCAGGGACGAACGCCATCGGGACTTCCCTTGTGACAGGAAGTCCGGTGCAGGTGTTTGCCGCCGAGCATTTTTGCCAGGAGGTGCAAAAATGGACGTGCTCGGCCGCTCCTATCCGCGACCCGGCCACCCGCGATATTTTGGGGGTGTTCAACCTGACAGGCTTGTGGCGGGTTTACCATCCGCACTCGCTGTCAGCGGTGATCTCCGCGAGGCAAACGGTGGAAAGCTGTTTGCGCAATCAACTGGAGCAGGAGCGGTTTCGCCTGACGGAGCGCTTTTCCCAGCTCGTGTCCTCGGTTGTCGGCAGTCCTTTTCTGGTGCTGGACCGCGGGGGCAAGGTCATCAACGCTTCGAACATGCTGTACGAACAGGGCTGGATAGACAACCAACAAAATTTGATCGGCGCACCGCCTACAGCATTGACGGTTGCCTCGAAAATGCAGTGGGAGGCAGAGCATGTGAGAGGAATGTGGCGCTTTGAGCTGATCCCTTATATATACGGCGGCAAGCCAATCGGCTCTGTCGTTTACGCCATCCCGCCGAGCGGTCGCGAGCCTGCTTTTCGCGAAAAAATGGCGCCAGACGTGTCCGTGGAAGCGGGCGTTGCTGCGCCGGACAGCGACCGGCGACAGTTGCCCGAGCCGGGAGAGACGGCCAAGCCGTTTATCCGCAGCGAATTGTTTTACCGCTCGCTTTTCGAAGACAATCCTTCGGCGATCATCTGCTGCGACTTGCAGGGCAACATATTGGACGCCAATCCGGCGGCTGAGAGATTGGTAGGCTTTCCGGTGGAAGATTTGCAGGCGACCAACATCCGCAGTCTGATCTTGTCGGACTGCGCCGACGCACAGCGCCATCCGTTCAGCCTGGCCGCGATGAGCCGGCCGCAAGAGTTTGAAATCGCGGTCAGGCATAAAAACGGCCACAGCATCGACGTCAGCATCCACAACTTCCCGATGTACGTGGACAATGAAATCAGCGGCTTTTACGCGATCGCCAAAGACATTACCCGCCACAAGCAGATCGAGGCGGATTTGCGGGCGACGAAGGAACAGCTTGACCTGTACTTGCGCAATACGGTTGATTCGATTGTCGTGCTCGACGTGGGCTTCAAAATTTTGAAAGTAAACCGTGCCTTCGAGCAAATGTTCGGGTGGAGCGAGCAGGAAGTGATCGGCGACAAGCTGCCGACGATTCCCGATTTTTTGCAGGAAGATTATGAGAAGCTGCACGCGGAAATCGTGCGAAACCGCCATGTGACCTCGTATGAGACGGTGCGGCAGCGCAAGGACGGCACGTTGCTTAACGTCAGTACATTCATTTCCCCGCTCTCTGATGCAAAAGGCAATCTGATCGCTTTTGTCGCGATTCAGCGTGACATTACAGAGCATAAACGGATGGAGGCCGCGCTGATCGAAAATGCCAAGCAGTTGCGGACGTTAATCAACGCCATGCCCGATTCCGTCTGCTTCAAGGACGGCGAGGGCCACTGGATCGAGGCAAACGACTGCTGCCTGCGCATTTTTGAGCTGGAGCATGTCCCGTACCAGGGCAAGCACGACGAGGAGCTGGCGCGACTGTCCCCCCATTACCGGAGCGCGTTGCTGCAATGCGCCGAGTCGGACAAGCGGGCGTGGGAAGAGGGCAAGCCTGTCCGCCTGGAAGAGATCATTTTCGTCAGTCGGGAAGAATCGCGCATTTTTGACGTGCGCAAAGTTCCACTCTTCGACCCGGACGGCAGGCGCATCGGCCTGTTGGTCATCAGCCACGACATTACCGAGCTGAAAAAGACCGAGGAACTGCTGCGAAAATCAGAAAAGCTGTCTGTCGTCGGCCAGTTGGCCGCAGGCGTCGCGCACGAAATCCGCAACCCGCTGACCTCGATTCGCGGCTTCATCCAGTTCATTCAGGAGGGCAACTACAAGCGGGAGTATTTTCAGACGATCCTCTCCGAGCTGGATCGCATCCAATCGGTCGTGAACGAATTTTTGGTGCTCGCCAAGCCGCAGGTCATCAACTTCACGCCGCGCAACCTTTCGCCGCTCTTGCATCAGGTAGTAGAGCTGCTGCAAACCGAGGCGATTTTAAACAACGTCCAGATCACGGTGGAGCTGGACGAGACTGCCACGATGGTCAATTGCGAAGAAAATCAATTAAAGCAGGTCTTTATCAATATTTTAAAAAATGCGATCGAAGCCATGCCAAACGGCGGGCGCATCACGATTCAGCTCCAGCAGCTCGGCGACAGCCTTTCTGTGCGCATTCAGGACCAGGGAGAGGGGATAGGCGAAGAGCGCATCCAGAAGCTGGGCGAACCGTTTTATACGACGAAAGAAAAGGGAACAGGTCTCGGCCTGATGATTAGCTACAAAATCATCCAAGCTCATCAAGGGAACATGAAAATCAGCAGCCAGCGGAACAAGGGAACAACGGTGGAGATTACGCTGCCGGTATGTGCGTCCTTTGCATGAGCTTTTGGCGATAGCCCAGGGGGAAAGCCTCTGGGCTTTTTCGGTGGCAAAAGGTTCGGGAAGCAGCGCGACAATTGACAGGAAAAGTCGAAAAGAAAAAATGACAGAATATTGACAAAACAGAGTCCAAATGTTATTTTCTGGATAGGAAAACGTTTACCTGAATGAGAGAAAGTGAGTGAGAGACCATTTCTGTCACCATAAAAGACATTGCCCAACTCGCCAACGTCTCGATTGCCACCGTCTCGCGGGTATTGAACAACTCGAAGCCAGTCAGGCCGGAGCTGCGCGAGCGGGTTTTGCGCATCGTCCAGAAGACGGGCTTTCAACCGAATGCGATCGCCCGCAGTCTCGTCAGCAAGGAAACCCGGATTATCGGCGTCATGATTCCGGACATCAACAACAATTTTTACTCTAACCTCACCTACGGGATCGACAGTGTCCTCAGCGAAGACGACTACAGCATGTTTTTAGCGATCTCGGACGAGGTCGTGGACAAAGAGCTGAAGTATTTGCGCCTGTTCAAAGAAAAGCAGCTCGATGGCGTCATCATCGCCAGCATTCATTTTCTGGAGAGCAGCTTCCAGACGCTCCACGACATGCAGGTGCCGATGGTCGTGACGGGGCATGACTTGCCCGGCTACCAGATTCCGACCGTCAACGTCAACAACGTCCAGGCGTCCTACGATGCCACGGCCTATCTCATCTCGCAGGGCCACCGGAAAATCGCCTGTGTCTCCGGGCCGCTGTGGGACCCGCCGTGCGGGCTGGACCGCATGGGCGGATACCGCAAAGCGATGCGCGCGCACGACCTGCCGATTCACGAGGGCTTTGTCGTAGAGGGCGATTTCACTGCCAAAAGCGGTTATGAGGCCATGCGCCGCATCTGCGAGGAAGCTGTGCGTCCGACCGCCGTGTTTGTCGCCACAGACCTGATGGCCGTAGGCGTGCTCAACTATTTGCACGACCACGGGATTCGCGTTCCGGAAGACATCTCGGTCATGGGGTTTGACAACCTGGAGCTGGCCTCCTTGACCCGCCCCATGCTGACGACCGTACACAACGACCCGTTCATGTACGGCAAGGCAGCGGCAGAGCAACTGCTCAAGCAAATCCGCAACGAGCCGGTGGAGCGGATGAGCACCGTGCCGCACCATCTCGTCATCCGGCAAAGTGTAAGCGCTGTATTTGAGGGAGCATCACGAACTGCCCATAGATGAACCTGCAAGCTCCGCGAGAAAAAAGGAGGGGAAGCATTTGAAGCTCGGTGTGTTTACCGTTTTGTTTAGCGACAAGTCGTTTGAGGAAATGCTCGACCATGTGAAGGAGGCGGGACTGGAGGCAGTGGAAATCGGGACGGGTGGTTATCCCGGCAACGCGCACTGCCCGCTCGATGAGCTGCTGGAAAGCGAGCAAAAGCGTCAGGCGTACCGCAAAGCCGTCGAGGAGCGGGGACTGGTCATCAGCGCGCTCAGTTGCCACGGCAATCCGCTTTCGCCGGACAAAAGCTTTGCCCAGCAGTCGCACGAGACGTTCGTCAAAACGGTTCAGTTGGCTGAGTTGCTGGAAGTTCCTGTCGTCAATTGCTTTTCCGGCACGGCGGGAGATCACGAAGGCGCGAAGTACCCGAACTGGCCTGTCGCTCCCTGGCCGAATGAATACCGCGACGTGCTGAACTGGCAGTGGAACGAGAAGCTGATTCCGTACTGGAGAGAGTGGGGCGGCTACGCCAAGTCGCATCAGGTCAAAGTCGCCCTGGAGTTGCACGGAGGCTTTCTCGTCCATACACCGGGTACGCTGCTCAAGCTGCGCGAGCAAGTCGGAGACGCGATCGGGGCCAACTTCGACCCGAGCCATATGTGGTGGCAAGGCATTGATCCGGTAGCGGCGATCAAAATATTGGGAAAAGAACAAGCGATCTACCACTTCCATGCCAAAGATACGTATATCGATCAGGACAAGGTGAACATGTACGGGCTGACCGACATGAACTCGTACGCGAATCTCAATGAACGGGCGTGGTATTTCCGCACGGTCGGCTACGGACACTCGCAGCAGACGTGGGCGGACATGATGAGCGCCCTGCGCATGAACGGCTACGATTACGTCATCAGCATCGAGCACGAAGACGCGATCATGTCGATTGAGGAAGGCTTCGAGCGCGCCGTGCAAAATTTGCAGCAAGTCATTTTGCGCGAGCCGATCAAAAATCTTTGGTGGGTGTAGGAGGGAGATGTAGCGAATATGCGCACACACAAAATCGGGATCATCGGGGCAGGCGGGATCGCTCTGGCTCATCTGGAGGCAGCCAAGAGGGAGCCGCGTGCAGAGATCGTCGCCATTGCAGATGTGTCGCGGGAAACGGCAGCGGAAAAAGCCGAGCAGTACGGGATTGCGCACGTCTTTACCGACTATGAAGAGATGCTTTCGCAAGCGCCGATCGACGCGGTGATCGTCTGCGTCCCGAACTATTTGCACGCGCAAGCGGCGAAACAAGCGCTGGCAGCAGGCAAGCATCTGCTCTGCGAAAAGCCGATGGCCATGAACGCCCAGCAGGCGGAAGACATGATCGAGGCGGCGAAGCAAGCCGGGAAAATTTTGATGGTCGCGCAAAACAACCGCTTTCGCAGCCAAGCCCAGCAAGTCAAGGCATGGCTGGACGAAGGCAGGTTAGGCAGCATCTATCACGCCAAGACAGGCTGGGTGCGGCGCAACGGCATTCCCGGCTGGGGGAGCTGGTTTACGCAAAAAGAGCTGGCAGGCGGAGGCCCTTTGATTGACATCGGGGTACATATGCTCGACTTGACTTTGTGGCTGCTCGACCATCCAAAGCCGGTGTCTGTACTCGGCCAGACGTATGCGCAATTCGGCCCGCACAAGCGCGGACTGTCCGAGTGGGGCAGGCGCGAGGAAAACGGCAAGTTTGACGTCGAAGACATGGCGGTCGCGATGATTACATTTGAAAACGGATTTTCGCTCACACTGGACGCAAGCTGGGCTTCTCACATCGAAAAAGAAAGCGTTTTCCTGCAACTGTACGGGCAGGAGGGAGGCGTCTCGCTCGGCTTGCTTGAGGAAAAGCTGACGCTGTACCACGAGTGGGGCGGCGTGACGGCGACGACGGAGCTGTCGCCAACGCCTTGCAACGAGCGGGTGATGCTGCTCGCCAATTTCCTCGATGCGGTCGAAGGGAAGGCGCAGCCGCTCTGCACACCGGAGCAAGCCTTGTACATCACCCGGTTGATCGAGGCGATTTACCAGTCGGCGCAGACAGGCGAGGCTGTCCGACTGTAACGGCGGTTTTACGGCCTGCTTTGGCAGGCGACATAGATCCATAAAGAGCATAGGGGGTTAAATTGCATGAAAGTTATGAAACGGCTTACATCAATGGGACTTACCTTGACAGTTGCACTCTCCTTGGCAGCATGCTCATCAGCTCCGCAACAATCCGCGCCCGCACAGGGACAGCCCGCGACCGAGGCACCGAAGACAGAACCGGCTCCGCAGCCAGCCGCAGAAAAAGTCAAGCTCGTCTACGCGCGCGGCAAAGATGCGACCGACTCCACGAAAAAGCTCGTCGAAGCTTTTCAAAACGCCCACCCGAACATCGAGGTAGAAATTCGCGAAATGCCGTCTGACACCGGACAAAGCCACGACCAGTACGTCACTATGTTCAGCGCGCAGTCCCAGGAGATCGACGTGTTTGACTTAGACGTCATCTGGCCCGCGGAATTTGCCCAGGCCGGCTATTTGCTCCCGCTGGACCGCTTGATCGAGCAGGACGGCATTGACACCGGCAAATACATCAAAGGGGCGATGGATGCCGGAAACTTCGGCGGCCAGCAGTGGACCATGCCGAAATTCATCGATGCCGGGCTGCTGTTTTACCGCAAGGACCTGGTCAAAGAGCCGCCCAAAACATGGGATGAGCTGATCGCGCAGGCGAAAGCCACGAAGGGGCAGGGCGGCACGAAATTCGGCTACCTGATGCAAGCGAAGCAATACGAAGGACTGGTGTGCAACTTCGTCGAGTTCATTGCCTCCTACGGCGGAAAAATTTTGGATGAACAAGGCAACGTGGCGATTAACAATCCGGCCACCATCAAAGGCTTGAACAAAATGATCGAGGTCGTCCAATCGGACTTCGTGCCGAGCAACATCACCACCTTTATGGAGACCGAATCGCATACCGCTTTCCTCGAAGGACAATCGGCTTTCGTCCGCAACTGGCCGTACCAGTTCGCGCTCGCACAAGATCAGGCGCAGTCCAAAATCGTCGACAAAGTAGCAATCGCTCCGCTGCCGGCAGGCGATGCCGGGTCCGCTGCGGCGCTCGGCGGATGGATGGGCGGCATCAACAAGTTCAGCAAGCATCCGAAAGAAGCGTGGGAATTTCTGAAGTTTATGACGGGGGCCGAAGGGCAAAAAATTTCGGCGGTGCACGGCGGACTCGCTCCGACTTTCCTGCCTGTGTATGAAGATGCCGAAGTGCAAAAGGCAAGCCCGCTGTTCGCCAACAAAGACTTCGTAGATGGCGTCAGCGCTGCCGTCTCCCGTCCGACTACGCCGATTTATCCGAAAATCTCCGAAGTAATCCAGATCGAGGTGTCCAAGGCGCTCGCCGGACAGCAAACCGCCGAGCAAGCTGTGCAAAACATGGAAACGAAAATGAATGAGTTGATAAAAAAATAACGCAAGGCAAGCCGGAAAGAATACGGGTCCAATGGCTTCCGGGAGGGCGCGTCTCTCCCGGGAGTGAATGGATGTCGGATTTTGCCCAGTACCTCGAATGTTCCTATCAGGATAGAAGGTGGTGAACGGATGAATCGACAAAACAAAGGGTCCCTTTCGGAAAAACAGATGGGCTATTTGCTGATTTTTCCCGCACTGCTGATTATACTCGTCATCGCGATTTGGCCTGTCATGCGATCGTTTTGGATCAGTCTGCACGACATCCGGTTGAATGACCCGACGAAGACAGAGGTCCACTCTTCCTATGGGCTGGACATGGAGCGCTACGTCAGCACGCTGCCCAATTTGCTCCGCTATGTGAAAAGAGAGGCAGAGTCTGCCGAAGGGGCAACGAAGGAACAATTGGACGCCATCCGGCAGCAGATCGAGCAAATGAACGCTTCCCTCAACCAGACAGGCGAGATCGCGAGCCGTTACCACGCCGTCGATCAGTTGCTGCTCGAATTCAAGCCGATTCCCGCCGAACTGAAATATGTGACGCTGACAGGCGAGCAGACAGATGCTGTGCGGACAACCTTGGAGCAGGCGGAGGCGGCACTCCTTGCGCTTGGCGCGCAAAAGCAACTGTCTAAGCCCGAGGGGGCGGTCGGCGTCATGGCGGGGATCCAATCCTCGCTGATCGAACCGAACTACATTGGCTTCGCCTATTACCAGATGTTTTTGACCGACAGCCGCATGTGGGCCGCTTTGTACAACACGTTCTTTTTCACTGTCGTCTCTGTTGCGATTGAGCTTGTGCTCGGCATGGGCATTGCGCTGCTCCTCAATCGGCCGTTTCGCGGGCGGGGGCTTGTCCGCGCGACCGTGCTGATTCCGTGGGCCATCCCGACGGTCATTTCCGCCATGATGTGGAAATTTCTTTACGACGGGCAAAACGGGATTGTGGCGCATCTGTTCGAGGTGACAGGGCTTGTCTCGGACATGGGCGTGCTGCTCTCGACGAAGGCAGGCGCGATGTTTTCCGTCATTTTGGCCGACGTCTGGAAAACGACGCCGTTCATGGCCTTGCTGCTCTTTGCTGGCTTGCAGACCATTCCGCAAAGCTTGTACGAAGCCGCCTCTGTAGATGGGGCCAACCGCTTCCAGCAATTTTTCCGCATCACCTTGCCCATGCTCAAGTCGACGATTCTCGTGGCGCTGTTGTTCCGCACGCTCGACGCGTTCCGGGTGTTCGACCTCATTTACGCGCTAACGGGCGGGGGGCCAGCCAACTCGACCGAAACGATTTCCATCTACGCCTACAAAACGATGTTTGCGCAGATGAGCTTTGGTGAAGGCTCGGCGCTCGCTGTCATTGTTTTCTTGTGCGTCGCCTTGATTTCGATTGGCTACGTCAAAATTTTGGGAGCAGACCTCTTGGGTGAGGGCAACGGAAAATAAGGAGGAAACGTGCATGCAAAAAAGTGCAGGGCCCTTGTTCTACGTCGGATTGCTGCTTTTTGTCTTCGTCGTCATGTTCCCGTTTTTATGGATTTTGCTCGCCGCCCTAAAACCCCCAGGGGAGCTGTTCGGTGAGCGCGCCTTTCAGTTCATCATCGAGAATCCGACGCTCGACAACTTCATCCGCGTATTCACCGAACGGCCATTTGCCACATATTTGTGGAACTCGACGGTAGTAGCGACGCTGACGACGCTGTATTCGATCACGATTGCGTCCTTTGCCGCGTATGCGATCGCCTGGCTGTCTTTTCGCGGGAAGACGATCATTCTCGGCGTCGTTTTGGCCGTCTCCATGTTCCCGCAAATCGCCACGATCTCGCCGATTTTCATGTTCATGCAGTCCGTGGGTCTGACAAACAGCTACCTTGGCCTGATTATCCCCTATACGACCTTCGCGCTGCCGCTCGCCATCTGGAATTTGACGATCTTCTTCCGCAAAATTCCGAGCGATCTCGGAGAAGCCGCCAAAGTGGACGGGGCGAGCATTTGGCAGACGATGACGCGCGTGTTTTTTCCGCTGGCGATGCCAGGCGTGTTTACGACGGCGATTCTCGTCTTTATCGCCGCCTGGAACGAATTTTTGTTTGCGCTCACGCTGAATACGCAGGAAGCGATGAAGACAGTTCCGGTGGGCATCGTCATGTTTCAAGGGATGTTCACGATTCCGTGGGGGGAAATCTCGGCTGCGTCCATCATCGTGACCGTGCCGCTCGTAATTATGGTGCTGATTTTCCAGAGACGGATTATTTCCGGCTTGACGTCCGGCGCAGTCAAAGAGTGAGGCGTGCGACTTAAGTGGCACAGCATGCGGCTCGCCCAGGCTGGCAGGAATTTTCAGCAGAAGCGCGAACTATCGAACTATGACGAAAACAAACCTGCCAGCACAGACAAAAGGGGAGAGTCCATGCCGTTTTCACCGTTTGAAATTCGCGTACAACCAGAGGAGATTCACGATGGCCATGTGAACAACGTCCAATACATGGCGTTTTTGGAGCAGGCTCGCCAGCCGTGGTATCACTATTTTTCCCGCCTTGGCTTCCGCTCGTTCGTGGCCAGGCTGCAAGCCGAATACAAAAAGGAAGCCTTTCTCGGCGACGTCCTGCTGATTCATTCGTCCATAGAGCGGGTGGGCAACACGAGCTTTGTGCTCAGGCAGCTCATCCGCAACCAGCGCGATGAGCTTGTCTTGCAAGCAGAGGTTACGTTTGTCGCCATTTGCGCAAGGACGGGCGAAAAGATTCGCGTGCCCGATGAGCTGCGGCAGCAAGCGTAAGCAGGGGAAGTCCGCTTGCTCGCCTGGCAAAAGACGCCCGTGCAGGAAAAGAGGGTCCGATCGCTTCAGAATCGGGCTTTTTTGGCGTGCCCAAACGAAAAACGACCGCTGCTTCTGGCGTCCGGGCCTTCAGTCAAACGTTTTTTGCGGAGACGGGTAAAACGGCACGAGATGGCGACGACGCCGTCTAGCCGCTAACCATGACAAAAGTTTCCGCTACAGAAAAAAAGAATGTTGAAATTTATGGCAAATTTTACTGAAATACACTTTGCGTACAAACTTTCCTCACGATTCGCTGTTGGTTTTGTCTCGTTTCGACGAAAAATCCACTCTGAACAGGAAGGAAGCGCGGTACAGAAATGAGATCCGTTGAGTTGCAGCCGCGAAACAAGCCATGTCCAGTAAAATAACGACCAGCCACATCTCGCTGCCAAAAGGGGGAGGCGCCATCCAGGGAATGGGCGAAACCTTTGCGCAGCATGAGTTTACCGGAACGTTTTCCTTTTCCCTTCCCATCCACCTCACGCCCGGTCGAGGGTGTTTTCCCGAACTGCAGCTCGCGTACAGCTCAGGAGAGGGGAACGGCATTTTCGGTCTGGGATTCAGCCTGTCCTCCCTCTGATCTCGCGCAAAACCGCCAAAGGAATCAACGATTGCATTTCCTTGCACATCATGCCTATAATCTATATATCAAAAAAAATTGATGAATGAGGTCATCTTCCATGAACAATCTGAAACAAAAGTTGGAGCAGTATGAGAAGAAATTCAAAGCGCTCGCCGATCAGAGACGATTAGAAATTATGTATGAGCTGTGCCAGCGAGGGAAAACGTGCGTCTGCGACCTTACGGAAGTTTTTGACATGCCGCAATCCAAGCTCTCGTACCATCTCAAAGTTTTGCTGGACGCCAATCTGATTACAAAAGAGACAAAAGGAACATGGAGTTACTACGATTTGAATGATGAGGAAGTGAATCACCTGCTATCGGAAGAGCTTTGTTGCATCTTCAGGAAAGCCGGAAAAGGAAGCTGCTGCTAATTTTTTTTGATCCTTACATCAATTTTTTTTGATGAATGACTTTTGAATCAGGGGAGGAATCAGAAATGAAGTATGCGCACGTTGGAATCAATGTTTCGCATTTGGCGAAATCAGTTGAATTTTACCAGAAAATGTTTGGGGTGAAGCCTGTAAAGGTCAAGGGCGATTATGCGAAGTTTTTGCTGGAAAGCCCAGGGCTAAACTTTACCTTGAATGTTCGGGACGCGATTCGCGGTAACCAGGTGAATCACTTCGGCTTCCAGGTGGAACGCGCAGAAGAGATCGCTCTTCACAAGGAACGGTTGGAAAAGGAAGGCATCCTGGTGCGTGACGAACTGGATACGACCTGCTGCTATGCTGTCCAGGACAAATTTTGGATCACCGATCCGGACGGAAACGAATGGGAGTTTTTTTACACAAAGGCTGACAGCGACCTCCGCTATACGAAACAAGTAGCTTGCTGTGTAGAGGAAAATACAGCGCGGGATACAGTTTCGTGTTGCTAAGCCAAAAAGGAGTATTTCATGAAGCCATTATCGTTGTTAGACCGTTTCTTGACCCTCTGGATTTTTCTTGCGATGGCAGTCGGCATTTTGGCAGGGACGTTCATACCGGGTTTTACGAATAGTTTGCACCGTTTCCAGATGGGCACCACCTCGATCCCGCTTGCCATCGGCCTGATTTTGATGATGTATCCCCCGTTGGCAAAAGTTCGATACGAGGAAATGGCTCGTATTGGGAAGGACAAAAAAGTTCTTTTCCTGTCGCTGCTTCAAAACTGGGTGATTGGTCCGATCCTGATGTTTTTGCTGGCCGTCATTTTCTTGGCCGATCAGCCAGAATACATGGCAGGGCTGATTGTGATTGGCTTGGCCCGTTGTATTGCGATGGTCATTGTGTGGAATGACCTCGCCAAAGGGGATACAGAATACGCGGCTGCGCTGGTGGCATTCAATTCGGTGTTCCAGGTGCTCTTCTTCTCCATATACGCGTATGTGTTTCTCACGCTCATTCCGGAATGGCTGGGCATCCAGGGAGCGATGGTGACGTTTACCATGGCGGACGTGGCAAAATCGGTGCTCCTGTACTTGGGGATTCCGTTTCTTGCCGGGATGCTGACGCGTTTTGGTCTGGTCAAAGCAAAGGGCAGGGAATGGTATGAAAAAGTATTTCTGCCCAAACTAAGTCCGCTCACGTTGGTTGCCTTGCTTTTTACCGTCATCGTCATGTTTTCGATGAAAGGGGAAAGCATCGTCAGCGTACCTGTAGACGTCGTTCGCATTGCGATTCCTTTGCTGATTTACTTTTTCGTGATGTTCTTTCTTGCTTTTTACATGGGGAGGAAGATCGGTGCCGCTTATCCGGTTACGGCGACCTTAGCGTTTACAGCAGGCAGCAATAACTTTGAGTTGGCAATCGCCGTAGCCATCGGTGTGTTTGGGATTCATTCAGGCGCAGCGTTTGCAGCAGTTATCGGCCCGCTTGTGGAAGTGCCTGTGATGATCGCCTTGGTTAACGTCTCATTATGGTTGCGCCGAAAATATTTTGCTAACACATAAAAGTTGAAAAGGGGAGGACAGGATGGAAAACAAAAAAACGATTTACTTCTTGTGCACAGGGAACTCTTGCCGGAGCCAAATGGCCGAAGCATGGGGAAAGAAATACTTGGGCCACGCCTGGAATGTGTTTTCAGCCGGGATCGAAGCGCACGGTATCAATCCAAATGCTGTGCGAGCGATGCAAGAAGTCGGAATCGACATGTCCGATCACACCTCAGATGTGATAGATCCGGCCATTTTAAACAAAGCGGACCTTGTCGTGACGCTTTGCCATCACGCGGATTCCGCTTGCCCGATCACACCGCCGCATGTGAAACGGGTTCATTGGGGATTTGACGATCCTGCCGGAAAAGAATGGGCGGAATTTCAGCGGATTCGCGATGAAATCGGTTCCCGGATCAAGAGATTCGCCGAAACGGGAGAATAAAATTTTGCCTCGCAGAAAGAAGACTAAAAGCCCGTACCTCCCCGGTAACGGGCTTCTTCCACGTCCAAACCCTCACACTCCCCCCAAATAAACCGCTTCACAAAGCGCCCTTGGCCGCCCGAGCAAAAATCCTTGGCCGAGGGGGACGCCCAATGTTTTTGCCGTCGCCAGATCGTCGGGTTCCTCCAAGCCTTCCAGCACGAGATGGGATTGGCCCCGGCAAAAGTCGACGAACAGGGAGACGAGCTTTTGCTTGTTGGGGCTGAGAGCCAACTGGTTGCCAAAGTAGCGGTCCAGCTTCACGATGTCTGGCTCGTACTCCACGATTTTTCGCAAAGATGCAGCACCGGAGCCTACATCATCAAGCGCGATCAAATAGCCGTATGCGCGCAAGTCGCGAATTTTTTGCCCGAGAAGCCGAATGTCCCACATCTTGTCTTCCTCTGTCGCCTCGTTGATCTCCAGCACGATGCGCTGGCAGCAGGCGGGATGCGCGGCCAGCATCTCCTCAAGCAAGGCGCAAAAACCCGGATGCAGCAAGGTCGAAGGAAACACATTGAGAAACAAATAAGGCGCGTGCTGCGCTTGAGACACTTCGGCAAAGTAGGCAAATACAGCTCCGCGCATGGCAGTCGTGTCCAACTCGTACAGGCGGCCGCTTTGGCGGGCCGTCTGGAAAAGCCGCTCAGGCGAAGCGCCGGATGAGCAGCGTAGCAGAGCTTCGTATCCGAAGCATTTTCCGTTAGCCAGCTCGACGAGTGGCTGAAAAACGGAATAATGCGCTTGTGGCTGGATAGAGTCGGTCATGAACAGAAATTCCCTCCTGATTAGGAGTATGCAAACGACCCCTCGTCAAAAGGGGCAAGAGAACAGAATTTTCCCTGCAGAAAAATTGTTTCGTTCAGGAAAGATTGAGTTTATTCTACAACACAATAAACGATTTGGCAATTAAGTTTACCAAAGGAAACATTTTTGGGTATGTACAAAATATTTTTCTTCTTGTACACTGTCCTTGTAATCCACTGAACAGGAGGAATTTTCCAATGGGAGCTTTTACATTGCCACAATTGCCGTATGCCTACGATGAACTGGAGCCGTATCTGGATGCCAAAACGATGGAAATTCATCACGGGAAACACCATGCTACCTATGTCGCCAATCTGAACAAGGCTCTGGAAAACTACCCCCAGTTCCAGAACGCTACGGTGGAGGAGCTTATCTGTCACTTGAACGATTTGCCGGAAGAAATTCGCACAGCGGTCCGCAATCACGGCGGCGGCCACTACAGTCACAGCCTGTACTGGTCGATCATGAGTCCAACGGGCGGCGGAAAGCCGCGCGGGGACATCGCCAAGGGTATCGACAAGCACTTTGGCAGCTTTGCGCAAATGAAGGAAGAGCTGACGAAAGCCGCCATCAGCCGCTTCGGCTCCGGCTGGGGCTGGCTGGTCGTCGACGGGGACAAGCTGGAAGTGACGAGCACGCCGAATCAGGATACGCCGTTCATGGAAAAGAAAACGCCGATTTTGGTCGTGGACGTCTGGGAGCACGCCTACTATTTGCAGTACCAAAACAAGCGGCCGGATTTCGTGTCCTCCTGGTGGAACGTCATCGATTGGGAAGAGGTCAACCGGCGCTACAACGAGGCCATGAGGTAAACCGTGGGGATGGGAGCAGCGGCTTTTCGCGAACCGACCACCCGGCAAAAGCTATTGTTGTACATGAAAAAGCACGGGACGGTCAGCGTCCAGGAGCTGGCGGAGCATTTGCGGATTACGAAAGTCGCGGTGCGCAAGCATTTGGATGTGCTGCACCGGGAGCGCTATCTCGACGCCCAGATCATGCGCCGGCAGGTTGGCAGGCCCGTGTTCGTGTACCAACTGACGCCACGGGCCGAGCGCTTGTTTCCGACGGAGTACGAAGGCTTGGCTGTGGAGCTGCTTGGCGATATGGGCGACCTGTTTGGCGATTCGCTCGTGCATGCGCTGTTCGAGCGGCGGATGGAGCGGACGGCGCAAAAATATCGGGAAAAGATGGCGAATCAGTCGTTTGAGGAACGGCTGCAAACGCTGGCGCAGCTTCAAAATGACGACGGCTACATGGTCAAGCTGGAAAAACGGGCAGAGGGCGTCTATTTGTTTCGCGAGACGAATTGCCCGATCGCCCGCGTAGCCGACTGCTATCGGCAGGCGTGCCAGTGCGAGCTGCGCATGTTCGCCGCGCTGCTTCCGGACGCTGACGTGGTGAGAACCGACTGCATGGCCGAGGGAGGCAAATGCTGCCAGTATGTCCTGACCGAAAAACAGACAGACCAGAAGCTCATGCCGAAAAAGGCATGAGTTTTTTGGTGCGCATGGGTGCATGGATGCGCGGATCGAAAAACAGCAGGCCGACATCCGCGCCGCGCAGGCTCCGCCAGTAGGGAAGGAAGCCAAGCTTTCGCAGCAAGCGCCGCCTACGAGGACAGACGACTATGCCAAAAGGGGGCGGTCGGGCGTATGAATATAGCGAAGAGAAAACGTTGACCCAACGAAAGAAAGGAGGTTGCAAATGGCTGTCCCCCAACCGAAACGAGCGTCCGCGAAAAAGCCGCCTTTTTTAAACCACGGAGAACTAAAGCGCGCCCCCAAAAGCCCCCAGCAAACGTTTTTGCGCGTGAAGCAGCAACTGGCGAAGCAGGAGCTGGCTGACAAGCATCCGCCGCTGCGGCCGAGAGGAAGCAAGCTGGCAAAAAGCAAAGCCCCTCTCGTCCGCGTCCAGGCCAGACAAGAGCGAAGGGCAGGGAAGCCTGTCGGCAAAAAGTCGCCCTGGAGCAAGTCCCCATGGGTCAAATCGCCATGGACCAAGCCGCAACGCCAGCGGACGGCTGCCGCTCGTCCTCCCGCAGAGGCATGGGAGCAAGCGGATGCCGATGAGCTGCACGACGTAACTGGACAGGAGCCTGCCGAAGCCAGGGGCGAGGTCAGGGGCGCGCCTGAACTTGAACCTGCTCCCGATACCGCAGTCGCTAGGCTTTCGCAACAACAGCCCATGCCGAGGCAACAGGCGAACACCGGGAACAACCAGGTGGTGTTTGCCGATGTTTCCTACGCCGAACAGGCAGACCGCGCTTATGTGCAAGTGTCTGTGCTCGAAGAGGTGTGGGAAGTGAACTGGGTACACCCGATCCAGGCGTGCTGGAAGCAGGAGTGGTGGGAGCTGCACCCGCAGATCGTGATGGATGTGCAGGAAGCGCGCTATGAGGACAAGGGGCGCGTGGTCTGGGTCCGTGGCGAATTTGAGCTGACCGCCTTTGGCACGACGGGAGAGGCGGGCAAAGTCGCGCATGAGACGCTGCGCCTTCCCTTTACTTCAACCGTGCTGCGCCCTCCCGTTGCCCAGGAAAAAGCAGAAGCGAGCCTGCTGCTCGACAGCAGCCCGTTGTCCTTGCCGGAGAAATGGATCGAGACCGGGGATTGGAAAGTGAGCCTCATGTCCGAGCCGTTTATGAAGCACGGTGCGAGCGTACGCGATTACAAAGGGGTGGCGATCGTAAGCGGGCGAATCTGGTGGTTTCGCAAGCAGTTGGTTCCGCTGCGCGGACTGGGCCAAGTGTGAGCGCATCTTTTGGCGATCAATAGCAGGCAGGAGACAGAGGGCCGAAAGAACGGGATGCCCGTCCACGTATGGACACGTTGACAGGCAGATGCACACTTGGCATGTCCGGGCTGTACATACAGGCATGCCGGATTGTTGCTTAGGTAAATAAAAACGGATGGAAACGGAAAGTACAAAAGGAAAAAATGGGTAAATCACGCTCGACAACAGCCAAGTCCTTTGCGCAGTCCAGGCCATACAATGAATGGTAAGGCCATGTATGGACAAAGGAGGCGATAAACAAAGTGGGAAAACACAGCGAGTCAAAAGAAGGCAAGTTCAAAATTGAATACTATTGCGATGATGACAAGCACAAGGACAAGCACGACCACAAAGACAAGGAAAAAGACAAATACAAGCACAAACACGAGCATAAGCACAAACACAAAGACGAGCATGACTGCAAATGCGAGCATGAGCACAAGCACAAGCCTGACAAGGAGCACGAGCACGGCAAGCCGAGCCCGCAATCCTGCGGCGTGGAAAACGTGCGCGTGTTCGGCTCCAGCACGGAAGCGGCCCTTTTTCCGAAGACGATCAAGGTGCCCGTGACATTGGCCGAAATCTCCGTCGTCGTTTGTGTGGAAGCAGATATTCAACTGGAAAAGCCGGCGCTGGAAATCATTCGCGCGTGGAAAAGCGTCATCCTCGAACAGTGCGAGCTTGTGCCGACATTCAATCCGTACGTGGCAAAACTGTTTGGGAGCGGCTTCATCCGCAAAAACATCGAGTACGCCACTGCCGATCGCGTGTCCGGAAGCGCAGTTTGCGGAGACATTCGGCACATTTCTGCCATGATACCGTTCGATTTTTGCGTGGGAATTACATTCCCTGCGGGCGGGCCATCCTTGCAGCTTACCCCTGACTTTTCTTCCTCGGGCGAACTCGGCAACAAAGGAGGAACAGGTGCGAAGTTGAACCTGGGATTGTTCGGAAATCGCCAGGTGTACAACGAAAAGCCGTACTGCGAGCTGGTGTACTCCGAATTTACCGAGCTGGACATCGGGCAAGACTTGAAAAAAGTGAAAGCCGCCGAGCATGCTTTTTCCCATGTGCGCGAGAAAATCGTCCTGAATCTCGGCCTGAAAGTTTTGCAAGATCAGCAAGTGCCGCTGCCAGTAGTGACACCTCCGCCAAAACCACCCTATACGTGCAAGTAATTTCGACAAGGAAAACAGCAAAAAGAAGAGGCCGTTGAGAGAGGGCCTCTTCTTTTTGCCCGTGAAAAAACGATGGAATGCAGGCGCGATTCGCTACATACAACAAGGAGTGGGCATCAAGCTGACCCAGCAGAAGAGACATCGCCCATATCCGTGGTTTTTTGGCAAGCGGCGGTTTTTGCGTGCCTGTTTTCCTCGGCGGCTGAGGGGAAGGGGCGGACAGACTGGCTTGCCGTGGCACAAAACGATAGGAGCAGAAGCCAGAAGTAGTCCAGTAGGAGTGAATTTATTTTATGAATCAAATAAATCAGCGACAAGCGTCATACATTTTTTCGAGCGGATTTGTTGCGAAAGACATCTTTTTCGACAATGAAAGTAGGTCGGCGGGAATAGAAAACGGGGAGGGCAGCCCTTGATACGCGCAGAAAAAGGGCTTCTTTGGCGTGTTCCAGGCAGTTGTCCAAACAGGGAGAAAGACGTCGAATCTTGGAAGAAAAAAATACCATTTTCCCAATTGACATTAAGAATCATTATCAAATATCATGTATTTGCAACATTTATATAACGATAATGATTATCATTGTCGCAAGAGGAAAGGGAGAAGGTGCCTGTGGTGATTCGATCTAACCTGGAAGTAACTGGTGAAAGAAGGACCGCTTCTGATTCTATTGTTTCGTGCGTAGGTCATACACCTTTGGTCAAGCTGAGCCGTCTGTTCGCGCAGCACGAGGTTGAAGTTTTCGCCAAGCTGGAGCTGATGAATCCCGGCGGGAGCATGAAAGATCGACCAGCGCGTTACATCATCGAGCAAGGATTGCGAGACGGCACCATCCATAAAGACACGCATTTGATCGAGAGCACCTCGGGAAATCTCGGGATTGCCATTTCCATGATCGCGCGGGTGTACGGACTTGCGTTTACGTGCGTCGTCGATTCCAAAATCACGAAGACGAACCTGACGATCATCAAGCAGCTTGGCGCCAACATTGAAATGGTGCAGGAGCCTGACGATCAGGGCGGCTATTTGAAAACGCGGATCAAGCGCGTAAAAGAACTGGTGGCAACGATACCGAATGCCTATTGGATCAACCAATACGCGAATGAAAACAACTGGAAGGCGTACTACCACGGTACTGCGAGCGAAATCGTGGAGCAGACAGGCGGCAAAGTCGACTACCTCGTCATGGCTGTAAGCACGACGGGAAGCATTCTCGGCACCGCGAGAAGACTGCGGGAAGCGAACCCGAATCTGAAAGTGATCGCGGTAGATGCTGTCGGTTCGGTCATTTTCGGAGCGCCACCTGCGCCGCGCGAGCTGCCCGGCATCGGTTCGAGCCGCGTTCCCGAGCTGTTCAGGCGGGAGGAAATCGACGACGTCATTTTTGTCAATGACAGCGAATCCGTGCGCGGGTGCCGGGAGCTGCTCGCCGCCGAAGGCATTTTTGCCGGAGGCTCGTCCGGCTCTGTCATCACGGCGATTCAAAAAATCATTGCCACCTTGCCTGCCGGTTCGCGCGTCGTGACGATCTTGCCGGACAGAGGCGAGCGCTATCTCGACAGTGTGTACGACGAAGCCTGGGTCGAAAAACTGAACAAGCCAGCCGTAACGGTATAAACGGTATAAAGGCACAAAAAGGAGCGAAAACATACGATGTCCACTCAACCATCTATCTTGTATTTGTCCAAGTCTGATATTGCCCATCTGGGAGGCGATTCCTCCGATCTGTACGTCACGGCCGTGTCGCGGGCGCTGGAGCTGCATGCAAAAGGCGATTTTGTCCAGCCGCTGAAGCCGTACTTGCGTGTCAATGAAGCAAACGGCCATATTGCCGACCGGATCATCGCGATGCCGGCTTATGTCGGCGGCGAAGCGCCTGTCTCCGGGCTGAAATGGATTGGCAGCAAGCACGACAACCCGAGCAAGCGGGGACTGGAGCGGGCCAGCGGATTAATCATCCTGAACGACCCGGTCAGCAATTATCCGATTGCCGTCATGGAAACGAGCCTGATTAGCGCGATGCGTACGGCTGCCGTTACCGTGATCGGGGCGCGCTATCTCGCCAAAAAAGATTTTCAGACGGTAGCGTGCATGGGTTGCGGCGTCATCGCCAGCACACAGCTTCGCTCCATGCTCGAGCAGTTCCCGCAGATTACGTCGATCTATTTGTTTGACTTAAATAGCGATGCGGCTCGCCGATTGGCCGACCAATTGCGCGAGAAAGCGCCGGCTGTGGAGGTCGTCATCGCTACGAGCGCCGAGCAGGCGGTGCGTGCGGGGGAAGTCGTCATTACGTGCACGGTGGTCGACCAGCCGTACATTCCGTTTGAGTGGCTGCAAAAAGGAGCGTTTGTCAGCAACATCTCGATTATGGATGTACATAAAGAAGTATTTCTCAAGGCAGACAAAGTCGTGGTAGACGACTGGGATCAGTCGAACCGGGAGAAAAAAGTGATTAACCAGCTCGTGCTGGAAGGAACGTTTTCCCGCGAGCAACTGCACGCGGAGCTGGGAGAAATTTTGCTGGGGAAAAAAGCGGGTCGCGAATCCGCAGAAGAGATCATTCTCTTGAATCCGATGGGGATGGCGGTCGAAGATATTTCGAGTGCCTATGAAATCTACCAAAAAGCGGTGGCAGAAAACGTAGGAACCCGGCTGCCTCTGTAACGGAGCGAGAGGAGAGAAGCTAGTGATGGAAGCTGATTTGCTGGAAAAAGAGCACCCGCTTTTGCACAGGGCCGAGCAACTTGTTTTTTGCGACCTCATCAATGCGCTGTTGCAGGAAAATTTGGCCGGATTGCTCGATCGGGCACGCATCGAGCGCACGTGGCCGGGGCCTGCCGCGCACGAGTGCAGCGAGCTTGGCGAGGGCGAGCAGTACTTGCGCCTTCCGCTCGGCGATGAGCGCAGCCTGGTCGTTCGCGTCAAAGCCGCGCCGTTTATCCAGCCGTACAAACTAAGCAGGCTGCCCGCCGTGCTGGTCGATCAGCGGGCAAACAGCGTGCAGGAGCTGACCCCGATCTCGTTCATGCAACGGTTCGCCGATGCGCTCTCTGCGGTTGAGCGGCAGGCAAGCATGCCCAATTTGCAAGACTTTCAACAGGAATTGCGAGATTCGATTCGCCATACGGCTTTGTCCATGCAGGCCAGCACCAGTCTGGAACAGAGCGAACAAAAAAGCGACGACGCAGCCCTTCTGCAAGCCGAGCGCTTCTCCGCCATGCGGGACCGCCCCTTCCACCCGACGTCACGGGCGAAAAGAGGCTGGAGCGACGAGGACTACCGCACGTACAGCGCCGAGTATGGGCGAGCGTTCGGGCTGGATTGGCTCGCTGTCCGCCGCGACTACGTCCAGGCGAGTACCGCGCAGGATGTCGCCGACTTTATTCTGGCCGAAGCAGAAAAAGCGCGCTTGCGTCAGGCGGCACGCGAAGCGGGAATTGACGAGCAGCGCTACTTGCTGATGCCTGTTCATCCATGGCAGACGGACCACGTCTTGCCCGCCTTTTACCGCGAAGAGCTGGCGCAGCGCATATGCGTGCCTGTCGTCCGGGGATTGGGCGCGTTCCGTCCGACTTCATCCGTGCGGGCGCTGGTTCCCGCAGGCCGCCAACGCTATCACGTCAAGGTGCCGATCGGCATATATTCCTTGGGCGCACTGCGATTGTTGCCGCCGCGCTATTTGCACAACGGAGCGAAGGGGCAGCAATTGCTTGTGAGCGTCGCGGAAAAAGACGAGCGGCTGAGACAACGGCTGCGCCTGTGCGACGAAACGAACTGGTGGGGGTACCATGATGCGGCGGCCGATCCGTTTGCGGATAAGCCTGGACATCTGGCGTGCCTGATTCGCGAATACCCCGCCGATCTGCTCCGTGACGATGCTGTACAATTGATCCCGATGTCCGGCCTGGCCGTCGTCGATCCGCAGGGGAAAAACCCGGTGTTTGCCGCATGGCTGCAGGCACGCTACGGGGAAGACGCAGGTGTGGCGGAAGTTTTGCAATTGTTCCGGGAAATTTGCCACATGCTGATCGACACGTCGCTGCGCTTGTTTTGCTACGGGATCATGCCGGAAATTCACGGGCAAAATGTGCTTTTGATCGTGCGCGACCACCAGACAACCGGGCTTTTGCTGCGCGACCACGACACGATCCGGCTGCATTTGCCGTGGCTTGCGGCGGCAGGCTTGCAAGAGCCGGCCTATCGCATCAAGCCCGGCACGCCGAACAGCCTCATCAACGAGACGCCGGAGAAGCTACTCTCCTATTTTCAGACGCTCGGGGTGCAGGTCAACCTATATGCCATTGCGGATGCCTTGATGACCGCTTACGCCATCGAGGAAGCTGCCTTCTGGCGCGTAATCATGTCAGTCGTGCGCGAATCGCTGGGTGAAGAGGGGCTGCCGGAGCAAGCGCGAGACGTCTGGAAGACGCAACTGCTGGAGGCGGATACATGGCCGATTCGCCTGCTCTTGACGCCGCTGTTGCAGCGCACCGATTCCGGCGGAGGGAGCATGCCTGCCGGGGTAGGCAGCACCAGCAATCCGTTGAGGCAGCTCGAAGCGGCAGATGAGTAGCGCGACTTCGTTTGCCCGCAGCTTTCGGATTTTGTGGGCGGGGCAGTTTTTCTCTACGTGCAGCTTGACCATCATCGTTCCGTTGCTCCCTTTTTACATGGCGGAGCTGGGCGCAACCCTTCCCGAAGCAAACCGGATCTGGACGGGTGTGGCGCTGGCCGCTCCGGCGGTGACGATGTGCCTGTTTTCTCCGCTCTGGGGAAGATACGGCGATCAGGTAGGGAAAAAGTGGATGGTTGTGCGTGCATTGGCTGGTATATCCATCAGTTTACTTTGGATGGGGCTGGCAAGCTCGCCGCTCGTGTTTGTATTGGCGCGGCTGCTGCAAGGCGCTTTTGGCGGTGTCGTCGATGCCGCCGCCGCTTTTGCCGGGGCACAGGCGAGCGAAGGGACGAAAGGCCGCGCCCTGGGCAATCTGCAAAGCGCGACGGCCGCAGGCTCGCTGACAGGTCCGCTCATCGGCGGGCTGCTCTCCGAATGGTTCGGGCTTGCGACGATGATTTTGTGGAGCGCACTGTTCACTGCGCTGTGCAGTGTAGCGGCGGCAGTGGTCTTGCAAGAGCCAGCGAGCGGCAGGAACCTCGAGAGTCGCGAAAAGCTGCCGATTGCCCATGCGTCCCAGGAGATGCTGCGTCACCCCCGAATCCGCAACATGCTCGTAGCCGGAATGCTCGCCCAGTTTGGCGTGTACGGCCTGGTCGCGATCTTTGCGCCCCACGTGGAAGGAATCGTCGGGAGCGCGTACGCGGCTTCCTGGGTGGGGGTGCTACAGGCCGTGACCTGGAGTGCGACTTTTCTCGCCGCTCCGTGGTGGGGGCGGCGCAACGACAGGAAGCGCATCGAAAAAAATGTGTGCGTGGCCCTGCTTGGCTGCGGCGTCAGCATCGTTTTGCAAACGTGGCCGGCTGACGTCATCTGGCTGTTGCCGCTTCGGGCGCTGCAAGGCTTTTGCTTCGCTGCGCTCGTGCAGTCGATCTTTCTCGTGGTCACGCTAGAATCTGCGGAGAATCGCCGCGGCGTCTACATCGGACTGGCGAACTCTACGCTGACCATCGGCCAAATCATCGGTTCGTTGCTGGGAGCCGGATTCGGTGCCCTGCTTCCGCTGGAATGGGCGTTCGCGGCGATGGGGCTGGCGTTTTTGAGCGCAGCGGGCTGGCTTGCGCTCACGGCTCCCCGCCAGCGGCTGGCCCACGCTGCACTACCTTATCATCCCAAAGAGGTGAAGAATGAGTGACACTAGACACCGTGACAAACAGACGTAATCAGGCTGAGACAGCAGCAATCGAGCGTCTTTTCAACGCGTTTTTGCGAGAGACAGGGGTGGTCGACCCGACCGTGCGCGCAGAGGACGGTGCGCTCGCCGACTTGCCGCCGGACATCGTCTCGCACCTGCAGGCAGAAGGTTTGCCGATGCGAGTGAAGCTGCCCGCGACCGCGGTGGAAATCGTCGGTTCGCTCACCTATTTTTCGGCTTTCGGCCATCATCGGTACGGTCATTCGTTCTGGCTGCGGCAGGCAGGAGGACAGGAAAAGGAGCTCACGCCCGTTTTGACGGCAAGCACACTGGCTTCCGCGCTGCTGCACGAGCTGGCAGAGTCGGCGCCGCCTTCGCTGCCGAAAACGGAGCTGGTCCAGACGTTGCTCGTGCAGGTCGAAAATTCCGTGCAAAAGACGAACACATACGTGGAGTACAGCTTGCGAGAAGGGCGCGCCCTGATGCTGCGGGAGGGAATCGAACGGTTTTTTGCCGCTGAACAGGCGATGGTGTACGGCCATCCGTTTCACCCGACGCCGAAAAGCTCGCAAGGCTTTACGGCGGACGACATGACGCGGTACGCGCCGGAGCTGGGCGCTTCCTTTGTCCTGCATTACTTCGCGTGCGCGCCCGAGATTGTCCGGGAAGTGAGCTTGACGGACCAGCCGCATGCCCACGACTGGATTCCGGCGGCGGTGAGCGAAGCGGCCAAAAGCAAGCTGACGGCAGCGCAGCAGTCATACCGTCTGCTGCCGTGCCATCCGTGGCAGGCCGAGCACGTAAAAAGCTGGCCGAGCGTGCAGAGTCTCCTGGAAAGCGGCTTGCTTGTCGATCTCGGGCCGCTTGGAGCCAAGGTGTATCCGACTTCGTCCGTTCGAACAGTCTGGGACCCGAATCACGCTTATTTTTTCAAGCTGCCGTTAAACGTCAGGATCACGAATTTCATTCGGGTCAATCCGCTCGATCAGTTGGAGCGAACGATGGACGCCAGCCGCGTCATGGCAAAACTGGCTCCCGTGGTGCAGGACAAAGCCTTTACGATTTTGCAGGAAGCAGGGTACCGCACGATTGCGCCGCAAGCGGCAACGCCGGAAGAACAAGAAAAGCTGATCGAGAGCTTCGCGGCGATTTTTCGGGAAAATCCCGTCGTGCTTCCGCTGGATCAGGACGTGCCAATCGTCGTCGCGTCCGCGTTGGAGGAACCGCCTCATTCCGTGTGGCCGCCGATCATGGACGCGGTGCGGGAGTCGGCGAAAAAGCAGCCGCATCTTGCGTTGTCCGCGTGGCTGGACAAGTGGCTGAGGCAGTATCTCGACATATCACTCGTGCCGCTATTGCGCCTGTTTGTGCGGCACGGGGTCAGCATGGAGGCGCACGTGCAAAACTCGATGGTCGCTTTGCGCGACGGCTGGCCCGTCCATTTTTACGTGCGCGATCTGGAAGGCGTCAGCATCAGTCGGGAGCGCGCCCGCGAGCAAGACATGTTCGGCCGCTGCCTGAGCGAAAACAGCCCGGTTCTGTATGCAGAGGAAGAAGCGTGGAGCCGCTTCCAATATTACGTCATCGTCAACCATGTCGGGCATCTCGTCTGCACGTTGGCGCATGGCAGCTCGGTTCCGGAGGAAAAGCTGTGGCACATCGTGGGAGACGTGATCCGCTCCGCCGACTTTTTCCCCGAGGCACAGGCGTTGCTCGAAAACTTGCTGGAGTCGGAGACGCTGCCCGCCAAAGCGAACTTAATCAGCAGCTTCCAGCGGCGCGGGGAAAGACCGCTCTACGTCCCCGTTCCTAATCCGCTGGCGCAATCGAGGAGGAAAGTATGAAGCAGACACAAGCCCCAAACGATTTTGCCAAGCAGGCTGCCACCGTGGAAGCCGCGATCCAGTCCGAGCAATACGTTCGGGTGCGGCGAAGAATTTTTCGCCAGTTGCTCGAAGCGTTGCTCTACGAAGGCGTAATTCCGGCCGTCACCAATGAGGACGGCAGCGAAACAGTGTTCCGCATCGCCGGGCAGACAGAAGAGGGCAAGGCTGTCACCTACATTTGCCGCGGGCAGCGCCGCTTCACCTTCGGGCGCATCCGTCTGTCCGACGGCCCGATCTTGCGGGTAGCCGAAGAAAAGAGCGCAGAGGCCCAGTCGCTCGCCCAATTTTTGCTGGAGGTGCGCCACGCGACCGGAGCAGATGAAGGCCGCTTGACCGCGTTCATCCACGAGCTGGAGCATACGCAGCTCAAGGACACGCTGGCCCAGTACGAGCGCCAGTTGCAGGGCAGCTCCTTTTCCTTGCGCGATTACGACGCGCTGGAAGCCGAGATTATGGACGGACATCCGTACCATCCGAGCTATAAATCGCGAATCGGCTTTGACTACGCCGACAATTACCAATACGGTCCCGAGTTCAAAGAGGAGCTGACCTTGCTCTGGCTCGCGGTAGCGAAAAAGCACACCCGTTTCGCCATCTCGGCGCAACTGGAGTATGAGCGCCTGCTCCAAGAAGAGCTGGGCGAGCAGCAGGTTGCCGCGTTTTCCCAAGTGATTTGCGACAGGGGGCTTGATCCGCAAAACTATTGGTTTGTCCCGGTCCATCCATGGCAGTGGAAAAACATCGCGACTACGGCTCTTCTGGAAGATTTGCGCAACAACCGCGTGATTTTGCTTGGTCCGGCACAAGACGCTTATCGGGCGCAGCAGTCCATCCGCACGCTGGCAAATGTCAGCGCCCCGCGCAAAGCTTACGTGAAACTGGCGATGAGCCTCATCAACACGTCGACAGGGCGGATTCTCGCTCCGCACACGGTCGCGAATGCTCCGGTCATCTCCGACTGGCTGCACGGAATCGTCCAGTCGGATGCGTTTTTGCGGGACGAAGCCCGCGTCGTGCTCTTGCGTGAACGGATGGGAATTGCGTACGACGCCCCGCCGCATGCGGCGCTCGTGCAGGCGAAAACGTACGGCGTGCTCGGTTGCATCTGGCGGGAGAGCTTGCATCCGTACCTGGAACCCGGCGAGCAGGCGCTGCCCTTCAACGGACTTTGCTCCCTCGATGGCAACGGCCGCCCGCTGATCGCACCGTGGATCGAGCGCTACGGGGCAGAGGCATGGCTTATGCGGCTGTTTGAGGCAAGCGTCCTGCCGATCGCGCACATGCTCTACGCGCACGGAATCGCGCTGGAATCGCACGCGCAAAACATGGTGCTGCTCCACCGGGAAGGCATGCCTGTACGCGTAGCGCTGAAAGACTTTCACGACGGCATCCGCTTTTCGAAAAAGCATCTTCAGGCACCGGAAAGCTGCCCGGCTTTGCTCGGCACACCAGCCTATCACGCCCGCGTGAACCGCAACTCGTTTATTGAAACCGACGATCTCGCCCTGGTTCGCGACTTTATGCACGATGCCTTTTTCTTCATTAATATGGGCGAACTCGCGCTGCTGATGGCAGATGCTTTCGGCTTTTCCGAAAAGCGCTTCTGGGGGCTGGTGCGCCACGTGCTGGAAGCGTATCAACAGCGTCATCCGCATCTGGCGGAGCGCTTCTCGCTTTTCGACTTGTTTGCTCCTGCGATTGAGGTCGAGCAACTGGCCAAACGCAGGCTGTTCCCGGACACGGAGCTGCGCGTGCACAAAGTGCCGAATCCTTTGGCCGACAGCAAGTCGCACCGTTAAAAACGAAAAGGAGAAGAGAGGCATTGCTGAAGGAAAATACACTGAAACGCAAGCTGCGCGAAGGCAAAACCGTGTACGGGCTGTTTTGCTCGATACCAGCGCCGGTCGTCGTCGAGATGATCGGCTGCGCCGAATACGATTTCGTCATCATTGACACCGAGCACGTCCTCGTCAATCCGGAGACGTTGGAAAACATGATCCGGGCCGCGGAAGCTGCGCAAATTACCCCGTTGGTGCGCGTGGCGGATGCGTTGCCCGGCACGATTTTGCGGGCATTGGACAGCGGCGCGCAAGGAATCGTCGTGCCGCATGTCGAGAGCAGAGAGCAGGCCGAGCAAATCGTCCGCAGCAGCCGCTACTATCCGCTCGGTACGCGGAGCCTGAACAGCGGACGGCCTGGCGCGTTTGGCAAAAACGACCTCGTTCTTTATTTGGAGCGGGCCAATGCGGAAATCATGGTCGTCCCGATGATCGAGAGCAGGGCAGGCGTCGAGCGGATCACGGACATTTTGGATGTGCCAGGCATTGACATGGTGCTGGAAGGAGCGGCGGATCTGTCCCAATCGTACGGCAGGCCGTGGGACACGCGCGGCGAGCTGGTCAAAACCGCGCTGCAATCCGTGCAGGCAGCCGCTGTCAGCCGTGGCGTGCCGTACTGCGCCATTCCGCGCGCAGCAGAGGACATGGACGAATGGTTCGAAAAAGGCGTTCGCGCCTACGTGCTGGGCGATGAGCGGGGCATCGCGTTTCGGGCGCTGCGCCATCAGCTCGGCACGATGCGCGACAAAGAGCAGCAACGCAAGGAAAAGGGAGAGAGGCTATGAGTCGAGTCATCGAGTATATCAAGCGGACACAACAGAGCAGCGCCAAGCCTTTTTGCGCCTATCTCTACGATCTGGATCACCTGAGAAGCCATGTCGCGTCGAGGGCAGAATCGCTGCCAGCCGTATGCCAGCTTTTTTACGCGATCAAGGCCAACTCCGAGCCGCAAATTTTGCGCGCGCTCCTGCCTTACGTGCGCGGCTTCGAAGTCGCTTCGCTCGGCGAGGTTGACAAAGTGCGGGCGGTATCTGCGGACGTTCCGATTTTGTTTGGCGGCCCGGGCAAGACAAATGAAGAGATCGAGGGAGCCATTCGGCAGCGCGTCAGCCTGATTCACGTCGAGAGTCTCAACGAATTGCGGCGCGTGGACGTTTTGGCGCGAAAACACGGGGTGACGGTCCCGATTTTGCTGCGGGTGAACTTGCGCGGGCCGTTTCCTTCCGCGACGCTTGCCATGGCGGGGCGGCCGACGCAGTTCGGAATCGACGAGTCGCTCGTACCGGAGGCGATCCGCCTCGCGCTTGCGCTGGAGGGCGTGAAGCTGCAAGGCTTCCATTTCCACTCGCTGTCCAACAATCTGGATGCGGGCAAGCACGTCGAGCTTGTCGCGTACTATTTGCAGATCGTAGCCAAGTGGCAGGCGCTGTTTGACCTGGACATTTCGTACCTGAACGCCGGGGGCGGGATCGGGGTCAACTACGCGGATTTGCAGCAGCAGTTTGACTGGCCGGCCTTTGTGCAGGGCTTGTCCGCGCTATTGGACAGCGCTGCGCTTCCGGTCCGGCACGTCTTGTTCGAATGCGGCCGTTACTTGACCGCCGCTTCCGGCTACTATGCGGCAGAAGTGCTGGATATCAAGCAAAATCACGGGAAAACATACGCCATCATCCGCGGCGGGACCCATCAGTTCCGCCTCCCGTCCTCGTGGCAGCACAGCCATCCGTTTACGGTCATTCCGACGGAAAAATGGGAGTACCCGTACGAGCGCACGCGGCATGAAAATGGCCCGCTTACCGTAGTCGGCCAGCTTTGCACGCCAAAAGACGTGCTGGCGAGCGACGTGTTTGTACCGTCGCTGCGGGTAGGCGACATCATCTGCTTCCAGTATGCAGGAGCGTACGGGTGGGCGATTTCCCACCACGATTTTCTCAGCCATCCGCACCCTAACCACATTTATGTGGAGCAAGCCGGCATTCTAGCTTGAGGAGGAATAAAAGAGTGAACCATGTTTTGTCTTCCATCCAGGTCGTTGACAGCGATCAGGTCTGCCTGCACGAAGACCATGAGCCAAACCGATTGGACGACACGTGCCAGTCGATCTCGCAGCAAGGGATGCTGCTTCACCCGCCGATAGCCAGGCGCATGCAGGACGGCAGATACCTGATTTTGGACGGAGCACACCGCACGGCCGCCTTGCAAAAAATCGGCTGCCGCCGGATTCCTGTGCAAGTCGTAACAGATGCCGATTACCAGTTGGAGGCATGGGCACATCTGGTTCCGTTCGGGCCATGGCTGAATGGGCTGCTCCAGCATGACGCCTTTTTATGGAAGGAAGAGCAGCTGGGGGAGCAAGCGCACATCGCTACAATCGTCTATGCAGACGGCAGCAAAAACTATGTATCGGCAAGCGAGGACGGCGCAGGCAGCACGCATAGACTGCGGCTGTGGCAACAAATTGTCCAATCGTACAGCAGCAGCTATCCCGTCCGCCGGATTCCACACGGGATGAACGTGCTGCCCGAAGCAGACATGGTTTGCCTGCGCTATCGCCCCTATACGATGGAAGAAATCGAAACAATCGTAACCCAAGGACACGTCATGCCAGCGGGCGTCACCCGGTTTTTGATAAGCGGAAGGCTGCTGAACCTGAAAATTCCGCTCTCGCTGTTGCTTGACCCGCGCTTTGACGAGCAGGAGTGGGAGGCATACAGGCAGCATTGGGCAAGCTCGTTGCGCTTGTACGCCGAGACGGTTTATTTGAACGAAAAAGAATTTATGAAAGTGCCGCAGCAGATTTAGGTTCGACATCGCCTCTGGATGAAACGACTGTGCCAGCAGGGCGGGCGCAAGCAAAGTCCAGAGGCATCAACAATCGCAAGCCAAGTCCCAAAGACACCAGCCAATCGAGCTGGTGTTTTTTTTGCTGAGGGCATCCCTGTGCGCAACAAAATCCGTTTTTGTATCGTGTTCCTCCCGATTTGACTGTCCGGGCCGCAGGCGAGTGTGAGAAAGTAGTTCGTGATCGGGGTTTTCGCCTCGCGCAGCGAACCAGCGAACCGCGAACCAAAAGTACATCATAAGGAGGGCAAAAGAGAGATGAAGAAACTGGCGAGGGCCTTGGCCGCAGTGGGTTGCCTGGCTTTGCTCTTGGCAGGCTGCGGTAGTCCGCAAGCAAGCGGGGGAGAGAGCGCATCCGCGCGCAAAGAGATCGTGAACCCGAACGGGGATGTCATAAGCATTCCGGTGAAGCCGAAGCGAATCGCCGACCTTTCCGGCTCGACGGAGGAACTGCTTTTGCTGGGGATAGAGCCAATCGCATCCGGCAACGTCGATTACGGCAACCGCAAACAGTTTTCTCCGACCATCGCGGATCGATTGGACAAAGATGTCGTCAATCTCGGCTGGTACGGAGAGCCGATCAGTCTGGAAGCCGTTATGGCCGTGGAGCCGGACTTGATTTTATTGGGGGCGCTGTTTAACGAAGATTCGTACGAGCAACTGTCCAAAATCGCTCCGACTGTCCAGGTTCCGCATCCTTATTATGAGTGGCGCAATCGTTTGAACTTTTTGGCAGACCTGTTCGGAGAGCAGGAGAAAAAAGACCAGTGGCTGGGCGAGTACGCAAAAAAGGCGGAGGAATGGAAGCAGAAGCTCGCGCCCGTCGTCAAGGAAGAAACGTTCGCGATCCTCGAGACGTATCCGCAAAGCCTGGCCGAACTGCTCTACGACGATTTCGGGCTAAAGCGGGCGACAGGTATCCCCAAGCCCGAGCATTGGGGCGGAATGGAACTCAGCCTGGAAGCGCTGTCTTCCTTGAACCCGGATCACTTGCTGCTGATGGAAAGCAGCGAGCACAAAATGAGCGACAGCAACGTCTGGAAAGGGCTCAAAGCGGTGCAAAACGGCCATGTCTACAAGATCAGCCAGGTCGATAACTACAACTATTCCTTCACCGCGATCGGGCGGATGCAGCTTTTGGACAAGCTGGGCAACCAGATTTTGCAGCGCCAGTAATGGCTGGGGGGCAGTAAAAAGCGTACTGCCTGATTTCCGGGCAGGACAGTCAGGGCGAACGACCGCCGTTTCAGCAGCGAAACAGCGCGATAGCACGCGCCGGGAAGTTGCGTACCGTCCGGCGGTCCAGATGAATCGCCGTTCTCGCCCCAGTCCGTGGAATGGCATTTGCGACAGAAAAATCCGTTTTGCAGTAGTTTCGCTCCGTCTTTAGGTGGTGGCGCCCGGCGATTTTTCCATAAGATGATGACAGCACGTTACGAAAGGAGTAGAGAGAATATGGGACGAGTACGTGTCAGTATTTTTTTCAGCGTTTTCGTCGCAATGGTCGGCTTGATGATTATCGCTCCCGTCATGCCGCCATTGATTCGCGAATTAGGACTGAGTGAGACGCATTCAGGGTTAATCATTTCTCTGGGCTCTGTCGCGATGGCTGTCATGGCGCCAGTGTGGGGGAGATGGAGCGATACAAAAGGGAGAAAGCCGGTTATTTTGATTGGCTTTTTGGGGATGTTCGTCAGCTACGTGTTGTTTACGCTCACGATGTATGCGGGGCTGGCGAACCTCATCGGCGGCGGCCTGCTGGTGACGCTGCTCATCGTGGCGCGCGGGATGGTCGGGATGTTTATTCCTGCCGTTCCATCGTCGGCGCAAGCGTACATGGCGGATGTGACCGATGAAAAAGGCCGGGCGTCGGGGATGGCGCTGATCGGGGCCGCGAATGGCATGGGGCTGGTGATGGGGCCTGCGATCGCCGGGGTGTTTGCGCTCATCGGCTTGATCTGGCCGCTGTACATCGGCGCGCTGCTGCCGCTCATCGCGTTTGCCGTCGTGCTGCTGTTGATTCCGCCGCACAAGCCAATCGTCACGGAAAAAGCCCCCAAGCTGAACCCGTTCCAAAAAGGCTTGCGGCTGTATTTGTTCGCTGGACTGGCTACGATGATGAGCATCGTCACGTTGCAGGTCGTCGGCGGGTTTTACTTCCAGGATCAGTTGTCACTGACGACAACGGAAACGGCCCGGATGCTGTCGTTCGGGATGATGCTGAGCGGGATCGCGATGATCTTCACCCAAGGAGTGCAGATGAAAAATCCGAAATGGCAGCCGCGCTCGCTGATTTTGGTCGGCTCCTTGCTGGTGATTGCCGGAACGTCGCTGTTTTTGTTTGTGATCCATGCCGTCGGTTTTTACATAGCCTTCTTCCTGTTTGGCGTAGGCACCGGGCTGATGATGCCCGGCTTCATGGCTGGCGCGTCCCTTGCTGTCTCGCGTGAGCAGCAGGGGGGAGTAGCCGGACTGGTGGGAGCCGTGCAAGGAGTTTCCGCTGTCATTGCCCCGATTTTGAGCACAAGCTTGTACCAGTTGGAAAAGCATCTGCCTTTTGGCGTCGTCTCTGTAGTCGTGCTGGTGATGGCGATTACGATGCTTGTAACCAAAGCCAAAAGCGCCCCTGCAACAACTGTGCTGGCGACAAAGCATTCGGAGTAGGCAATCGAAGCAAGTCGCAAGGACCCGTTTTCTCACGAACGAGTTGGGGAGCGGGTCCTGTTTTTCAGATGTTGGTCATAATGATTATCGTTCCTACCAATCTGTCCTTTAAGAGAAAGGAGTGCTGCTTTTGTGAGTACGAAGTCGGAGATGTCTGGTCTGTTGAAAATCGCCGGAGAGAAAAAAGGGCTGTTGATCGCTGCCAGCATCTTTTCCGTCCTCTCCAGCCTGCTGCAAATCGCCCCTTTTGTGGCGGTGTACAAAATTGTCGAGGAGCTGCTCAGAAACGCGCAAAGTCCTGCCGGCATCGACCGGGAGCTGGTCGTGTATTGGGGCGTTGTCGCTTTTCTCGCTCTGGTCGGGGCATTGCTCGCGCTGTACGTCGGGCTGATGTGCTCGCACGTCGCGGCGTTCCAGATTTTTTGCCAGCTCCGGGTGCGGCTGGCCGAGCACGTCGCAGCAGGCGATCAACGAGCTGGTCAAAAGCAAAACGGTCATCCTGTCGCGCATCGCCTGAAGACGAGCCAAAACGCGGATAAAATCATCGTGCTGGACCAAGGCCGCCTCGCAGAAGAAGGAACCCACAGCGAGCTTGTCGCCAAAGCCGGACTGTATGCCAATTTGTGGAGCTTGCAGCAGGAAGCGGAGGGCTGGCGGGTGAACTAAAACAGACGATAATCCCGTCCAAGCGGCGGGGTTATTGGCGTTGCCAAGCGTTCCTATGCGCCCCCACGCGCTCTCAAGCGTTCCAAGCAAGAGCAGGGCCGTTTTGCAGCAAGACGAGCAGCTTTTTTTTTCTGAACAGACAAGACAACCAGCGCAGAGGTGAAAACAAGCGTATGAACCAAGCAGCACACTGGTATGCGGTCGAGAATGTAGTAGACAAGCATTGTGCGCTCGCAACCTGAATGCTCTCTATCGGAACGAATCGTTCCAGCAAACCGTCGTTCTCCCGGAGCAGGTCGGCACAGGCTACTGGCAGCGGACGAGCCTGAATGCCATGGTGGACGTGATGATCTGCGACATTGTTTTCCGAGAAGAGTTTGGCATGAAGAGCACGGAGCGGGACGACTGGATGAAAATTTGCTTTGGAGCTCGAACGACACCCATCTGGACCATGGCATCGCACCCGGTGAGGTGATCGCATTCGGGAGGGCAGAGACGAGCAGCACGTGTCGTTTCGCAGCGGAGCGCCACTTTCGTTGTTTGACTGTCAAGCTGGACGTGCCCCAAGCTCGTGCAGGCGTGGCCGATTCCCCGCCTGGAAGCGCAGTGGAGCCGAATGGCAGCGCGCGACAAGCTGTACGACAACCGGAAAATGACGCCGCTCGTCAAGCGTATCCTCCACGAAATCATGCGCTGCCCGTACCGCGCGGAAATCCGCCGTATGTATATGGAAGGGAAAATACTGGAGCTTTTGGCCGTGTATATGGATGAAGTTTTGCTGGAAAAAGGTTCGTTGCCCCGCGATGTAGCTCTCTCGAAAACAGACATCGCCAGCTTGCGGCAAGCCAAGCAAATCGTGGACGCTTGCGCAGCAAGGTGCAAAGAGGGGAGTGAGAGGCAATGTGGCCTTTCCTAAGAGATAATGGCAGGGAGCGCAAATGCTGCTTGTCGCACAAAGAAATAGCGAACGAAATTTGTTTGTTGTGTTAATAACATTCGCTTATTATCCCGCTCCCCGCCTTCGAGTGAGAAAAATCACGGGGGTTATACTTTTTGAAACGGCAGTCCTTACTTGTAAAGGCGAACGTTAAGGAAAAACGCAATCATTTTTGCTAACGTAGGTATTTGGATCTGTTTTTTTGTCATTCCCTGGAAAAATGGTTGGAATCTACTATAATGAAAAACAAACAGGGGAAGCGAATGTATGTTCTTGTTCGTGCGCATTGTTTCGTTCCCCGATCCGTATGGGAGGCTGAAACGACTGTGATGGGTTCTGATCTCGAAACGACTTGCGCGGCCATGAAACGAGCGATTGACAACTGGCTTACAAGCATTAGCGAAAAGGATGCCGATGCGATTGTCGGCCGCACCACGCTGCCGGCATTCATGATTTTGCCATGCTCGAATACGTAAACGACAGAGCGACCGTGGCGATCACGGCGCTGGACGACTGGGACCTCGATTTTGACACGCCGGGAGCCAATCAGAGAAGCGGGCAGCGCAGCGCCGAGCTGTCCGAAGCCTGCGTCCGCGAACAACTCGTGCCACAGCTTGCCGCCTATGTGAAACAAAAGCTGGACAGTCTGTCGTCTCCCGCTCTGCTGGACTACCGCTTTTCGTTTTGGGGCAAGTTCCAGACCGACACGGGCGAACTGAAGCTGCCGATCTTCCATTCTGTCGATCAGGAGAAACGAGCGCGTTTGCTTGCGAACATTTCCGCTTATGTGACCGAGCTGTTCGCGGACTATGCGCGCGAGGCAATGGAACAGTTCGCGTGGTATGCCGATGCGGACGACGAGAAAAACGTCATGCCCGGCAGCTACGCTGTCTTCGGGCTCGGGCTGGCAGACCGCCGCTATTTTTCGCTCGTCGAGGACTACATGGGCAAGATTGACGAAGAACACCAGTCAGCGAAAAATCAGTTCACCGCCGCTTTCGCGAAAAACGCACGGCGTGAATCCAGAGACGCTGCCAACGCTTGTCGCGTGCCTGCTGCACGCAACGGACGCGCTGAAGCTGAAAATTAAGACCGAGCTGGAGGAGACGGCCAATCTCCGCGTGTTGCTCGATTTGCTGCGCGCTCGCGAGCCGTATGAAGCGGAGCACGTCATCTTTATCGTCTGGGGCGGCGTGGAGAAGCTCCAGGCTGCGGCTGCCAAAGCAAAGGGAGAAACGGCAGGACTGCTAGCCGAGCTGGCGGGCTTTGCGATAAGCAATTGTTAAGCAGGTCAAAGGCGTGGCGTTTGCCGTACGGAACCAGCTCGGTAGGCGCGATTTTGCCCAGCCGCGCAAACGATTCTTCCGTCTCGGTGACAATCAGCTCTGGTTTTAGCTGCACGATTTCCGAGAGCGAAAACGGGAAGTTGTGAATCTTGGTCAATGAGGACGCGACTTTTTTCAAGTAGACGTGCTTGCCCAAATAGGCGCTGATCCCGGCCGGAACGACTTTTTTTAATTTGCGCAAAAAATAGGAGACGTCGTGAAAGCCGACCGCTTCGGCAATCGCTTGCACGCGCTCTCCAGCCAGCAGCTTGCGCTTGGCTTCGTCCATGCGCAGACCGTCGATGTAGGCGGAAACAGACTTGCCCGCAACCCGCTCGCTCGGCAAAAGCTTCGCGATACCGCACCAGGCAGGGGCACAGCATCCTTTTTTCAAAATGCAGCGCAGCGTCAGTAACAGACCGTCCAGACAAAATCCCGTGCATGCTTTTGGGTGCTCTTTTGGTAAAATGAACAGAAGGCGACAAATCCGACCAAAAAAGGAGCAATGGGAAACGATGACCCAAGCCATTCCAGAGGCAGGCTGGCATTTTGACAACAGCTATGCGACTCTGCCGGAAACTTTTTTCACGAGACTGAACCCTACCCCTGTACGCTCACCCAAGCTCGTCATTTTCAACCGTCCGCTGGCTGCTGCCCTTGGCTTGCAAGCCGATGCATTAGATGGAGAAGCGGGAGCGGAGGTGTTTGCAGGCAACCGGATACCTCCGGGCGCCAAGCCGATTGCCCAAGCCTACGCCGGGCACCAGTTCGGACAGTTTACCATGCTCGGGGACGGGCGTGCGCTCTTGATGGGCGAACACATTACCCCGCAAGGCGAGCGGTTTGACCTGCAATGGAAAGGCTCGGGCCGCACGCCGTACTCCCGGCGGGGCGATGGACGGGCGGCACTCGGGCCGATGCTGCGCGAATACATCATCAGCGAAGCCATGCACGGGCTGGGCATCCCGACGACCCGCAGCCTGGCGGTGGTGACGACCGGAGAAACCGTCATCCGCGAAGACGATCTGCCCGGCGCGGTACTTATGCGTGTCGCCTCCAGCCATTTGCGCGTGGGCACCTTCCAATACGCGGCCCAATGGGGGAGCGACGAGGAACTGCGGGCGCTCGCCGACTATACGTTACAGAGACATTTTCCGCAAGCTGCTGAGCAGGACAACCGCTATCTGGCGTTGCTGGAGGAAGTGATTCGCCGACAGGCAGAGCTGATCGCCAAATGGCAGCTCGTCGGGTTCGTCCACGGCGTCATGAACACCGACAACATGTCCATTTGCGGCGAAACGATTGACTACGGCCCGTGCGCCTTCATGGACGCGTACGATCCGGCTACCGTCTTTTCCTCCATTGACTACCAGGGACGTTACGCCTACGGCAACCAGCCGCAAATCGCCGTCTGGAACCTGGCGCGCTTTGCCGAAGCCCTGCTGCCGCTCGTGGATGAAAACCAGGCCAAGGCGGTTCAGGTGGCACAGGATGCGCTCTCCCGCTTTGGCGAGCTGTACTACCGGAATTGGCTCGCTGGCATGCGGGCCAAGCTCGGGCTGTTCGGCGAGGAAGCGGACGACGTGGCGCTGATGGAAGAACTGCTCAACTTGCTGCAAAAGCATCGGGCGGACTATACGAACACGTTCCTCGCCCTGACGTTCGATCAGCAAAGGGACGAAGCGTTGTTTGCCGCGCCGGAGTTCGCCGCCTGGCAGGAAAAGTGGCAAGCAAGACAAAAGCGCCATGCTCCCTCCGACGATGCTGTCCGGCAACGGATGAAAGCGAGCAACCCGGCTCTGATCCCGCGCAACCATCGCGTCGAAGCGGCCCTGGAGGCAGCCGTGCAGGAGGGCGACTACAGCGTGCTGGAACGGTTGGTTGCCGCGCTTGTCGATCCTTACGCGCATTCGCCGGAGCAGGCCGAGTACGCCACGCTGCCGCCAGACTCGTGCGGCCCGTATCGGACGTATTGCGGTACGTAATTCACCAGTCGGCCAGGAAGATGCCGGAAGACCTTTGCTGGGGATTGTCCCAAGCAGAGGTTTTTTCTTTTTCCCGCTCCCTGTGCTAAGATAGATTGGTTGAAAAGAGAAAATATTCCAGCGTCCCGGGCGGTATTTTTCCGGGGACGCTGATTCAATTGGGACGGGAGCGGATTGTATGCTGGAACGACTCATGCAGGAAATCATCGAACTGCTGCGGGCAGATATTCCCGGGATGGCAGAGGCGTTTCATCCGCCTGCTTCCCCGCTGGAGCTTCGCCGCGCGGAGGAGGAGCTCGGAATGGGGCTGCCCTCAGAGCTGAAAGAGCTTTACGCGATCCATAACGGCGAAAAAGAAGGCGGGCCGGGACTGTTTTTTGGCCTGCCGTTTCTCTCGCTGGAAGAGTTGTGCAGCGAATGGAGAATCTGGGCCGATTTGGAGGCGGAGTACGCGTTGCTGGGCGATCATTACTCCGTTCCGGTCGACTGGATCAAGGAGCAGTACATCAACCGCCGCTGGCTGCCGATCAGCAAAGACTGGGGCGGCAACCACCTTGGACTCGACCTCGATCCGGACAAACAGGGGAGGGCGGGACAAGTCATCAATTTTGGCCGCGACGAAGAGGTCAAATACGTAGTCGCGCTCAGCCTCACCGACATGCTGCGCTTCATCCGCGACACGGCGAAGGAGAAAAACTACAGCGTCCAATAGGAAGACGACCAGCTTTTCTGGAGCTATGGCCGAAGCGGCACCATCCATTTTCTCGACGCGATCCGCAAGCTAAAGCTGCCTGTTTATCAGCCGATGCGCGTCGATACGGGTGTCCACGATCCGCAAGCGTGGCTCCGTAGTCTGGATGCGGGCTGGCAGGAGCGGATCGAGCGGGGCTGCGGCTCTGCTGACGTATTTTTGCATGCCAAGCAGTTGCGGTTTATTGGCGAAGGCATTACCGATGTGACGCCGCTTCAGCATTGCCGCGAGGTGCGCGAGCTGGTGCTGACCGCAAACGAGATTCGCTCCATCGAAGCGCTCCGCGGCTGCCAGCAGTTGAAACGGCTGTATGTGCCGAAAAATCCGCTCAGCGATCTGCGCCCCTTGCAAGGTCTGGCTTATTTGCAAATGGTGAACGTGTCTGCAACCGCCGTCACGGATTTGGCGCCTCTCGCCAGCCTGACGAGACTGGCGGAGCTGGATATGACGCACACTCCCGTTCGCAGCCTCGCCCCGCTCAAGCAGGCAAAGAGCCTGAAAAGCCTGGCGCTCAGCCGTCCCGATGCAGAGCAGCTTCGCGAGCTGGGCGAGCTGCATTCGTTGTCAGAGCTTGCGATTGTCGGTCTTGGCGACGCGTGCGAGAGCGACTTGGCTGCGCTGGCACAGCTTGTGAATTTGCAGATGTTGCGCCTGGAGGACGTCCGCTTGCCCGATCTGGCGTTTTTGCCAAACAACCGCAAGCTGCGAAGCGTGAAGATGAACAAGACGGCGATTGGCGATATTTCAGCGTTGGCCGAACTGGGCAGTCTGCATACGCTGGAACTGAACGATTGCCCCGAGCTGGGGAACTTGGAAGCGCTTGGAAAATCAGCTTCGCTCGCAAAAATAACGGCCTCCTACCAGCAATTTGCCCGGTTGAAAGACCGTTTTGCGCGAAAAATTGATTTTTCTTCCATGACAGGCGACATGACGGACGAGGAAGAAGAGATTTGGCATGCGTATGTCCGGTCGTAGGGGGGGGCGTGCTTGTGTACGGTGCAGGGAATCGTCAAGGGCTACGAGGAAGACAACTTCTGGCTCGTGCTGGACAATGGCAGCATCGTCGGGAAAAAGTCGAGTCTGCAAGAGGCGTAGAGGACTTCTAGCGCCGTGCCGCAGCTTTGTTTCTGTGGGGCGGATCCCGCGGCCAAGTCCAGGTCACCTCCTCCCTCGCGGCAGCAAAACCGCCGGCACAGATATCCGGCACAGCGTAGACAGCCCCAAATACCCGAACAGCGGATACAAAAACATCAGCAACTGGCTGTAGCCAATCAGGCAAAGGATGAAGGCAGCCGCAAAAAGATACAGGTAGAGCCGGGATTCCGGCTGCTGGAGCAGCTCGCGCAGTTGCTGGCCGATCCCGAACACGTTGGAGATGAGCGTGGTGAAAATCTCGGAGTAGAGGACGAACACGAAAAACAGTTGCAGCCATTCATTCCAGCGATCCGTAATGAACAGGATCGGGATGTCCATGAAGCGCACGTCGTCCCAATTCGCCAGCATCGTCGTATGCACGACGAGCAGCATAAAGCCGAGGACGACGCCTCCGATGACCGCCGCGCGGAACAGGACGACTTTTTCGCGGATGGCGTAGCCGATCGGGATCAGGACAGACTGGGCCATCGCCAGATTGAAGGAGACGTACAAAATCGTTTTCCACAAAAAGGCGTAGTCGGAAGGCTTGGCAAGCGGCAAAGGCGATTCGGCGCTGCCGTCAAGCAAAATGAGCAGGGCAAACAGCAGCATGGACGGGACGACGAGCGCATTGACCAGCAAGAGCTGCTCCAGTCCTCTTCGCAGGATGAGCAGCGCGAGCAAAATCGTGGCGGCCGTTCCGAGCAAATACGGGATGTCGAATTGCTCCTCCAGCACGGATCCCGCTCCGGCGAGCATGACGGTCGTGACACCGAACAAGGTTAAAAAGACAAGCACATTCATGGTGCGGCCAAGCATCGGCCCGAATAGCTTTTGATTGAACGATTCGTAAGAGGGCGTGCGCAGTTGATGGGCCAGCAGCATCATCTTGTAGCCCAGCCAGACGAACAGCGACGTGGCCAGCAGGATGCCGACCGTGCCTGCATGGCCATATGAGGTGAAAAACGCGAGAATTTCCTGGCCGCTCGCGAACCCGGCCCCGACCACTGTTCCTATGTAGGTTGCCGCGACCTGGATACTTTTTCCCCACAGCTTCATACGGTCTGTTCCTTTCCAAATGGGATGCTAGTACAAGTGTATGAGGCTTGGGCCAAAACAGAAGAAAAAAGTGGTTGAAGGACAAAGTGGCCCTTATTACCGGGGCCGACCAGGGAATCGGCAAAGCGATCGCGTTGGCATTCGCCCGCGAAGGCGCCCACGTGGCGATCAACTGCTACAACCAGACTCAGGCGGAAATCGGACGAGGTGGTTGCCCAACTGGCGGGCTGCAGCGGGCAGGTGATGGCAGCGGAAGGCGACGTTACCGACGTGCGCTTTGTGCAGCGCCTGGTCGACGAGACGCTCGCAAAGTTCGGACGTATTGATATTTTGCTGAACAACGCGGGCATTCTTACCCAAAGCCTGATTCACGAAATGACGGTGGAAACATGGGACCGGATGATCGATGTCGATCTGCGGTCCGTGTTCCTGCTGACGAGGCATGTGGTGCCGCACATGATCGAGCAAAAGAGCGGGCGGATCATCAATATCGCTTCGCAAATTGGCCAAAAGGGCGGCGTCAAGCTGAGCTACTACGCGGCGGCCAAGGCGGGCGTCATCGGCTTTACCAAGTCCAGGGCGACGAAGCGTGACAGCAAGGTTTTTTCAAGGCGAAGACAGTACTGGTTTATTCTACCGCTTGTTGCTGACGCCAAGCCTTGACCCATGATTTCACACTTGATTCTGTTTTTTCAAGCTTCTCCACCCTCTTCAACGCCTCCTGAACCTCCGTCTTCAGTTCGCATTCCAGTGCAGCCAACTTTTCCCTGCCTTTGCACGTAATCCAGTCATCGCTGATATGTCCCGTCTGCTCTAAATCCTCATGCAATTGATAAAGGTAGGACAGGTTTACCGGTTTCCCGAAATTGTCGCCAAGGTCTTTACAAGAGTGTGGGGACTTTCCATCCAGCGCGCCACGCAGTAGCAGCCAGTCGTAATAATCCGCGACACCAATGATTTTTTTCTCCTGCTCATTTTCAGGCAAAGGGGAGGGAGGGCATGGCGAGGCGGGAAGCTTTTGGTCCAGATCGTGCAAAAAATGGCGAAGCTGCTTGACTTTGGCGGGTACGGCCTTGATGACTGCTCGCTCGCCGGTGTAAAAATGGATGAGACCTTTCTCCATAACCGTATAGTGCAGGGTCGGCCGCTCTGTAGTAGACCAGGTTGATTCCATGAAGAGAATGTCTTTCTGGGCGAGATTTTTCATAATCCGGTAGACGTAGGTCTGGTTGCTGCTCATAGGGAACACATTCATCGAACTGGTCATGTCATAAATATCTTTGGCCATCCATTTTTTCTGCAACGTAAATGCATGGGCCATCACCAAATGAACCAGTTCGTTCAATGTGATTAAATTGGCGAACGGGCGCATGTGCGAATGTTTGCTCAAACCAACCACCATCCATTTGCAATTAGTTCTAAATCTACAATCAGAAGTTGGTATTCCGAAAAAATAGTGTGCCTCCTCCTTTCTTTCTCTCATCATACCGGAATCTACAGACTATTGCCAAATTTCTTCAAATAGGAGGATTGTATTCGGTTCTCTACGAGCAGTCAAGCTTTTTGGCAGGAAATTTTTACGCCGATCTTTTCCGTTTTTGCAGTTGTCGAGTCGACAAGACAGAGATCATGCGGGCCAAGGTTTCGGATGTTTATCAAGCCGTCACTTTCAGCGCTGTCCGCCAAGACTCTTGAGCAGAAGGGCAACCCGGCCAAGCGATGCCAAACCGCGGCAGCCGAACAGGGGAGAGAGAAACCTCAAAAGCTGCGAATAACCGCCGAGGCAAACACGAACGCCAAAGAGATAGAGGCAGGGGGCAGCAATCGTGAACAACTCCCTGAGCGGCTGGCTAATCCCGAAGACGTTGGAGAGGAGCGTCGTGAACATTTCCGAGTGATGCTAGTACAACTGCATGAACCGTCGGCAAAAACAACAGACGAAAAAGGCGGCGTGCCACGGCCAGCCGCCTTTTTCGCCTTTTTCGTCGTTATTTACAACAGGAACATGGCAACGATGGTCGTCACCAATAGCCCGATGGCGACGGGATACAGGTTGCGCCGCGCCAACTCGAACGGATCGACGCCGCAGATCGCCGCTGCCGGAATCAGCGCCCAAGGAATAATCGTTCCGCCGCCGACCCAGATGGCGGCAATTTGCCCGAGGGCGGTCAAAGTAGCGGCTCCGGCGCCCAGAGCAGTAGCGAAAAGCTGCGCGAGCGAACCGGCCAGCGTGATGCCGGAGAAGCCCGAGCCGTCCAGCCCGGTAATGACGCCGACAGCAGCGACAGTCAAGGCGGCTACTTCTTTGCTGATCGGGATCGTGTGGGCCAGCGCCACGCCCAAGTCGTTGACGATCCCTTGCGAGCCAGCCGGCAGCACCTCGCCGAACACTTTGACAAAGCCGCTGTCGCCCATGTAAAAAAAGGCGGCGATCGGAATGACTGGTCCGAACACTTTGAAGCCGAACTGAAAGCCGGAGATGAGATGGCTCGTCACTTGCTCCAGCCCTTTTTGCTTGTGGGCGAGCATCGTCGCGACAATCAGAATCAACAGAGCCGTTCCGCCGACGAGCGCCGTCGCATCGCCTCCGCGCAAGTCAAAAGCAAACATCGCCACGACATCAAGCGCAAACAGGACGGGAACGAGGGCAGCCAATAAGCGGCGAGTCCTCGCAGGCAGAGGAACGCGCGTTGCGGCAAAGACGGAATCGCCCGCAGGCGTGTCGCTGCCGGACCCCGGGAGATTGCCCAGCTTCATGTCTTTTTTCAAGTACCAGAAGGCGATTACGGTCGTGACCAGCCCCATGACGACGACGAGCGGAACGCTGGCGGAAATGACGTCCTCTACAGGCAGGCCCGCTGCTTTGGCTGTCAAGGTCGGCGCTCCCTGAATGACAAAGTCGCCGGAGAGCGCAATTCCGTGTCCGAACAGGTTCATCGCAATCGCGACGCCCATGGCAGGCAAGCCCGCCCGCAAAGCGACAGGCAGCATGACCGCGCCGATCAGTGCAACCGCAGGCGACGGCCAGAAAAACCAGGAAATGACCATCATCACAATCCCGATCACCCAATAGGCCAACGTGGCGTTGTGAATCAGGTGCGTCATCGGCCGGATCATCGTCTCGTTGACGCCAGTATCTGTAAGCACATGACTCATCGCCACGATAATACAGATGACCAAAATCGTCGGCAACAGCTCGGTGATCGCGTAAATAAAGCTGCCAAAAATTCCGCCAATCGCCGTCGTCACCGATCCGGTCGCGACCAGTCCGAGCAGGGCAATCCCGACAATGCTAATCAGACTGGTGTCCCTGCGCATAACCATCATGAGAATGATGCCAATTACGAACAACACATACACGCCGTGCAACCATGCAAGTTCAATCCCCATACTGTACCTCCTCCCGCTTTTTCCTTTTGCCACACCATATGCGCGAGCAAATCTATGGGTGAACGTGCATGCGGCTGGCGAAACTGGCATTTTTGTCCACAATATGCCACTATTAAATGAGCAGGAGGCATGACAAAAAATCGGGGTCTTGATGACTTGGGTACGAGGCAAGAGAGGGGGAACGGCGCCCTTCGTTTATACGGGAGACAGGCGCCAAACGACGATGAATACGACTACACCAATCCAACGAAAAATGGACCAGGCGATCGAGCTGTTGGAGCGCCGCTTTTTGGAACGGAGCGAACTGATCCGGCTTTTGATGCTCGGGATGATGAGCGGAGAAAATGCGCTGTTGATCGGCCCGCCGGGGACGGCAAAATCGCAGCTCGCCCGCTCGGTGGCGCAACTGTTTGGCGCCGAGCATTGGTTTGAATATTTGCTGACCCGGTTTACGACGCCGGATGAGCTTTTCGGCCCCGTGTCGCTTCAACAGTTGAAGCTCGACAACTACGTGCGAAAAACAGCGGGCTATTTGCCACAGGCGCAATTTGCCTTCCTCGACGAAATTTTCAAGGCGAACAGCGCGATCTTGAATGCGCTGCTGTCCATTTTGAACGAACGCCTTTACTTTAACGGCAGAGAAAAAGAAGAGGTCCCGCTGCAGTTTTTGATTGCGGCGTCCAACGAACTGCCGGATGACGACGAGCAGTTGACCGCTTTATACGACCGCTTCCTGTTCCGCTATGAAGTCCACTACTTGCAACAGGCGGCCAGCTACGAGCGGATGTTCTCGCTGCCGACGAATCCGCTCCCGGTCGTCTTTTCCCTGTACGATATCAAGGACATTCAGGCGGCGGCGAAGCAAGTGACGATCCCGGAGGCATTGATTTACTTTCTCTACCGGATCAAGCAGGACATGGAGGAAAAGGAATACGTGCTGTCCGACCGCCGCTGGAGCAAAATCGCAGGCGTATGGCGGACGTCTGCCGCCCTGCATGGCCGCGAGCAGGTCACGATCTGGGACACGGTTTTTACCCCGCACATGCTCTGGGATGTGCCGGAAGACTTGAACGTCATGCGCGAGTTGTTCGAGCGCCAGTTTACGGAGATGCTCAAGGCAGAGCTGGAAAACGAACTGCCGCTCCAGCGCTTGCAGCAACTCGCTGATAAATGGAAGGAAAAGGAATCGGAGTTGCACGCTTTCCAATTCAAAAAAGAAGTCGGGGCCAAGCTGGGAAAAGAAGCGCTGGAGCGAAACGGGCAACTGCTGGAAGCTTGCCGCACGGAGCTGGAAGAGACGGCGCGCGATTTGCGCAACCGCCTGATGCAGTGGGAAAAGCGCGAGCATGACCTGGGCGCGTACGTGCTTGAGAAAAATCGGTTGATCCACAACGTCGAGAAGTACACGGTCAAATACGCGTACTTGCGGATCGAGGGCGAGCGGATTTTGCAGCAATTGCAAAAAACGTACCGGACCATTTTTGACAAAGAGATCGCGGGGGCAGACTACGACTTTACGTTATAGGGGGGAGTGACGATGATAGTTCGTGCCAGCGGGGTCGAGCGCTATTTGTTTGAAACGTATCTCGCTTCTTCGCGCACGGCCCAGGAATGGGTGCAGGAGGCGCAGTCCCGGGCCGAGTGGTTCAATCACGAGCTGCTCGCCGACTTTTTTCTCGTTTTTTATGTGGAAAAACCCGAGATCGACATGACCCAGGAAGCGACTCCGTTCCATCACTGGATGATTCGCACGCTCATGAAGCAATATTTTACGCGGATGATTCACCCCCGGACGGTCGGCAATGAGAGCGCGGCTTTCAAGACGGCGATCAAGGCGCTGTTGTGGCTCACGGAGACGTTCGCGGAGGAAGTGAAGCAGCGGCAAAAAGATCGCAGCCTTTCCCCGCTTCTCGCAGGCTTGCGGGAACAGCAAGGACAAGAAGGAACGAAAGAAGCGCAGCTCGCCGATTTGCTCACGGAAAAGCAAAAAGCAAAGCTGGAGCTGATCGGCTATACGCTGCAGCAAGGCAAGCGCGTAGTGGAGGACAAGCAGGAAGCCCTCGACACGAAGCCGCTCGTGCGCGCGGAAATCGCCGGGCTGCAAGCGAAAATCGAGCAGCTTCGCGAAGAGATGAGCGTGCAGTTTACGAAGCGGACGAAGCTCATGCAAAAGGTCAAAAAGCTCGAAGAAGAGCTGGCCCAGCGGGAAAAGCAGCTCGACCGACTGCAAAAACAGGAAAAAGAAGCGATAGACGCTTGGGAAAAAGAACTGGGGCAGTGGCTGGAGCAGTCGTTGAAGGGGACGTTGTCCGCCGAGGATGTAGACACGCTGTTTGTAGATGAGGTGTTTGCGGCGAGCCAGCGCTTTGCCAACCGCAGTTGGGGACACGACCTGGGCAAGCTGCGCAGGCAAAGCTTTGAGCAGTATGTGAAGTGGGTGGAAAAATTGAAGCGCCATCCCGATCTGGTGGCGTTTTTGGACGAAGTCGGCCGCCAGGTGCATCGCTTTCGCGTGCGGCGCAAGGAGATTCGCTCCCGCCATTTGCCGGAGGAATACTACGATTTGCGGCAGTCCGGCGATATTGCCCACATGCTGCCGGGCGAGGCCGTGCTGCTCGCCGATCCGGACTACGAACATTACTTCATGCTGAAATGGCTGGAGCAAAAGCTGATGACGTACGATACGTCCGGCTGGGTAGAGGAACCGCCAAAAGGCCCGGTCATTTGCATGCTCGACACTTCGCACTCCATGCGCGGGGCAAAGCTGCGGCTGGCGCAAATTTTCATCATGACGTTTGCGGCGCTGTCCATGCTCGAAAAGCGCGATTTCGTGCTGATCTTGTTCGGGGCAAAAGGAGAGCTAAGAGAGCAGCCTCTGTATCACAAGAAGCCGGACTGGGGGGCGTTTTACGGCCTGGCGCAAATGGCGTTTGGCGGCGGGACGCATTTTGACGCGCCGATGAAGCGAGCGATGGAGCTGGTCGAGACGGAAAAAACGTGGCAAGCTGCCGATCTGGTGATGGTGACCGACGGCGTGGGCGGAATTTCGCCATACGTGCAAGAAAAGCTGGTCGCGCTCGGGCAAAAGAAACAAGTCCGCCTGCACAGTCTGATCGTCGGCTCGGCCCGGCAGCATCTCTTGCAAACGTACGACCTGCTAGGCATCTCCCACCGCGTGCGCTTCGCGACGAGCTGGGAAACGGAAGGGGCGGAAAATACGGGGCTGTTGCTCGACGTATTTGACACCCCGCACCAGCCGCAAGCCGCCAAGCGGGCAAAGCTTGCCGTTCGTTGACAGTTTACACGGCTTCGTTCCCACCCGAAAAAGAATGGGGGCTATCCCGCATCCGTTTTCACGGCTGGGATAGCCCCTTTTTTGGTTCTCCTATGTTCCCCATTCAGGGCCATATTGGATGATGCTTGGCAGCGAGGCGGCAAAATCTGGGGAAAGCAGCGAGAAAATGGCGACAAGTCCGAACAGTACGTTGCATACAAGGAAGCCTTTGGTCAGGTTGCGCATGCTTACACCTCCATATTTACTAGATTTGGAAACTATTTCTATTATACCTCTAAAAGAACAACTTGTAAATTATGTAAAAAGTTGGATAGAGTATAGGGAGCTAACCTTATATGTCAGGAGGACCTGTTGATGAGAAAGGTAACGGAGAGAGAGACACATCTAATCTTACAGCATATCGTCAACAAAATAGAAGAGAACAAGTGGGAGGAAGCGAAAAAGCCATTTGACAATCTGGATGTAGAACAAGTCGCTGCAGAAGACAGAAGCATATACTGGTGGGCGAATGCTCGCTTTCATCATAGAAGTCAGAATTTTGCGGTTGCGGAAAAACAATATCTGCTCAGCATTGCCCTGGCGAAAAAAACGTACGAAGAAAAAGCAAATCCTACCGACTATGTGAGGGGGTTATCCTCCATCGGGCTGTTTTACTCGCAGGTCGGGGAAGCGCACAAAGCCGTTCCTTACTTGATGACGGCCAACCAACTGATCGACAGGCATGAAATCGGCGGGGTGCAAAAGGTGCTTGCCTACTATTCCAAAGGCGTGATGCACGGCGTCCTCGACGAGCACGTGTCCGCGATTGAATGGCTGAAGCGTGCAGAAGAGTTGAATGTTTCGCAAAGATTGCTCTACAACGGAGCAGACATACATATTGTCATGGGGATTTGTTATCACAAGCTGTCCCATTTCGAGGAAGCGGAGCGCAGCTTTTTGAAGGTGCTGGATATTTTGAAAATCATTCCCGACGAACGGCTGGAAGCCGCTCTCGACCACAATCTGGGGATGCTGTACAGAAGAACAGGCCGCTACGAAGAAGCGATTGAACATTTGCAATCCGCTTACGAGCTGCACCAAGAAGCCGGCCGACACCATTCCACGAACAATACAACGATTGAGCTGGCAAAGGCGTACCGACTCAACGGCCAGTTGGAAGAGTCCAAACGGCTCTGTTACAAGGTGATGAATGATGGCCCGGTGGAGGAGCTGTTGGCGGAAGCGCAATACGCTCTTGCCGAGACGCTGTACGTGGACGGGCAGTATGAGGAAGCGCTGGAAAACGCCAAGCTCGCCCTGGAGTTTTTCAAAAAAGCGCCGAACCGGCTTGAATTTGTAAACAAGACGTATGAACTCATGGTGAACATATACGAGATAAAATGTTCTTCCGGAATAGATCGGGGGGTTCCCGACAAGCTCGAAAAAAGCATCCCGTTTCACTTTTGATCGCGAAAAGTGGGACGGGATGCTCGTCTTTGTTTTGCTAGCCAACTCTTGTCGCCAAGCTGCGGCCAAATTCGAGTTCTTCAAACTTGCTGAGCACCATTTCAGAATCGTATTGCCAAGCGGCTTCCTCCATGGAAAACTCGACAGGCACATCGCGAATGATCGTCGCCAGCTTCTGGCTTAAGTACACCTGCTCGCGATGCTCTTCCAGCTTGCTGCGCATTTTCGGCGTGCAGCTCGTCAAGTTGTCGTACAGGTTGTCCAGATTGCCGTGCTCGGTAATCAGCTTGGTCGCCGTCTTTTCCCCGATGCCCGGGCAGCCTGGAATACAGTCTGACGTGTCACCCATGAGCGCTTTGACATCTACGACCTGTTCCGGAGCGATGCCGCGCAGGGCGCGCAGGCTCGCCGGATCGTAATGCTCGTGCTTGCCGCCGTTTTTCAAGATTTTGACGCTGACGTTTTCATCGACCAACTGCAAGCTGTCGTAGTCGCCCGTCGCGATGACGATCTCATGGCCATCTGCGGCGAGGCGCGTGGACAGCGTCCCCAAAACATCGTCGCCTTCGTAACCCGGACAGCCCAGGTTCGGCACGGAAAAGGCAGCGGTGATTTCCTTGACCAGCTCGAACTGCGGAATCAGCTCGTCCGGCGGCGCCGTGCGATTGGATTTGTAGCCGTCAAACCACTGGCTGCGCACGAGCGACTCGCGCGACGCGACGTCCCAGCCGACCATCAGGTGGGTCGGGCGAACCAGCTCGGCGTAGTCCAGCATCATTTTCGTAAAGCCGTAGACCGCATTGGTGTAGACGCCTGTGGACGTTTGCCGATAAGCGCCGCCCCAGGCAGACCCGTAAAAGGCGCGAAATAAAAAGCTCATGCCATCGATGAGCAGTACTTTCCCTGTTTCATTCACAAATGGTGACTCCTCTCAGCTCCAAACTATACGCCTCATTATAGCATAAAGCAGGGGGACAGCTTTGACAGATTTTACATTTGCAAAAGGCGTATGGACTTAGGATCTCGTGGGATGATAGTAGCACAAGAGGTTGAACCACCGCCTCTTGGACCTCAAAATCATCTTCCGGTCTCAGTCGGTGGGAGGCGAAGAAGCAGGCGGTTCAAATCCGTCCCGGGAGAAAAAAACGCGTCAGGAGGAATCAATCATGGCTAACAACAACGGAAGCAGCAACAACCTGGTAGTTCCTCAAGCGAACCAAGCTCTGGATCAACTGAAGTATGAGATTGCATCTGAATTTGGTGTAAATCTCGGCCCAGACACTACTTCCCGCCAAAACGGATCTGTTGGTGGCGAAATCACCAAGCGTCTGGTAAGCTTCGCTGAGCAACAAATGGCTGGCCGCTAAGCACAAGCTTTTGACAAGTAAATAGTTGGATGAAGAAAGGTCCCTTGCACGGGGCCTTTCTTGTTTTGGCTTGCAGCCCTTTCTTTTTGACAGGGTGCAAACACACAAGCACATTCGCGGACTAGTCATATGGTGTAACGAACAGCTCTCTATTTTGGTTGTACACGCGAAAGGAGTGACGTTTCGACGATGAAGAAAAAAGAAGTGAAAAAGCTTCTTCGGGAAAATCCTGAATTCGAAGCGTGGGTCGTGGAAGACTCCATGCGCGTCCGGGCCGTCCGCAGCAATCCCGGCATGGCCGAAGAATTGTTCAAGCGTTGGAATGACCGCAAAAGAGGGCGCCTCGATTTTGACAACATCTCGCAAAAAACAAAACGAGCCAGCGAAATGCTGACAGGCGTGCAGTCGATCATGGACATGATGGCTGATTACACGAAAAAACTGTAGGGCGCGCTGCAATGGATTGGAGAAGGCTAGTCGGATAGCCTTCTTTTTCTTTTTCCTTTCAAAGCCTGTTTTGTTATACTAGAAAATGGGAGGGAGCATGCCTATGTTTCAATCGATGGTCAGTTTGATGACGGTCGTTGCCCTGACGCTCACGTCCGGAACGGCCGCTTGCAGCCAAGTACTGGAAGGCGCTTACGCGAGTGTAGAGAAACAGCAACCATCGATTAGCGTGACGCCAGCCAGGACGTATCCCGGTGATGTCATTTTCGTGCGCAGCAAACAGCCTCAAACGGTTACACTCTTCTCGCGATCGTACCGTTTGCAGCCCTCTTCTAACGAGTATGCCCGATTTATCCCGATTCCATTTGACGTGAAGCCGGGAGATTACAACGTGCAATCAGCGGATAAAAAACTCACGGCAACCTTGACGGTTCAGCCGAAGCAATTTGCCGTGGACAAGCTGACCGTCAGCAAGCAAATGAATGCGATGCGGCAGGACACGGCCCGGATCAACGCGGATCAGAAGAAAATCAACGCCGCTCGCGCAAGCTCCCGGGCGACGCCGTACTTTAGCGAACCGTTTACGATGCCGGCAAAAGGGACATTGACGACACCTTTTGGCTATCAGCGCGTCGTAAACGGAGTGCCCGCCAACCGCCACGCAGCGATTGACATTGCGAACAAAACCGGAACGCCGATCTGGGCGAGCAACCACGGCAAGGTCGTTTTGGCCGACTCGCTCTATTTGACCGGAAACACGATCATTATCGACCACGGCATGAACGTCTTTTCGATCTATGCGCATCTGTCCAAGCTTGCGGTTGCGACCGGGCAGGAAGTGAAACAGGGACAGGTGATCGGGCTTATGGGCACCACAGGTTTTTCCACAGGCCCTCACCTTCATTACGGCATGTTGATTGGCAATACGTACGTAAATCCGCAGCCGTTTTTTGATGCATCACCTTTCCTCTGGAAGTAATTGGAGGTGTTTTCATGAGAGTTACCCATGTGCCAAGCAAAGTCTTGAACAATATGGTCCATTTCTTGGCACCGTATGAACAGGCAGTAGAGGAATTGAAGCTCAAACTGAAAGGAATCAAGTACGGCTTTCTGAAAAGCGGCCGCTATTCTCCGATTGAGTTCGTGGTGGGACGGGTCAAAAAAGTGGACAGTCTCATCAAGAAAGCCAATGAGAAAGGAATCGATTTTCAGCAAGCCAACTGGCAGGACGAAGTGGCGAAGGAAGTCCAGGACATCGCTGGCTTGCGCATAGTCTGCCGCTACGTCGATGACGTCCGCGAAGTTCAGCAGTTGCTGCAGGAACGGGAGGATATCGTCATTCATGACATCAAGGACTATATCTCCACGCCAAAAGATTCGGGCTATCGCAGCATCCATATGATCGTTTCCTACACTGTATATCACGGGAGCGAAAAGCGTACCCTTTTTTGTGAAATCCAAATTCGTACACTCGGCATGAACTTCTGGGCGACAAACGAGCACGAGCTGCGCTACAAATACGCCGGAAACATTCCAACCGACGTGATGCAGCAACTGCACGAGGCTTCGGTCATTACTCATCAGCTAGACGTGCTGATGAACAACCTGCGCCATGAAATCCTCACGCCGGCCGAGGTGGATTCGACTTTGGAAGAAAAGCTGGAGGAAATTTTTTCGCTGTACGTGAAACAAGATGTGGAGTCCGCCGCAGCCCTGTACCGCGAGCACGTCAGCGGCTTTGAAGAGGCGTTTGCAGACAATCCCAAGTTTAAAATGATTCACGATTTGCTGGGAAAGCGCTTGAAATAGCAGACTCGCGAAGCTTCCTGGAGCCAAAAGCCATACGTTAACACCCGACAAGCAAGGAAAGGATATAGACTAACATGCGTCTTCTACTAACGTACCTTCTCGTTGTGGTCACGGTTATTTTCAACCTTGACGTGCCTGTGGCTTTTGCCGAGGGATCGTCATCGATTACACCAAATGAGCTGTTTGGCGAATCGGCCATCCTCATTGATGCGACAACGGGACAAGTCCTGTTTGAAAAGAACCCTCATGTGAAGCTGTACCCTGCAAGCATTACGAAAATTGCCACTGGCATTTACGCCATTGAAAAAGGAAATCCGGACGACGTTGTCACGGTTTCCAAAAAAGCCCGATATGAAGAGGGAACCCGGGTTTATTTGGGCGAAGGCGAGCAGGTTTCGCTGCGCAAGCTGGAATACGGCCTGCTCATGCACTCCGGCAACGATGCGGCGACAGCGATTGCGGAGCATATGAGCGGGTCCACCGAGCAGTTCGCCGAGGAATTGAACGCGTTTTTGGCCGAAAAGGTCGGCGTGACCGAAACGCATTTTGCCAATGCGCACGGCCTGCACGACCCGGAGCACTATACGACGGCGGCCGACATGGCGAAAATCGCGCAGTACGCGATGAAAAACCCGATTTTCCGCGAGATCGTCGGAACGAACCGCCTCCCCTGGGACGGAAGAGAGTGGAAGTCGGAGCTTATCAACCACAACAAGCTGTTGCGCGATTACCCCGGCGCGACCGGGATTAAAAACGGCTTTACCGATCAGGCGATGCATACGCTGGTTGGCTCTGCCAAGCGCGGCGATACGGAAATGATCGCGGTCACGATGAAAGCGGCTTCCAGCAATTACGCCTACAAAGACGTGACCAAGCTGCTCGATTTCGGGCTGAACGGATACGAAACGAAACAGATCGCCGCAAAAGGCGAGCGCTATTCCGCCATTGCGGCTCCAGGCGACACAAACCAGGTGAGCTATACGGCCAAGGAAGACTTGTACGCCACGGTTCCGGTCGGGAGCGAGCCGCTCGTGGAGCTGACCGCAGACGGACAGCTTTCGGTGTCCGCCGGAGAACTGGCGATGACGTATCCGCTGGAGCGCCACGAGCCGCCTGCGCAGCGCGTGCAGGCAGCAAGCGCCGCTTTTGGCTTTGGCGCGGCGGACGACGACAGCAGCCATTCCTACGCGCGTTACGGGCTTTTGATCGCCTGGCTGGGAATGAATCTGTTTTTGATCGGCTATACGTTTTCCCGCTCGCGGCGAATGCGCCGAGTCCGGCAGCGCAACCTGGAGCGCCGTGTCAATTGATCGACCCGACAAAATCAAAAAACAGGACGGGAGCAAAGTGCCGTCCTGTTTTTTGGCATGCGGATTTGTATGAGCGACGCGGGTATAGCAGCCGTGTCCAAACGATCAAGCAGTACGTACACTACCGATATAGCTTTACTTTTCTGGCGAGGGGGAAGGGGAAGTGGACTCTCAAAACTATGCGCAAAGCCTCGTGTCCGTCATTATCCCCACCCATGGCGGAGCCAGGAATGTGGAACGACTGGTTCACATCGCCAAACAGGTGGCTTTGGCTACAGAAGTGATAATCGTCTGCGCAGGCTTGCCCCCGCACGCGGCAGACAGCGAATACGTGTGGGGCGCCAAAGTAGTTCCGGCGAGCGAGCAGGCCACGGCCAGCGAGTGCCGGGCAATCGGGGCGCAGCACGCTCAAGGAAACGTGCTGCTGTTTTTGGAGGAAGGCATCACGCTTCCTCTCGGTTCCTTGAAAAAATACACCGCAGCCTTGCTGAAAGGCTACGACCTCGTTCTCTCCGCAGGGGGCCGCGTGTTGACGACGAAAGGCAAGCTGTCGTCAGAGCGCTGTGCCTATGCGCTATTGAACCATCTGCTCGGGCAAAAGCAGCTCGGGAGCGCTTCCTTGGAAAAAGCTCCGTTTGCCTTGAACCGCAAAGCGCTGGAAGCGATCGGGCAGCACCATTTGCACGTTCCGGCGGCTGCGCTCGTCCGCGCTGTGCAAAAGGCTCTGGCGATTACGCTCGTGACATCTGGCTCGACTGGCCAGGCAGCGCGGAAAAGGTCAGCGGCGAATCAGCCTTTGGCCAAAAAGAAAGCTTTGATATTCCAGGAGCATGGCGAAGCGATTCAACTGCTCCTGCAGGATAAAGACGTGCGTGGCGCCTTGCCTGATGGAGAGCGGCACCGCATCCTGGTGCAAGCGCCTGGACTGCTGCATTTGCGTTCCGTATTCTATCAGGAATCCCGCAAAAAGGAGGGGGATGAATGGGGTGCCAAACGGAAAGAAAGGCCCAAAAGAACCCGCAAAAGGGCGCAAAGTCGCAAAAAACGGTCGCATTAGCGATGTGGACAAATTGGAAAATCAGGACAGACTAAGCATTATCATCGGGGTGGAGCAGGACGAAGACACGATCGTCAAGGTGCTCAAGCAGGCAGAAAAGCTCTGTCCGCTAGAGATTGTCGTCGTAGTGCACGGCAGCCATGATCGGTCGCTGGAGCATGTGCTCGCTTACTCGGCGTCGCCCGTCCTCCGCGTTTTTGCCTACCCGTATGCGCTGGGGGAAGACGTCTGGCGGGCGATCGGCGCGCGCGAAGCGGCAGGAGATGTGTGGCTGTTTCTGGGGGCGGAACAGATCGTCGCCGCGCAACAGCTTCAGCTTTTTGTCCGCTCCTGCTATCGCGGTACAGATATCGCGTTGCGGCAAGCGCATGCTTTTCCTGCGAGCGAAAAAATTGGGCAAGATCCGGTAGAGCTGGCGAAGTGTTTTCTGAACAACCTGCTCGAGCGAAGCGAGCTCGGCAGCTCGTCGATGGGCGATCTTCCGTTTGCCATGACCCGGGAGGCCGCGGCGTCGATTGGCGCGCATCATTTGTTCGTTCCGGCTGTCGCCCAGGCGATCGCGCTGCAAAAAGAGCTGCGAGTAACCCCCGTGCGCACCGCGAAGGAGCGCGTCTCTGCCAAAGCGGCAAAAACAGAGCAGGCGAGAGACAGCACAAGCGCCCTGACAGACTTAGGAGATCATCTGGAAGCGCTCTCCCTTTGGCAAGCACAAGCAAAGGACAAGTGAAAAACCTCAAACAAGCGATGCTGCGACAAGTATCGCTCTATATTTTTCATTTTGCAGCGTTCGGTTTTTGTAGTACGATAAGCTGGTAGGAAATTTTTTGAAAGCGAAGGAGCAAGCGATTATGAGCATACATATCGGAGCCAAGCAAGGCCAAATTGCGGACACCATTTTGCTGCCAGGCGATCCGCTGCGGGCCAAATACATTGCCGAGACCTTCCTGGAAGGTGCCGAATGCTACAACGAAGTGCGCGGCATGCTCGGATTTACAGGTACATACAAAGGGAAGCGCGTATCCGTACAAGGGACGGGCATGGGTGTGCCTTCGATTTCGATCTACGTCAACGAGCTGATGGAATCTTACGGCGTGCAAAACCTGATTCGCGTCGGCACGTGCGGAGCGATCCAGGAGGACATCAAGGTGCGCGACGTCATCATTGCGATGAGCGCTTCTTCTGATTCGCAAGTCAATCGCCTGCTGTTCAACCAGATTGACTTTGCCCCGACAGCAAGCTTCGACCTGCTGCACAAAGCTTACCAGGTCGCTTCCGAGCGCAACCTGTCAGTGAAGGTCGGCAATATTTTCACAAGCGACAGCTTCTACCGCGAGAATTTTGACCTGTACAAAAAGCTGGCCGGCTACCAGGTGCTCGCCGTAGAAATGGAGTCTTCCGCGCTCTACACGCTCGCTGCCAAGTACAAGCGCAACGCCTTGTCCATTTTGACAGTAAGCGACCATATCTTGACCGGGGAAGAAACGACGGCCGAGGAGCGTCAAACGACTTTCAACGAAATGATCGAAGTGGCGCTGGACGCAGCCTTAACCAAATAACCATCGCGAAGACTGACAACCCGCTGGCAACACGTGACAGTGGGTTGCTTCATTCTGTCGCTCACTATATCGCTTTGCTAGGAGGAATGAAGCTTGAGACAGCATTACCCGGATTTTTTCGAAACAGCGTTTACAGAAGGCTTCCGCACGGAGCAGCATAACTACGAATACCGCCTGGTGCCCCAGGAGATTGGCCAGTTGCAGTTGCCAACGGGAAAAATCGTCGCTAACGATCCGCTCGTCATGTTTGAAACCGAGCCGTTTACCGAAACATTTCCGACAGGCTCGTTTCCGGTGCAGCTTGCGATCGCCCAGGTAACGCCTTTGGACGCGGCAGGTGCGACACAAGGGGAAATGGAGCCGGATGAGCGCGTCGCGCTGGCCCGGATCGTTTTTGCCGACAGGCCGGTCGCTAGCTGGAAAATGGCTGTCTGGGAAAATTCCGATGTGACGCAGCTCGCCGCCAATGAGTTTTTCGGCTACGGCGTGGACGCCGGAACGGGCGCTTTTATGGACGAAAAGGCGTGCAAGCGCCTGGAGAGCCGTTTGGAGCAGGATGAGGCATTTTCCGAGGCGTTGATGGCGGAAATGGATCAGACGTACAAGCATACGAGAAGCTGGCTCGTCAAAGATATGGGGGATGGGTGCAACATCGCGATGTTTTCCAGCGGCTGGGGCGATGGCAGCTACGCGAGCTATATCGGCTATGACGCAGACGGGCAAATCGTTCGGCTGTTGACGGATTTTTATTTGGTGGATTGGATGGAAGGGCAAGAAGGGGAGTAAGGTGGGAGTCCTCTTGGAGTCTTATCTTTATATCTTCTGATCTGGAGAAGGGAAGCGAAGGATAGGGCGAAGGGGAAGGAATGTTCATAGTTCATATACGTCAAAACAGAGTGCCGCTATTTTTGGGCACTCTTTTATGTTTACTTTTTCTTGGCTTCTTTTTTCAGGTAGTGGGCCAGGTTGTTCAAGGTGTCTTCGTAGGAGCGTTTTTGGGAACGGGTGGCGGTTGCCGTCGAGTTTGTTTTGCTTTTCGTCATGTCGGGACCTCCAGGTGGGTGGATTTGAATTTTTAGGCATAGTGATCTCGATTATACTATAAATTAATTTCCAATAAATGTAAATACAATTTTATATAATACTTAAAAAAGTTACTTTATAGTGAATTTTTACTGGAGCTTTTTCGCATTGCATGTGGTCTACTGACCGTTTTCAGGCAGCGAAAATACCGCGCGCCGAATGTGGGACCCGAGTGCGAGTATCTGAAGGGAATGGTCGAGTTTGGTGGAAGGTTGCTGATGTGGCTTATTGTCAGAACATGCTTTTTGTCATTTTTGTCAAATGAAAATTTCGTCTGAGCGTATGTTAACTGATGTATGCAGGTTGCTAACGGATGATAACGGATATTGAGGTTTGTTCATTGAAGTTAATGTTAAGTTTGCGAAGTTTGCTGTTTGCTGCTGATTACGTTGCTTAATCCGCAATGCGCAAATGCGCAGTTGGCGATCGCTTGTTATGTGTCGCTGTTGATTTGCATCTGTGCTGATAAGGTCGATTCGTGGAAACGCATCGTATTAATCGTATTAGATGAACTGGACGTTTGGACGTTGCAAATAATCCGTGTGGTGTCTGGTGGTTTAAGACTCATCTATGCAGGAACTCTAAGTTCGTCGGCTAGTAGCCAATCCAAGTTGTGTAGCTCTTGTAACGCAAACAGGCAATAGGTTAGCGCATCTCACTGCTGCTTTCTCCATTTTATTTTGAGTCCGATAATATATATTATGTAAACTTATAAAAAGAGCAAGAAAGGCATATGGGTATGGTTATATGTTATTGTCTGTGACGTAAATATTACTCATGTTTTGCGAAGTGAAATTAATTAATTAATGCAACTTCCTTAGTTAGAGTTAGTTGGCCGGTGTCTGCTGATAAAATTTTTGTGCCACGTCTGGTCATGAATGGTATTGAATGATAACATAAATCACATTAATTGTTGATTTTTGTCCAAGTTATTATCGAAATACCCAGCGATAAATTGATGTTGTGATCTTGAGGAAACATATAATATAAAGTGAACCTACAATGCCTGAAATAGAGATATGAGAGGTAAACACCCTCTTTGTTCATTCTAACTAAATAAAATTCAGTTCATGAAAATGCTATTTCATGTACTGAACCACTAATAGTAATAAGTTAAGTAAAATTATCTTATCCTCTAGTATATGAACAGTAAAAGCCGCTTTGCCATCCATCATGGAACAAAGCGGCTTTCTTTGCTACGATTCAACTGCTTACTGAGCTGGCACATTTTTCAGATAAGCGAACTGACTGTGATACATCTCGAAATAAACCCCTTTTTTCCGCAAAAGCTCCTCATGAGTCCCCGACTCAATGATCTCCCCTCGGTGAATGACCAGGATCAGATCCGCATTTTCTATCGTTTTCAAACGGTGAGCGATGACAAAGCTTGTTCTTCCCTCCGTTAAGCGGTTGATTCCCTTTTGAATCTCAATTTCTGTGCTGGTATCGATGCTCGAAGTGGCCTCATCCAAAATCAAAATGTCGGAATTCGCCAGGATAGCTCTCGCAATAGCGAGTAATTGCCGCTGTCCCTGACTCAAGTTGGCTCCACCCGGTGTGATCTGCGTCTGGTAGCCGTCAGGCAGATGCTTGATGTACTGATGTGCCGAAGCCATTTTTGCTGCTGCGATGACTTCCTTATCCGTTGCTTCTAAACGTCCGTAGCGAATGTTCTCCATGATCGTTCCGGAAAACAGAAAAGTATCCTGAAGTACTACGCCGATTTTTTTCCGCAGTCCGCTAAGCTGATAAGCGCGAATATCACGGCCATCCACTTTTATCTCGCCAGCTGTTACATCATAGAACCTCATTAAAAGATTAATAATGGTCGTCTTGCCGGAACCAGTCGGACCCACAAGAGCTACCTTCTGTCCTTGTTTCACCGCGAAATGGATGTCCTTTAGGATCGGTTTTCCCTTCTCATAGCCAAAGTGAACATGTGAAAATTCCACCTCGCCCCGAAAAGACTCCACAACGACGGCATCCTTTTTATCAACCATAACCGGTGTCTCGTCCATGACTTCAAATACGCGCTCCGCTCCAGCAATGGCCGATTGAAACATATTCAACAGATTGGAGAGCTGGTTGATCGGCCGAAAGAATTGCCGCGAATAGGTCACAAAGGCAGCAATGATCCCAACGGTAGCCATCCCCTTCACCGTCAGTACCGCGCCAACCAGAATCACCAGACCAAGCCCGAGATTATTGATGAAATTGTTCACAGGACCAAGGAATCCTGAGACCGTATCGGCCCCCATCGCCGAATGGCGCAATCGTTCATTGACACCTGAAAATTCCCGGTCAAATTTTCCCTCTTTGCCGAAAAGCGTAATCGCTTCATTACCCGAGATCGACTCCTCAATAAATCCGTTCAGTGCTCCCAGATCCTTTTGTCTCTTCTTAAAGTGCTTGCTGCTGTACGCGATCAGCTTTTTCGAGGCAATCATCATGATGGGGATTACGAGCAGGGTCACAATGGCGAGAAGCCAGTTGAGCGAAAACATCGCAATCGCCACACCTACAACCATCAAAACGGATGAAAATATTTGAACAACGCTCTGGCTAAGGGCATTATTCAAGCTATCAATGTCATTCGTTACCCTGCTCATCAGATCGCCATGCGCACGGCTGTCAAAGAAGCGCAGGGATAGAGACTGAAATTTATCAAATAAATCCTGGCGCAAATTTCGAATCGTTTGCAACGATACGCGCACCATCATAAACGATTGCAGCCATGTAAATACCACCGTCGCCATATAGACGAGCACAAGTAAAGCCAGAAGTCGGATTGTTCCTGCGATGTCCTTGGGGATGATGTAATCGTCGATGATAATCCCGATCAGATAGGGACCAAGGAGCCCTAGCAGCGTAGAGATGATGACAAAAAGAATCGATGCCACCAATTGTGCTTTTTGCTTCTCCATGTACCGCCATATCCGTTTGATGGTTCCCTTCCGATCCTTTGCTTTTACCACCGGACCGCTAAAGCCCATCGGTCCCCTCGCCCGATTCATCATGTTGGGATTAGGCGTTGACGAAGGTTTACTCATGCGTATGTAACCTCCTTTCCGCTTTGCGATTTGTAAATAGCACGGTATACTTTGCTCGTCGCAAGCAATGTATCGTGTGTCCCGATCGCTTCCAGCCTTCCATCCTCCATGACCAGAATCTGATCCGCATCCATAATGGAGGATATTTTGGAGGAGATGAAAAACACGGTCGAGTCGGGGTATGCCTCTCGCAGCGCCTGTTGGACTGCCGCTTCGGACAAAGCATCGATCGCCGAGGTCGAATCATCCAGAATCAAGAATTTCGGTTCCCGGATAAAAGCACGTGCCATGGACAGCCTTTGCTTTTGCCCGCCGGACAGATTCGTTGCGTCTTGCAAAAGCTGGTGCCCAAACCGGATAATAACTTGGCAAAGGAAAATGGTATTTTCTATAATTGTTTTCAAAAATCCCACTTTACAAAAAAAGGAAAGTATAGATAATAGATTAAGGGGATTGAATTCCATATAAACCCAATAATATAACATTTTAACGAATGGAGATGTTTCGCAGATGTAAAAAAAAGTTTGTTATCGGAGCACTCACTATTGCAATGGCTACAGTTGGATTCACACCTGCATTTGCCTCCAGTCAGAATAATCTATCGCCTACTTATGCTAATAGCACCCAAGACAAGCAATTTAAAAAGGTAGAAATCGATGCACAAGCACTCTCTACTGTAGCTAGTTCCGAAGCCTTAGCAATTAGCAATGGACAAATATGTCTATCTGGGGAACGACGGGTTTCTCCACATCGATAAAGAGGCCAAGACTTTTGTTAGCGAAAAAGTCTATGATACTTTTGAACGCGGAGTAAATAATATCAACAAAGGCCTTCGTGCGAAAAAAATTGCTATCGTAAATGGTGATTTGGTTCTTGTTAAAACGAATAGCAAGAATCAAGGAGTTGCAAATTGGAGAGGCGAAGTTTTTTGGTGGGGAGTTTCCTTGCAGTATAATGATTCTGAAACAAAAGAATTGGTTAACATCTTGACATCTTATGGGAACAAGTGGGCTTTAGCAGCAGCTATCTCAGCGTTTGTTCCAGGTGGCCAAGAAGTTGCGATCGCTGCCGCTATCATGTCGTATGGAAATTACGAACTCGCAAGAGAAATTGGGTATCAAAATAAAGGCAGAGGCGTAAATATAGACATTGCATGGGTTGGTACAATCAGCATCTACGGCAGATAGAGAGAGGAGTCTTAACTGTTGAACACATTTCTTTTTACATCTATACTTCTACTCGGCCTATTAGGGTATCAAATCTACTATGGCTTGGCCGATTTAACAGTATGGGTTGTACTAGCAGTAGCAGCTTTAACAAATTTGTACCAAGGTATGCGGAAAATCATGCATAGAAAAAACGAAAGCAGCCTTTAAAACCACGGCCCTCCAGCGAGTTCCTCACCGCTAGAGGGCTGCTTGTTTTACAAATGCTGATTGCTCCAATCACGTAGTTCAGATTCTACCTGCACGATGCAGCCAATTTGCACTTTTCCCTACTGCCTGACCTAAGTGCTCGCCAGAAGAAACTCCTCTCCCCAGGCAACCGCAGTCCATCTGCTCGACCACTAAAATACCGCTCGTCCAGTTCGCTTGCAGACACATGCCGCACTTCCCGGAACCCGGCCGCGCGGGCCAAAGCTAGCATTTCCGGCGGCGTGAAAAAGCTGATGAACGGGGTTCCGCTTGCACGCGTGCCCTTTGCGGATGTGGCAAATCCGGAACGGGCCTCGGGAGCTGTGGCCTCCATCGGCAAAAGGAACGTCATCGCCAGCGTGGAGCCAGGTGCGAGCGTCGCTACCTGGCGCAAAGTGGCGGCAATAGCGTCTTTTGTGAGGTACTGGGTAACGCCAGTCGAGGCGACCACTGCCGGACGGCTCGCGTCGAAGCTGGCAGCCTTTAGCTGCTCCAGCCAGGACTGGTCTGCCTCGAAGTCGACCGGGACGAACCGCAGCCACTCCGGGATGCCAAAACCGAGGTCCAGCAGGCGTTGCCGCTTCCACGCCTGTGTTTCGGGCTGGTCGACTTCAAAGACGCGGATGTTCGCGGCGATCTCCGGGCGACGCTGGGCAAAAGTGTCCAGACCTGCACCGAGAATAACGTATTGCGTGACGCCCTGATCGGCTTGTTCGCTGACGAGATCCTCCACGAAGCGGGCACGAGCTACGATAGACGCCCGGAAGCTGCGCGAGAACTGCGGGTCCATATCGGGGCGCTGGCGCCAATCGGCGTCCGGGTTCGCCAGTTGCAGGCCAACTTCGTCTGCAAGCACATGTGGTGCGGAGTCGAGCCGGACGTGCAATGCCCGCCACAATGCGACTCGCACCGCCGTGTTGTCCGGGATTGTCTTTTGCTTGTCTGGCATGATGTGCGCTCTCCTTTCCATGACTGTTTGACAAAACATTAGAAACCTGTGGCTATCTGAGCTAGTTTTTTTACGATGGATGAAAGCTCCCTCATCTCCGCCTTACCGCAAATACTTCCCCGTAATCGACTGCTCCGCATGGACGATCTGCGACGGTGTGCCCTCAAACACGACCTGGCCGCCTTTGCTCCCGCCGTCCGGCCCCATGTCGATGATCCAGTCCGCCTGGCTGATGACTTCGAGGTTGTGCTCGATGACGATCACGGTATTGCCCGCATCCACGAGGCGGTTCATGATCTCCAAAAGGTGGCCGATATCTGACATGTGCAGTCCTGTCGTCGGCTCGTCCATGACGTAAATGCTGCCCTTTTTATGCAGCTCGCTGGCCAGCTTGATGCGCTGGCATTCCCCGCCCGAGAGCGTGCTGAGCGGCTGGCCGAGCGTAATGTAGTTCAGCCCCACATCGCTTAGCGCCTGCAGCTTGCGGACGACTTCTTTTAGCTCGAAAAAGTCCAACGCCTGCTCCACTGTCATTTCCAGTACATCTGCGATAGACTTGCCGTTCAGCTTGTAGTCGAGCACCTCTTCCTTGAACCGCTTGCCGCCGCATACTTCGCACGGCAGCTTCACGCTCTCAAGGAAGGCCAGGTCTGTGTACACGACCCCGAGCCCCTGGCAGTTCTCGCAAGCGCCTTTGGAGTTGAAGCTGAACAAGCTTTGATTGACCTTGTTCGCGGAAGCAAACGCCTTGCGCACATCGTCCATAATCCCTGTGTAGGTGGCGGGATTCGAGCGCGTCGACACGCCTACTGCCGACTGGTCGATGACGATGGCGTCCGGATGCTGGCGGAGGAATACTTCGTTAATGAGCGTGCTTTTGCCTGAGCCGGCGACACCCGTCACGACTGTCAGCACGCCGGTGGGAATATCCACACTCACGTTTTGCAAATTGTGCAAAGTAGCTTCTTTAATGGAAAGCTTGCCGGACGGCTGCCTGCAATCTTGCTTCAACTGCAGCGGCCGCTTCATGTGCGTGCCTGTCAGGGTGCCTGACTCCAGCAGACCCTGGAAGCTGCCTTCGTACATGATGTTGCCGCCGCGGCTGCCCGCGTGAGGCCCGACGTCGACGATATGGTCGGCTACCTTGATGACATCCGGGTCATGCTCGACGACGATGACGGTATTGCCTTTGTCGCGCAGCTTTTGCAGCAAGCCGTTTAACCGATGGACATCGCGCGGGTGCAAGCCAACGCTCGGCTCATCGAAAATGTAAGTGACATCCACCAGACTGCCGCTCAAATGCTTGACCATCTTGACGCGCTGCGACTCGCCGCCGGACAGCGTATCGGTCTCCCGGTCCAGCGTCAAGTAGTCCAGCCCGATATCGACCAGATGCTGCAGCCGCTCTGTCAGCGACTTGACGATCGGGGCGGCGGTGGCGTCGTCAATTTCCCGGATGACGCGGATGAGCTGGCCGACCTCCATGGCAGACATGTCCGCGATGTTGCGCCCGTTGATTTTGCAACTAAGCGCGGCCTGGCTGAGCCTTGCGCCGCGGCAGCTAGGGCATGGCCCTTCGATTATGTACGGGGCGACCGCTTTTTGGGTGCGTTCGGACTTCGTTTTCACGTCCTGCTTGATGTACTTGTTGGTGAACTTCTCGATGACGCCTTCTACGGTAATGTTCGTCGCCTTTCCGGCGAAGTCCAGCTTCACTTTCCTCGCTTTGCCGTGCAGCAGTTGCTCAAGTTCCTCCGCCGAGTAATCGCGCAGCTTTTTGTCCGGGTCAAACGAGCCTGACTGCACGACCAACGTCCAATCCCAGCTATCTACTTTATAGTCCGGCAGCATGATCGCCCCTTCGTTCAGCGACTTGGACATGTCGATCGCCTTGCTCATATCGACGCCCAATTTGCGGCCGATCCCGTTGCACTCCGGGCACATCCCTTGCGGATCGTTAAACGAAAACATGTGCGCTTGTCCGACATACGGCTGCCCCACCCGCGAAAAAAGCAGGCGGAGAATGGGAGAAATATCGGTAATCGTGCCCATCGTGGAATGCGAACCGCCGCCCAGCCGCTTCTGGTCGACGATGACAGCCATGCTCAAGTTTTCGATTGCGTCTGCATCCGGCTGCGGATAGCGCGGCAGGAAATTGCGCACGAACATGCTGAAGTTCTCATTCAGCAAGCGCGTCGATTCTGCGGCAATCGTATCGAACACGATGGAAGATTTGCCGGACCCGGATACCCCGGTGAAAATCGTAATCTTCCGTTTGGGAATGCGCAACGATACGTTTTTGAGATTGTTTTCCCGCGCACCCGAGATGACGATATACTCCTGATTCGGTTCGCTCATGCGTAACACCCTCCCGCTACTGGTAGTTTCTGACTCATCTTCCCATTGTACCATTCCTCGTGCATCCATAGTCGAGCCGGACATGCTTTTTCTCCCCGGGAAGAGAAGGCCGACACAGAAAAAAACGACCCTGTAAAAAGGGTCGTCCATCGTTTGCCGCAGCTTATTTCTCTAACTCACCATCGTCATCGGTTACCGCAAAATTGTAGTTGATCGAACGGGTAAATGGCTCGCCGTCTTCATTGATGCCCGTTACGTCAAAAGACAGATTGTACACGCCCGGCTTGGTTGGGACCGTAAAATTGCCAGTCAGCTCTTCGCCCTTGATGGCAAACTTCACCTGGTCGAGCACACTCGCCTTTTTGCCGTTGAGCGAGCGCGTCACATTTGCTTTTTGCAGCAAGGACGGATCAATTTCGTTGTTGCCCAGCTCGACGGAAATTTTCGCTTTGTCGCCCTGCTGGAATACTTTTTTGCTTGCTTTTACCTTTGCCCGCTCGCCGCCTTCAATCGAAGCGACCATGAAGAACGCATCGTCTTCGCCCTCTACCTCAAGCGTCCATTCCCCCGCTTCTGGCTCGTCGACTTCAATGAAATGATGAACGGCATCGCTGAAAATCGGAGGTTCGTCCTCTGCGTTGCTCTTTTTGCTCAAATCTGCCTCATACTCCTGGCCAGACGGGCTAATCAATGTCACCTTCGTATCTTTCGAGGCAGTCATCGTGTCGAGGTTCAGCTTGTCAATGCCGCTCTCCAGGAAAAACGTTTCAGATACCTTGTCCTCCACTTCGCCGCCGCGCAAAATGAAGGAGCTTTCTTCTGCGGCAGAAGCTTTCGTTTTGGTTTTGCTTACTTTGTTCGGCTGTTCGCGAAGCGCAGCGGATGCTTTTTTCAGTTTCGGCTCGACCAGGTTCCACGTGTGCGAAGCTTTCGCGATTTGCCCGTGGGAAATGTTTTTCGTAAAGCTCTTGATCCCGTAAGGCAAGCCGAGAGCCGAATCTACGGAAACAGCGCCATCGTCTTCGCCGGGAAGAACGGCATGGGCAAACCACGTGGCGCTAAACAAGCCATCGTCGCCTGTTCCGGCAGACATGTAAGTGGTCGTGTAACCGTTTTCGCTACGGTTGTCGGTCTGGGAACGGAAATTCGCCATGTATGACGTTTGCAAGGAGTACACGGCATCGTCTTTTTTGCCGAGAATATCCGCGAGCCACCCTGCCCAGTTGCTGTATGCCAGGTCCGCCAGTTCTGACCCTTTGTTCGGGGTAGACAACTGATGGACCACGTTTACGTACGGATGTGCCCCGTAGTGGACGAGCGCGGTCTGTGTGTCAATGCCGCCTTTGGAATGCGCAATGACATTGATTTTCGAAACGCCGTAATAATTTGCCACTTTTTTGATTACTTCGGCGAGCTTCGCACCGTTTGTCCACATGTTTCCGCCAGTGCCATCTGCGTCCTTCAACTGGACAAAAGCGGTACGATACCCGGCGTTATAGGCCGCATCGTAAAATCCGTCTTCCGTGTACCATGTTTTGTAGGTAGAGTGCAAGCCTTGCACAAAGAGAATCACGGGTTTGTCATTGGAGACGTTGGGAGGAATTGCACCCGTGTACCAGTCCCCAAAATGGCCGTTCGGGTTGTCGTCATGCAGCATCGGAGCAGGAGCCGCTGCGCTTGCGACAGTGGGGCAGACCAGTACCGTCGTTAACGTAGCGGCTGCCAGCATGCGGGACAAAGCTTTTTGCGTTTTCATCGTAACACCAACCTTTTCAGATAGGATTTATATTGTGCCACCCCGCTTTGCTAGAAAGAGGGATGGATTGGCACCATGGTTTCTTCGTTCAGCGCATGTTGAATGATTTCGAGGATCGGGCCGGTTTGCTGGAGCAGGAAGAAATGACCGCCAGACACCGGGTAAAAGCGACATGCCCGCTCGCAGTAGTCGCGCCAGGTCCAAATATCTTCGGGTTCAATCGAATCCTCCGTACCGTACAGCACCGTCATGTTCACAGGCACTTGGCGTGGAAGGGCGGGATTCATTTCATACGTCTGCACCGCTTGAAAATCGGCCCGCAAGATCGGCAAAAACAGCTCCAGCAGCTCCGGATTTTCCAAGACGTCTTCTGGTGTGCCGCCGAGCTTGCGCAACGCTTCGACGAACTCGGCGTGCGGCAGGTTGTACGTCTTTACGAGCTTGTGATACGCATGCGGTACACGCGAGGCGGACAAAAACAAGTGCTCGGGCAACGGCGCTCCCTTTTGCATCAGCTTTCGCGTCAGCTCAAAAGCGACGAGACCGCCCATACTGTGGCCGAAAAAGGCAAACCGTGTCTCGTGAAGCGCGGGCGTGATCCGTTCGCACACGTCCTCCAGCAGCTCGTAAAAGCAGGTTGGCAAGAACGTATCCTGCTTTTGCTGGGGAGGGTGCGGGCGCACCTCAAACGGGTCGATTTCCAAAAACGTGGGCGGAAGTCTCGACTTCCAACTGTAATAGATGCCAGGAAGTCCGCCTGCGTACGGAAAGCAAAACAGCTTCAACTCTTTCCCCCATCTTTCCTGATTCCTAAAAGCGTAGCCCGATGCCAAACACGGCTATGCGAGGCCGGCGCTGCTCTGTGACCATTCGCGCGCAGGTAGGTCTTTTCGCTGCTGGACTTCATACATGCTGGCGTACAAACCGTTTTGAGCGAGCAACTCCGCATGCCGCCCCTGTTCCACGACTTTTCCTTCGTGCAGCACGTAAATGATGTCCGCATGCTCGACGGTCGACAGGCGATGCGCGATGACCAGAACCGTTTTTTCCTGCATGAGAGCCGCCAATGCTTGCTGCACCCAATACTCCGATTCCGCATCCAGCGCAGAGGTTGCTTCATCGAGCAACAAAATCGGCGCATGTTTCAGGATCGCTCTGGCAATCGCGATGCGCTGACGCTGTCCCCCCGACAGCTTCGCGCCCCGCTCGCCCGTTCTCGTCTGATATCCGTCCGGCAGCTCCAGGATGAAATCGTGAGCGTAGGCCGCTTTGCACGCTCTCACGACATCTTCTTCCGTGGCGTCCTGGCAACCGTAGCGGATGTTTTCTGCAATCGTCCCTTCGAACAAAAAGGCGTCCTGCGGCACGTAGGCAACCAGGCTTCTCAGTTCGGCAATCGAGTATTGTCCGAGCGGTTTTCCCATCAGAAAAAGCGAGCCGGCTGCAGGCGGGTAATAGCCTAGCAAAAGCTTCATGACCGTACTTTTGCCGCCGCCGCTCGTCCCGACGAGCGCAGCCATTTGGCCGCGTCCGATGTGCAGCGATACTCCATCGAGCACTTTTGTGTCGGCGGTGTATCCGAAGACGACCTGCTCCATTTTCAGCATGCTGTCGCTATCATCGGCGTGGGCGAAACGGAGCGGGTACTGGTCCGGTTCGAGCGGCTCCTGGAGAAACCCGACGATCCGCGAAGCGCCCGCGAGCGAGCCTTGCAACGTCGTGATGACCTGACCGAGCTGCAAAAAGGCCAGTGTCACAAGCATTTGCTGCTGAATCATGGCGACCAGTACGCCGAGTCCGATCATTTGTTTGGCGACCAGCATGATGCCAACCACAAGCATTCCGCCGAAGCTGACAAACTGGATGAAAAAGTTGGTCCCTTCCAGCAGCGCGTGCTTATGCCCTTGCTTGATGGCCGACGAAGCCACTTCTTCATTGGCTTTCGTATAGCGGGCAGTCACGACGTTATGTAAATGAAACATTTTGACGACGGGCAAGCCTGCCAAAAAATCGCTCAGCCGTTCGGTTCCGATCCCCAACTGCTGCTGCAACTGGTCGCCGATGCGCCGCACGGACTTGGCAAACTGCGCATTCACGTACAAGGTCAACGTGCTTACGAGCAAAAGCACCGTAGCGATTTTTCCATCCAGGGCAAACATCCCGATGATAGACCCGATCAGTGACAACAAAATGATGCACAGCGTTTTCAATTGCTCTCCGTACGCCCGTTCCATCAGTTGGACATCGTTGCCCAGCCGCGACATCGTATCGCCCGAATGGTGCTGTTCATAATAGGCAAACGGCAATCGGCTCAAACGCTGAAAGACAAGCAGCCGGATGTCGGCAATCAGCTCGCGAACGCAGCGCCGATAGATGTAGCTAAAAAAGGGCGACAGGAGACTGAACAACAAAAACATCGCGGCGATGGTGACAATCGCTCTGGTGAGCAGGGCCGGGTCTTTTGTATGCGCAAAATCGGTCAAGTCCTTAAACACAAATGGCAACGCGACCAAAACCGAGGCTTGCCCGATTCCATCGCCCAAAAGCCCCAAAAAATACGCGCGCTTTTTGGCTTTCATCAACGACAGCAGTTGAAGAAGCTCCTGCCCCAACTTTTGGATGAACATTCCTATATCCCCTCCGCTGCCAGCGCTCGTTGCTCCTCTGTGGCAAACTGTTTTTGATACAAGCGGGTGTACACGCCGCCTTGGGCAAGCAATTCGTAGTGCGTGCCTCTTTCGACGATTCGGCCATGTTCGAGGACGAGCACTTCATCCGCGTCTTTGATCGTGGAGAGGCGATGGGCAATGACCAGCACCGTCCGATCGCGCATCACATTTTCCAGCGCTTCCTGGACGAGCGCCTCCGACTCGGTATCGAGAGCGGACGTCGGCTCATCCAGCAACAAAATTGGCGCATCCTTTAAAATCGCCCGGGCAATAGCGATACGCTGTTTTTGTCCGCCAGACAGGCGAGAGCCGCGTTCCCCCACTTTTGTTTCATAGCCGTGGGGAAGCTCCATGATGAAATCATGCGCATTGGCTGCTTTGGCCGCAGCAATGATCTCGTCTCGCGTCGCATGAATCCGGCCGTACGAGATGTTTTCCGCAATCGACACCGGAAAAAGCGTCGTGTCCTGCGAGACGAGGGACAAATAGCTGCGCATCTGTGCCGTATTCCAGTCGTGCAAGGAATGCCCGAACATTTTCACGCACCCGTTGCCCGCTTCGAGTTGGTAAAACCCGCACAGCAATTTCAGAATGGTGCTCTTTCCGCTGCCGCTGGAGCCGACCAGCGCAACCGTTTTGTTGCGGGGGAGCGCAAAGCTGACGTCCTCCACGATGTTCGTCGTGTCATAGGCAAACGTGACGCTCTCGAACTCGACCGGAACCGCTTGTGGATTGATGCGAATGGCTGGCTGATCGTCTGGCTCCACAGGCTGCAAAAAAATTTCTTGCAGACGCTTGGCTGCTCCGGACGTTTCCTGGACTTGGGCAAACAGCACGGGGGCAAGAGACAGCGGCTCGATAATAAAGTGAAGCAAATAGCTGAAAATGACCAGGCTGCCGAGGCTCAATTCCCCTGTCTGGATCAAGTAACCGCCGTAGGCGACAAAAAACAGGATCGGGGCCGAAAACAGCAAAATGCCGGGTGCGGTCATAAAAGCTCGCTTTTTTTCCGCCTGTATCCCGTTGTGCAGCACTTGTTTCATCCCCGCTGCGTATTTGCAATACATCACGTCTTCCAGTTGAAAAGCTTTCACCATGTGAATCCCGGACAACGTGTCCTGGGCAATGGCGTTGGTTTGCCCCAAATGCTCCTGCATCCGCTCGGCGTACTTTTGCAGTGGTCTGCTCATCCGCCCTGTGACCGCGATTGCAACAGGCAGGATCGCGACGCTGAAAAGAATCAGCTTCCAATGGATCGACAGCAGCAGGGCCAGTGCCCCGGCAAACACGACCGGCAAGTAAAACAGTTGGAAAAAATGTTGCTGCAAAAAACTTTGCAAGAGTTGCGCATCGCTTGTCAGGCGAGAGACGAGATCGCCTGAATGGTATTGATCCATCGTGGACATGGGGACTTTTTCGAGATGAGAAGCGATTTTGTTTTTCAAATCCCGCATGGCTCTTGCGCTGAATCGGGCTGCTGCGTACGTAATGAAATATTTTGCGAGAAAACCGACGATGGTGAGACAAAAAATGATGAGGGCGATGCTGACCAGCTTGTCAAAGTCGTTTGTATGTTCGACCATGCTTTGAATCAGGATGCCCATCCAAATGTCTGCCACCGCCACGAGCACCGAAGCAACGATGCAGATCACAACCCAGATCCGGTAAGGCTTGACAAACGACAATGCCCAGCCAAACGCGGAGGTGCTCCTTGCGTAGGGATCTTGCTTGGGAAAAATCATGTGCGGCTCCTCTCCAAAGATGTTAGGGATGGATTCCCCCCGGAAAAGCTTTCTCCCAAGGGGAATCCTCACTCGGTTGCCGTCTTATTTCAGGATGAACAGTTCCTGCAGGATGTTTTGGAAGATCGCGGCATTTTGCGACACGTAGCGGCCTGCCAACATATGCGCGTGGATGCCGTACCCGTTGTACGTCATCAGCCGTTTCGTCGCTTTTGCCCAGGCAGCTTCGTTCCATTCGGCTGCCACCGGAGCGTCCTCGTCCGCCTCCAGCTCCGATTGGATGAGGTGGATCGCGGCATTCGTCATTCCGGTGTTCACCAGTTCGTTATGGAACATGACATAGCTGACCGTTTTGCGGACGAAGCTTTGCTTCACAAACTCGTTGGCCGCGTACAGTTGGAAATCTTCTTCGGTCATGTTGAACATCTCGGTGTTTTCGCCGATCTCAGCGAACAACTGGGCAATGTCGTTTTCCGTTTCCGCGACAGTCCGCTCGATCGCCTTGTCTTTCCAGTACGAGTCGAACAGGATGAGATCGGTTACGACATGGCCGCGTTTCTCCAGTTCTTTTGCAAGCTCAAAGGCCAGATTGCCTCCGGAGGAATAGCCCATGAGCGTGTACGGCCCGTCTGGATCAATCGCGGTGATCGCCTCGATATACTGCTCCATCCGGTCGTCTTCCTGGATGAAATCAAAGCTGTACAGGGAGACACCGTGAGTTTCTGCGGCAAGCTTCTGGTAATACACGCTCTGGGCCCCGATTGGCGTGAAGCAGAAGACGTTTCTGCCCGTTTGCTCATTCAACAAAATGGCTTTGCCGTACCGCGTTTCAAAGCGTTTGTGCGTGATGAAATCGGCTACCTTTTCTACCGTCGGATGTTGGAAGATGAGGTTCAGCGGCAGCTCGATCTGCATGTACGCATACACTTTGGCAATCAACAGCGTAGCTTTTAAGGAATGGCCGCCCAGTTCAAAGAAATCGTCCGTGATGCCGATTGGCTCTACGCCCAATACTTCTTGCCAAATGGATGCCAGTTGCTGTTCGGTCGCATTTTTCGGCGCCACGTACTCGCGTGTAGTCGCATCCGACTGTTGCGGTTTCGGCAATGCTTTGCGATCTACTTTTCCGTTTGCGGAGTGCGGCAGTTGCTCCAGTTGGACGAAATAGCTCGGCACCATGTAAGCAGGCAGCTCTTTGGCCAGATGGCTTCGCAAGCCGGATACGGACACTTCTGCTGCGGCGACGACATAGGCGCAAAGGTATGGGCCATAAGCGGCGTCATCGTCACGGGCGACGACGACTGCTTGATCGATGCCTTGGTAAGCGAGGACGGCACTCTCGATCTCCCCGATTTCGATGCGATACCCTCGCACCTTGACCTGTTCGTCTGCACGGCCGATGTATTCAATCGTGCCGTCTGGCCGCCATTTCACCAGGTCGCCTGTTTTGTACATGCGCTCGCCCGGGCAAAACGGATTTTCGACAAACTTCTCTGCGGTCAGCTCCGGCTTGTTCCAATAGCCGCGGGCAAGCCCGGCTCCGCCGATGCATAGCTCGCCGACCACGCCAACCGGCTGCAGGTGATGCCCGTCGTCCACGATGTAGACGTGTACGTTCGCAAGCGGTCGGCCAATCGTGATCGCTTGCCCCGCTTCAATCGAACGGGAGATGGTGGTCACGACGCTGTTTTCGGTCGGCCCGTATTCATTGTTGATTTCGATTGCCGGGTGCTTTTCTTTTGTTTTTTGCACAAGCTGTACAGGCAGCTTCTCGCCGCCCAGCGTGACGCAGCGCAGGCGCGGGAAGTCGGTTGCCGCCGAGCAATCGAGAATCGCCTGGAACAGACTCGGCACGCCGTAGTAGTGGGTGACTTCCGTTGCGCCGATCAGCTTTTTCAATGCGACCGGGTCTTTGGCTTCTTCCTCTCGCGGCAGCACGCACGTTGCTCCACCGAGAAGCGGAGCGAACAAGCTGGCGACAAAGCCGTCGAAGGCAAAAGAGAATACTTGCAAGGCTCTGTCGCGCGGCCCGAAGCCGTATTCATCCCTTCTCCACTGCAAGCAATTGACGATTCCCCGATGCGGGATCATCACGCCCTTCGGCTTGCCAGTCGTACCGGACGTGTAAATGACATAGGCAAGATCAGTCGGCTGGTTGACGGGCGGCAGATTGGTTCCGCCAAGCCCGGCATCCTGTTCAGCGTTCAGCTCAAGGCACTCCGGCAGCTCGTTGGACACGCGGGCCAACAGCGGCAGCAGATGGGCTTGGCTGAGCAGCAAGGCTGCTTGGCTGTCTGCTAGCAAGTACTGGATGCGTTCCTGCGGATAGCCAGGGTCGATCGGCACGTAGGCGCCGCCTGCCTTCAAAATGCCGAGAATGCCGATCACCATTTCCGGTGAACGCTCCGCCATGATCGCCACAAGCCGGTCCGGCCCGATTCCTTTTGCGCGCAGTACCCTTGCCAGTCTGTTTGCTCGCTCGTTCAGCTCGCGGTAGGTCAGCGTTTGCCCGTTAAAGAGAAGCGCGGCCTGATCCGGTGTCTTCTCGACCTGCTCTTCGAATAGCTGGTGCAGCGTTTTGTCCAGGTCATAGTTGACGGCTGTGTCGTTGAACCCGGCCAAAATCTGCTGTTTTTCTTCAAGCGAGAGCATGTCGATATCGCCCAGGCGGATGTGCGGATTGTGCACGATGCTCGCGGCAATCGCCAGGAAGTGGCGACTTAGCCGTTCGATCGTTTCGCGCGTGAACAAGCTTGTGCTGTACTCTACGCCAATCGTAATTTCTTCTTTCTCCTCCGTGGCGATCAGCGTCAGGTCGAACTTCGCGTGCTTGCCTGTTTCTTCGGTCATGAACGGCGTAAGCGTGCATGCAGGCAGCGCCACGACCTCTTCTGTGCTGTTTTGGAACGTAAACACGGTGTCAAACAGCGGATTTCGGCTCAAGTCGCGCGCAATCGCGAGCTTTTCCACCAGCTCTTCAAACGGGTAATCCTGGTGGCCGTACGCATCCAGCGCATTTTGTTTGACTTCCTGCAAAAATTCGCTGAACGTTTTTTCGCGCTGCGGCTTGTTTCGCATCGCCAACGTGTTCACGAACATGCCGACGATCGGTTCCAGATCGGCATGGGATCTGCCTGTAATCGGCGTGCCGACGACGATGTCCTCCTGCCCGGCATACTTGGCGAGCAGCACGTTGTACGCGGCGAGCAAAACCATGTACAAGGTCGTTCCCGTCGCTTGCGCCAGTTGGTTCAAGCCTTCCGCGAGCGGTTTGCCCGTTTGAAGCGTGTACTGATCCCCGGCAAAGCTCTGGGTGCCGGGGCGGGCGAAATCCGTCGGCATGTTCAGCACGGGAATCTCATCGGCAAACGTCTGGAGCCAGTACGCTTCCTGCTTCTCGAAGGCAGCCGATTGGAAAAACGCCTGCTGCCACACGGAGAAGTCTTTGTACTGGATGCGCAGCTCCGGCAAAACGTCACCCTGATACAACCGCACCCACTCGGCCAGCAAAATGCCGGAGGACACGCCATCAGAAATACTGTGATGCATATCGGTGAGTAGCACGTGACGATCCTCGCCGATTTTCAAAAGCGAGACGCGCATGAGCGGTGCGACCCCGAGATCGAACGGCTGCACGAGGGAAGAAACGAGTTTGCGCGCTTCGTCTTCTGTAACTTCCGAATAGGCAAGCGCAAAAGGAACGTCCGCGTGAATGTGTTGCACAGGCTCTCCGTTGACGACGGCAAACGAAGTGCGCAAGCTGTCATGGCGCGCAATCAGGCGCTGGAACGCCGCTTCCACCCGTGTTCGGTCCAGCTTGCCTTCGATCAGCATGGTCGACGGCATGTTGTAGCTGATGCCGACTCCTTCAAATTGATCGAGAATGTACATGCGCTTTTGCGCCGAAGAAACCGGGTAGTACGCTTGCTGTTGCGCTGGCTCGATCGAGAAAACGTTCCCTTTGGCAGTCTCTTCGATGAACGCCGCCAATTCCTGAATCGTCGGTTTCTCGAACAAGATGCGGAGCGGAATATCGACCTGGTATTCGTTGTGCATGCTCGCTATCACCCGCATGGCACGCAGGGAGTGGCCGCCGAGCGCGAAAAAGTCGTCTTGCACGCCCACTTGCGGAACGTTTAGCACCTGCTCCCATACGCGGGCCAGTCGGTCTTCCCATACAGAGCGCGGCGCGACGTATTCGGTCGTTCGCAGCATGGTGACATCCGGCGCTGGCAAGGAGCGTCTGTCTACTTTGCCATTGGCAGTCAGCGGCAGCGCGTCCAAGGTTACGAAATACGATGGAATCATCGCTTGCGGCAGCTCCTTCAGCAAATTCGCCCGTAACTCTGCGGCGTCAAGCGCATGGTCCGTCACGACGTATGCGCATAATTCCTTTTCCTGCCTGTGGTCTTCTCTTGCGACCACGACTGCTTCCGCAATTCCGTCCAGCTTGCGCAGTTGTGTCTCGATTTCGCCCAGCTCGATGCGGACGCCCCTGATTTTTACCTGGTGGTCATTGCGTCCGAGGAACTCGACATGGCCGTCTGCGCGCCACTTCGCGAGATCACCTGTGCGGTACAGTCGTTCACCTGGGGCAAACGGGTTCGGCACGAACTTTTCTTGCGTCAACTCCGGCCTGTTCAAGTAGCCGCGCGCCACGCCCGCTCCGCCGATGCACAATTCGCCCACGACCCCGACAGGCTGCAAATTCAAATGCGCATCGACTACGTACATCGTCATGTTCGGAAGCGGTTTTCCGATCGGCACCGTTCCCGAGCGGATGGCGGTGACGTCTGTTTCTTCGTAGTAGCTGGTGTCGATGCACGCCTCTGTCACGCCGTAGCTGTTGATAATGCGCATCGTGTGGCCGAAGCGCGCAAGCAACGTTTTGAAGTCTTCTGCCGGACAACTGTCCGCTCCGAGAATCAACAGCTTCATCTGGCTGATGTCCAGCTTGTTTTCGTAAATGTAGTGCATCAACGGCATAATCAGGGCGGGTGTCGCTTCGAAAATGGTGATTTCGTGGCGCCTGATAATCTCGTACAGCGAAGCAGGGTCCATCTTGACCTCGTTCGGGCAGATGACGAGCTGCCCGCCTGTCAGCAGTGCCCGGGCAAAATCGCCCGTCGAGACGTCAAAGGCGAAGCTCGCCATTTGCAGCAACCGTACCGGGAAGCTGTCCAGGTGATACTCGTCCTTCCAGGCAAATGCGACATTGGCATAGCTGCGATGCTCGATGACGACCCCTTTTGGCTTGCCTGTCGTACCGGAAGTGTAAATGATGTATGCTGCGTGCTCTGGACGCGCAACGTGCTCCAGATTGTCTGCTTCCTCCTGGTCCACTCTCTCTGTATCCAGATAAATGGTTTCATAAGGGAAGGCAACTTGGCTGTTCATTTTTTGCAAAGTGAGCAGCAGCTTCGCCTCGCTGTCTTCGAGCATGAACGCTTGGCGCTCCAGCGGATAGTCCGGATCAATCGGGACGAATGCCCCGCCTGCTTTCAAAACGGCCAGCATGCCGATGACCATGTAGGGCGAGCGGTCTACGAGGATGCCGACGGTGCTCTCCGGCTTGACGCCTTTTCGCCGCAGGACGCGGGCGAGCCGGTTTGCTTTTGCATTCAACTCGCGATAGGTCAGTTGTTCGTTTTCGCACACGACCGCAATCTGGTACGGTGTTTTTTCCGCTTGCTCCTCGAACAGCATCTGGAACGTTTTGTCCGTTGGATAAGCTCTCTTCGTTTCGAGAAAGCCCTCCAGCATGCGCTCCGTCTCCGCCTGGGACAGCACGCTGATCTCGGCCAGCTTGATGTCGGGATCGGCGGTGATCGTCTGCAAAAGCTGGACGAAGTGGGTCGCCAGCCGATTGATCGTTTCTTTGGCAAACAACTTCGTGCAATAGCTGAATTGGACCAGCAGCTCATCTCGTTTTTCCATCGCATCCAGCGAAAGGTCGAATTTGGCGATATGGCCGTTCACCGGGTACGGCGACAGCTTCAGTCCCGCTACTTGCCCTGCGGCTGCGTCGGCAAGCCCGAGGCTGAACATCGTGTCAAACAGCGGGTTTCGGCTCAGATCGCGCCGCACTTGCAGCTTCTCGACCAGGTGCTCGAACGGATAGTCTTGATGCTCGAAGGCATGGAGCGCATTTTGCTTCACGTCCGCCAAAAACGCGCGGAAGCTCAGGCTGCCTGCCGCCGTATTTTTTAAGGCGAGCGTGTTGACAAACATCCCGACGATGCGCTCTACATCTGCGTGCGAGCGGCCTGCAATCGGTGTGCCGATGACGATCTCTTCCTGGCCTGCGTACTTGGAGAGCAGCACATGGTACGAAGCCAGGAGCACCATGAACAAAGTCGTACCGGTATCGCTAGCGAGCTGACGCAGTTGTTCCAGCAGGTGTTGTCCCGTGCCAAGCGCTACCGTGTCGCCGTCAAAGCTCTGCACGGAAGGTCTTGGGTAGTCAGCAGGCAGATTTAATAACGGAATCTCGTCGGCAAACGTCCGGGTCCAAAATTCCTCCTGCTTTTGGAAGCGTTCAGACTGGGCCAGCTTCGTTTGCCACACGGCAAAATCTTTGTACTGGATGCGCAGGTCAGAAAGCTGCTTTCCTTCGTATAAACTGGCGATTTCCTCGACGATGACCGCAAGCGATACGCCATCGGAAATAATGTGGTGCATATCCATGAAGAACAAGTGCCGCTCTGCGCCAAGCTTTATCAGGTTCACCCTGAACAACGGGGCAGTCGCAAGATCAAATGGCTGGATCAACTCTTGCACGAGCGCTTCTGCCTGCTCGTCTGTCGCCTCGATCATGCGGATTGGCAGCTCGACCTCGGCATGGACTCGTTGCAGCGGCTCCCCGTTTACCGAATGGAACGAAGTGCGCAAAGCTTCATGCCGCTTGACCAGGCTCTGGATGGCAGCGGCAAAGCGGTCGTAATCCAGCTTGCCTTCCAGCACCAGCACGTTCGGCACGTTGTAGCTGATCCCGCTTCCTTCGAACTGATGCAGGATGTACATTCGTTTTTGCGCAAACGACACCGGATAATACGCGGCTGGCTCTGTCGGCGGGATCGTTTCGAACTGCTCGAAGGCACTCTCGGCAATATAGGCCGCCAACTCATGGATCGTCGGAGAGGCAAACAGCGCTTGTAGCGGCAGCTCTACCTGGAATGTTTTATGGACTTGCGTGATGACGTTCATCGCCTTCAAGGAATGACCGCCGATTTCAAAAAAGTTGTCGTGAATACCGATGGCTGGAAGCCCCAAAACCGTCTGCCAAATCTGCGCCAGCTTCGCTTCGGTTTCCGTTTGCGGAGCGACAAAGGCGCTTCCTGCCGTCCGTTCGCCAGATGGCTGCGGCAGTGCCCGGCGATCGACCTTTCCATTTGCGGTCAACGGAAGCTTTTCCATTTGCACATAGTAGGCAGGAACCATGTAGCCAGGCAATTGTTTGGACAGCGCGTCTCTCAGCTCGGTGGCGTCGACTGCCTGTTCCGGAACGAAGTAGGCGCAGAGCGCTTTTTGCCCGTTCGCTTCCTCGATCACGGCCACGACTGCTTCTTTTACGTTGTCCTGCTGGGACAGTACCGTCTCGATCTCCCCAAGCTCAATCCGGTATCCGCGAATTTTGACTTGCTGGTCGATCCGGCCCAAATACTCAATCGTCCCGTTTGCCAGCCACCTCGCCAAATCTCCCGTGCGGTACATCGTTTCGCCAGGCGCAAACGGATTAGGGACAAACTTCTCCGCGGTTAAGTCCGGCTTGTTCAAATAGCCTCGTGCGACCCCGTCGCCGCCGACGCACAATTCGCCCGGCACGCCAATCGGCTGCGGCTGATTGTTGCCGTCGACGATGTACGCGGTGGAGTTTGCAATCGGCTTGCCAATCGGAATCTGCTCGGCAAAATGCTTCTCGATCAAATAGCACGTCGAGAAGGTCGTGTTTTCGGTCGGGCCATACCCGTTCCAGATTTCCAGGTCGGGCAGGGCGCTTTTTACCCGGTTGATGTGTGCAGGCGACAGCGCTTCGCCGCCGACGATCAAGGCGCGCAAGCTGTCAAACATCGCCGGGTTTTCTTGCGAGAGCTGGTTAAAGAGCGGCGATGTCAGCCACATGGTCGTAATCTGGTTCGCCCGCAGGAAGCTGCCCAGCTTCTCGGCATCCAAAAGGACGTCCTTGCGCACCACATAGAGGCTCGCCCCGTGCAGCAAAGCGCCGAAAATCTCAAACGTCATGGCGTCGAAGCCAATCGCGCCCGTTTGCACCATCCGGTCGGTTTCGCGGACTTGCACGTAATTCGTATGCATGACCAGTCGGGTGACGTTGCGGTGTTCGACCATGACGCCTTTTGGCTTGCCTGTCGAGCCTGACGTGTACATCACGTAAGCCATGTCCCGCGCTCCGTTGACAATCGCCGGATTGCCGGAGTCCTCCTGATCCAGACTCGCCGCTTCCAACACGATCGGAATTAAACCTTCGCTTACGAGCGGCAACAAGTGTCTCTGCACAAGGACTACCTTCACGCCGCCATCTTCGAGCATGTAGGAAAGGCGTTCTGACGGATGTTCCGGGTCCAGGCCCAAATAGGCGCCGCCCGCTTTGAGAATCCCCAAGATGCCTGCAATCATCTCCGGCGAACGATCGGCGAGCAGACCGACGATGCCGTCTTTTTCGACGCCGTGTCGACGAAGGACATGGGCGATCTGGTTTGCTTTTTCGTTCAGCTCCCGATACGTCAGCCTTTTTCCGTCCATCACGACGGCAGCATGCTCGGGCGTTTTTGCCGCCTGCTGCTCGAACAGCTCCTGAATCGTGCAATCGCGCGGATAGTCGGCAAACGTGTTGTTAAAATCAACCGTGACAAGCCGCCGCTCTTCCTCGTCAAGCAGGCTGATCTCCTGCAAGGCAACGGTTTGATCGGCAACGACTTCGCGCAGCACTTGCAGGAAATGCCCCGCCATTCTTTCGATGGATTCCCGGCGGAACAGTTTTGTCGAGTAGACGAGCGCAAAATGAATGCCTGCCTCGTCCTCGTGCGCTTCCAGCGTGAGATCGAATTTCGCGTTGCCTGCTTCGGCAGGGTATGCTTCCAGTTTCAGCCCATCCAGCTCGTACGCTTTTTGGTCCAGGTTTTGCAAAATAAACATGGTGTCAAACAGCGGATTGCGGCTCGGATCGCGCTGGATGTCCAGCTTTTCGACCAGCGCTTCGAACGGATAGTCTTGATGCGCATACGCTTGCAGCGTATTTTGTTTGACCTCTTCCAGAAATGCCTGGAATTGTTTCGCTTTGGCCGGGTAGTTTCGCAACACGAGCGTATTGACAAACATCCCCAAAACGTTCTCGACGTCGGCGTGCGATCTGCCCGCAATCGGCGTTCCGACGACGATGTCTTCTTGTCCGCTGTACTTGGCCAGCAGCACGTTGTAAGCGGCCAGCAACACCATGAACAACGTGGACTGGTTCTCCTGGGCGAGCTTGGATAATGCGTCCATCAGTGGTTTGTCTGCCTGGAACGAAACGCAATCCCCCTCAAAGCTTTGGGCCAATGGACGGGAAAAGTCGGCTGGCAAATCGAGCACCGGGATGTCGCCGGAAAACGCGTGGAGCCAGTAGTCCTCGTGCTTCCTGTACACGTCGGTTTGGAACAGCTCCGACTGCCAGAGGGCGAAGTCTTTGTAATGCACAGAGAGCGCCGGCAACGCTTCGCCTCGATACAGCTTCGAGAACTCCTCCACGATGATCCCGGCCGAGACGCCGTCCGAGATGATGTGATGCATATCCATCAGGAACAGATGCCGTTTTGCCTCCAGCTTGAAAAGTCCGACCCGCCATAGCGGCGCTTTCGCCAGGTCAAACGGTTGCACAAACGATGCGACAGTTGGCGCCACTTGCTCTTCCGTCAATTCGCCGTACTGCACATGCAGCTCGACATGTTCGTGTACGCGCTGGACAGGCTCGCCATTTACGGTGTGAAAAGAGGTGCGAAGCGACTCGTGCCGCTCGACCAGCCTGTCGATGGCAGCCGCAAACCGCTCGACGTCCAGATCGCCTTCGATGTACAATGCGCTCGGCATGTTATAGACCGTGCCCGTGTCCGCAAACTGGCGCAGGACGTACATCCTCTTTTGCGCGGACGAAACGGGATAATACTCCTGCAACGGGGCAGGCTGGATCGGCACATACGCCTCTTTTCCGCTCGTCGCGACATACTGGGCCAACTCCTTGATCGTAGGCTGCGCAAAGAGCACTTTCAGCGGAAGCTCAACCTGATACTCGCGATGCACCTGTGCAGCGACAGCCATCGCTTTCAAGGAATGGCCGCCGAGCTGGAAAAAGTTGTCGAGAATGCCGATGCCGCTCATCCCCAGCACGCGCTCCCAAATCTCGGCCAGCTTTCGTTCCACAGCATTCGTTGGCGCTGCGTATTCCGCTCCGGTTACGGGCTTGCCCTCCGGCTTCGGCAACGCTTTCTTGTCGATTTTGCCGTTTGGCGTAAGCGGAAGCTGATCGAGCTGCACAAAATAGGCGGGAATCATGTACGATGGCAGTCTTTGCGCCAGAAGCGACCACAGCTTGGCGACCTCGAGCTTTTCTGTGGCAGTAAAATACGCAGCCAGAGACGGCTGACCGAGCTGATCTTCGTGGACGACCACAACAGCGGCTGTCAGCTTTTCTACCGCGAGCAGAACCGACTCGATCTCGCCGATTTCAATCCGGTAGCCTCTTACTTTGACCTGTTCGTCGATGCGACCGACAAATTCAATCGTGCCGTCCGGGAGCCATTTGCCGAGATCACCCGTCTTGTACATGCGCTCGCCTGCCGCAAACGGATGCGGAACGAACTTCTCGTCCGTGAGCGTCGGCTTGTTCCAATAGCCCCGCGCCAAGCCGAGGCCGCCGATGCAAATTTCCCCGATCACACCGATGGGCTGTAGCTGGTGGAATTTGTCGACGATGTACAGGCTGGTGTTGGCGATCGGCCGCCCGATCGTGATCGCGGCATCCGTATCGACTATGCGCAGCGAGGTAGCGACGACACTGCTTTCCGTCGGACCGTACTCGTTGACGATAACGAGATCGGGATTCAACTGCTTGCTCTTTTCAACGAGCGGAGCCGTGATTTTTTCTCCCCCGAGCGTGACGGTTTGCAGCGGACGGAGATCCGCCGACGTACTGCATTCCAAAATAGCCTGGAACAAGCTCGGCACACCTGTCATCAGGGTGCAGCGCGAAGCGGCGATGCGCTTTTTCAGCGCGACAGGGTCTTTGGCTTCTTCCTCTTGCGCCAGTACGACGGTTGCTCCGGACAGAACAGGCGCAAAGAACGACAGCACGAAGGCATCGAAGGCAAACGACAGAGACAGCAAGCTTCTGTCGCCAACGGTCAGCTTGTATTCCGCTTTTTTCCATAACACGCTGTTGACAATGCCGCGATGCTCGACCATGACCCCTTTTGGCTTCCCGGTCGTACCTGATGTATAGATGATGTAAGCCAGGTCGGAAGCGGTATGGATCGGCTGCAAATTCGCGCGCTGCGCCGAATAGGCGCTCTCGTCGTCCACGTACAGGCATTCCGCGCTCACCCCGGAGCCGAGCTTCGGTCCCAGATGCTTTTGCGCAAGCACCAGCCGGGCTTCGCAATCCGCGAGCATGTAGGCGATGCGTTCCTCCGGATATTCCGGGTCGATCGGCACATAGGCTCCGCCTGCTTTCAAAATAGCGAGGATGCCGACAGCCATCTCCACAGAGCGGTTGACCATAATCCCTACGGTTTGGTCAGGCTTTACGCCCCGCTCGCGTAACGTGGCGGCAAGCTGGTTGGCCCGCTCGTTTAACTCCCGATAGGACAACTGCTGCTCGCCGATCTCAACGGCTGTCGCCTGCGGCGTTTTTTCTGCTTGCTCTTCGAACAGCGCCGAAAGCGTTTTGTCTTGCGGAAAATCCTTGTGCGTGTCGTTGAAGTCGACCAGCAAGCGTTGCTTTTCCTCTGCGGTCAGCATGGCGATCTCGGACAGCAGCACCTCGGGGTTCGCGGCGACGACCCGCAAGATTTGCAGGAAATGCGCCGCTACGTTTTTCATCGTCTCGCGCGAAAACAGCTTGGTGCAGTAGTCTAGGCTAAAGACGATCTCCGCGTTTTCCTCGTACGCCTCGAGCGACAGGTCAAACTTGGCCTGCTTCACCTCTGTCGCATATGGCGTCACGGTCAGTCGCTCCATTGCAAACGGCTTTTGCTCCATGTTTTGCAAAATAAAGACGGTGTCGAACAACGGATTGCGGCTCAAATCCCGCTGAATGTTCAACTTGTCGACAAGCTCGTCGAGCGGATAGTCCTGATGCTCAAACGCTTTTAGCGTGTTCGTTTTCACTTCGGCCAAAAAGCTGTGGAAGGCTTTGTCCCCGGCTGGCTCGTTGCGCAAGGCGAGTGTGTTGACAAACATCCCGACGATGGATTTTGTCTCTGCATGCGACCTGCCGGCAGTAGGAGCGCCGACGACGATGTCCTCTTGCCCGGAGTACTTGGACAACAGCACATTGTACGCCGCAAGCAACACCATGTAGAGCGTCGTCCCTGTCTTGTGCGCAAGCTGGTGCAGTTCTTTTTGCAAAGCGGTGCCGGAGCCAAAGACGAAGCGATCTCCCGCAAAGCTTTTGACCGAGGGCCGCGGGTAGTCCGTCGGCAGGTTCAGAACAGGGATGTCCTCCGCAAAACGGTCGATCCAATAAGCTTCCTGCGCGGCAAACTCATCGGTCTGGAACCAGTCATTCTGCCACTTGGCAAAATCTTTGTACTGAATGCGCAGTTCAGGCAGCTCTTCGCCGCGATAAAGCCGGGCAAATTCCTGGATGAGCAGCCCGATGGAGACGCCATCTGCGACGATGTGGTGCAAATCGAGCATGAACAGGTGGCGTTCCGGCGCCAGCTTGATGAGTCCGGCACGCCAAAGCGGGGCTGTTCCCAGATCGAACGGCTGGATAAACCGCTCGGCTATTTGCCGGATCTCTGCCTCCGTCGCTTCGCCAAACGAGATCGCAAGCTCGACATCCTCGTGCACGCGCTGAACAGTCTCGCCTTGCACGGAGTGGAACGAAGTGCGCAAAGATTCGTGGCGCTGCACCAGACGGTTGAGCGCTTGCTGCAGCCGCTCTGTATCCAGCTTGCCGTCGAGGTACAGGAAACCAGGCATGTTGTAGCTGATGCCTGCCCCTTCCATTTGCTGGAGAATGTACATTCTCTTCTGTGCGGCGGACACGGGGTAATACTCCTGTTTTTCGACAGGCTGGATCGCGGTGTACGCGCCTTTGCTGGCGGCAGCGACGATGGGGGCAAAGCTGGCGATCGTCGGCGATTCAAACAACGCTTTCAACGGTACTTCCGCCTGGAAGGTGCGCTGAATCAAAGAAATGACGTTCATCGCCTTCAAGGAATGGCCGCCCAGCTCAAAGAAATGATCGTGAACCCCGATCCGCTCCACGCCAAGCACACTTTCCCACATCTGTGCGAGCTTCGCTTCGAGTTCGTTGCGCGGCGCTACATACATCGAATCCGCTGCCGCTGCGTCCTCCGGCTGCGGCAATGCTTGGCGATCCACTTTGCCATTCGCCGACAGCGGCAACTGCTCCAAGAAAACAAACGCGGACGGAACCATGTAGGCTGGCAATGCGGCAGACAGGTACGTTCTCAGCTCCGCTGTTTGGATGTCCTGCTTTGCCACGACATAGGCGGACAGGCTGTTTTGCCCGTTGCCATCCTGGCGGGCGATGACAACGGCTGCTTTGACCGCTTCATGCTGCAAAAGCTTGGCTTCGATTTCCCCCAGCTCGATGCGGTGGCCTCTGATTTTTACTTGATGATCGATGCGGCCCACATACTCGATCTCGCCGTCTGGCAAATAGCGGACCATGTCGCCAGTGCGATACATCCTGCCGCCCGGCTCGAACGGGTTGTCGACAAAGCTTGCTTGCGTCAGCTCCTCGCGCTGCCAATAGCCGCGGGCCAAACCGTCTCCGGCAATGCACAGCTCCCCGGCAACGCCTACAGGCTGAAGCTGGTTGCTCGCATTGACGACGTACAGGCGGACGTTGTCAATCGGTTTGCCGATCGGAATGACGCTGTATTCCTGCTGGCGCGGGCAAAGCCAGTAGGTCGCGTCAATCGTGGCTTCTGTAGGGCCGTACAAGTTAATTAACCGGGCTTGTTGCGTCTCGTAAAAACGCGAGACGAGAGCAGGTGTCAACGCTTCGCCGCCGCAGAACACCCGTTGCAAGCTCGTGCATGCGCTCCAACCCGGGTCGGTCATGACCAGATCGAGCAAGGACGGGACCATCTGCAAAGTCGTAATGTTTTGTTCGCAAATCAGGCGAGTCATGTACGCGATGTCGCGATGCCCGTCCGGCTTCGCCAGGACGAGCCGCGCTCCCGTCATCAGCGGCAAGTAAAATTCCCATACAGAAGCGTCGAAGCTGAACGGCGTTTTTTGCAGGACGGCATCCTCCGTCGTCAACGGGAACGTCTCTCTCATCCACAGCATGTGATTGCAGATCGCCTGGTGCGAGATCATGACTCCCTTCGGCTTTCCCGTCGATCCTGACGTGTAGATCACATAGGCCAGGTCGTCTTGGCCAGCGACGTTGTCCAGATTCGTGTCGTCTCCTGTGTAAATCGCTTCTTCGTCTACGTCGATGATCGCCCCTGCATACGCTACCGTCTCCTGCAAATGGCGCTGCGTCAGCAAGATCGGCGCCTCGCTGTCGCGGAGCATGTAGCGGATTCGTTCTGCCGGATAGCTCGGGTCGATTGGCGTGTACGCGCCGCCAGCTTTGAGCACGGCCAGCATCCCGACGACCATCCCCGGCGAGCGGTCTACCATAATACCGATCAATGTACCCGGACGGGTTCCCTGACTGCGCAGCAAGCGAGCCAGTTGATTCGCCCGGGCGTTCAGCTCGCGGTAGGTTAAGGCGTGCCCTTCATACGCGACAGCCACTTCATCCGGCGTGCGTGCCGCCTGCTCCTCCACGAATTGATGCAAGGCCATAGCGGTAGTGCGCTCCACAAACGTATCGTTCACGTTCAGCAGGAGGGCGCGTTTTTCTGCTTCCGTCATCATGTCGATGTCCGCCAGTTTGACTGTCGGCCGCTCGCTGATCGCACGCAAAATTTCCAGGTAATGCTCGGCCATTCTTTGCACCGTTTCTTTCTTGAACAGCCTGGTGGCGAATGTGAGCTGGAACTGAATGTCTGCTGGCGATTCACTGGCATTCAACACGAGATCGAACTTGGAAATTTTGTTGAACAGCTCATACGGCGACACGGTCAGTCGGTCGATGGCAAGCGTCTTCTGGCTCGCGCTTTCCAAAGAAAACATCGTGTCAAACAGCGGATTGCGGCTAATATCCCGCTGGATCGCCAGCTTTTCCACCAGCTCTTCAAACGGATAATCTTGATGGTCATAGGCCGCGAGCGCATTTCGCTTCACTTCTTGCAAAAGTTGCGCAAACGTTTTGCTGCTGGCCGGCTGGTTGCGCATCGCCAACGTATTCACGAAAATTCCCATGATCTGTTCCACGTCCGCATGGGAACGGCCAGCGACAGGGGTGCCGACAATGATGTCTTCCTGGCCTGTGTACTTGGACAGCAGCACATTGTACGCGGCGAGCAAGACCATGTACAGAGTGGTCCCTGTCTCTGCCGCTACTTGTTGCAGCCGCTCCAGCCGCTCTTTTCCGGCGGCAAACAGGACGAGGTCGCCTTCAAAGCTTTGCAGGCTCGGGCGCGGATAATCCGTCGGCAAGTTCAGGAGCGGGATTTCATCGGCAAACGCGTTCAGCCAATGCTGCTCCTGCTGCTTGTACGCGTCTGTCTGGAACCACTCGTTTTGCCAGGCGGCGAAATCTTTGTATTGGAGCGCAAGGGGCGGCAACTCTGCTCCCTGGTACAGCTCGGCAAACTCGCGCAGCCATATTTGCGAAGATACGCCGTCGGAAATGATATGATGCATGTCGAGCAGGAACAAGTGGCGGTCTGTCCCCAGCTTGACCAAGCCTGTTCGCACGAGCGGAGCGACCCCGAGATCGAACGGCCGGACAAACTCGCGCATGATGTTCTCCGCCTTGTCCTCGGTCGACTCCAGCATGAACAGTGGCACTTCTACCTTTGCATGCACTTTTTGCACAGGCTCGCCGTCGATGCGGTGAAACGATGTGCGCAAAGCTTCGTGGCGCTCTGCCAGTTGTTGGATCGCGCTGGCAAACCGGGCGTAATCCAGCTTTCCTTCCAACAGGATGGCGCCCGAAATGTTATAGCTGATGCCGCTTCCTTCGAACTGCTGGAGGATGTACATTCTTTTTTGCGCGGAAGAAACCGGATAAAACTCCTGCGCTTCCACAGGCTGAATCGCGGTGTGCTTGCTTTTCTCCGACTGCGACAGGAAGCGGGCCAGCTCCGCTATGGTCGGGTGTTCGAACAGAGCTTTGACAGGCAAATCGACTTCCAGCGCCTTCGCGACCTGGGAGATGACCGTCATCGCCTTCAACGAGTGCCCGCCCAGGTCAAAGAAATCGTCGTGAATCCCTACCTGGCTCATGCCCAGCACCTGCTGCCAAATTTCCGCCAGCTTTGCCTCGATGTCATTTTGCGGAGCGACATACGCGGTTCCTGTAACGACTGCGCCGTCTGGCTTCGGCAATTTCTTTCGCTCGACTTTTCCATTCGCTGTCAACGGAATTTCCGCCAAGCAAATAAAGAAGGAAGGAATCATGTAAGAAGGAAGCGTACTGCCCAAAAACGTTCTCAGCTCCGCTACGGTCAGCTCTTGCTCGGAAACGAAGTAGGCGTACAGCACATTTTGGCCGCTCTCGTCCTTGTCCGCGATCACGACCGCTTCCTTGACCGACTCGTGCTGCGTCAGACGCGTTTCGATTTCGCCCATCTCGATCCGGTGTCCGCGAATTTTTACCTGGTGGTCGATTCTTCCTGCGTATTCCATGTTTCCGTCGGGCAGCCATTTTGCCAGGTCGCCTGTGCGGTACATTTTCGTTCCCGGGCGGAACGGGTTGTCGATAAATTTTTCCTCGGTCAGCTCCGGTCTGTTGAAATACCCTTTGGCTACGCCGTCTCCGGATATGTACATTTCGCCCAGCGAGCCGACGGGCACCGGTTGCATGGAAGCATCGAGCAAATAAAGCTGGACGTTGTCTGCCGGAACCCCGATCGGGACCGATTCCTGGGTCGTTTTGTGCGGGTCGTACAAATAAATCATGCAGCCGACAACCGTCTCGGTCGGTCCGTATTCATTGAAAATTTGCACGTCCTGGCCGAAGTGGTCGTAAATTTGCTTCGCCAGCTTTGTCGGCAAGTTCTCGCCGCCGACGATGAACCGTCTGATGCTGCTCGCCTTGCCGTCTACGTCTTCAATCAGCTTCAGGTGCGTCGGCGTCAGCTTGATGATCCCCACTTTGTTGTCGCGGATGATGTCCAAAATGAGCTGTACCTTGTCTGCCCCTCTGTACACATAGATCGTGTTGCCTGATAGAAGCGGCGTGAAGATCGACGTGACAGTCAAGTCAAACGAAATGGATGAGTACAGCGGAAAGTCCACGGCTTCCCCCTGAACGTACACTTTGTTGGCCCACCAAATGTAGTTGACCAAGCCTTGATGGGTAATCATCGCCCCTTTTGGGTTGCCTGTAGAGCCGGAGGTGTAGATCATGTAAGCCAAATCGTCGGGCTTGCTCTCGGCTGCGAATGGTGTGCTGTCGCCCGCATACAAGGAAGGATCGTCCAGATAAAGAATGCTGCCTGCAAACCGGATGTTTGGCTGCAGATGCGACTGGGTGAAAAGAATCGTCGTCTGGCTGTCGTCGAGCAAATACTGGATGCGATCGAGCGGATATTCGGGATCAATCGGCAAGTAAGCGCCGCCTGATTGCAGGACCGCCATGATTGCTACGATCAGCTCCAGCGAATGCTCCGCCATAATCGAAACGATGCTGCCCCTGCCAATGCCTCTGTCGCGCAAAGCTTTGGCAAGCTGGGCCGAGCGCTCCATCAGCTCCTGATAGGTCAGGCTGTCATCGCCGCATACAGCCGCGATTTTCGTCGGGGTCCGGGTCGCCTGCTCTGCGATCAATGCAAAAATCGTCTTGTCCCGCGGGTAGTCAGCAGCCGTGTCGTTGTAGGCGACGAGCAGTTGCTGCTTTTCTTCCTCGGTGATGATGCCGATCTCGTGCAGCCGCACGTGCGGATTGCGAATCACCTGCTCGATGACCGTTCTCAAATGCCCCTCGATTCGGTTGACAAAAGACGGCTCGTAGACGGCGGCATTGTAGCTTAGCTTCACGTACAGCTCGTTTGACGGAGCGAGGGCTACCACTACGTTCAAATCGTAGGAGGTCTGCTCTTCCCCGCTTTCCACGGTGAGCTGGAACCCTAACGAATCTTCCAAATGTTTCATCGAATGGTCCGGGTAGTTTTCAAACGTGACCAAATGATCGATCAACGCTTGTTTCAGTACGGTCGTGCTCTGAATTTCGTACAGCGGCGCGAAATCGTAGGCTGCCGAAGCCAACGCTTGCTTTTGCACCGTTTGGAGCAGCTCGCTGAACGATTGTTGCCTGTTCGTCTGGACGCGGGTAGGAATCGTGTTGATGAACAGGCCCACCATGCTCTCAATTCCCGGAATTTGCGGCGGACGGCCGGAGACGACCGAGCCGAAAACGACATCGTCCGCATTTTTGTACTTGCTCGCCAAAATGCCCCAGAGTGCCTGGAATACGCTGCTCATCGTCGCCTGGTTTTGATTGGCGATCTGCATCAGTTGCTGCGTCTGCTCGGGAGCGATCGCAAACATCGACTCGACGTGGTCGTAGCGGCCAGCTTCCGCGCTGTGCTTCTTTTTCGGAAAATCGGCCTGATGGTCGTAGCCTGCCAAATAGTTTTGCCAATAGGTGAGCGCCGCTTCCTTGTTTTGCTTATCCAGCCATTTGATATATTCGCTGTACGGCTTCGTCGCTTCCCGCGGAATCGGCTCGCCGTTGCGCAGGGCTGCGTAGTACGCCAGCAGCTTCTGAAGCAGGACGCCCAATGTCCAACCGTCCACGATAATGTGGTGGAACGCCCAGACAAACTGGTACTTGTTCTCGCCTGTTTGAAAAATGGCGGCTTTCATCAGGCTGTCTTTTGTCAGGTCAAACGTATGGTGCTGATTTTTGTACGCCGTTATGTACTCGTTCTGCTCAAACGTTGGCAAATGCGCGATGTTTTCGAAAGCAACGGCAACCTTTCTCTCTTTCAACACAACCTGGCGGGGCCGCTGCAAGTTTTGGTACACAAACACCGTGCGCAATACTTCGTAGTTTTCCACGAGCTTGTTCAAGCTCTGTTCAAAAAGAGGCAGGTGAAAATCACCTTCGATCGTCGCCGACATTTGCAGGCAGTAGGCGCTGCTGCCCGTGTCTTTGACCGCGTGAAACAACATCCCCTCTTGCAACGGGGTTAACGGGTATATTTTTGCGATGTTTTCCTGCTTTTTCATTTTGCACCTCAACTCTGTAATTTATCGGTTCGAAGGAGGGGGGCCTCCCGTCAAAGCGCAGCTTGCCCCGCTTTGACGGGAGGCATTTCATTTCCAGCGTCGCCTGGTCAAATCAGTTCCAGGATGTTCTCCAACTCCTCCATGGAAAGATCGTCGTCCCCCAGGTCGCTCGGGGTGTACTCGCCTTCCTCTTTTGCCATGCAATGCTCCATGATGCCGAGCAAGTGATTCCGATAGCCGTCTGCCAGGCTGGCAATCGTCTCTTCCTTGTACTGGAGGCTGCTGTAGCCCACGGTGATCCGCAGCTTTCCATCTTCAATCAAGCCGGAAATGTCCAATAGGAACACTCTTTCCGATTCCGGGCTGAATAGCTGACCTGTTCCGAGCGGCGAGAATGTGTATCCGCCAGCCTTCCCGTCCGACTCGAATTGGCCGAGATAGTTAAAGCTGATTTCCGGCCGCAGCGCAAACGACAGTGGCGGCTGTACCTCGCGTGTCGTCATCGTGCGCAAAATTTCGTAGCCAATTCCTTTTTTCGGAACCCGGCGCAAGCTTTCTTTGATGTGCTTGATCTGGTACGACAAGTCATCGGCCTTTTCCATGTCGAGCACGACCGGGTATTGCGAAGTGAACCAACCGACTGTTCGCGTGACGTTCATCTCGTTCTGGATGTCTTCGCGGCCATGGCCTTCCAGATTGATGAGCACGCAGTTCGTCTTCGCCCAGTCTTTGATAGCCAAGCCCAATGCTGTCAAGAGCAGGTCATTCATCTCCGTGTGATAGGCGTGATGAACGTGGCGCAGCATGTTTTCCGTCTGGGTCGCTGTCAGCTCAAACGAGAGCGTGCGCGTATGTTTTTGCTTGCGATCTGCGGCGGCGAAGTCAGTTGGCAGCGCGGCAGCCGTGGCCGTGCTCTCCAGGTTGTGCCAATACGCCGCTTCCCGCAACAGCTCGTCACTGTCCGCGTACGCTTGCAATTGGGCCGCCCAGTCTTTGAACGAATCCGTCTTTTTCGGCAAGACGATCTCCTGCTGATGGAGAGCCTGCGCGTAGGCCGATGAAAAATCTTCAAACAAAATGCGCCAGGAGACGCCATCGACGACGAGATGGTGAATCGCAATCAGCAAATGATCTCCTGCGTTTGTCGAGAAAAGCGCGAGATGGACGAGCGGTCCTTGTTCCAGATCTATACTGCTTTGGATCTGATCGGACAGTTCCAGGATGCGGGCCGCGCAATTGGCCTGCTCCTGCAGATCATAGAAATGGAAGCGGAAGCGCTCATCAGTCAGTCCGCGGTTGATTTGCCTGATCGTTCCGGCTTCCTGCTTGTAAATCATGCGCAGCGCGTCGTGATGCTCGACGATTTTATGGAACGCCTGGCAAACCAGTCCTGCGTCAAAGCCGTCCGCGCGGAACAGCATGACAGCCTGATTCCAATGGTGGCGATCCGTGAAATTGCGCTCGAAGAACCATTTCTGGATCGGCGTCAAGCCAATCTCGCCTTCTACGACGCCCTGCTCGCTCTCTCTTCTGTTCGGGGCGACGTGGGCTGCGACTTCTTCGATCGTCGGGTATTGGAACAGCTCTTTCATCGCAAGCGTCCAGCCTGACGCATTGAGGCGAGTGGACACCTGGATCGCTTTGATGGAATCGCCGCCCAGTTCAAAAAAGTTGTCTTTCGTTCCGACCTGCCTGATGCCCAAGACATCTGCCCAGATGGAAGCCAGCAATTGCTCCAGCTCGCTTTGCGGTGCCGCGTATTCCTCGGCGCGATTCGCTTCCTGGCTTGGCTTCGGCAGTGCTTTCCGGTCAATTTTGTCATTGGGGGTCAGCGGCATCTTCTCCAGTTGGATGAAGAAGGCGGGAACCATGTAAGGAGGCAGCTCTTTTTCCATATAGTCCCGAAGCTGCGCGGGCGTGGCTTCTCCTTCCGCCACGTAGTAGGCGCACAAATAAGCTTGGCCGCGGTCGTCCTCATGGGGGATGGCGGCTGCCTCTTTGACCGTTTCATACCGCAGCAGCACGCTTTCCACTTCGCCCAGCTCTACCCGATGCCCGCGAATCTTCACCTGGTGATCCATTCGGCCCACGTACTCGACGTTTCCGTCCGGGAGCCATCGTGCCAGGTCGCCTGTGCGGTACATTTTCTCTCCCGGGGCAAACGGATTGTCGACGAACTTCTCGGCAGTCAGCTCGGGACGATTCCAATAGCCTCTGGCCAGCGACAAGCCGCCGATGCACAATTCCCCGATCTGGCCGGGCGCTTTCAGACGCAACTGGTCATCCACGATGTACAGCTTCGTGTTTGGAATCGGCTTGCCAATGGTGATCGTCTCGACGGGTTCATCCGGGTCGGCGATCCAGAGCGTTGCGCAAATGGTGCTTTCGGTCGGGCCGTATGCGTTGATGTAGGTCACCTTTTCTTTCCACTTCTCCACCAGCGCGGCAGAGGAAGCCGATCCGGCTGTAATCAGGATACGTAGCGACGGCAACTGCTCCGGTTCCAGGTACACGGCATACGTCGGCGGCAAGGTGAGAATGGTGATCGCGTTGTGGCGAACGTATGCGGCAAACTGCCGAAAATCGTTAATGATGTCGCGGGACAAGACGTACAAGGTCGCTCCCGTCAGCAAAGGGATAAACATTTCCCACACCGAGGCGTCGAACGAGATGCTGGCAAAATGCCCCGCCCGGTCTTGCGGTGTAACGCCAAGCTGGTTGGCAAATACCGCTTGCAGATTCGCTACCCCTTTGTGCTCCAGCATGACGCCTTTTGGCTTGCCCGTCGTACCGGACGTGTAGATGATATAAGCCAGGTCAGACGGCTTGGTTGTGCAAGGCAGATTGTCTTTCTGTGACGCAAAATGGTTGGGATCGTCCAAATTGACAATCTCGGCCTCGCTGTTCACCTTGTGGAGCAAGTGCGCATGCGTCACCACGAGTTTTGCCTGACTGTCCTTTAGCATGTAACGGATGCGCTCTTTTGGATAATCAGGATCGACGGGTAAAAAGGCGCCGCCCGCTTTTAACGCGGCAAGCGTGGCGATGACCATCTCGGCGGAGCGCTCTACCAGCAAGGCGACGATGTGCGACGGCCCCACTCCTTTTGCGCGCAAAACGGCTGCGAGCTGGTTCGCCCGTTCGTTCAACTCCCGGTACGACATTCGCTTCTCTTCGAACACGAGCGCCGTTTGCTCGGGCATTTTGGCCGCCCATTCTTCAAAGAGCTGGTGGATGGTCTGATCTGCCCGGTACTCCCGCTCCGTATCATTGAACGCTTGTAGCAACATTTGCTTTTCTGCTTCGGTCAGCATCTCGATCTCTTGCAGCTTGCTCTTTGGACGGGCCGTGACCGCTCGCAAAATTTGCAGGAAGTGCCGGGACATGCGCTCTACCGTCTCTCGTTTGAACAGCTTGGTGCTGTATTCCAGTCGCAACAGCAGATCGGCTTTTCGCTCTGTCAGATGGAAAGACAAGTCGAATTTCGCGATGGCGAGCGCGCTGCCGGATTCATAAGGGCGATAGACCAGGCGATCCAGCGTTTTTTCGTGCAGTTCCTCGCTTTGCAAAATGAACATGGTGTCAAACAGCGGATTGCGCCCCGGGTCGCGCGGAATGCCGAGCTTTTCCACAAGGCTTTCCAACGGGTAATCCTGGTGGTCGTAAGCATCGAGAGCATTTTGTTTGACTTCCTGCAAAAACTGCCCGAAGGTCTTGTCTGCTGTCGGCCTGTTGCGGATCGCCAGCGTATTGACGAACATGCCGACGACTGGCGCAAGCTCGGCGCGCGATCTGCCGGAAATCGGCGTGCCTACGATAATGTCGTCCTGCCCGGCGTATTTTGCGAGCAGCACGTTGTAGGCGGCGAGCAAAACCATGAACAGCGTCGTGTTCGTTTTCGCAGCCAGTTCGCGCAATGCATCCAGCAACGGCTGGTCCATGGACAGGGTGATTTGCCCTCCGGCAAAGCTTTTCACGGCCGGGCGCGGAAAATCTGTCGGTACATCGACAGGGGTGATGGTTCCGGCGAACGCGTGCAGCCAGTACGCCTCATGCTGCCTAAAGGCATCCGACTGATCGAGCGCTTTTTGCCAGACCGCAAAATCTTTGTACTGAATGCGCAACTCCGGCAAATGTTTTCCCTGGTACAATTCGGCCAGTTCATCGAACATGATCGTGACCGATGCCGCATCCGCCGCGATATGATGCATGTCGTACAAAAGAAGATGGCGCTCATCCGCGAGCTTCACCAGACTCATGCGCAAAAGCGGCGGCACAGCCAGATCGAAAGGACGGACGAATGCGTGGAAAAGCTCGTCAATCTGCTGTTCCTCTGCGGTCTGGTACGTCAAGTCCACGGTCACGCGGTCGTGAATTTTCTGCACCAGCTCGTCTCCGGCCATCTCGAATGACGTTCGCCAAATGTCGTGGCGATCGACCAACGCTTGCAGCGCCTTCGCCAGTTGCGCACGATCCAGCTTGCCTTCCAGCATGATGATGCCCGGCGTATTGTAGCTGATTCCGGCGCCTTCGAGCTGGTGCAGCAGGTACATTCGCCGCTGGGCAGAGGACGCCGGATAGAAAGCTTGCGGCTCCGCTGGCTGAATCGCGGCTGCGCCTGCGTGTTCGCCGGTTTCGATCAAACGGGACAAGTCGCGGATAGTCGGCGCTGCAAAAAACTGCTTCAGCAACAGATCCGTTTGAAACTCCCGATGCACCTGCGCCACCACGCTCATCGCTTTCAAAGAATGGCCGCCCAGCTCAAAAAAGTGGTCCAAAACCCCGACGCCGGAAATGCCGAGCACGTTCTCCCAGATCGCGGCCAGCTTCGCCTCCACTTCCGTAGCAGGTGCGACATACGCGGCGCTTGTCGCTGGCTTTCCTTCCGGCTTGGGCAATGCTTTGCGGTCTACTTTGCCGTTTGGCGTGAGCGGAAAAGCATCCAACTGGATGAGATAGGCTGGCACCATGTAGGCCGGAAGCGCCCTGGAGAGATGCGCGCGCAACTCGGCTTCCTCTATCGCCGCTTTTCCCGTGACATACGCCGCCAGATAGGAATCGCCGCGATCGTCCTGGCAGGCGACGACGATGGCTTCATTCGTCAGTTCATAAGCGAGCAGGACCGATTCGATCTCTCCGACCTCAATCCGGTATCCTCTCACTTTGATCTGCTCATCGACGCGTCCAGTGAAATCAATCGTTCCGTCCGCAAGCCATCGTCCGAGATCGCCAGTCTTGTACATGCGCTCTCCCGGAACAGCCGGATTCGCAACAAACTTCTCCGCTGTAAGCTCCGGCTTTTTCCAATAGCCCCGCGCCAAGCCGCGGCCGCCGATGCAAATTTCTCCGACCACCCCGACAGGCAGCAGTTGATGCTGTTGGTCCACGATGTAGATGCTCGTGTTGGCAACCGGACGCCCGATGGTGATTGGCTTATCCGGCAGCGTATTGCGCAAGTAGGTGGCGATGACGCTGCTTTCCGTCGGTCCGTATGCATTGACGACAAGCATTTGCGGATGCATCTCTTTGCACAGGTGAACCAGCTTCGGCGACAGCTTTTCGCCCCCGAGCATGACCGCCTGGATCGAGCGGATGTCCGCCGGAGTGCTGCACTCCAATATCGCCTGGAACATGCTGGGCACAAACACCACGTAGCTGCATTCCCAGGCGGCAATCAGGTTTCGCAGCGCAATCGGATCTTTCGCCTCGTGATCGGGCATCAGGACGACGGTGGAGCCGGATATTATCAATGTAAAAAAGGTTAGGGCAAAGGCATCAAAGGCGAAGGAAAGCGACAGCGTCCCTCTGTCCCGGACAGATAGGGCAAACTCGTCTCGGTTCCACGTCACGCTGTTGACGATTCCCCGATGCTCGACCATGACGCCCTTTGGCTTGCCTGTCGTACCGGATGTGTAGATGATGTAAGCGAGGTCGCCCGCCGTATGCATCGGTTCCAAGTTTTCCGCAGAGGGCGCATAGCTCTTTTCCTCATCCAGATACAGGCGTTCCACGTCTGCCGCAAGCTTTTCGTCCAGCCCCTTTTGCGTCAGGATCAACCGGGCTTCGCAATCTTCCAGCATGTAAGCAATCCGCTCGTGCGGATAGTCCGGGTCGATCGGCACATACGCTCCGCCCGCTTTGAGAATGGCGATGATTCCGATTGCCATTTCCAAAGATCGTTGCGCCATGATTCCTACGCTTTGCTCAGGCTGCACGCCTTTTTTCCGCAAAGTGTGCGCGAGCTGGTTGGCTCGCTCGTTCAGTTCGCGGTACGTCAGCCGCTTGTCGCCGAAAACGATGGCGGTCTGCTCCGGCGTTTTGTGCGCCTGTTCTTCAAACAACTGCGAAAGCGTGCTTTCGGCTGGAGACAGCGTAGCCGTGTCGTTGAAATGAACCAGCAGCTCCTGCTTCTCGTGCGCGGTCAGCATTTCGACTTGCGCCAGCTTTTGCTCCGTGTTTTCGCTTGCGGCCTGCAAAATTTGCAAGTAATGCAGCGACATGCGCTCGATCGTCTCGCGCTTGAACAGCTTGGTGCAAAATTCGAAGCAGAAGGAAAGGCCCGCTGCGTTTTCGCTCGCTTCCAGCGACAAATCGAACTTGGCCATGTTCCCCTCTGGCACGTAAGGAGTCACGGTCATCCCTTCCAGCTCGATCAAGCCGGCATCCATGTTTTGCAAAAGGAACAAGGTGTCGAACAACGGGTTCCGGCTTCTGTTTCGCGTGAGCGCCAGCTTTTCGACGAGCTCTTCGAACGGATAGTCCCCGTGCTCAAAAGCCGCGAGCGTATTGTCTTTTACTTCCAGCAAAAATTGCCGGAACGTTTTTGTGGGCGCGGACTGATTTCTCATCGCCAGCGTATTGACGAACATCCCCGTGACGCTCTCTGTATCCGGGTGCGCTCTGCCGGCCGTCACGGTGCCGATCACCATGTCTTCCTGCCCGGAGTATTTGGCCAAAAGCACGTGATAAGCGGCCAAAAGCACCATGTACAAGGTCGTGCCAGTCTCTTTGGCTACGCGCTGCAAACGATCCAGCAGTTGTTTTTCGGCTCGGAACAAATAACGTTCGCCCGCAAAGCTTTGAACAGCCGGCCGCGGGTAGTCCAACGGCAGGTTCAAGACCGGGATTTCGCCTGCAAAGCGCTGGAGCCAATAATTTTCCTGTTTTTGGTAATCACTCGTTTGCGTCCGCGCTTTTTCCCAAACGGCGAAGTCTTTATACTGAATGCGCAGCTCGGGCAAAGCTTCGTGTTGATACAGACGGGCAAAGTCATGCAGGAGAAGCTGCGTGGACACCCCGTCTGCGATGATGTGGTGCAGATCGATTATCAACACATGACGGCTCTCGCCGAGCTTCACCAGCCCCACCCGGCAGAGCGGAGCCGTTTCCAAATCGAACGGACGCATGAACCGGAGAACGGCTTCGTTTACTTGCTCCTCCGTAGCTTTCATGCAAACAATCGGCAACGGGCATTCGGCGTGAATGCGCTGAACCGGCTCGCCGTTGATCGTGTGAAACGAGGTGCGCAGCGATTCATGGCGCGACACCAGTCCGGAAATGGCGCGCTCCAGCCGCTCCCTGTCGAGTGTTCCGTCGAGAATCAGCACGACAGGCAGGTTGTAAACCGTGCTGCCCGGGTCGAGCTGGTTTAAAATGAGCATCCGTTTTTGCGCAGACGAGACGGGATAGTACGCTTGCGGCTCGGCCTGCGCAATGGCGTGATACGCGCTTTCCTCCCCGCCTTCCACATACGCTGCGATCGCTTGAATCGTCGGTTGCGCAAACAGTACGCGCAGCGGAACGTCTGCCTTGCATTCCTTCTGGATGCGGGAAATAAGCTGAATCGCTTTTAACGAATGGCCGCCCAACGCAAAAAAGTGATCCTGAATCCCGATTGGCGACACGCCGAGAATTTGCTCCCAGATCGCGACCAGCTTTTGCTCCAGCTCGGTTGTCGGGGCGATGTATTCCGCGCCCGTCAAGGCACTCCCCTCTGGCTTTGGCAACGCTCTCCTGTCTGTTTTTCCGTTCGGCGTGACCGGAATCCGCCCGAGCTTCACGAAAAAGGACGGGATCATGTAGTCCGGTAGCGCACGCGCCAAATAGGTGCGCATGTCTTCGTCGCTGATTTCTGTTTGCAGGACGACATAGGCGCACAAAAACTTGCCGCCTGTCTCATCTGCTCTGTCGATGACTACGGCTTCCTTGATGGCCGGATGGTTGAGCAGGCGCGATTCGATCTCTCCCAGCTCGATGCGATGCCCTCTGATTTTGACCTGGTGGTCGATTCGGCCCAAAAATTCGAGCTGTCCATCAGGCAGCCAACGGGCGAGGTCACCCGTTCGATACATTCGTTCGCCTGGCTGGTACGGGTTTTCGAGAAACTTCTCCGCCGTCAGCTCCGGCTGGTGCAAATAGCCTCTCCCGACGTTTGCGCCGGAAATGTACAGCTCCCCGACGATCCCTTCCGGCTTCAACTGCAGCCCTTCATCCAAAATGTAAATGCCCGTATTGCTGATCGGCTTGCCGATCGGAGGCAGCTCGGGTATTTCCTTGCGCGGGTCCATCGTGTATGTCGTCACGACATGCGTTTCCGACGGTCCGTAGTGATTGTGCAAAAATACGCGATGATCGCGCAGGTACTTTTGCAACTCGTGCGTGACGACGAGCTGTTCCCCGGCGGTGATGATATGTTTGACACAACGCGGGAAGCTTTGCGCGTAGTCTTGTTCGTTGAAAATAAACTTCAAAAAGGACACGGGCAAAGACAAAATGCTGATCTGCTTTTCTTGGATGAACGCAAACAGTTTTTCCACATGCCGTCTCAGCTCGTTTGAAATGAGGTAAAGCTGCCCTCCCGCTAACAGCGTGGAGAAAATTTCCTGGTAGCAAACATCAAAGCTGCATGTCGTGTACTGCAACACTTTTTCCTGAAAAGCGATGTTGGTTTTGGCAAACGTAAAGTGCAGCAGGTTCGCCATGTTCCGATGCTCGAGCATGACGCCTTTCGGTTTGCCCGTCGTGCCGGACGTATAGATGATGTAAAACAAGTCATGCGGCTGGTTGATCGACTCGACATGGTCGCGGCTCTCTTCCCAGATCGCGGAGGCGCGGATGTCCAGTTTTTCCGTCGGAGTCGTCACTTTTTCCAGCAAATGATCTTGGGTCACGACCAATTGCACGCCGCTATGCGTGAGCATGTAGGCAATTCGTTCCGCAGGCAGCTTCGGGTCAATCGGCACAAAAGCCCCGCCTGCTTTCAAAACGCCGATGATGCCGACGATCATTTCCAGCGAGCGATCCAGCATCGTGCCGACAAGGCTGTCAGCGCCGATGCCTTTTTTGCGCAAAAAGCGGGCGAGCTGGTTGGACTTTTCATCCAGCTCCCGATACGTCAGGTGCTGATCGCCGCAAACAACCGCGACTTGCTCAGGCGTTTTTTCCACCTGCCGCGCGAACAGCTCGTGAATGGTGGTCGCCGGATAGTCAGCCGCCGTTTCCGTGCGTTTAGCCAGCAACTGGGCCGTTTCTGCTTCTGTCAGCATTGGAATCTGGCGAAGCTCGACATCCGGATTGGTTGCCACGCAAGACGCGATCTGCTGAAGGTGCCCGGCCATTTTTTGCACGACCTCTTCCGCAAACAGCGCCGCATTGTAGTCAAAGCGGAAGGCGATCTCTTCCTTAGGCATCACCATGACGGTCAGGTCGTAATTGGTAGGCTCGAACATTTCGACGTCGGTAATGGTGAAGCCGATTTGCTGCGCCTGGGCCTTTTGCTGCAACGCCTCTACCAGCGGATAGTTTTCAATGACCAGCAGGTGGTCGATCAGCTCCTGCTTCAAGTCCGACCGGTTTTGAATGTCGTACAAAGGTACGTGCTCGTACGGCCGGGATTGCAACGTCTTTTTGTGCACCTCGTGCAGCAACTCGGAAAAAGTCTGGCCCGCCTGCGCCTGCACGCGAAACGGGATCGTGTTGATGAACAAGCCAACCATTTTGTCGATGCCGACGATCTCTGTCGGGCGTCCGGAGACGACGGAGCCGAACAGCACGTCATGGGTCGCGTTGTACTTTTGCAGGAGAATCCCCCAGATCGTTTGAATCACCGTCGAAACCGTCACCTGATGTTGACTGGCGATTGTCGCGAGCTGTTTGCTCAAGGCGCGGTTCAGACGAAAGCGGTATTGGCTTGGCTGAAAAGCCGTGTCAGCGAGCTTTTCTTTTTTCGGCAAAGCGGTCTTCTGCTCATATTGCTGCAAATAGTCGCTCCAATAGGCGAGCGCGGCTTGTTTATCCTGTTTTTCCAGCCAGCCGATGAAGCGACTGTACGGCTGTACCGGCTCCAGGGTAGGTGTGGTCTTGTTTTGCAACGATAAATAGATGGCGAGCAAGTCATCGAAAATAAGGCTGAAGCACCAGCCGTCCATCAAGATGTGATGAAAGCTCCAGATGACCTGGTAGTCTTGCCGGGTCATTTGGAAAATGGCGACCCTCAGCAACGGGTCTTTTGCCAGATGAAACGTCTTCTCCTGATCGGCTCTTTTGTACGCGGTGTAGCGGGCCTGCTTCTCGGACTCGTCGCAGGCAGACAAATCGTGGAATTCGATCGGAATGGGGCGTTCCTTCAGCACAACCTGCAACGGCTGCTTGAGCTTTTCGTAAAGAAATAACGTGCGGAATACATCGTACCTCTCTACCAGCGCACGCAGGCTGTCGGTAAACAGCCCGACGTCAAGATCGCCCTGCAACGAGATGGACATCTGTACGAGATGCGAGTTTTGCTCCTGGTCGAGCAAGGCGTGGAACAACATGCCCTCTTGCATCGGAGTCAAAACGTACATATCCTGGACGTGTTCTTTGCTAAATACACTCATTACGGCACCTCGATAAATTCATTTATTTGTCATACATGTATAAAAAAGGAAAATAAAGATGCGCGGCCGCCCCGCAAAATCGCTGTCATCACTTGGTTAGGTCAGTGTATTGGCCAGTAATTCGAAAATATCGTCCATTTCCTCCATCTGAAGACCTTTGACGCTAAAATCGCTCGGCGTCCGCTCTACTTCTTTTTTCTCGATGCAGTGCGTGACGATGCGCTGAAGCTGCTTTTGATAACCTTGGCTCAATTGATGGATGGACTCTTCCCGAAACTGCTCCGCGCTGTAGGAGAAAGTGAGGACAAGCTCTCCGCCTTCAATCAATCCGGTTATATTCAAAGCGGTGTACACCTCCGATTCAGGACTGAGATTGTTTTTGCCATCTGCGCCAAGCGTGTTGCCTCCGCTGAAAGGCGAGCGGGTAAACAGCTCTGTCTTCATGTCCGCATCAAACTGGCCCAAGTAGTTGAACGTCACTTCCGGCTGCACGGAAAAAGACAAGGAACCGCGATTTTCCGGGAGCGTCACATGCTTTAAAATGTCGTAGCCAATTCCTTTATGGGGAATTTTTCGCAAATTTTCTTTGGTGAGCTTGATGAAGTCGGACAAGTGAGCGGTTTGCCGCAAGTCGAGCAAAACCGGATATTGGGATGTAAACCAGCCGACGGTTCGCGCCACGTTTGCCTGCTCGATGATGTCCTCGCGCCCGTGCCCCTCGAGATGAATCGCGAGTTGCTCAAGCTTGCTCCACTCGGCAAAAGCCAGGCCGAGCGCCGCCAGCAACAAGTCGTTAATTTCCGTCTGGTAGGCCTGATTGGCGTGCTTCAGCAGTTGCTCCGTCTCTTCCGCCCGCAGCCGGATTCGCATGTTTCGCACGCTTTTTTGCTTGCAGCCTGCCGCTTCAAAGTCTTTGGGCAGCCAGACATGGCTCGCCTGCGATTCGACGCTCTCCCAATACGGAATCTCGCTCAGCAAATCCGCCTCGTTCGCGTATTCGTGCAACCACTCTGACCAGCTTTGAAAAGAATCCGTCTTTTCCGGCAAAGTGATCGCTTGCCCGGCAAGTGCTTGCGCATAGGCGGTTGCCAAATCTTCAAACAAAATGCGCCAGGAAATGCCGTCCACGACCAGGTGATGGATCGCCAAAAACAAATGATCGCCATGTAGCGTCTGGAACAGCGCGACCTTCACCAGCGGTCCTTCCTGCAAATCCATGTTGCTGTGCAAACGCTGCGTTTCTTCCGCAATCGCCTGCTCGACATCCGCGTGCGCGCGCAGATCGTACAGGGAGAAATCGTATCGTTTGCCGTCCAACCCGCGGTTGCGCTGAACGACCTGCCCGTTTTCGTGCCGATACACCATGCGAAGCGCGTCGTGGTGCTCGATGATTTTGTCCATGGCCCTCTGGATCGCGTCACGGTCGAATCCTTCCGGGCGATAAAGCATAGACGACTGGTTCCAATGGCTCATATTCGTGAAATTTTTCTCAAAAAACCATTTTTGAATGGGCGTAAGCGGTACGTCTCCGACGATGATGCCCTGATCGCTTTTTCGGGTCGTATTTTTTACAAACAGGGCAACCTGTTCGATCGTCGGGTAATTCAGCAAGTCTTTCGCCTCTAGCTTCCGCTGATAGGAATGCAGGCGTGCGACGACCTGGATCGCCTGGATCGAATCGCCGCCGAGCGAGTAAAAATTATCGCGTATCCCTATCTTTTCTACCCCCAGCACATCTTGCCAGATGGATGCGAGGATTGATTCCGTCTCGTTGCGCGGAGGATGGTAGGCGGCAAGGTTTGCGTTTGTTGCAAAATCAGGCTCGGGCAACGCTTTGCGGTCGATCTTGTCATTTGGCGTCAGCGGCATTTTGTCCAGCTTGACGAAATAGGAAGGCAGCATGTACGCTGGCAGCTTTTGCGCGGCGTATTCTCTGAGTTGTGCAGGAGTTACTTCTTGTCGCGAAATAAAATAGGCGCACAAATACTGCCCGGCCTGTTGATCCTCTCTGGCGATGACTACGGCCTCTGTAATTGGTTCGTACGAGAGCAAGACAGACTCGATTTCGCCTAGCTCAATACGATGACCTCTGATTTTTACCTGGTGGTCGATCCTGCCGAGAAACTCGATGTTTCCATCCGCCAGCCATTTCGCCAGGTCCCCGGTCCGGTACATCTTTTCTCCCGGTACGAACGGATTGTCTACGAATTTTTCTGCGGTCAAATCAGGGCGGTTCCAATACCCTCTCGCCAGGCCGACTCCGCCTATGCACAGTTCGCCTTCGCTGCCAATCGGCAGGGGCTGCAAGTCTTCGCCTACGATATAGATGTGCGTGTTTTGAATCGGCTTACCAATCGGAACGGACTGCACGGGGAACTCGTGGGCAGGCGCTTCCCATGTCGTCGCGCAAATGCTCGTTTCCGTTGGGCCGTATGCATTTATGTACCTGAGTTTGTCTTTCCATTTGTTTACCAAGGGGGCGGAGGCAGATGAACCTGCCGTAATCATGATGCGCAGAGAAGTGATTCGTTCTGGGGTGAGATGAGTCAAATAAGTCGGTGGCAGCGTGATAATCGTCAATTCATTTTCACTCAAATAGTTTTCAAACGTAACGAAATCATGAATCGTCTGTTTGGAAAGGATGTAGAGGCTTGCGCCGGACAGCAAAGCCATGAACATTTCCCAAACGGATGCGTCGAACGACATGCTGGCAAACAACCCGATTCGGTCTTGCGCGGTGACGCCAAACGAATTTTGGAAAAACGATTGCAAATTGGCGATGCCTTTATGCTCCAGCATGGTGCCTTTCGGTTTGCCCGTTGTCCCTGAGGTGTAAATGACGTAGGCGAGATCCGTAGGCTTGCTTGGCTGGCGCAGATTGGAAGCTTCGCGAGCGTCCAGCTTTTCTTCTTCCAGCACAACGATATGCCCGCTGTACCCGACGTCATGCACGAGCTTGCTTGCGCTTTTTTGCGTGAGCACGATTTTCGTTTGGCTGTCCTGCAAAATATACTGAATGCGATCGCGGGGATATTCGATGTCGATGGGCACGTACGCTCCGCCCGCTTTGAGAACGGCCAAAATCGCGATGATATTTTCCGGCGCTTTCTCCATCATCACCCCGACGATGCTGTCTGTTTGCACGCCTTTTTCGAGCAACGCTCTCGCCAGTTGATTGGCTTTTCCGTTCAGCTCCCGGTAGGTGAGCTGCCGGTTTTCAAAAACGATGGCAACCCGGTCTGGAAAAGCCTCTGCTTGCTCTTCGAACAATTGATGGATCGACTTATCCTGGGCATATGGCACTTGCGGCTGGTGCTTCGTCTCCCGCTCGATCTCGACGAGATGGGCCTGATTTGCTAACATGTGTCCCCTCCGATAATGAAAATTGCGTGTGTTTATCATGAAGTGCGACAAAATGCTGGCCAACGAGTGACAGGGCGAGCTCAACGTGCTGTGGGGTTGGCGCCGAAGCTAAAAAAGACGGATATAGCAGGAAATAACAGGATGATCGTTCTTATGAGGGCCGAATGTAACGAAGAAATAGGATTTTGTTACTTGTTTGTCATTATTTTACAGCTTTTGAGTCGATGGGATCAGTCCCATTCCAGTTTTTCATTCTCCTTCATTTGGGTAATTTTAACAATCAGGAGAATTTCCTGTTTATGGGATGCACTTTTCATACAAAAGTCACATTTTCACGATGCGACAGCGGAAAACGGGCGCTGGTACTCAAGGCTGATGGATACGGGCTGGTTTGCTGGCTTTTGCCCGCGGCGTGAAGGAAAACTCCTTTACTTGAAAACCATCACCTGAAGCTCCCTATTCGTCTAACCCGTTGGCATCCCTTCTCCCTCACTCTTTTGGAAGCGCCGAACGAAAGCGGCTGGCAGGCTGAAAGCACTAGGTTGCTGACGCTGAAAATCATTATAACAGAGAAAATTTGGGAATGGGTTAAAAAATAGGGATAATTTGTTAAAAATGTACCAGATTTTTTACAACCTCTTTACGTAAACAGAGGTCCTGTTTGGCAAGCCTGTGTCAACTTGCGTGTGTAAGCCGAATGGGCAAGCATGTTTCGTGGTCATGCCCGTTTCTCTCCCCTTCGGCAAAAGCATGGAGCGCGAAGAAGATTCCCTTGCCGCTGGTGCGTTCGTCACGGTGCTTTGTCGTCGCAGCCTCCGCGATTTGGAGAACAGCCGCCCGCTTTGGAGAGGCTTTTTTGATCGTTGCTGCGCTGCAACTTTTTTCCTTTTTCGCCTGTCTATGAACATAAGCAAGCTTTTCTGCTGATATTTTTTTGATAAATATTTTCATAACGTTAAATATTTTATATGTTCACAGCTTATATAATGCTTTATACTGGTAAAACAGGGGTTTTCTTCTAAAAATCAGCAGAGTCTGCTCTCCTGTGGGCTGCATTCGCCACGGTCTTGCCAAGCCCGCAGACTCCCAGAAAGCTTGTGATAGAAGTCACGAACCAATACCCTACTCCTCCTTTTTACTTGCGTTGGATTTTTCGCAAAAAAAGTTTTTATCTATTCTGACTGCCGCCCGGACCCGGTTCAAGGAAAGCCGGCAGCAGCCGGTCCTATGCTTTGCGATCCACCAAGCCGTCCGTCTTTGCTCTCTATCGTTCGCCGTTCGCCAGATAAAGCTCCCCAACCAGCCTGCACAAAAGAAATCCGAATACTGTCACCACTCCCAACGTTTTTGTTTTGGTTGGGCTTGACGGTCTTTCTGTCAACAGTTACCATTATTTAGAAAATAAAACAATATTATGTAATCAATCGTTTATATCTCGCATAGTTGCGCATGGCTGATGCGGCTTCCATCTGGCCGACCGAAACATCCGTTTCCGGCATGCGAAACATAAGGTTTCCCATCGTGGTGACAGGAGATGAGCTTTTATACCCGGATCAGGAACTGCCAAGAGAGACGAATCTATGGAGGTTGTGGATTGCTGAGCGGTTGCACCTGCCAATGATCTTAGAAACGTTATGAAAAGGAGTCTTGCAAGTTGATGAACTGGTATGCTTTCTATGTGAAAACGGGTTATGAGCACTCTGTAAAAAATTGGCTGAATAAATCTTTTGAGAAAGAAACGCTGTATTCGATGGTACCGCAACGAATCGTTCCCGAGAAGAAAAACGGCGAGATTTTGCGCGTGGAGAAAGATTTGTTTCCCGGCTACATTTTTGTCAAAACGAACATGAATTGTTCGAAATATTACTTCATTAAAAGCCATTCCAAAATCATTCGGATGCTGAACTATTTGAATAAAATCGACCTCACCTACGACAGACCGGCTGCTCTGCGCAAAAGCCGCGCGAACGTAACGGAAAGCAAGGAAGAAGCGCTCTGCTTCAAAAAGATTCCCGACGAAGAAATGACGATTATTCTCAAGCTTTTGAATCACGATGAGCAAATTGATTTTTCCCAGGTCTATACGCAAGACTCCAAAGTATATGTAGAGTCCGGCCCGCTCAAAGGGCTGGAAGGGATCGTGAAAAAGGTGGACAAGCACAAACGGCGGGTCAAAGTGCTCGTCTCGCTCATGGGCGATGAGCGGGTGATCGACCTTGGAATTGAGCTGATCGAGCCGAGCGTGTAAGCAGGCAGCGCTCTGTTGCGCAAAGCTTGTCGACAGACGAAATAGGAGGTTCAACATGGTGCAAATATACGCGGTTAACATCACCGATTTTCCGGACGAATCCATTCCCCACCTGTTGTCTTTTGTGGGCGAAGAAAAGCAGTTGCGGCTCTCTGCTTTCTACCGCCGCGAAGATTGTGTCAGAGGGTTGCTCGCCGACCTGTTGATTCGAAAAATTGCGGCGGAGACGTTCGCGGTTCCTGTGAAAAACATTAGGTTTGGCACGAATGCCTATGGCAAGCCTTCCTTGCAAGAGCCGTTGGACAGCTTGCACTACAACCTGTCCCATTCGGGCGACTGGGTCGTCTGCATAACCGATGACCGTGCCGTAGGAATTGATATTGAAAAAAAGCATGCGATTGACTTGCAAATTGCCCGGCAGTTTTTTGCCCAGGAGGAATGCGAGTTTATTGAGGCAGAACGGGACAACGAGCGCAGGCAGGCACGCTTTTTTACGGTCTGGACCGCCAAGGAAAGCTATATAAAAGCGATTGGCAAAGGGCTTTCGCTTCCGCTGCACAGCTTCTCTACTGTCAGAGAGGGAACGGTCGAGGGTTGGCGTGTCTATGACCAGGAGGAATGGCACTTCAAGACGTACGTTCTGGATGACGAATACACGCTGACCGCTTGTGCGCAAAACGGCCAGTTTTGTGAACAGGTGGAAATCGTGTCGCTGGACACGCTGCTTCCGTATTTTCTCAGCTTCAGCCAGTGATCGGCGCTAGGCAACAAAAAAGGTTTCATCCCCGCTTGGCTTTCGGGGATGAAACCTTTTTGTTTGGAACGTTCTTGTGTGGCCTGACTGCGCGATGCCGCTATCTCGTTTGCCGCTTTTGATAGTCTTCCTGCAGCAAGCCGTAGATTTCCAGGTCGACAATCCCTTTGCCTGACCAGAGGGCTGCCTGTCTGAGCGTTCCTTCCAGGGTGAAGCCGTTTTTGCGCAATACTTGTTTGGACGGTTCGTTTTTCGGCATGACCTCTGCCTGGATTCTGTTCACGTTGACTTCCTCCATCAAGAAGCGCACGACCATTTGGACCGCCTCGGAGGCAAAGCCTTTTCCCCAGTGCGCTTCGGCCAGAAAGTAGCCGATTGTCGCCATGTTTACACGCTGGTTAAACTCGAACGCTTCGATAATGCCGACCAATCTCTCGCTTTGCTGAGCGGGAAACATCCCCCATTTTACTCTCGACTTTTTCAAGTAATCTCTTTTGAAATGCCCGATCATGGTCAGGACGGTATCTTTTTTGTGCTTGGGAATGATGCCGCAATACTCAAAGACGTTGTCGTTGCTGTAAATTTCATACAGTTCTTCGAGGTGACAATCTTCAATCTCCCGCAGGATCAAATGGTCTGATTTCAAGACCGGAAACTCGTGAAACAGCGCGTTACTATTCATTCTTCCGTTCCTTTCCTGTGCGAGTTTGCTTTTTTCCAGCCAGGTTGAGCATTTTGGCTCGATCGTAAGTTTTTGGCCGTCTGCTTTTCGGGGTGAGTTGTTGCTGTTGTTGGCTATGGTATATTATGCCAAAAACAGGTGGGAAAAGCGACTTGTTTGTATGGTCGTGGTGGTTAGGCTGGTGGGTTGGTGGCAGCGATAAAGGAAGTCGGCACCTTGGGGCTACCTTTTTGTCCCCTGTGCGGTGGCATCTAGGCGCGGTGGTAGCTGGCGAATCGCTGTTGGTGCCCGGTATTGACGCGTTAGTAATCAGCAAGAAAACCACCATAAATGAACGAAAAAAATCCCGCCCAGGCAAAAGGCGGGATTTTGTCTATATGCTGTGGTTGTCAAGGATGGGGCGTCGCAATCTCTTCCTTTCCGTCCTGCTGCACATCCCGGACGATTTGCTGAACCAGGCCGTGAAAATGCGCAAGAAACTCCCGCGCTGTCTCATCCGGGAGATAAGCTTCCCGGTACGTCATTTCCAGATGCAGGGCGCGCTGATTTTCCTGCACGACGACGAAATGCAGATCGAACTTGCCTGGTGCACCGTCGTACTCGACAGCTTGCAGCTTCAGCCCGTCGATCGTTTCCGCTTCGTCGTGCTGCGCAAACTGGAACATGACATTGAACAGCGGATTTCCGTTGATCTCGCGCGGGACGTTCAGTTTGTCCACAAGCTGGTCGAAGGCGTAGTCCTGATTTTCGTATGCGTCCAGCAGGCGCTCTTTTACCTGGTGCAAATACGTCAGGAAAGACTGGCTGCTTCGTGGCTGGTTGCGAATAGCCAACGTGTTGACAAACATCCCGACGATATTTTCCAGCCCTTCGCGGTGTCTTCCCGAAATGGGCGTACCGACGACAATGTCGTCCTGCCCAGACAGCCTGGACAGCAGGACGGTAAAGGCAGCCAGCATGACCATAAACAAAGTTGTCTCTGTCGAGTGAGCGAGATTTTGCAGCGCTGTCGCCGTATTTTCTTCCAAGGAAAAATGAAGCGTCCGCGATGTCGCCTCTGCTGTCAAGGCCGGGGGGCGGCTGAACGGCAATCGCACCGGGTGGACAGGCTCCTTGAATCGTTCCAGCCAGTATGCTTCCTGCTTTTTCCACTCCTGCGTGTGCATGAGCTGGCTTTCCCAGACGGCGTAGTCTTTATAGTGAAGGCTAAGAGGCTCCAGTTGCCTGTTCTCGTACAGCGCTGCCAATTCTTTGAGCATGATCCCGACAGACAGGCCGTCTGTTATCGTATGGTGCATGTCGAGGATGAGGATGCTCTCTTTTTTGTCCGTCAGTTCGATCAGCGCCGCGCGGAACAGCGGCGCTTTGTCAAGACGAAACGGCCTGACAAAATCGCGAATCATCTCTGCGGCTTCTGCCTCTGTCAGCGCGTAAACCGGAAACGCAAATGGAACAGCGGAATGTACCTTTTGCCGGAGCGCACCGCTCTCCACTTCCAGTTGGAACGCCGTCCGCAGTGATTCATGCCGCTCGACAAGCCCCTGTAGCGCTTTTTCCAGCCGCTTGCTGTCCACTCTGCCATTGATGTTGCGGATGACAGGGACGTTGTAGGCAGTGCTTCTTCCCAGCAGTTTATCCAGCATGAACAACCGTTTTTGCGCCGACGATGCCGGGTAATCCGGACGCTTTTCCGCTGCTTCCAAAGCAGGCAGCGGATTTATGCTCGCCTGACGCTCGCCGGGCACGGCGGCGCTTTTCTCCGGATGCTCGGCCTGCTGTTTTCGCTGCGGCAGGTGTGCCGCGCTCCGCACTGGATCGGCTGAATCCGTCGTCAGGTTGTGGCCGCGGTCGTAAATGAGAGGCTCGTCCCTGTCTGCGGCGAGCATGTCCAGGTCTGCCAGTCGCTGGTCGGTATCTTGGACCAGTTCCTCCAACAGATGGCAGTAGTGGCGCAGCAGCCGCTCCATCGTGCGGGTGGCAAACAGCTTCGTGCAAAACTCCAGATTCAACTCGAGGCCGTCTTCTTGTTCGATCGCTTCCAGCATGAGGTCAAACTGGGACGCCCGATTGTTGATCGGCAAAGCAACCAGCTTGACTCCTGTCAGGCGGGGAAGGGCGTTTTCCATGTTTTGCAGGACGAACATCGTGTCAAACAGCGCATTGCGGCTCAAATCGCGCACAGGTTGCAGCTTCTCGACCAGTTTTTCAAACGGCCATTCCTGGTGTTCGTACGCTTTCAGGCAGCTTTCTCTCACTTCGGCCAAAAAGTCGCGGAACGGCTTATCTGGCTGCGGGAAGCTGCGCAAGGCCAGCGTGTTGACGAACATGCCGACAAGCCGTTCAAATTCGGGCTGCTGTCTTCCGCCGACCGGAGAGCCGACGACGATATCGGTTTGCCCCGTATATTTGTGCAGCAGGACATCATAGGCCGCCAGCAGCACCATGTACAGCGTGGAGTCTGTGTCCTCCGCCATCTGCCTCAGCTTTTGGGCTAGGGAGCTATCCAGGCGAGCCGTCACCTTGTCTCCCTCGAAGCTTTGCAACGGCGGTCGCGGGTAATCGAGCGGCAAGTTCAGCACGGGAAGCTCTCCTTGCAGCACGTCGAGCCAATACGCTTCCTGGGCTTGCAACGTCTCCCGGCGCTTGCCTTGCCAGTTCGCATAGTCTTTGTACTGCATCGGCAATGGTTCCAGCGTCTTGCCTTCGTACAAGGCGGCAAATTCTTGGAGGACGAGCTGGAGCGAAATACCGTCGGCAACAATGTGGTGCATGTCCAAAAACAACAAGTGCTCATCCGCGCCCAGCCGGACTACGTTTACCCGAAACAGCGGGCCGACACCAAGATCAAACGGGCGGATGAACGGGCGAATCAGTTGTTCCGGCTGCTCGCGCTCTGCGCCGTTTGCTTCCGTATAGGTAAAAAAGCCGTCCGCTTTTTGCAGCACCTTTTGCAACACTTTGTCGCCGACCAGCTCGAAGCAAGTGCGCAGCGATTCGTGCCGGAGGCTAAGTGCGGCAAACGCTTGCTGACAACGCGAAACGTCGAACGGCCCGTACACAACAGCGGCCCATGGGACATTGTAAGCCGTGCCGACGTGCTCGAACTGCGCCAAAACGTAGAGCCGCTCTTGCTCGGAGGAAAGCCGATAATACGTCTGATCCCTCTGCTTGCCTGCTCGCGGAGTCGCTACAGGGTCGGATTGAGACTGGGATTGGGCAGTTTGTGGCGATTGCCGGATGACTTCTGCAAGTTGTCGGACAGTAGGCTTTCGGAACAAGGTCGGAATCGGGATGGACACCCCAAATGCCTTTTTGATCCGCGAGAGCAACGCAACCGCTTTTAACGAGTGCCCTCCCAAGCGAAAAAAGCTGTCCTCAAGACCGATTTTGCGGATGCCGAGCACTTCTTGCCACAGCTTCGCCAGTTGCTGCTCGATTTCGCGTTTTTCAGGGGCAGCTTGTTCCTCAGCTTGTTCCCCCGTTTGTTCTGCCGCATGCGCCAGTTCCGCAGTCGGCACAGGCAGCGCTTTGCGGTCGACCTTGCCGTTTGGCGTCAGCGGCAACGCTTCCAGCAGAATTACAAACTGCGGAACCATGTAGCCGGGCAGCTCTGCATGCAAGTAATCGTAAACTAGCTCTGTAGTCAACGACGACGCGGGCACGACATAGGCGCGCAAGCTCGTATCTCCCCCGGCGTCCTGGACGGCGGTCACGACCGCCTCTTTGACTTGCGGGTGGTCGAGCAGCTTTTTCTCGATTTCCTCGATCTCAATGCGGAAGCCGCGCACTTTGACCTGGTGGTCGACCCGGCCGATGAACACAATCTGCCCGTCCGGCAGTCTTTTCACGACGTCTCCTGTCTTGTACACGACCTGTTCAGGTAGCTCGCTGCTTTGCACAAACCGTTCCTGTGTCAAGTCCGGGGCGTTGTAATAGCCAAGCCCTACCCCGACGCCGCCGATGCACAGCTCGCCTTCCAGCCCTTCCGGGACGAGGCGCATATCTTTGTCCACAACGTACAGCCGGACATTGTCAATCGGCTTGCCTATGGGCAGATTGGTTTCCCCCTGCCAGTCTTTTCCATGAATGCGGTAGTAGGAGGCAATATCGGTGCATTCCGTCGGCCCGTACGTGTTGACGATTTCCGCCTGGCATTTGGCGCTGCGCAGCCACGGCGCGAGCTGGGTCATATGGATCGGCTCGCCGCCCAAAAACACCCAGCGCAAACTTTTCAGCTTTGCATAGTCGTCGTCCGCACTCGCGTCTACCAACGGGTAAAACGCGCTAGGCGTGCAGTTGATCGCCGTAATCCCTTCGCGCTCGATGGTGGCTGCCATTTGCTCGTAGTCGTAAAGGCCAGGCTCGAACAGCACCAGCCGTCCCCCGGTGATGAGCGGCGCGTACAAGTTTTTTTGCGCGAGATCAAAGCTGGCAGAAGCGATGAGCAGCATCCGGTCGTTTTCCCCGAGCGAAAATTCTCGCGTGTACCAATGCAGCAAATTGACGAACGCGTGCGCGCGAATCATTGCTCCTTTTGGATTTCCCGTGGAGCCGGACGTATAGAGTACGTACATCAGCCGCTCCGGGTCGTACGGCAGCGGCAAGCTGTCGCTCGGCCACTTGGCCGCAAGCAAATCTTCCACGGCGACGACCTCGGCATCTGTATCGGCAATCCGGTCCTGCACCGCGCGCTGGACGAGCAAGAGCTTCGCTTGGGAATGGCGCAGCAAGTAGCGCAGCCGTTCTGCCGGATAGCCCGGGTCGACGGGGGTGTAAGCCGCGCCTGCTTTCAGCACGCCAAGCAAGCCCGTAATCAGCTCCAGAGAGCGTTCCGCCATGACGACGACAACATCCCCTTCGCCGATGCCTCTCTGGTGCAGAGCGTGGGCGATCTGGTTGGATTGTGCGTGCAGTTGCTTGTACGTAAGGCTTTGCTCGCCGAACACGACGGCGATGTCTTCCGGGCGCTGCTCGACCTGCTGTTCCAGCATGTGTGCGATGCTTTGCGCAGACGGATAGGCGGTAGCCGTCCCGTTCCAGCCGTAGACGAGCCGCTCGCGCTCGTCGGCAGACAGCATGTCCACGTCCGCCAGTCGCTGGTCGCCATCCCGCACCAGCTCTGTCAGCAGGTTGACGTAGTGGCGCAGCAGCCGCTCCATCGTGCGGGTGGCAAACAGCTTCGTGCAAAACTCCAGATTCAACTGGAAGCCGTCTTCTTGTTCGACGGCTTCCAGCATGAGGTCAAACTGGGCCGCCCGATTGTTGATCGGCAAAGCAACCAGCTCGACTCCTGGCAGCCTTGGAAGAGCGTTTTCCATGTTTTGCAGGACAAACATCGTGTCAAACAGCGGATTGCGGCTCAAATCGCGCACAGGTTGCAGCTTCTCGACCAGTTTTTCAAACGGCCATTCCTGGTGTTCGTACGCTTTTAGGCAGCTTTCCCTCACTTCGGCCAAAAAGTCGCGAAACGGCTTGTCTGGCTGCGGGAAGCTGCGCAAGGCCAGCGTGTTGACGAACATGCCGACAAGCCGTTCAAATTCGGGCTGCGGCCTGCCCGCGATCGGAGAGCCTACGACGATATCGGTTTGCCCCGTATATTTGTGCAGCAGGACATCATAGGCCGCCAGCAGCACCATGTACAGCGTGGAGTCTGTGTCCTCCGCCATCTGCCTCAGCTTTTGGGCTAGGGAGCTATCCAGGCGAGCCGTCACCTTGTCTCCCTCGAAGCTTTGCAGTGGCGGTCGCGGGTAATCGAGCGGCAAGTTCAGCGCGGGAAGCTCTCCTTGCAGCACGTCGAGCCAATATTCTTCTTGGGACTGCAACGTCTCCCGGCGGTTGCCTTGCCAGTTCGCATAGTCTTTATACTGCATTGGCAATGGTTCCAGCGTCTTGCCTTCGTACAAGGCGGCAAACTCTTGGAGGACGATCTGGAGCGAAATACCGTCGGCAACAATGTGGTGCATGTCCAAAAACAGCAAGTGCTCATCCGCACCCAGCCGGACTACGTTTACCCGGAACAGCGGGCCGACACTAAGATCAAACGGGCGGATGAACGGGCGAATCAGTTGTTCCGGCTGCTCGCGCTCTGCTCCGTTTGCTTCCGTATAGGTAAAAAAGCCGTCTACTTTTTGCAGCACCTTTTGCAACACCGTGTCCCCGACCAGCTCGAAGCAGGTGCGCAGCGATTCGTGCCGGAGGCTCAGTGCGTCAAACGCTTGCTGGCAGCGCGCAACATCGAATGGCCCGTACACAACAGTGGCCCACGGGACGTTGTAAGCCGTGCCGACGTGTTCGAACTGCTCCAAAACGTAGAGCCGCTCTTGCTCCGAGGAAAGCCGGTAATACTCCTGCCCCCCTGCTGCCGGAATCGAGGCAACGCTCGTTTTCGGAGAGTGGCGGATGACTTCCGCAAGCTGCTGGATTGTCGGTTGGCGGAACAACGTATGGATTGGAAGCGACACCCCAAACGTTTTTTTGATGCGCGAGAGCAGGGCGACTGCTTTTAACGAATGCCCTCCCAAGCGAAAAAAGCTGTCCTGCCGACCTACCTTGCGGATGCCGAGCACTTCTTGCCACAGCTTCACCAGTTGCTGCTCGGTTTCGTCTTGCAGCGTTTCGGGCCCGGCATGGTCCTCCGCATGAGTCTCTTCAGCTAGTGACTGTTCTTCGGTCGGCACAGGCAGCGCTTTGCGGTCGACCTTGCCGTTTGGCGTCAGCGGCAACGCTTCCAGCAAAATGACAAACTGCGGAACCATGTAGCCGGGCAGCTCTGCATGCAAATAATCGTAAACTTGCTCGGTAGTCAGCGACGACGCGGGCACGACATAGGCGCGCAAGCTCGTATCTCCCCCGGCGTCCTGAACTGCGGTCACGACCGCCTCTTTGACTTGCGGGTGGTCGAGCAGCTTTTTCTCGATTTCCTCGATCTCAATGCGGAAGCCGCGCACTTTGACCTGGTGGTCGACCCGGCCGATGAACACGATCTGTCCGTCCGGCAGTCTTTTCACGACGTCTCCTGTCTTGTACACGACTTGTTCGGGTAGCTCGCTGCTCTGCACAAACCGTTCTTCTGTCAACTCCGGGGCGTTGTAATAGCCAAGCCCCACCCCGACGCCGCCGATGCACAGCTCGCCTTCCAGCCCTTCCGGGACGAGGCGCATGTCTTTGTCCACGACGTACAGCCGGACGTTGTCAATCGGCTTGCCGATGGGCAGATTGGTTTCCCCCTGCCAGTCTTTTCCATGAATGCGGTAGTAGGAGACAATATCGGTGCATTCCGTCGGCCCGTACGTGTTGACGATTTCCGCCTGGCATTTGGCGCTGCGCAGCCACGGCGCGAGCTGGGTCATATGGATCGGCTCGCCGCCCAAAAACACCCAGCGCAAGCTTTTCAGCTTTGCATAATCGTCGTCCGCACTCGCATCTACCAACGGGTAAAACGCGCTGGGCGTGCAGTTGATCGCCGTAATCCCTTCGCGCTCGATGGTGGCTGCCATTTGCTCGTAGTCGTAAAGGCCAGGCTCGAACAGCACCAGCCGTCCCCCGGTGATGAGCGGCGCGTACAAGTTTTTTTGCGCGAGATCAAAGCTGGCAGAAGCGATGAGCAGCATCCGGTCGTTTTCCCCGAGCGAAAATTCTCGCGTGTACCAATGCAGCAAATTGACGAACGCGTGCGCGCGAATCATTGCTCCTTTTGGATTTCCCGTGGAGCCGGACGTATAGAGTACGTACATCAGCCGTTCCGGGTCGTACGGCAGCGGCAAGCTGTCGCTTGGCCACCCCGCCGCGAGCAAATCTTCCACGGCGACGACCTCGGCGTCTGTGTCGGCAATTCGGTCCTGTACCGCGCGCTGGACGAGCAACAGCTTCGCTTGGGAATGGCGCAGCAAGTAGCGCAGCCGTTCTGCCGGATAGCCCGGGTCGACGGGGGTGTAAGCCGCGCCTGCTTTCAGCACGCCAAGCAAGCCCGTAATCAGCTCCAGAGAGCGTTCCGCCATAACGACGACAACATCCCCTTCGCCGATGCCTCTCTGGTGCAAGGCGTGGGCGATCTGGTTGGATTGTGCGTGCAGTTGCTTGTACGTAAGGCTTTGCTCGCCGAACACGACGGCGATGTCTTCCGGGCGCTGCTCGACCTGCTGTTCCAGCATGTGTGCGATGCTTTGCGCAGACGGATAGGCCGTAGCCGTCTCGTTCCAGCCGTAGACGAGCCGCTCGCGCTCGTCGGCAGACAGCATGTCCACGTCCGCCAGTCGCTGGTCGCCATCCCGCACCAGCTCTGTCAGCAGGTTGACGTAGTGGCGCAGCAACCGCTCCATCGTGCTTGCGAAAAAGAGGTTTGCATCATACTCGATTCGCAAAGAAATGCCGTCACGCTCCACGTCGAAGCCGAGCGCGAAATCATCCTTTTGCCGCGCTGTTTCGGTATGGCGCTGTTTGAGGCGTACGTCAAAGAGCGGATTTCTGCTCGCGTCTTGGTCCACATCCATTGTGTCCACCAGTTGCTCGTACGAAAACCGCTTCGGGGCGCGCGCCTGCAAGCACGTCTGCTCGATTGCCGCCAAAAACTCGCGCCATGTACGGCTCTGCTCCACGCAACCAGCGACTACCGTCGTGCAAGCTGTCTCGCTGCCACCGCAAGCATGTTGCACAGAATTAGACGTCCAGCCTACGACCACATACTCCTGGCCCGTATATTTCGCGAGCAGCAGCATGAGCGCAGCGAGCAAAACGACTTCCACGGATACCGCTTCGTTTTCGGCAGCAAGCGCAAGCTCCCGTTGTAACGCCAAAGTAGTTTTATACGTGACGGCGTCTCGCTGCCCGCCTTTCACCGCTGGCCGCACAAAATCCAGCGGCAAATTTAATGCATGAGTACGGTTTTGCAGTATAGTCTTCCAGTATTCATCCACTTGCCAATCAGACGCCGACTGCTCGACGCCGACCGGTAGATGGCCGTTCCTGTTGGCAGCACCAGCAAGCTTCTCGATCATCATTTGCGCTCCTTTTCTCTCAAATAAGAGGCTCCCATCACCCGCGCTCGGGGGCAATCACTGCAAAGAGGGAGGCCATTTCCCGCACAGCAGGCTCTTTGAAGATCGAGTAGTGATCTCCCGCCACTTCATGCCGGCTGACAGGACGGTAGAAAAAGCCGTTCCACTTGTCTTCCGCGATGGCAGATTTCTGCGCTCTGACCAGGTGCGCCTGGGCAAAAACTTTTCGCGGCGGCTGGTAATGAACATACGCATGTTGCAAATCAAGAAACAAATGCACGTAGCGGTAAAAATCGGTGCGCTCGCCGTAGGCATAGGCCGGAATCGCCTGCATCACCTCTTTCGGCAGCACGGCTTCCAGCGCTTCATACGTCAGGTGGTGGTGCTCCATGTACTGCGCCACCTGTTTGTACAAGCCGTACAACGTCGTTTCCTGCTCCAACCGGGCGATCCACTCTGCCGCCGTGACCATCTGCGCCATCTGCTGGCGGAAGGAGGCGACAACCGCCGGGTCAGGGTGCTGAAGGTGCTGGTGCAAAAGCGGCGGAGAAGAATCGATCAGGACGAGCATCTCTACCTCATCCCCGTCGGCTTCCAACTGTCTCGTGATCTCAAAAGCGAGCAGTCCCCCGAGACTCCAGCCCGCCAGATTGTACGGACCTTCGCCCTGGACCTTTTTGATTTTTTCCAGATAGCTCGTTGCCAGCGCTTCGATGGTGATCTCCCGGCTTCGCTCGCCGTCGCTCCTTTCTGCCGGAATACCGTAGCAAGTGAAGCGGTCGCCAAGGTGGTGGACCAGCTCAAAATAGGCGTCGATGCTGCCGCTAATATCGTGAATCAAAAACAAGGGTGGGGACTCGGCAGACCCTTTGTTGATGAGAACGAGGTCGTGATCGTCGCCAGCCGATGCCGGCAGCGCCTCTGCTTGCAGGTAAGCAGCGATTTCCGCGATCGTCGGCTTGGTGTAAACGTCGCTGACGGGAATGTCCATGTTCATCTCCCGGCGAATTTGCGCGGCAATCAAAATGATTTTCAGCGAGTTGGCCCCGACGGAAAACAGGTTGGTACGGACGCCAAGCTGCTCGATATGCAGCACTTTTTGGCAAATCGCCGCGAGCTTCTTTTCCAGCTCGCTGACAGGCAGTTCATCCGCGCTGATGTCGACTGCGACAGCAGGAGTGGGCAGCAGTTTTCGGTTTGCTTTTCCGCTGGCCGTCAACGGAATCTCCTTGACCGCCATAATCGCATCCGGGACGAGGAAGCGCGGCAGTCTTTTGCCAAGATAGCGTTTCAGCTCATCCGGCTCGACCTTGTCTCTGGGCACGTAGTACAGGCAGAGCAGCTTCTGGTCTGCCTCGCTCGTTTTGATCGCGGCTGCAGCGGCCTCAACCTCTGGAAGTTCGAGCAGCGCGTTTTCTATTTCGCCCAATTCAATGCGCACGCCCCTGATTTTGACCTGTTCGTCCATGCGACCGAGATACTCGATGTTGCCGTCCGGCATCCAGCGGACGAGATCGCCGCTCCGGTACATTTTGCTGCCGGGGCTCCAAGGATCGTCGACAAATTTTTGCGCCGTGATCGCGGGCTGGTTCACATACCCTCTTCCTACCCCGATCCCGGAAATCAACAGCTCGCCTGCGACGCCAATCGGCTGGAGCGAGTCTGTCTGATCCACTACGTACAGGCGAATATTGTCGATCGGCTTGCCGATCGGAATCGTCGTCCGCGCAGGCTGCTTCCCGTAGTTTTCCGAGCAATCGAACCACGAAACTTCGACAGTGGTTTCAGTCGGGCCGTACAAATTGATGAGGCGTGCGCCGTTTCGCGCGTGGACCATCCGGTTGAAGCTGTTAACGGTGCTCGGTAGCAGCGCTTCGCCGCTCGCAAACAAAAAGCGCAGACTTACCAGCCGCGCTGCTTCCTGCTCCATGCGCGGCTCTACATAGGAAAGAAAGCTGCTCAACATGGAGGGCACAAAATGCAAAAGCGTGATGCGCTCGCGAGCGATCGTGGCGAGAATGGCTTCGGGATCTCGCTCCATACCGGGAGCAAGGAAGCAGACGCGCGCGCCGTGAAAATACCATCCGAACAGCTCCCAGACGGAAACATCGAACGTAAACGGCGTTTTTTGCAACGTGCAATCGTCGGCTGTGATCGGAAACTGCTTGTGCATCCAGGCGATCCGGTTGAGGACGGAACGATGCTCGATCATGACGCCTTTTGGCTGGCCGGTCGAGCCGGAGGTGTACATGATATAGGCCAGATCGGCGGGGCCGCTTCTCGGCGCCAGATTGGCGTCATCCCGGGAATAGATGGCTGGCTCCTTTACGTTCAAGTACAGCGACTTCGCCTGCGGGCTGCTGTCTCGCGCGTCCCGGTCAACGAGGACAACTTTGGCCTGGCTGTCCGCCAGCAAAAACGTCACCCGCTCTGGCGGATAGTCCAGACTGATCGGCACATACGCGCCGCCCGCCTTCCAGACCGCTAAAAGCGCGACCATCATGTCGACAGACCGCTCCAACATGACGCCTGCCGTTACGCCGGGGCCGACGCCTCTTTCCACGAGCGCTCGCGCCAGTTGGTTGGCCCTTTGGTTCAACTCCCGGTATGTAAGCGCGTGCTCGGCGCAACTGACCGCGAGCTTGTCCGCATACTGTTCGGCGCGTTGTTCGAAGATCGCCTGCAACGTTTGTTCCGCGGGCAAATCAGCCGTTTCCTTGTTAAAAAAGTGCAAAATCTGCTGCCGCTCTGCCTCTGTCAGCAAGCTGTACGCTCCCAGCTTGCGCTCTGGCTGCACGAGAACCGCTTCCAGCAGAACGCTGAAGTGTTCGCCCATTCGCTGAATCGTGGCTGGCTCGAACAGCTCCATGTTGTACTCCATGTTCAGGCAGATCGCTCCCGAGTCGAGAAAATAGACGCCGCAGGCAATATCTTGCGCATTGCCGCTCTGCAGCGTATCCTGTTCCCCTCCGATGATTGATTCCGTAACCGACTCCATCTCGGTGTGAATGTTCAGCGAGACGCGGTACAGTGGATGTTCTGTCCTCGACACGCCATGCTGGCGGCAGATCGTCTCCTCCAGCTCGTCGATGTCGTACTCCTGATGCTCCAGCGAACGGATGAGGCTGTGCTTGACCTGTTGCAAATAGTCGGGAAACGCCTGCTCTGCGGCAGCCTGAAAGCGGATCGGGACGGTGCGGATGAACACGCCGATACTGTTTTCGAGTCCGCTGTAGCGGCGGGAAGATAACATCCCGATGGTGATGTCGGTTTGCCCGCAATAGTTGGCAAGCAGCAGGCCGTAGATGGCCGTCAGGAAAATGCCGGGCGTGACTTGATACTGTTTGGCGGCGGTCTGAATGGCCTTTGCCGTCTGTTCACTCAAAAAGAAGTTTTTGTGTCCGTAAGTGGAAATCAGGCCATGGCTACGGGGGCGATCAAGCGGCAGATTCAGAACGGGCAGCTCGTCGCCAAACAGATCCAGCCAAAAAGCTTTCTTTTCCCGATGCGCTTCCGACTTTTCGAGTTCGTTTTGCCATACGCAATAATCGACGTATTGCAAGTGGAGCTGGGGCAATAGACGCCCCTGGCTGATGCACGCCAGCTCGTGATACACCAGTTGCAGGGAAGTGGCGTCGAAAATAATATGGTGAAAATGCAGGATCAACAGGCTGCCTTCTTGCGGCAAGCGGACGAGGCCAACGCGAAAGAGCGGGAGCTGGTCGAGCGTGTACGGCTGACTGATTTCGACCACGCATTGGCGAATGAACTCCTCCTGCAACGCTTGTTCCTCGGGGGCCTCCCAGTCATGCAGGCGAAAAGAATCCGCAACCGCCTCGTCGTGAACGAACTGGACGACCGCATCGTCTTTGATGCCAACGGTGGTACGCAGCAGTTTGTGCCTTTTGATTATGTACGAAAAAGCTCTCTCTAGTTCGTAAGGCTCGATCTCCTGCGGCACTCTGCGAAGGTCGATCACAGCATTGTCTAGCCCGTCGAAATAGGCAAAGAACATCTTTTTTTGCGTCCAGGAAACAGGGTAGTAAGGTCTGTCCGGCGCAGGCTTGATAAAAGAGCGCGCGTCGTCCTGCGAACGGCGGATATACTCTGCCAGCTCGCTGATCGTGAGGTTCTGGAAAATGTTTTCCAGCGAGATTTCGAGATCGAACTCCACGCCGATTCTGACTTCCAGCTCCAGCGCTTTTAGCGAGTGGCCGCCAATCGCGAAAAAATTGTCATGAATGCCCACGTCGCTTCGCTGCAGCACATCTGTCCAAATCGCTTTCAGTCTTTCTTCGACATCGTCAGGCTTCGTCTGGGTGGTTCCATTCATCGTCTGCTTTTCCCCCTTCTGGATTAGAAAACTTGGCTGCGCCAAGCCTGTGGCGCAGCCTTAGTTGCCCTTATATAAAAAGGAACGGGTCCCGGCGAATGCGCCCAGGTACCCGTCCTTCTCCACATCAGCTATGGAGAAAATGTGTCAACGCTGGCTATACCAGCTTCGCTTCTGCGCTTGCTTGCAGCTCCCTGACGGTGCGGGCGATCCCTTTTGCCGATTCGGCGTCGCCGAGCAGCGCCCGATGGTGAATCCAGATGACCTCTTCGGCAATTTTTCGGGAGACGGGGCAATGTAGCTCGTTCGGGAAAGCGTAGCCTTCTCCCAGGCTGGCGACGAACTGCTTGAAGATCGGCGTATCGTGAATCTGCGTGTAGGCAATATAGGCGGGAATGCCTTGTTCGTTCAGCATTTCCACGAACCGCTCGCGCGTGATTCCGCCAAACTGAACCGGGTTGTAGTAAAACATGTACATGTAGTGCGTATGGAGCGTGCACGCCGCTTCGCGGGTTTGCGGAACGATCCCTGCAATCGTCTGCATTTCGGCATCGAGAATTTGCGCATTGCGCTCGCGGCGCTCGTTCAGCTCAGCGAGGCGGGACGTTTGCGGCAGCAGGACAGCGGCCTGAAATTCCGAAATCCGGTAATTGGAGCCTTCGACCAGGTGCTGATATTTTTTGTCGCCGACAGGCCGCCCTACGTTGTGATACAAAAAAGCCTGGTCGTACAAGTCCTGGGAATTGGTGACGAGCGCGCCGCCTTCTCCTGCCGTCATCAATTTAAACTGCTGGAAGCTGAACACCCCGGCGTCTCCCATGCTGCCTGCGCGTTTTCCTTTCCATTCTCCGCCGTGCGCGTGGCACGCGTCTTCGATGATAAACAGGTGGAACTCGTCGGCAATTTGCTGGAGCCGATCCATATCGCACAGGTGTCCCGCCATATGTACGGGGATCATGCCGACCGTGCGCGCCGTCACCGCTTCCCGCACTTTGAGCGGATCGAGGCAAAACGTGCCGGGATCGACGTCGACAGGGACAGGGATCGCCCCCAGGCTAATGACGGGCAGCGCTGTCGAAATAAAGGTAAAAGCCGGAACGATCACTTCGTCGCCCGGCTTCACGCCCAGGCTCAGCAAAGCCAGCTCGATTGCGTGCGTTCCGTTCGTCACCGCCAGCGCATGCTTGGCGTGGTGCATCTTTGCAAACACTCGTTCAAACGCTTTGACTTTCGTGCCGGACATGCGCCACCATTGATTGCTGCGCAGCGCCTCCAGCAGTTCTTTTTCCTGGTTCTCATCTGCCATCGGCCAGCTTGGGAATCTTTCTGTCAGGTTACTCATTTGCGAACACCTTCCGTTTCTTTGTTTTTGGCAAACCATTGCAAACCGTAAGCGATCCCGCCCCAAAGCGCCGCATCGTCTCCCAGATTGGAAAGCGTGACACTGACATTTCGCTGCGGCAAAGTCCCGAGAAACTCCTGAACGAGCGTTTCCAGCAAGCGATAGCGTTCCGGAAATCGGCTTGCCATCCCGCCGCCCACGACCACCATGTCGGGGTCGAACAGACGGACCGCATTGGCAATTCCGATCGCCAGCATCCGCATGGCATCGTCCACAATCGCCTGTGCTGTTGCGTTTCCGGCAGAGGCCAAACGAAACACGTCACTCGCTTTCACAACCGGCAGCCCGTTAGCTTGCGCGATTCGTTCCATCGCCCGGCCAGACGCGTACATTTGCAAGCAGCCGAAGCCGCCGCACAGACATTTTTCTCCCCGCGGGTCAACCATCATATGGCCGAGCTCTCCGCTCGCTCCCCTCGCTCCTGCGTACACATGGCCCTGCCAGACGAAGGCGCTGCCAATGCCTGTGCCGACTACTGTGTACAAGAGATGCGGCACCGGGTAATCAAGCCCGAACGCATACTCTCCCAGCGCTGCGAGATTGGCATCGTCAAACAGCACGACAGGCTTGCCGACCATCGCGGCAAAAGTATCGCGGAAGGCGAAGCCATTCCATGCTGGACGATTGGGCCAGGTGACAATCGTTCCTGCGGCATCGTGCACGGCAGCAAGCCCGGTCACAACGCCGCGGATTTTCGTCTGCGCCCCTTGTTCCCAGCCTGCGATGACGCTGGCGACTTGCGAAATCGCTTGCAGCGGTCCCGTTTCCTGCCCCAATTCGAGCCGGGCCGTTTCCAGCATCGTGGCGCCATCGAGAGCAAAGAGCGCCATTCTAGCGGTAGAACCGCCAAGATCGACAGCGACGAGTCCCTCGCTCATGTGACCATCAGTCCTTTGCGCGCTGATTGATAAAGCAGCTCGATCAGTCGAACTACTTGTTCGCCATCTTGCGCCGACGGAACGGGATGGCTTTTCTCGCGGATACACGCGACGAACTGGTCCGCCTGGCGCTTGAACGCAACGAGCGGATCTGGCTTCGGCGGGAAAGGAAAATACTGGGCCTCTTGACCCGCGTAAGTCAAAAGCAAATGGGGCTGCTTGTACAACCCTTGATCGCTAAAGCCGAACAGCGTATTCAGCGTCAAGCTGCCCCGCTCGCCTTTCAGATGAATCTGCACAAAATCTCCGGCTACGTCGTCCTGCCAGCTTACATGCACCTTGCCGAGCATGCCGCCTGCAAACTGAATCATCCCTACTGCCGTGTCCTCCACTTCTACCTGTTCCGATTCAAAGCCGCCCAGCCAATTGCTGTATCCCTCCCGGGCGAAAAACGGACGGGAATGGAAGCTGCCCAGGCAAGCGACCGGCTCCGACGCTCCTGTCAGGAAAAGCAACTGGTCGAGCATATGGCTGCCCAAGTCAATGAGGACGCCGCCTCCCGAAAGCTGCTTTTGCGTAAACCAGCTTCCCGGTCGGGGAATCCCTCTTTTGCGGCGCCAGGTGACTTCGCACATTTGCACTTCGCCAATCTGCCCGGCTGCGATTCGGAAGCGAAGCTCCCGGATATCGTCCCGGTACCGGTTGACAAAGCCCATCATCAAAACGGTCCCGGTTTCTTCCGCCAGGCGGCGCAAAGACGCGGCTTCCTTTGCTGTGGTCGTCATCGGCTTTTCGCACAGCACGTGGATTCCTTTTTCCAAAAAGTGCCTTGCTATTTCGTAGTGGGTGTGATTGGGCGTACATAAAATGACAGCATCCAGCGGGACCTGTCCGATCTCGCTCAGACGGGAGCACGCCGTCGCTCCCGCCTGTTTGGCCAGGCGCGCCGCCCGTGCCTCGTCTGTATCGTATATCGCGCGCACGGACACGTTATCCAGCGACAAAAAGCACGGGAGATGCGCGTGTTCGGCGATCCACCCGGCTCCGACAATCCCTATGGACATTTGACGTTGTTTAGCCAAAGCATTCATCCTCTTCGTCTGTTGGTTGCGACTCATTTCGGTCGAAAGAAAAGGTTATGTTCCTGCGACCGGGCATGTCAAAAGCTCAAGCGTGAAAGACGCCGCCTGCTTTTCTTTTTCGTACAGGCCGACAAGCAGTTCTTGCAGCGACTCGACTTCGCGCTGGTGCGCCGGGGTAGAGCCTCTGCCCTTCCTGTAATAGCTCTTGTAATAAAATTTAATAAGCGCGTTCCCGAATAGCTCCCACTGCTGGCACAGCGTTCTATACTCGCTCTGCAACTGCTCGCATTCCCGCTCGCTCACCCAGCTTTGCTTCTGCAAGATCATCGGCAAATGGACGGTAGACTTGCGAAAAAAATACGGATTTTTGATCGCCACGGCTTTGCGTTGAAACTGCGAAGGGGAAATGCCGAGCAATCTCGGCTCCAGGCTCTCGGCGAATTGCTTGATCGCAGACAGTCCGTACGTCGTGGAAAGCAGCGTATTTCCCGCATGATCGGTCTTGTACGGCTTGCGCTCTTCGCGCAGAAGCGTCTGGAGATTCGCGCAAATCAGCTCTTTTGTGCACCTGGAAAAGAACGCCGCTTCTTCTTGTGTCTTGATCCGCGTGACGAGCAGCGAAGAAGTCTGCGCGGCTGCCAACGCCCGCTCAAAACAATCGTAAGGCAGCGCGTATGGCTCCATTTTGCTCGGCTGGAGGCAATCCTCTATCAACAAATAGGACCTCGAATGTTCATCGTAGCCGTACAGAAAAGCAGGGTGAATTTGGTGCTGCTTCTCCGCGTCCACGCCAGAAGGATAATGAAAGCGGTCCAGATCGACAAAGACGTAGTATCCGCTGCGCAAAAGCTCCTTGACGGCCACATGCACGCTGTCGTTTGCTTGCAAAGAGCGGGTCTGGAAATCAAGCACAGAAGAAAAATCCAGCCCCCGGGCAACGTCCAGCAGCAGCACGCCTTCCTCATGCGCTGCTGCCGCCTCTTGCCCGTCATCGGCTTCGACAACGTGCAGGTGAAACTGGGCTTGCGCCATGCACGGAGCATACGCGAAGCTTTTGTCGCGATTCATCAGGATCGAGATCAAATTGTTGCTGACACAATTCACCCACGTGCCGTTAAAAGGCTCTGCGGGGAGTGAAAACGCATCCAACACTCCTCACCTCCACGCTCATGCTAGACTGGCTCGCTGATCTCTCTGATGAGCAGATCGGCTTCGTCCGCCGTAATGTTTCCTTGCTCCAAATCGCTCATGATTTGTTCGATCGTCATGCTCCGCTTTGCCGGGGTGGCGCGTTTTCGCTCCAAATAAGCCGCCATATCGTGAACCGTCGGATAGGAGAAAATATCGGAGATCATAAACACGCCGGGATAAGCTGCGTCCAGCTCCTTTTGCAGTCTGACCGCGAGCAGCGAATTGCCGCCCAAGTCTTCGAAGTTGGCAAAAATGCTGATCTCATCCAGCCCCAGCACTCTTGCCAGGATGTGCGCGATTTCCTCGTCCCACGCCGTGATCTCCTGATGCTCTGCTTCCTTGATAATCGCGGCCGTTTCCTTGCCTGACACCTCTGCCGGATGGCTCCCGCCGCCAATCTCCTGCGAGACAGCCCGCTCGATGCCCTCTCCCAGCGCGTAATCGCGCACCAGACTGTGTCCAATCGCTTCTTTCGGGAGGCGGCGCTTGAGCTGGCCGACGATGACCTGAGATTGGCTGGCGTGCAAAAGTTCTGTGAAGATCGCCGCTCCTTGTCTGGGCGCGAGGCTCTCGAATGGGCTGTGGCGATTGTCGGCTTCGTGCGCTTGCCCCATCCCGACGTCACGCCACAGCGGCCAGTTGATCGTCAGCGCCTTTTTGCCCATCTGGCGCATGTGCGCGGCGTACAGGTCCAGGTAGCTGTTAGCAGCCACGTAATCGCTCTGCCCGATGCCGCCTGTGACGGTGTGCATGCTGGAAAACAGCACAAAGAAATCGAGGTCGTCGGCTTCGGTAAGCTGATCGAGCAGCCACGTGCCTCTCACCTTGGCGTTCAGCACTTCGCGGATGCGGCTTTCCGGCTTGCGCACGAGCAGCCCTTCTCCCGCCACGCCTGCGCAATGAATGACGCCGCGAATCGCGCCAGACTGCGCGCGGATGTGCTCCAGCACTTGCGAAAGCTCGCGTTCTTCGCTGATGTCTGCGGCGTGAACGTGCACGCTCGCGCCTTGCTTTTCCATCTCGCGAATCGCCGCGATCTGCTCGATTCGCCGCTGATCGGCTCCGGCCGCCTCGATCTCCGGCCACTTTTCGCGTCCGGGCAAGCCTTGGCGGCTGATGAGGTGGAGTTTTGCCGGATGCAGGCGGCTGATCTGCTTGCCGACTTCCAGACCGAGTCCCCCGGTTCCGCCCGTGATGACGTAGACTCCGTCCGCTTTGATCGCAGCGGTGTCGCCTGTTGCCGCCAGCGTCGTTTGTTGCAGTCGCTCCACGTACCGTTTGTTATGGCGGTAGGCGACCTGATACGGCGCATCTGCGACCGAAAATTCCGCGACGATTACAGACGGGTCGGTATAGGCGTCGACATCGAGGAACCGGATGCGCACATGCGGGAACTCTTCCCGCGCTACTTTGCCGAGGCCGAGCAAGCAGCCATGCTCTGGCCGCAGAGCGGCTTCGTCGCCTGTCACCCGGTTGGCGCAGTCCCCGACGAGGATGATGTCCAGCTCGTCGCTATGCGGATGGGCAAACAGGCTGTCGAGCAAGTAATACAGACTGTAAAAGCCTCTTTGTTCGGCTTCAGCGAGTCCTTTTGCCTCGTGGACGCCTGTGTCTGTCACGCTCATCAGATGCACGATTTTGCGGACCTTTTTCGCCTGCCACTGCGGCCACAAGCGCTGGTAATCGGCGCGCTCCTTGACCTGTCCCGCCTCTGTTCCGAAGGCGACCTCGATCACTTCTCCGTAGACAGCGGCAAGCTGCTTGCGAAGCCGTTCGGCCAGCTCGCCTTTTCCGGTGAATACGACCACCGCTTCGTCGGCTTTTTCCTGCGGGGAGGCTGCCGCCTCTCTCTCCCGCACGATCCAGTCTTTTTCGTAGTAGCTCGCCGCCGTCCACTGCGTGCGCACCTGCTTGATCGTATATCCTTCGATTTCCACCAGCACCTCGCCAGCAGCATTGACGATGTCGATGTCAAAAGTGGCGGTTTGGTTCCCTTCCGCTTGTTCCCGCTGCCTCACATAGCTGTAAATCGCTGCAGGAATCGGCGCGTGGACGCGAATTTCCCGATAGTAAAAAGGCAAATACAGATGCTCGTCAATGCTTCTGATCGCGATGTTCGCCGCGTTGTCCAGCATGGCCGGATGGTAGTGGTAGTCAGCGGCTTCGGCGCGGTGAGCCTCGGCCAGTTCGATCGCGACCAGGCATTCGCGCTCGCCAACCCGCAGCTCCTTGATGTTGTTCCAGTGCGCTCCTGTCGTGATGTAGCCTCCGGCCGCCTGCAAGTCCGCCGTGTCGCGTCCCTCGGGGAGCGTCCTTTGGAGAGCGGACAAGTCTAGCCGTTTTTGCTCTTGCGTCGGGCGGCACAGCGTTCCTTCTGCGTGCTTGCGCCACGAGCCATCTATCTGATCTTTGCTCGCGATGTGGAAGTGCTTCTCGTCGCCCGCTTTTTTCACCGTGATTTGCAGCTCATGGCTCTCGCCTTCCAGCAGCGAAAAAGGCTGCAAAAAGGCGAGGTCCTTGATGACAGTCAGCCCGCCTTGCTGCCTGCCTACCTCGAGCAGCATTTCGATGTAGGCCGTTCCAGGCAAAACGCACTCGTTGCCCACCTGGTGCTCGTTTACGACCCAATCGGCCGCCGCAGAAAAAGTGGTCGTGTACACCGTCTGCTCAAGACTGTCGCAAATCGCCCCGCGCAGCAGAGGGTGCCCCGGCGTTTGCGGCACGGCTTGCCGATTGCCTCGACCGCTGCTCTCCACCCAGCAACGCGTTAGCTGGAACGGATAGACGGGCAGGCTCAGGCGGTTGCACCTCGTCGGGTCGTACAGCCGTTTCCAGTCGACAGTCGCTCCCAAGGCGTACAGCTCGCCCAATGCAAGGTAAAAAGCAGTCTCTTGTCCTCGCCCAGCCTTTGCCGCCAGCAAGTCCTCTCCTTGCCGGGACAGCTCCTGCTTCTCACGCTCTGTCCATTTTTTCTTCTGGCTGTACTGCTGCTCTGTCGCTGCTCTGCTGGCGACGATTTCGTGCGCCTGGTACCATACACGCTCGCCGGAAGCAAGGCCGTGTCGCTTCAGGTGTTCCAGCTTGCCGAGCAGATCGTCGTAATCGGTAAACACAATCGCGAGCCGATGGCTGTAATGGCCGCGTCCCGTGCTCGCCGTATAGCACAAATCTTCCAGATCGAGCTGACGGTTTTGCGATAAATAAAGGGCGTATTCCGCGACCAGCTTGGACAGCACCTGCTCGTCTTTGGCAGACAGCGGCAGCAAATAGAGCGATGGTTCGGCACTCTCCGGCTTTTGCTGTCTGGCGGGGGCCTCTGCTACCACCATGTGGCAATTGGTGCCGCTAAAACCAAACGAGCTGATCCCGGCGATTCGCGGGCCACCCGCCGTTGTCCACTCCCGGAGCCGATCATTGACGTACACCGGGGAAGCAAAGAAATCAACGAACGGATTCGCCTCCAAAAAGTTAAGGCTCGCCGGAAGCTGGCCATGGCGCAGCGAAAGCATCACTTTGAGCAAAGACGCCAGCCCCGATGCTCCGACCGTATGCCCGATATTTGTCTTGACCGTTCCGATCGCGCAAAACTGTTTTTTGTTCGTATGGCGGGAAAAAGCTTTGACCAGCCCGTCAATTTCGATCGAATCTCCCAGTTTGGTCCCCGTGCCATGCGCTTCGATGTACGAAATCGCTTCGGCGGCGACGCCTGCTTCTTGCCACGCTTGGCAAATGACTTCCTCCTGCGCGCGTGCATTCGGCGCAGTGATCCCGTCTGATGTTCCGTCGTTGTTGACCGCGCTTCCTTTGATTACGCCGTAAATATGGTCGCGATCGCGCAGCGCCTGCTGCAGCGGTTTGAGCAGGACGACGCCGACGCCTTCTCCCCAAACCGTTCCGTTCGCCCGTTTATCGAAGGTGCGAATGAGATAGTCTTCCGACTCGACCAGCCCGAGCAGCGGATTTTTGATCGGGCTGTAATTGACGTGAATCCCTCCGGCGATCGCCATGTCGCAGACGCCGGAGGAAATCGCCCGGCACGCTTCATGGACCGCAACCAGCCCCGATGAGCACGAAGTGTCGATGACCAGGCTCGGGCCTTTTGTATTCAGCCAGTACGAAATCCGGCTCGACAAGATGGCTGACCACGTGCCGGACAAGAGCAGCGCGTCTTTTTCCGCCGCATTGTCCCGGTACCATTGGCCCCACGTATGGTCCGTGCCGATGTAGACGCCGGTGTTCGTTCCGTTCAGCTCTTTGTAGCAATATCCGGCGTCTTCGATGGCTTGGCAGGACGTTTCCAGCATCAACCGCTGCATCGGGTCCATGAATTTCGCTTCGACGGGCGAGATGTGGAAAAAGCCGGGGTCGAACTGATCGATCCGCTCCAAATACCCGCCTTTAAAAAACCATTGCTGTTTATCAGCCTGGCCCCATAACCGCTCATCGAGGCAATCCCGAATGCGCCAATCGGGAAACTCGTCGATGCAGCTTTGCTGATGCTGCAGTTGCTCCCAAAAGCGGGCGAGGTTTTCTCCTTTGGGAAATTTTCCGGCCATGCCGATAATCGCGATTTCTTTGTCCGCGATCGGCTCTGTCAGCTTTTGACACTGGGCAAGCAGCGCGGCAGCATCGGTCGGATGCATTTTTTGCGACGCGACCAGTTCAAAAATGAGCTGTTCTACTGCCGACATCACGCACCTCCTCCTTTGGTTTTGTAGACGCCAAGCGCTTCGTGCACGGAAATTTCCCGGCTGGCCAGCCGCTCAAGCAAATCCAGCGTCGACGCTGCGCTGACGGCCTCTTTTGCAGGCTGCTGCTTGCTGTCTATGTAGGCAGCCATCTCCGCGATCGTGGAATAGGTGAACACGTCGGAAATGTTGATGATCGGGCCGTATGCTTCTTCCAGCAGCCGGAATAAATAGACAGCCAGGACGGAATTGCCGCCCATGCTGTTGAATTTGGCGGAGACGCTGATTTCCTGGACGCCGAGCACCTGCGCCCAAATTTTCGCCACTGCTCTTTCGGTCGCTGACATGCTGGCTTCGTCTTGATCCAAAATGCGCAAGTGCGCCTTCGCGGTTTCGGCAGCCGCTTTTGCCTCGCGCGGCGCTTGCAGTTGGCTTTGGAAAAAGTTGGTTAGCGAATCGCTCAAGACGTAATCGCGCATCAGGCTGTGGCTGATCGCTTCCTTCCCGAGCCGCCGCTTGAGCTGGCCGACGATGACCTGAGATTGATCCGCGTGCAAAAGCTCTGCGAAGATCGCCGCCCCTTGTCCGGGCGCGAGGCTCTCGAATGGGCTGTGGCGATTGTCCACTTCGTACGCTTGTCCCATCCCGACGTCACGCCACAGCGGCCAGTTGATCGTCAGCGCCTTTTTGCCCATCTGGCGCATGTGCGCGGCGTACAGGTCCAGGTAGCTGTTTGCCGCTACGTAATCGCTCTGGCCCGCCCCGCCCGTCACCGTGTTCATGCTGGAAAACAGCACAAAAAAGTCGAGGCTGTCAGCTTCGGTAAGCTGGTCGAGCAGCCACGTGCCTTTCACTTTGGCGTTCAGCACTTCGCGGATGCGGCTTTCCGGCTTGCGCACGAGCAGTCCTTCTCCTGCCACGCCTGCGCAATGAATGACGCCGCGGATCGCGCCAGACTTCGCGCGGATGTGCTCCAGCACTTGCGAAAGCTCGCTTTCTTCGCTGATGTCTGCGGCGTGAACGTGTACGCTCGCGCCCTGTTTTTCCATCTCGCGGATCGCCGCAATCTGCTCGATTCGTCGCTGATCGGCTCCGGCCGCCTCGATCTCCGGCCACTTTTCCCGCCCGGGCAAGCCTTGACGGCTGATGAGGTGGAGCTTTGCCGGGTGCAGGCGGCTGATCTGCTTGCCGACTTCCAGGCCGAGTCCCCCGGTTCCGCCTGTAATGACGTAGACGCCGTCCGCTTTGATGGCAGCGGTGTCACCTGTCGCGGCCAGCGTCGTTTGTTGCAGTCGCTCCACGTACCGCTTGTTATGGCGGTAGGCGACCTGATACGGCGCATCTGCGACCGAAAATTCCGCGACGATTACAGACGGGTCGGTATAGGCGTCGACATCCAGGAACCGGATGCGCACATGCGGGAACTCTTCCCGCGCTACTTTGCCGAGGCCGAGCAAGCAGCCATGCTCTGGCCGCAGAGCGGCTTCGTCGCCTGTCACCCGGTTGGCGCAGTCCCCGACGAGGATGATGTCCAACTCGTCGCTATGCGGATGGGCAAACAGGCTGTCGAGCAAGTAATACAGGCTGTAAAAGCCTCTTTGTTCGGCTTCCTCCAGCTCTTTTGCCGATTGAATCGTTTTGTCTGTCACGCTCATCAGATGCACGATTTTGCGGACCTTTTTCGCCTGCCAGTGCGGCCACAAGCGCTGGTAATCGACGCGATTCTTGACCTGCCCCGTCTCTGTTCCGAAGGCGACCTCGATCACTTCTCCGTAGACAGCGGCAAGCTGCTCGCGAAGCCGCTCGGCCAGCTCGCCTGCCCCGGTGAACACGACCACGGCTTCGTCAGCCTTTGCCTTTGCCTGAGCGGGGGACGGCGCTTCCTGCACGACCCAGTCTTTTTCGTAGTAGCTTGCTGCCGTCCACTGCGTGCGCACCTGCTTGATCGTGTAGCCTTCGATTTCCACCAGCACCTCGCCAGCAGCATTGACGATGTCGATGTCAAAGGTCGCCGTCTCGCTCCCTTCCGTTTGCTCCCGCCGCCTCACGTAGCTGTAAATCGCCGCAGGAATCGGCGCGTGAACGCGAATCGACTGGTAGTAAAAGGGCAAATACAGATGCTCGCCAATGCTTCTGATCGCGATGTTCGCCGCGTTGTCCAGCATGGCCGGATGGTAGTGGTAGTCAGCAGCTTCTGCGCGATACGGCTCGGCCAACTCGATCGCAACGAGACATTCCGCGCCTTCGCTGCGCAATTCCTGCAGGTTGTTCCAGCGCGCTCCGGTCGTGATATAGGCGCCGCTTGCCTGCAAATCGGCTGCGCGGGCAGCCACAGGGAGTTGCTTCATGAGAGCCGACACGTCTACGCGTTTTTGCTGCGCTGTCGGACGGCACAGCTTGCCTTCTGCGTGCTTGCGCCACGAGCCGTCTGTCTGATCCATGCTCGCGATGCGGAAGTGTTTTTCGTCGCCCGCTTTTTTCAGCGTGATGTGCAGCGCATGGCTCTCCCCTTCCCGCAACGAAAAGGGCTGCAAAAAGGCGAGGTCCTTGATGACGGTCAGCCCGCCTTGCTGCCTGCCCACCTCGAGCAGCAGTTCGATGTAGGCCGTGCCGGGCAATACGTATTCACTGCCTACGCGATGCTCGTTTACGACCCAATCGTCTGCGGCAGACAGGCCGACGCGATACGTTATGTGGTCGGATGCGCTTTCCGGCAAGCTCGTAAGCAGCGGATGCGGCGGCTTTTGTGCACGGGGAAGCGGCTGCTGTTTGTAGGCCGCGAAGTCCTCCTGGTTGAGCCAGCAGCGCACTTTTTGAAAAGGATAGACAGGCAAGCTGATGCGGTTGCACGCCAGCCCCTCGTACAGCCGTTCCCAGTCGATTTCGGCGCCTGCGACGTACAGCTCACCCAAGCGGAGATAGGAGGGAAGCTCTCTGTCCGGCAAGGCGCTGGTCATGCTTTGCAGCTCCCGCTTTGCCTGTAGCGTCCGCGCGTGCTTTTCTTCCTCCGTCACTTTCAGCCAGCCGCCAGCCCGGGCTGCTATCGTGTCGCCGCCCGCCTCGCTTCCGTGAACCTGGTAATACACACGCTCATCTGAGGCAAGCCCGCGTTTTTGGAGCGCATCCAACTTGCCGAGCAGATCGTCGTAATCGGTAAAAACAATCGCCAGCCGATGGCTGTAGTGGCCGCGCCCGGTGCTTGCGGTGTAGCACAAATCGTCCAGATCAACTTGCCGATGGCTAGCTACATAGGCGGCGTATTTGGCAACTAGCCTCGACAGCACCTGCTCGTCTTTTGCGGACAGCGGAAGCAAATAAAGGGGAGCTGCTTGTTTTCGCTCACAAAAAGCGGGCGGAGCCTCCTGCACGACCATGTGACAATTCGTGCCGCTCAACCCGAACGAGCTGATCCCCGCCGTCCGCAGCCCTACAGAAGCGCTCCAGTCGCGCAACTGGTCGTTCACGTAAACGGCGGACGAGCTGAAATCAATCGCTGGATTCGGCTTTTGAAAATGCAGCGAAGGAAACAGTTTTTTGCTTTTCATGGCGTGGATCACTTTTACCAAGCCCGCAATCCCTGCGGCATGATCGAGATGGCCGATGTTGGTTTTGAACGAACCGATGGCGCAAAATTGCTTTTTGCTCGTATAGCGCGAAAAAGCTCGCGTAATGCCCTCTATTTCAATCGGATCGCCCAGCTTTGTTCCGGTTCCGTGCGCTTCGATATAGCTGATCGTCTCGGGATCAATCCCGGCTTGCTCCCACGCCTGGCAAATGACTTCCTCCTGCGCTTTCGCGTTCGGAGCGGTAATGCCGATCGAGTTGCCGTCCTGGTTGATCGCACTGCCTTTAATCACCGCATGAATATGGTCGCGATCCTCCAGCGCTTTTTTCAACGGCTTCAGCAAAACGGCCCCCATCCCCTCGCCTTTTCCGGTCCCGTCGGAACTGGCATCGAACGTCTTCGTTCTTTCGTCCGAGGACTCAATGCCGATTTTGACGTGTGCATGGCTTTTCAGCGGGAAAAGATGCAGCTTGATTCCTCCGGCCAAAGCGAGGTCGCAAGCGCCTTCGATGAGCTGGCGGCAGGCAAAATGAATCGCGACGAGCGAAGAGGAGCACGCCGTATCCATCGCGACGGCTGGCCCCTTCAAGTCGAGCAGGTAAGAAATGCGGCTGGCGATAATGGACTGGATGTTGCCGGGAATCGCAATGCCCATCGCTTCCGGCGCAAGAAGCTGGATGCCTTTTTTGTACACTTCGCCAAAATCGGTGCTGTAGCCGATAAACACCCCTGCCCTGCTGCCAGCAAGCTTCGCCCCTCCATAGCCAGCCTCTTCGATTGCTTCCCAGGCCAATTGCAAAAACAGGCGTTGATTCGGGTCCATCAAGCTTGCTTCGCGCGGGGATATGTGGAAAAAGCCCGGATCGAACCGGTCGATCTCGGGCAAATATCCGGCTCGGTCAAACTGCGCTTTGGCTCGTTCGATGGGAAGCATTGGCAGGAAAAGGGCAGCGTTTTCCTGTCTGTTTGCCGGGATATCCTGGATGGAGTCGATGCCGAGATGCAGAAGCTGCTCCAGCCGGGCATCCGTGTCAGCCTGGCCTAGCCGGGCGGCGATCCCCACGATGGCAATGTCGTTTTCCGCCTCCTTTTGCTGATCGTGCCGCAAAAAATGAATGAGGCGGGCGGCAACGTTTTTGTCCAACTGCCCGGAGCCGACCTGCTTCAATATATAGGCGTACATCTCTTCTTTTTTTGCCATAAGCGTTACTCTCCTAATTTTTTCAGGATGTCTTCCACCGACGCCTCTCCCTCGCTAAATTCGTCCAATAGCTGCAAAATGTCGCCGATTTCATTGTCGTTTGGCTGCCCTTCCGCTTTCGCGCCCGACCGTCCTCGGTTTGGCTGGCTTCTCTCGATATGCTGGGCCATGGCACTGATCGTTTTGCATTCGAACAAATCCATCACTTTGATTTTTTGCGGGTATTTCTCTTCGATTCGGGCTTGCATGCGGACGATCAGGTGCGAGTTTCCGCCGAGATCGAAAAAGTTTTGCCTCGTCCCGACCTGTTCCACACCGAGCAGCTCGCGCCACAACTGAACCAGGAACGTTTCCACTTCGCTTCCGGGGGCTTGCAGCTCGCCTTGCTCTGTGGATTCAGCCGGGAGCGACATCGCTTGCAGCGCTTTGCGATCCAGTTTTTGGTTGGAGGTGACAGGCATCGCCTCCAGGCGCACAAACCGGGCCGGGATCATGTAAGCAGGCAACGCTTTGCGCAGCGATTCCTGCAATTCCGAAGCGGCAATGTCGCAGGTCGACGTATAGTAGCAGGTCAATTTGTTCGATTCGCCTTCCTTGACCGCGACGACGCCAACTGACGTGACGCCCGGGACGCTTGCGAGTTTGTGTTCGATTTCCCCTGTTTCGATCCGGTAGCCTCTGACTTTGACCATGCCGTCGTTGCGCGAAATATATTCAAGCTGTCCATCGGTCCCGTATTTGCCCAAGTCTCCGGTATGGTAGACGATCCGATCGGTAAACGGGTGCAGGCGATACACTTGCTCGGTCTTCGTTTTGTCACGGAAGTAGCCGGGGGTGACGCCAGGGCCGCTAATGCAAATTTCGCCGGGCACGCCGGGGCCGCACAAGTTTCCGTCTTTGTCCAAAATGTAGACCTGGTTATGTCCGAGCGGACGGCCGAGCGGAACGACCGCTTTGCCTGCAAGCTCCCTGTTCACTTCGCAACACGTAGCCCAGATCGTCGCTTCTGTCGGTCCGTACAAGTTGTACAGCTTGGCGTCAGGGAAATAGCGGGCAATCTCGCTGGCTAAGGCAGGGCCCCACGCTTCGCCGCCAACGAGGACGGTTTCGAACTGGCGCAAGCACGCCAACCGCTGTTCGTCCTGCTGAGCAAGGCCAAGGATGAATTGGCTTATTAAAGTCGGGACGGAATGCCACACGTCGACCGGATGTTCCTCCAGATAGGCAAACAGCAAAGCAGGGTCGCGCAGCCGCTCCGACGGCATGATATGCAAGGTAGCTCCACTCGTCAGGCAGCCAAAAATTTCAAACACAGAAATGTCAAAGCTGATCGAAGTGACCAGCATCATGCTGCGCCCAGGTCGCAGTTGAAATTGCTGCTGACTCCACAAAAGGTAGTGCAGCGCGTTTTGCTGGGTCACCATGACGCCTTTTGGCGTGCCAGTCGAGCCGGAAGTGTACATGATGTACATCAGCTCGGATGGCGGCGCTGTCACAGGTGCGGCGGGCTGGTTGCGAATATGCGCGTCCCCGTAATAGCGAAGATGCCCTACCGCTTCTGCCAGGAGCACATCGCCTGATAAATCGACCACCGCTTCCAGATGAGTTCCAGCGATCGTTTCCAGCATCGGAATGACGCTTTGCTCCGACAAAACGGTTTTGATCCGGCTGTGCTGAATCATGTAGGCGATGCGCTCGCTCGGAAAATCGACGTCCAACGGCACATACGGGCGTCCAGCCTTGAGAATGCCCAAAAGCGCGACGATCATTTCGATACCGCGCGGCAAATAGACGCCGATCGGCTCCTGCGATTCCTCGGCGCTCGTTTTCAGCAGGAAGGCGGCCAACTTGTTGGAGCGCTCATCCAGTTGCTGGTAGGTCAAGCGCATTCCCTCGAAAACGACGGCGGTCTGTGCGGGCTGTTTCTTGGCTTGCGCTGCAAACAGGCGGTGTACCTCGTCGGGAGCGTCCAGCGCAACAGGCGTCGGATTTTGCCCGAGCACCTCTGCCTTTTGCTCGGCATCCAGCAGCTCATAGCGCCCAAGCATTTGCGCCGGATGGTCGATCACCTGGTCGAGCAAAAACGAAAAATAGTCGGCGTATTTCCGGATGGTCGCCTCGGCAAACAGCGTCGTTTTGTACTCCATTCGCACTTCCATTTGCTCCTGCTCCATTTTGCAAATGCAGCTCAGGTCGTAGAGACTGATCCGGTCGTTATCTTGCGGGACGTTGTCGTATAGCTGAAAAATCGTGGAGAAGAGCGGCGTCCGGCTCTGGTCCCTCTCCGGGTTCAGCTTTTCCACGAGCGTGTTGAACGGATAGCGCCCGTTGGCATAGGCTCGGACGCATTTTTGCTTGACCGCCTCCAACACTTCGTCAAAGCGGGAAAGTCCGCGAAAATCGAGGCGGATGCAAACCATGTTCATGAACAGGCCGATGACATTTTCCCACTCTTGCCGCTCCCTGCCGGACACCGGAAATCCGACGATGATGTCCTCCTCCTGGCTGATTTTGTGCAGGAAAAGAAAATAGACGGCCAAAACCGTCATGTAAAGAGTCGTGGAGCGATTTCTCGCCAGCAGGCGCAACTGTTCGGTTTTTTCTTTGGACACCGTGAATTTGATGTAGCTGCCGTCGTAGACGAGAGAGGGCGGCCGCTCAAAATCGGTCGGCAAATTCAGCACTGGCAGCGGTTTGATGAGCTCGCTTGTCCAGTACCGTTCCATGTGCCGGAACTCTTCCGACGCGAGCCACTTTTTCTCCTGCTCGACCCAATCGCTGTAGGGCAACGTCACGGCTGGCAACTGGACGGGCTGCTTCGAGCGGATGCGCTCATACAGCGCCATCAGCTCCCGGAAAAACAGCCCGACGCTCCAGCCGTCCGAAATGATGTGATGCATGTTGACGTAAAGGCGATGCTCATTAGCAGCCAGACGATGCAGCTCCATGCGGAACAGCGGCTGCGCAAAATCAAACGGAGTCGCATTTTGCTCCTCCAGTCGTCGGGCCGACATTTCTGCGCCGGACGGTTCATGGCTGTAGTCGCGAAACTGGATGACGTTTTGCCAATCCGGCAAAATGAACTGCTTCGGTACGCCAGCGACAGTTTGGACGACGGTGCGCAACGAGGCGTGGCGCCGGGTCAGCATGTCCAGGCTTTGCTGCAGCACGTCCAGATCAATGGCGAGCTGCAATTGCTTGACGACAGGCAAATGATAGGCTGTCGTCTGCGGATCGTAGTTTTGCAAAAACCAGATCCGGTATTGCGCCTTGGACAGATCGTGCCCGTCATGTGGCTCGGCTGTCGCTTCCTGCCTTGCGGGTTGCGCAGGCAGCACGTTTGCGTCCAAATAAGTCGCCAGCTCGGGGATGGTCGGAAATTCAAAGATTTCCGCAATCGTGATCGGCTTGTTCAGGTGCGTGTTCAGCACATTCGCCATTTGCGTCGCGATAATCGAGTCGCCGCCGACTTCGTAGAAGCTTTTTTGCAGGTCGATCTCGGAGAGGCCAAACGTTTTTGCCCACACCTGCGCCAGTTGTTTTTCGGTAGCGGTCAGCTCGTCGTGCGGTTTGCCGCCAATCGGCACGTCGAGAGGGAAAGCTTCACCAGGTGCGGCCGCTGCGGCTCGCTCCGCGACGTTTCCGCGCAGACCAGCGACTAGCTGCAACGGGAAGCGCTTGTCCGGCGAGGCGTGGAGCTGCTCGAAGCGTACATCTGCCACGACTACGCGCGGAACGTCTGGCAGACTGGCAAATGCCTGGACGGCCTGCGCCGTTTTCAGTGGCTTGAACAGAGCGTTGCCGTTTGTCACGCCATAGTCGGCCGCCATCCCTGTTTCTGCCCACGCGGTCCAGTTGATCGTCGTAGCGCGAATCCCTTGCTGACGCAAGTAAGAGGCAAAGCCGTCGAGGTAGCCGTTCGCCGCCACATAATCGCCCTGCCCCGGACTGCCCTCGACCGTTGCGATCGAGGAAAACAGCACGAAAAAGTCGGGGCGTTCTTCCAGCAAGCTGTACAGCAAGTAGCTGCCTTCGATTTTTGGTTTGGTCACCTGCGCGAACTCTGCCCATGTTTTGGTGAATAGGAATCCGCTGCCCGCCACGCCTGCCGCGTGAATGACCCCTTTGATCGGGCCGCACGCCTCGCGAAGCTGCTGCAACGTGGCCGCCAACTGCTGCTCGTCGGTGATATCGCACGCGCAGACGGTGACGCTGCTGCCCGACCGTTCGATTTCTTCCACACTGTCGATGATGCGGCGCGTTTTGCTGTCTGCTTCTGTTTCGCGCCGTTTGATTGCCGCCCAGTCTTCACGCGGCGGAAGTGTGCTGCGGCTTAGCAGGCCAAGGCGAACTTTTTTGCGGGAGGCCAGATGTTTGGCGATTTCCAGCCCGATTCCGCCCGTGCCTCCGGTAATCAGATACAGCCCGTCCTCTTGCAGCTCCAGCGGCTGTACAGACTCAGACTCTTCTACCGGGCAGCGGGCAAATTCTTCGACATACCGCTCCTGACCGCGGTAGGCGACCTGATACGCGTCGGTTGCACCGTAGATTTCCGCGAAAAGGCTGCCGCCGTCCGTCGCTTCGTCGAGATCAATACTTCGGCATTTCAGATGGGGATACTCCGCGTTGATTCCTTTTCCTAACTGGAACAACGCCGTGTAGCACGGCTCCAGCTCTGGTTCGCTGCCTGTCACTTCCCAGCCATTCCGGCCCAGTATGACCAGCTCGATCTCCTGCCTGTACTTGGCTTGTACCAGCGATTTCACCAGCGAAAACAGGCTACGGACGGTGCGGGCTTGCGTTGCTTGCAAGCGGCCGAGGCTGGGGGCGGCATGCTGTTCATCCAGCGCATACGCATGGACAATCCGGCTGATACCTCGCCCTTGCAGGTCGGCGAAAAGCTGTTCATAATCCGCTTCCGCGTGTCCGACTACGTACTTCGTTTCCCGCTCTTTTCGATAGCCGTCACCGTAAGCGACCTGAATCAGCTCGACGCCGCGCGCTTCCCATTGCTGAATCAGCTCCCGCACCGTTCCGCTTCCACTTCCGCTGTCGCTGCCGCCAAACAACAGCACGCTGCCTGCGTCGACCTCTCCACGCTGTTCCAACGGAGCTTTTACCCAGCGAATCTGGTAAAACAAATCGTGCGCGACCATCGCCAGAGAGACGCGCTTCAACGTGTAGTTCTCGACTTCGGCAAACACGTTCCCTTGCTCGTCGATCAGGCTGATATCGTAGGAAACCGTCTCCCGGCTGTCGCCGCGCGCTTCCCTTTTCCGCACATAGCTGTAAAAGGAGGCAGGCATGTCGTTGTACAGATGGAGCGTCTGGTAATAAAACGGGAAGTAATAAGCTTCGTGCTGCTCTGCCGACTGTTTCAGCAAATGCCAGAAGCTCAATGCCGTATCGAGCGACGCCGGATGGAGCGAATACGTGCCCTGTTCCCGCTCATCGGCCAGTTGGATATGCAGCAGGGCAGCCCGGTCGTTTTCATAAAATCGGTTGATGCCTTTCCATCTCGGGCCGTATTCAATCAAGCCTGAGTAGAGCGGCGCAAACTTGCCCGCGTCCTGTTCCGCCATCTCGCGGATGAGCGGCGCTAGCGGCAGCGTCTTGCTTGTGCGCGGCGCAAGCGGGCGAACCTCCCCGTTTGCATGGGTGATCCAGCTTTCTTCCGAGTCGCTTTCGTTTCGGCTGGCAATCGTAAAGCGGACGTGTCCGCGTTCTTCCTGAATGATCGTATGGACGATTCTCGTTTCGTCCGGGGCACAAGACAGCATGTGGGACAACGTGACGTTTTGGATGACGACGCCTGTTTGCGCGAAAAAGGCTTCGCTCGCTGATCTGGCTATCTCCAAATAGGCGGCTCCCGGCAAGACACCGTTGCCGAAGATGCGGTGTTCTTGCAGCATCCACAGCTCGCGCACGGCTACCTTGGCTGCGTACACGCGCATGCCGGAAGTAGACAGGACGCACTCTCCCGGCAACTGCTGCCCGTTTGCCGCCTTGTCTGCTGCTCTTTCCTCCGTCGGCGTCGGCCAATGCCTCACTCTGCTGAACGGGTAGACGGGCAGCTCGACCGTTTGCACGGCCTGTCCTTCGTATAGCTTTTTCCATTGCAAACGCGCTCCCTGTACATACCATGTCGCCAATTCACGGAGAGAGTCGGCACTGGCTACCGAACCTGTTTCGGCCCAGGCTAAAAGCAGTTGGTTGGCTTTTTCATGAAGCGCCCGACTGTCTTTGTCCGCTTGGTCTGGATGCAGCAGATGATTTTTCGCTTTCCAGCCGCTGGCAGACTGCCCGTAATAGCCAAGCGTCGCAGGCAACTGGTCCCAATCAAGCGGCAGAATCGCAGCGATTTTTTGCAACAGCTCACTCGTGCTCCGGGCGATAATCGCCAAGCGATGGGAAAAATGCCCCCGTCCAACTTGTGCCGTATAGACGAGATCGCGGAAGCTCGCCTGCTGATTCGCCTGCAAAAACTGGCAGTATCGCTGCAGCAAATCCACCAAATTCGCGCGGCTTTTGGCAGATACCGTAAACAGGTGCGGCGCCTCATGCTCGCTCTTCGCCGTCTCCTGCTCGCTCCATTCCTCGAGCAGCACATGGCAGTTCATGCCGCTAAAGCCAAACGAGCTGATGCCCGCCCGGCGCGACCCGCCGCCTGTCTCCCAGGCCAATGGCCGATCGACCACGTAAAACGGCGAATCGGAAAAAGGAATGTACGGATTCGGCTCGGCAAAATTGATCGTGGGAACCAGTTGTTTATGCTTCAGCGACAAGACGACTTTCAGCAGCGATGCCATCCCCGAAGCTCCTACGAGATGGCCGATGTTCGATTTGACGGAGCCGATCCCGCAAAACTGTTTTTTGCGCGTGTAGGGCTGAAAAGCTTGCTTCATCGCCTTTACTTCGATGGGATCGCCAATGACGGTTCCGGTCCCGTGCGTTTCGATGTAAGAAATCGTTTCCGGGTGAATCCCTGCCTTTGTCCACACGTCTGTCAAAAGCTGCTCCTGGGCTTGCGGGTTGGGCGCGGTGATGTAGTTGGAAGCTCCGTCGCTGTTCACGCCACTCGCTTTGATGACGGCGTAAATCCGGTCTTTGTCCCGAAGCGCATCCTGCAACGGCTTCAGCAGCACGACCGACAGCCCTTCTCCCCAGGTCGTACCGTTGGCCTGGCTGTCGAACGGCCTGACGATGCCGTCGTTGTTTTCCACGATTTTGAACGACGAATTGGCCATCGGCAGCAGGTTCAGGCTGATGCCTCCGGCGATCGCCAAGCGGCATTCTCGTTTCCTGAGCGACTCGCATGCGTGATGCACCGCCACCAAGCCGGATGAGCACGCGGTGTCGATCACCATATTCGGCCCGGTCAGGTTAAAGAAAAAGGCAATTCGGCCCGAGAGGAAGCTGGGCAGATTGCCAGTCATGGCGAGTTCGTTGGAAGCGTCAATAAATTGCTGGTAAAGGCCGGAAGAATGGTGGTCTCTGCCGATGAAGACGCCTGTGTCGGTACCCTCGATTTTTTCGCCCATGTATCCCGCGTGTTCCATCGCTTCTGCCGTGACTTCCAGGAGCAAACGCTGGTGCGGGTCCATGAACGCGGCTTCCTTGGGCGAGATGCGGAAATAGTCGGCGTCGAAGCGGTCTACCTCGTCCAGATAGCTGCCTTTGGCATACTGCGGCTCTCCCCAAAGCTTTCGCAGCAATGGATCGGTATCCATGCGCCGCTTGAGCGGGAAGTCGGTGATGCCGTTTCTGCCGTTTTGCAAATTCGCCCAGTATTGCTCGAGATTGTCTGCAAAAGGAAGCCGGCAAGCCATCCCGATGATCGCGATATCCGCAACGGCGTTTTTTTCCGGCTTCGGCTCTGCTGCATTCACTTGATGCAGCAGCTTGCGGGCAAGCTCTTTGTCCAGGCGATTCTCTTTTACGCTTTCCAGGATGAGCGCATTGATTTGGTCGATGTTATTCATCTGTTCGATTCCTCCGCTGCGACAAAAGGTCCACCATCTCTTCTACCGACTGCTCCCCGGAAGAAAGGTTGTCCAAAATGGATTGTAGCTGTTGGTCAAACGAATCGAAGGAGTCCTGTTTTTCCGCTTCCTCTTGCCTGTTCGGCGCGTGGCTTCGGCCCTGTCTGATGTAGTCAGCCAGTTCCGCCACAGACGAATACGTGAACAGATCGGGCAAGTCGAGTGCGCCCGGAAACTCGCTTTCCAGCTTTTTCAGCAGTTGGGTCGCGATCAGCGAATCGCCTCCGAGAGCGAGAAAGCTGTCGTAGACGTTGACGGTCGACAAGTGCAGCGTATCCGCCCAAATGCGGGCAATCGTTTGCTCGATGTCGTCATACGTTTCTGCTTTCCGGCCCGTAAGCGCAAACGCACGCTGCGCACTGGCAGCAGCAGACGGGGCTTTCGAGTAGCTCTTGTTTTTGTCTGCCAGTCCGCTCTCTACCTTCATAAAAAGGTCTTCGCCTTTGCTTTGCAACCATTCTGTGTTGAGAGCAGCGATCACCACTTGCTTGCGATCCATCGCCAGCGCCTGCTCCAAGGCAGCGGTTGCTTTATTCGTTTTCAACGGCTTGAACAGAGCGTTGCTGGTTGTCACGCCGTAGTCGGCTGCCATCCCGGTTTCTTCCCAGGCAGCCCAGTTGATCGTCGTAGCGCGAATCCCTTGCTGGCGCAAGTAAGAAGCAAAGCCGTCGAGGTAGCCGTTCGCCGCCACGTAATCGCCCTGCCCCGGACTGCCCTCGACCGTTGCCACCGAGGAAAACAGCGCGAAAAAGTCGGGGTGTTCCTCCAGCAAGCTGTACAGCAAGTAGCTGCCTTCGATTTTTGGCTTGGTTACCTGCGCGAACTCTGCCCATGTTTTGGTGAATAAGAATCCGCTGCCCGCCACGCCTGCCGCGTGAATGACCCCTTTGATCGGGCCGCACGCCTGGCGAAGCTGCTGCAACGTAGCCGCCAACTGTTGCTCGTCGGTGATATCGCACGCGCAGACGGTGACGCTGCTGCCCGACCGTTCGATTTCTTCCACACTGTCGATGATGCGGCGCGTTTTGCTGTCTGCTTCTTGTTCGCGCTGTTTGATTGCCGCCCAGTCTTCACGCGGTGGAAGGATGCTGCGGCTAAGCAAGCCAAGGCGAATTTTTTTGCGGGTGGCCAGATGTTTGGCGATTTCCAGCCCGATTCCGCCCGTGCCTCCGGTAATGAGATACAGCCCGTCCTCTTGCAACTCCAGCGGCTGTACAGACTCTTCTGCCGGACAGCGGGCAAATTCCTGAACGTACCGCTCCTGACCGCGGTAGGCGACCTGGTAGGCGGCGGTTGCACCGTAGATTTCCGCGAAAAGGCTGCCGCCGTCCGTCGCTTCGTCGAGATCAATACTTCGGCATTTCAGATGGGGATACTCTGCGTTGATTCCTTTTCCTAACTGGAACAACGCCGTGTAGCACGGCTCCAGCTCTGGTTCGCTGCCTGTCACTTCCCAGCCATTCCGGCCCAGTATGACCAGCTCGATCTCCTGTCTGTACTTGGCTTGCACCAGCGATTTCACCAGCGAAAACAGGCTGCGGACGGTGCGGGCTTGCGTTGCTTGCAAGCGGGAGGGGCTGGGAGCGGCACGCTGTTCATCCAGCGCATACGCATGGACAATCCGGCTGATGCCTCGCCCTTGCAAGTCGGCGAAAAGCTGTTCATAATCCGCTTCCGCGTGTCCTACCACGTACTTCGTTTCCCGTTCTTTGCGGTAGCCGTCACCGTAAGCGACCTGAATCAGCTCGACGCCGCGCGCTTCCCATTGTTGAATCAGCTCCCGCAGCGTTCCGCTTCCACTCTCGCTTCCACTTCCGCTGTCGCTTCCGCCAAACAACAGCACACTGCCTGCGCCGACCTCTCCACGCTGTTCCAACGGAGCTTTTATCCAGCGAATCTGGTAAAACAAATCGTGCGCGACCATCGCCAGAGAGACGCGCTTCAACATGTAGTTCTCGACTTCGGCAAACACGTTCCCTTGCTCGTCGATCAGGCTGATATCGTAGGAAACCGTCTCCCGGCTGTCGCCGCGCGCTTCTCTTTGCCGCAAATAGCTGTAAAAAGAAGCAGGCATGTTGCTGTAAAAGCTCATCCGCTTGAAGGAAAAAGGCAGGTACAGGTCTGATAGAACAAACATCGTCACGGCATTCACCCCTGTGTCGAGCAAGGCCGGATGAAAGTCGTACCAGGCAAAATCATTCCGGTAGGCTTCTGGCAACTGCACGTGGACCAGCACGCGATCTTCGCTTTTCGCCAAAGCCCGAATGTTGTGCCAGCGCGGACCGAATCTCGTCCGCCCGCGAATCGTGGCAAAATTCGCTTCCACCTGCTCCCAGCGACCGTCCGCTTTGATGCGCTGAATGTCCAGCCACGCCGCCTCAGCAGTCGCGACCGGAACGATTTTTCCTTCGACATGCAGTTGCCACTCCTGCCCCTTGGCACCGTCGCGAGCGGGATTGCGGCTGGCAATGCGCAGTTGGAGTCGGTCCTCCTCGCTGTCCACGATCGTATGGACACTCCGCTCTTCCCCCTCGGGGACGGCCAGCGGACTGATAAAGCGAAAATCGCGCAAGGCAAATGCGGCGTTTCCATAGTGCTGGCTTCCGGCTTTTCGCGCCCATTCCATCAGCGCGGCGGCCGGGACGAGCGGAAACCCCATCATCAGATGCTCCTGCAACATCCACTGCCTCTCCACGCGCAAAGGAAGCTCATAGACGCTCTGCCGGTACGACTCAAACGCTTTTCGTCCCGGAATGACTTCCTGCTGCAACGCCGCCTGTCCGCCATCCCATTGCGGCCAAAACGAAGTCTTTTGAAACGGATAAACAGGCAACGGCAGACGACGGTATTCCCCTGTTCTGTACAAGTGCCGCCAGTCTACTTCGGCCCCCTGGACGTACAGCTTGCAAACCTCAGCGATTCCGTAATAATCGTCGACGGAGACGCGCTTGAGCAGTTCTTGCGCTTTTTCCAGCAAGTGCTGCAAGCCGGACTCGGTAATCTCCCCGGCCGCTTTATCCCGCTTGCTCTCGGGAACGACTTTGAAGGCGTGGCAAAACATTCCGTCTTGCTCCTGCCCGCATGGCAGCCCCTCCGCAATGACCCGGTTCAGCTTTTCTTTCAACTCGTGCATGCTGTGCACCACAAGGGCAAGACGGCACGAATAATGCCCGCGTCCCATCGTCGAAGTAAAGCAAAGCGCTTCCAGCGACACACGCTCCTGATGGTTGACAAAATCGCGATAGCGCGCGACCAGTTCGCGCAGCGTCTCTTGATCTTTCGCCGAAGCTGTAAAAACATGGAAGGGATACGCCGTAACCGCCCCGGGCTGTTCCTCTGGCGCTTCCTCCAGGACGAGGTGGCAATTGGTACCGCTAAAGCCAAAAGAACTGACGCCCGCCCGTCGCGGGGGACCCTCCCGATCCCGCGGCCAATCCTGTACCCTGTCGACCATATAGAGCGGCGAACCCGCAAAGTCGATAAACGGATTCGGATCGTCAAAATGGAGCGTGCTGACGAGTTTTTTATGCTTGAGCGACAAAATGACCTTGAAGACAGAGGCGATTCCGGACGCGGCTGCGAGATGGCCGATATTGGATTTCACGGAGCCGATCCCGCAAAACTGTTTTCGTGACGTATATTTTTTAAAGGCATGACCAAGCGACTGGACTTCAATCGGGTCGCCCAAAACCGTTCCTGTCCCGTGCGCCTCAATGAAACCGATCGTCTCGGGTGCAATCTCGGCATTCATCCAGGCTTTGGTGAACACCTCTTCCTGGGCGATGGCGTTCGGCGCGGTGAGCCCGTTCGATTTCCCGTCGTTATTGGCCGCGCTTCCTTTGATAACGGCATGAATGTGATCGCGATCCTGAATCGCTTTCTCCAAAGGCTTCAGTAGCAACGCCCCGATCCCTTCGCCCCACAGCGTTCCATCCGCGTGCTTGTCAAAAGGCTTGACCAGGTGCAGCTTGGATTCCACCAGCCCAAAGGCAGGATTTTTCACCGGGAAAAAAATCAGGCACACCCCGCCGGCGATCGCCATGTCGCACTCGTTGTTGCGGATCGCCTGGCAAGCGTTGTGGATCGCGAGCAGCCCCGACGAGCAGGCAGAATCCACAACTACGCTCGGCCCTTTCAGATCGAGAAAATAGGAGACTCTGCTCGCCAAAATGCCTGTGTACGAGCCGGTCAGCGCCAGCTCGTCCGTTTGATCCAGCAGATGCGTGTACATGTTCCCGACAGTGTGATCTCTGCCGATGAAAACGCCCGTTTTCGACGAGACGATCCGGTTGCCTCCGTATCCGGCATCTTCCACCGTTTCCATCACCGTAGCCAAAAGCAGGCGCTGCATCGGGTCCATCATGACGGCTTCCTTGTTGGAGATTTTGAAATACTCCGCGTCAAAATCGTCAATCCGCTCCAAATAGCCGCCTTTTTCATAGGCGACGTCCATCGGGGCTTGCTGCTGCAGCTTGCGGACAAACCCGGCGACGCCAGCGCGCCTGCTCTCGGGAAACTCCGTGATGCAATCGACTTCGGCAAGCAAATTTTTCCAGTATTCATCGAGGTTGCCCGCGCCAGGAAAGCGGCCGGACATCCCGATAATCGCGATGTCCTTGTGCTTTTTCGCTCCTGCCTGCTTGATTTCTTTTAAAATGACCTTGGACTTCTCGATGCTTAACTTTTGATCTTTTATTTGCTGATAAATGTACGTTCTCGTTTCTTTCATTCTTCTTCTCCCAGCAATCGATCAATCTCTTCCACATCGAGCTCGCCATTGGCCAAGCGCTGCAAGATTTGATCGAGATTTTGCTCCTCATCCGCCTGCTTTACGCTGCCGGATGAAGTCGGCTGCTCTTTTTTCATCCGGGAATGCAAGTAGTCGGCCATCTTGTTAATCGTGGGATAAGTAAAAATATCCGAAATGCCAAGCTGATCGGGGAAGTACTTCTCCAATTCCTGGAGCAAATACACAGCAAAGATCGAATTACCGCCAAGCGACGTAAAATTGTCGTCCATCTGGATCGAATCGGATTCGAGCAGCGCGCTCCACAACTGGCGAAGCAACGCTTTGATGTCTGGCAAGGAAGCGTGCTGCGGATCGCCGTGCAGGACGCCCGAAGCTGTCTGCGCTGGCTGGCGTGCTCCAGATGCAGATGAAGATGCAGGTGCAGCCACCCCGTCCACGTAATCGATCAACAGCCTGTTTCCTTCGTAAAAAAAGTTGCTGCGGCATAGCTTTCTCGTGACTTCCTTGTCGATGTTGCCGATGACGAGCTGTTTCTCGCCCAGGGCAAGCGCGGCGTCAAAAGCAGCGACAGCGACCTGTGTCGGCAGCGGGCGGAAAATCAGCTCTTTCTGGAACGTTCCGTAATCGTAGGCCATGCCGATCTCTGCCCACGGCGCCCAGTTGAGCGTGATGCCGTTTTGCTGCGCGGGCAGGCTGTAGACAAAGCTGTCCAAAAAAGCGTTCGCCGCCACGTAGTCGCCTTGTCCCGGCGTCCCTTCCAATGTGGAGACCGATGAAAAGCAAACGAAAAATTCCAGCGGCTCGGCAATCAACTGCGCCAAATTTACGCTCCCCGCCGTCTTGGCTTGCACGACCTCGCGAAACCGTTCCAGCTCCCGGTTGAACAAAAATTGCTCTCCGGCAACCCCCGCCGCGTGAATCAAGCCGTTGATGCTGCCGTGTGCTGCCCGCACTTCCTCCAGCACGGCCGCGAGCTGCTCCTTGCGCGCGACATCCGCTCTGTAGATGGTGTATGTACTGCCTGCTGCTGTGATCTGCTGCAGCATCCCGATCCTGCGTATGAGTTCGTGCTGCTCGCCTTTTTGCAAAATGGCTGACCATTCGCCCTCAGCCGGAAAGCCCGATCTGCTGATGAGCACCAGATGGATCGGCGCCGTTTCCGCCAGGTGTTTTGCCATCGTCAAGCCGAGACCGCCTGTCCCGCCCGTAATGACATAACAACCCGATTCCGTCAAGCGGAGCGCTTGGCCGCTGGGCAGCGGGCGATCCAGCTCCACCAGTTTTTGCCCGTATCTGCGCCCGTTCCGGTAGGCGGCGATGTAGCCGTCTGGCTGATGTTCCAGTTCCCGCACAATGTCTGCGATCGCCGTATCGGCATCGAGATCGAGACAACGGCAGCGCAGATGGGACCATTCGCTGCTGACCACTTTGCCAAGGTGATAAACAGCATTGTGCAGCGGATGAAGCGCAGGCTCCGCACGCGTGACCGGAAACGCCAGCTTGCCGAGCAGGACAAGCTCAACCGGGTGCCGGACGTTTTGCGCGATCAGGCTTTTTGCCAGATGGAAAAGACTGAACAAGCCTTCGTCCCCTCCCGTGTCTTTCGCGGTGTCGGCCAAGGAAAACGCATGCAAAATGCGCTGGACGCCCCTGTTTTCGATGTCCTTCCATAGCGCGTCAAACGCTTGCGGATCGACCCCAAGCTCGTACTGGTCGCGAGCGAGCTTGGCAAACTGTTTGCCAGGCGTGGCGACAATCGTGGGCATCCCGGTCTTTTTCAACTCCGCAATCAGTTGCTGCGAGACAGGCTCGTGGCCGCCCAAAACAAGCGTAAGCGGCGGCGGTGTGTCCTGCTGCCTGTTTTCTGCGCGCAAAGGTCTGGCTTCCCAGACGATGCGGTGGAACAGCCCTTCAGGAGAAAAGGCGGCGGATGGCCCGGCTTCCAGCGGCACCCTTTTCAGCGTGTAATCTTGTATCTCGGCGAAGACGTCCCCGCTCTCGGTAACGAGCAAAATGTCAAAGGAGATCGCTTCCTGCCTGTCTGCCGTTCCGTTGTCTTTTTTGTGCAGCACGCTGTAAAATTTGCCAGGCATCGCCCCGGAAACGACGAGCTTTTTATAGGCAAAAGGCAAAAACAGCCCGTCGCGAATTTGGCTGATCGGAATATTGACGGCGCAATCCAATAGCGAAGGATGCAGCACATACGCGTGCAGCTCGGACGCAAAGGCGGCAGGCCATTCAAAAAAGGCGACGATTTTGTCCTGCTCCACGTAAATCTCCTGCATGCACTCCCAATGCGGGCCTGTTTGCACAGGGGCATCGGCATCAGGCTTGTAGCCGCTTACCGAATGCCTGTTTGCTCCAGCGAGCAGTTGCGGAAGAGACAGTTGCTTTTGCTGCGGCTGGCCCGGCTGAAGCAGCACTTTGGCGCGGCAGTGAACGACCCAATCGTCCGCATGTTCAGCTTGCGAAGTCACCATGACATCGAGCGACGACTTTTGTTTTTGCAGCACAATGTGGACGCTCTTTGGCTCTGCTTCCTTGACCTCAAGCGGCTGCAAAAACATGACGTTTTCCAGCACAAGCCCGTTCTCTTGAGGCGCGTTTTTGCTCACGATCTCGCTCATCATTTCCAGATAGGCGGTGCCAGGCAGCACAGAGCGCCCGGCGATTTTGTGCTCCGCCAGCAGCCAATGCGTCTCGACGGCAAATCTCGTCTCGTAGATGTCGATGCCGTTGCTGCCGACGAGGTGTTTGTCGACGAGCGGGGCGACCTTTTTTACCGCGTCTTTCGGCTCGATCCAGCAGCGAATGTCCTGGAACGGATACGTAGGCAAGCTGACCAGAGGAGGACGCTGATCGGCGTACAGCTCCTTCCAGGCAACTGCCTCGCCGTGCGCATACTGGCGGGCCAAACGAATCCGCTCCGCCAAGCGCGCGTCCCCCGTTTGATGGACATGGCTTGCTTCATCGTCGGAAGTCCCTGCGTAAAACACCTGCTCCACAGCAAGCTTCTCGACTCCCGACTTGCGAACAGCGTAAAGCTTTGCCAGCAAATCGGCCCGGTCGGAAAACACGATGGCGAGCCGGTGGGCATAGTGATCCCGCCCGACATTCGCTGTGTAGCACAAGCTATTCAGATCGAGCTGTCCGGCCTCGTTGACGGCCTGATAGTACGCGCTGACCAACTGTTCGAGCACAGCGGGGGTTTTCGCTGACAGCGCAAGCAGGTGCCACTGTTCTTCGTCGCGTTTTTGGCCGGAAGTCTCCTGGGCCTGTTCGTATTGCTCCAGGATGAGGTGGCAGTTCGTGCCGCTCAGCCCGAAAGAGTTGATGCCGCATCGTCTGGGGTGCGCACCTGTCGCCCACGGGCGGGCCGCATCGTTCACATAGACAGGCGAGTCGACAAAGTCGATTTCCTTGTTCGGGCTATGGAAGTGCAGCGTTGGCGGCACGATCTCGTGCTGCAAGGCGAGCACGCATTTGAGCAGGCCGGATATTCCGGCAGCATGGTCGAGATGGCCGATGTTGGTTTTGACCGAGCCGATTGCGCAAAACTGCTTTTTGGTGGTGTAGCGGTCAAACGCCCTTCTAATTCCTTCGATCTCGACCGGATCGCCCAGGCGGGTTGCCGTACCGTGGGCTTCGATCAGCGAGACGGTTTCCGGATGAATGCCGGCGTCCTGCCACGCCCGGACAATCAGTTCCTCCTGGGCTTTGGCGTTCGGCGCGGTGATGCCGATGGATTGCCCGTCCTGGTTGACGGCGCTGCCTTTGATTACGGCGTAAATGTGGTCGCCGTCGCGAATCGCCGCTGCCGCGTCTTTCAGCAGGACGACCCCGACACCTTCGCCCAGGCTCGTGCCGTCCGCCGCGCTGTCAAACGTCCGCGCCCGGAAGGTTGGCGACACGATGCCGATTCCGGTATGGGCCTTTTCAAACGGTTGAAACTGGATTTTTACCCCTCCGGCAAACGCCATCTCGCACTCTCCGCGGCGAATCGACTGGCACGCGAGATGCACGGCAACCAGCGAGGACGAGCAGGCAGTGTCGATCAGCATGCTCGGCCCGTGCAGATCGAGCAAATAGGCCAGTCTGGCTGCCATGATCGACTTGATGTTTCCCGTCATCGCCAAGTCTGCCAGCTCTGCGCTTTCTCCGGCGAGAAAATGCTTGTACTCCCCGCCGAAATCACTGCTGTATCCGAAAAAAACGCCAGTCTGGCTGCCGCGCAACCGCGCTTTTCCATACCCTGCGTCTTCCATCGCCTCCACACAGCTTTGCAGCACGAGCCGCTGGTTCGGGTCCATCAGCTTGGCTTCCTTGCGCGAGAGGGAGAAGTATTCGCAATCGAAGCGATCAACCTGGTCCAAATAGCCGCTTTCCGCATAGTCGCGCTGCTCTTGGCGAACGTCTTTTTGCAAAAAGGCTGACAGCAGCGCTTCATAGTCTTGCTTGCGCGCCAACGGGATGCGCCGGATCGAGTCTTTGCCGAGCGCGAGATTGCGCCAAAACTCCCCGACATGGCGCGCATCCGCCAGCTTCCCCGCGATTCCGATGATCGCTACGTCTTTTTTCGGAGCTTGCGCCCGCCCCAAGTCCTGCCATGTACCTGCGCTCGCTTCCTCCAGGTCGAGCTGGATATCCTCGAACAGCGGCTTACTTTTCATTGACAGCTTCCTTTTCGGCAAACATGACCGGGACGAACTCATCGAACAAATGGCGCTTCTTCGTCTCGTCGAAAATTTGCGTGAAACGCTCGCGCTGCTCTTCCAGCGGCACTTTTTTCGTCACAAACACGGAGCGGAGCATTTCGATCGCCTGCCTGATTTCCTCGATCGACTCTTCGCGGCCTTCTTCCTCCAGCTTGTTGCCCAACGCCTGTATTTTTCTGTACGGCTCAATGACGCCTTTTTGGTACTCCTCTTCATTCCAGTTCTGGTTTCGCGTGCATACGGCGATCGCCAGGGAACGGGAGATGACAGACGGACGCTTTTCCGCGATTTGCTCGTCGATTGCCGCCGTGATTTCCTCGTAGTTTTCTTCATACGAATAGGCGCGCACATGGGAAAAGTCGCGCTTGAGCAAATTGGTCAAGGCGGATTTCGGGCCAAGCTCGATGAAGGTGTTCACGCCTTGGCGCAGCATGTACTCAATGGTTTCTTTCCATCTGACGGCGCTAATCATTTGTACACTCAGCCGCTCTTGAATTTCTGCCGGATGGTAGTACGGCTTTGCGTCTACGTTGGAGATGACCGGCCATTTGAGCGCGGACATCGGCGTCTGGGCGATGGCCCGCTGGAACATTTGATTGCTGAACTCCAGATACGGGGTGTGAAAAGGCGCCGAGACTTGCAGCGGAATCGTAATCGCTCCGATTTTCGCCAAATTTTCCATGGCGACTTTAATCAACGACTTGGCGCCGGAAATGACGACCTGATTGGATGAGTTGTAATTAGCCACGACAATTTGATCCTCGCCGTTCGAGACGCGCGCGCATTCCTCTTCGACCAAAAGCGGATGCAAGCCGTTGATGGCAGCCATCCCGCCAAAGCCGTCTGCGGTCGCTTGCTGCATGATCGTCGCCCTTTCCATGACCAGCCGCAGCGCGTCCTCATAGCGGAAAACGTCGGCGCATGTTAACGCCGTAAACTCGCCCAGGCTATGTCCGGCCATGAACGAAGGGAAAAATTTCTTTTCCTTCCAGATTGATTGGAAAATGGCATAGCTGTAGGCAAAAATCGCAGGCTGTGCGTGCTCTGTCCGCGTCAATTGCTCCAGGTTGCCCCCGTTGATGATCGCGAGCAAATCGTAGCCGAGAATTTCGTTCGTCCGCTGAAAAATGTCCCGGGCCTCGGGAGAGCTTTCCAGCAGCGCTTTCCCCATCAAATTGTACTGGCTTCCCTGACCTGGAAATAGCAAGGCGATTTTAATCATGACTGTATCCTCCCTTTATTGGTTAGCTTGGGACTGGACGCGCTTTTGTGTGAGCACGCCCAGTTTATGGATCGGATGCAATAGGCAAGACATGCGCTACAAGGCGGTCACCCGCACGCCCGGCGGCAGGCAGTACTTACGTATGGACGACGCGCGACACTAGCTGCTTCGCCAAATGGGCAAAGCCTTGCAGCCATTTTTTCAATTCAGTCGCTTTGAACAGCAGACTGTCATACTCCAAATAAATGTTGATCCGCTCCCCGCTGCCGACTTCCCAGCCCCAGACTGCGTTGAAAGACGACGTTGCGCCGCGCGAAGCGGCAGGAATGAGCGGGTACAAGAGCAACATCGTTTTGTCCTGCTCCCGCCCGGCCCGGTACGGGGGAGCAGACAGGAGTGGCTGATGGCGTCCCTCCCGGATGCTTTCCTTGACCGTCATGAACAGCGAGTCAAAATCAGTCATGCCGGAAAAGTCAACCGTAACCTGCCGGAGCTGCTCGCGTTTGTCCAGCAGATGGATCGCGATGCTCTCTTCGTTCGCCACTTGTTTGAGCAAGTAAAACAACAGCGCGAGCATCACTTCCTCAATCTGCATCTCGTGAAGCCGGGCGATTTGGAACAACCCCTTTGCCGTCGCTTGCGGCAGCTCCAACGCCAAAGGGATACTTTCGCGCGGGGCGCTCGCGGACAAGAAATAGTGGGCCGGAAGCGAAATCCCCCGCCTTTCCTCTCCATGCGCAGACGAGCTCGCCGCTTCGATAAACGCAGCCAGCCGCTCTATCGTCGGATGGGTAAAAATATCCGCTACATGCAGTCCGATTTGGAATCGTTCCTTTATCTGCTCTTGCATCAACACTACCGCAAGCGATGTTCCGCCCAGATCGAAGTACGAATCCGATGTGCTGATTTCCTCCAGATGCAGCAGCTTTTTCCAAATGGCGACAAGCTGTTCTTCCGCTTCGGTAGTCGGCTGCCTGAACGGCCTTGCGCTGACCAGTTTGGTTTGTTGCAGCGACTTGAGTTGCTTGCGGTCGACTTTCCGGTTATGGTTCAACGGAATTTTCTCGATCACGAAAAATTGCTGCGGGATCATATAGGCGGGTAGCCGTTCCAGCAGGAAGTTTTTCAACTCCTCGATCTGAACCGAGGCCCCTGCCACAAGCACCAGGTAGCTCGTCAATCCTTTCTCGTCAGCCCTGTTGGACGTACCGGCACGTTCCGCCAGCGAATCCAGCACGACGACATTGTCGCAAATCCCCGGATAGGAGGAAATGACCGCCTTGATCTCGGACAGCTCGATGCGGAAGCCGCGAATTTTCACCTGGTCGTCGATTCTGCCCGCGCATTGAATCGTGCCATCCGCCAAAAAGCGCGCGATGTCACCCGTCCTGTACATCACAGGGTGTATGTCGCCTTCGAAAGGATTGGCTACAAACCGCTCGGCCGTCAGCGCCGGATTGTTCACATACCCGGCTGCCACACCGATGCCGCCTATATACATTTCTCCATAGACACCGACGGGAACGGGCTTTTTGTCGTTGTCCAAAATATAGACTTGCGTATTGGCGATCGGCTTGCCAATCGTCTGCTGCCCGGCATCCGTAATCTCGGCGATCGTTGACCAGATCGTCGTTTCCGTCGGCCCGTACATGTTCCAGAAGGAGCCTGTCTTGCCGAGCATTTCCTTGGCCAAGTCTGTCGGCAGGCTTTCTCCGCCGCAGAGCGCCTTCAGGTGCGGACTGCCCGCCCAGCCTGAGCGGAGCAACATTTTCCACGTGGCTGGCGTCGCCTGCATCACGGTAATCCCGTGTGTTTCGAGCAAGCGGCTCAACTGCTTGCCATCCGCCATCTCGGTTTTGCTGGCAAGTACGGCGGTCGCCCCGGCGATGAGCGGCAAAAACAGCTCCAACCCGAAAATATCGAAAGAAAAGGTCGTCACCGACAGCAGCTTATCTCGCGCGGTCATCCCCGGCTCGCTCGCCATCGACAGCAAAAAGTTGCTCAAGGCGCGATGCGGAACCATGACTCCTTTTGGCTTGCCTGTGGAGCCGGACGTAAAGATGATGTAGGCCGTCTGTGCCGGTTCGATTGCAGAAGACAGCGCCAAGGACGACTCTTGCCCGATCTCGCTCCACTCCTGATCCAATAGCACAAGGCTTTGGCAGCCGAGCTTGCCGTGAGTAAGCAAATCGCTCGTGGAAATCATCACGTCGATCCCAGCTTCTTCGCGAATCTGCTGCACACGCTGAAACGGAATGCTGGCATCGAGCGGAACATAAGCCCCCTCTGCTTTCAGGACGGCCAGCATGGCGATCACCATCTCAAGCGACCGCTCCGTGTAGATGCCCACGGGCTGCTCGCGCGTCACCCCGCGTTTTTGCAAATACCGGGCCAGCCGGTTTGCTGCCTCGTCCAATTCCCGGTAGCTCAAAGACGACTCTCCGAGCGTTACCGCTGCTTTGTCCGGATGTGTTTTTGCCTGGCGCCCAAACAGCGACACGACGTTGTCGCTTGCGTCCACCTGTTGCCGCGTTTGGTTAAAGCCGACCAGCACCTGCTGTTTTTCGTGCTCGGACATGATCTCTACAGCTGACAACGCTGCGTCCGGCTCGTCTACCACACCCTGCATGAGCTGTGCAAAATAGCGCGCCATGCGCTCCATCGTTTCTTTGGCAAACAGCTTCGTCGAGTATTCCAGCTCGCACCCGATTTGCGCCCCTTCCTCCCAGGCGGTAAAGCGGATGCTGAACATGGCTGTTTTATGCTTGTAAAACGAAGTAATCTCCTGCACGCCGCCGATCTGGTCCGTCTTGTCGTACACGTCGCGGAAGCTGAACATCGTTTCGAACAGAGGATTCCGGCTCAAATCGCGCTGAATGTCCAGGCTGCTGATTAACTCTTCGAACGGATAATCTTGATGGTCGAGGGCAGCGGAAATCGTTTGCTTGACGAGCTGCAGCAATTGCGAAAAGGAAGCGGCAGCATCGACGTGCAGCTTCAAGGCGACGGTATCGACGAACGGCCCGATGACGTTTTCCAGTTCCGTCTGCTTCCTGCCCGAGACAGGCGTTCCGACGATAATCGTTTCCTGCTGGCACATTTTGGACAAAAGGACAGCGTAAAGCGCCAGCAGCCCCATGTTGAGCGTGGCCGCCTCTTGTTTCAGCATGCGCTTGAAGCGCTCGGTCGTGCGTGCATCCATCCGGAAGGTAAGAAAATCTCCCGCAAAGCTCTGGACGAGCGGCGGCTTGAAATCCGTCGGCAGTTGCAGCTTTGTCTCGTGCTCGCCATTTGCGAATTGTCCCAGCCAGTACGCTTTCTGTTTGGCAAAAGCAGGCGTGTCTCGCAGCGCCGCGTGCCATTCGGCGTAATCTTTGTACTGCACGGGCAGAGCGGGCAATTCCTCGCCTTTGTAAACGGCCAGAAAATCGCGAATGAGCAGTTGGTACGACGTCTCGTCCGAGATCAGATGGTGCATGTCGATCAGCAGCAGCTTTTTGCTTCGTTCATAGCCAACCCGGATGAGCGGTGCCTTTTCCGGCTCAAACGGCCGGATAAAAGCGGAGATCGCCGCAGCCATTCCTTCTTCCGGCAGCGCCAGCTCCTCGATGGCGAATGGAACGGTCGTCTGAACCGTCTGCACGACCTCTTGCCCCGCAAAGCCAAAAGACGTGCGGAAAATCTCATGGCGCTCGATCAGCTTTTGAAAAATAGCCTGAAGCGTGCCAACATCCACGTCCCCATCCAATTGGTACACGCCGGGGTTGTTGTAGACCGTCGTATGCGGGTGCATCTTTTGCAGGAAGTACACCCGCTTCTGAACCGATGTCAGCGGATAATGGTCTTTTCGCGGCGCGACGTGAACGCCTCCCGCCTGTTGGGGACTCGTCTGCTGCAAGTAGGCAGACAGCCCGGCGACAGTGGGATGATGGAGAAAATAGGCCATCGGGATGCGCTCGTTGCACAGCTTTTGAATTTTTCCCACAATGGACAAGGCCATAATCGAGTCTCCGCCCAACTCAAACAGGCTGTCGTGGACGCCGATCGGCTGCACGCCAAACTGGGCTTCCCATACGGCTGTGATCTGCTGCTCCCGCTCATCGCGGGGCGCGACGTATTCGGTTGTCAAATCGGGCCGCGCATACGTCTCGGCGCTGCCGCGCTGCCGATCATCAAAGCCCTCGGCGACAAAGGGGATTTCCGCGTCCTGGTACCGGGCAACCAGCTCGTTCAGGTCGTATGCTGAGACGGCAACCTGCGGAAGCGAAGTCGCGCCAATTCTGGAAAAGAGGCGAATCCCTTCCGCTTCCGTAATCGCATGGGCCAGCTCCTCCCCCGTCAACTGGCGATGCTTCTCCTCGATTTGCCGTGCCATACCCGTCCCTTTCCAGCGCTCCCAATTGATCGACACCACCGGAAAATGACTTTTATTTCCATGGCAATAGTTTGCAAACGAGTCGAGAAACGCGTTGGCGGCGCAATAGCCCGTTTGCCCGATAGACGGAATGTACGCGCTCAACGACGAAAACAGGATCAAAAAGTCGAGCGGCCTGTCGCGCACAGCCTCATACAGAAGCGTCGTGCCGTCAACCTTTGCTGCCAGCAGCTTTTTCGCGCTTTCTCTCGTGGCGCGTTGAATCATTTCCCCGTCGGCCACTCCGGCAGCGTGAATTACTCCATTCAGTTGCCCGCCCAGGCCGTCCACTTTTTTCAGCAGCGCTTCCACCTGGCGCTTGTCGCTGATGTCCGCTTGCATGAGCTGAACGCTTCCGCCCGCCTGTTCGATCGCGCACAGCCGCCGAATCGTCCGGCTTACCTCGTCGTCGGTCTTGTTTGCTGCCAGTAGCTTTAACCATGTTTCTTTCGGAGGAAACAGCGTCCTGCCGACCAAAATCAAGGTGGCTTGCGCCTGTTGCGCCAAAAAGTCGGCAATAGCGAGGCCGATCCCGCCCAAACCGCCTGTTATCAGATACGTTCCGCCCGGCTTCAGCTCCATGCTGTCCTCGGCAGCAAAGGAGACGGGCTCGTGCGTCGGCAGCCAAAACTGTTTGTTTTGATAGCTCACCAGACCGTTCCATGCTTGCGCCAAAAACGGCTGGACGAACGAATCGAGCGCCTTTTCCAGATCGTTTGCTTCCGGCTGGAAATCACTATCAAACAAGCTGCAACGAATGGCCGGGTATTCGAGCGGAATAACGCGAATCGGCCCCAGCAGGAGCGACTTGTACGGGTTCAGCCCGCCGAAATCGGCAACCGCGCACACCCCGTTTGCCAACACTTTCAGCTCCAGCGAACGCCCGTAAAAATGCTTGCCCCATTCCTTGGCAATGGCGAGCAAGCTGTAGTAGCCGTTGTCCAGAGCCGGCTCCAGCCCGGGCTGCGCTCCGCTTCCTTCCCGTTCATCGCCCAAGCTCCACATGTGAATGACTTCATCCGGCGTAAACGAGCTTGCTTTCCATTGTTGGAACAGCCAGTCGTAATCCTCGTCCCGGCCCGGATTGATCGCAAATTCGCCGTCGCGGATTTTTTGCCGCTGTCCGCTTTTGTAAACGGTGATGCACTGCTCGCTTAGCTGCCGCACTTTTTGCGCGAGAAGCTCGCCGACGGTGGACTGCTCGGCAAAAATCAGCCTGCGCTTCCGTTGGTAGGCGCGGTCTTTGGCCGAAAAGACGGGCGTATGCCGCTTCCACGACGGCACGTAATACCAGTCCTCAAACGGCTTTTTGACCAACTGCTGCGGCTCGTTCGCTGCTTGCGGCTGCAACACAGGCGCGTCCAGCCAAAACTTTTTGCGCGCAAAAGGATAGGTCGGCAGCGGGATGCGCTGTCCATGCGGATTGATTTTGTCCCAGTCCATGCTCACGCCGTATTGCCACAGCTTGCCGAGCCGCTTGTACAGATGCAGGCGCGCGGAAACATGGCTGCTGGCATACGGGATCAGGTTCAATATTTTTTGCGCAGGAGCCGAAGCCGCCCCTGCTTGAGAGTCAAACGCCCGTTTGGCGAGCGCACTCAAGTCGTGCCCCGGCCCGATTTCGATCAAGACGGCGCGCCGATCGGCAAATGTCTGCAACGCCCGCGTAAACTGCACAGTATCTTTTAGCTGCCGGAGCCAATAGTCAGCTCCTGCCAAGTCAGCCTGCTCTGCCCAGTCGCCTGTCACGCTGGAGAGAAAAGGAATGTGCAATTCCTGGAACGCCACAGGCTGAAAGACCGCTTGATAGTCGTCCAAAATCGCTTCGACCCGTGACGTATGAATGACCTTGGGGAATGGCAGCGGCGTGCACATCCGTTTGTCCTGCCTCAGCTTTTCCTCCAACTCCAGCACCAGATGCGTCGGGCCGCCGACTACGCAGGACGTTTGATTGTCGATGGCAATTTCCAGCGAGTCAGACAAGAAAGGCATCACTTCCGCCACCGAGAGCGGAATACTCAGCATTTTTCCATCGGGCAGTCGGCGAAACAGCTCCCCGCGCTTGAGCACGAGCTGAAGCGCCTGTTCCAGCGTGAACAGTCCGGCGATGGTCGCCGCGATATATTCGCCCAGGCTGTAGCCGATCACGGCATCCGGGTGAATCCCCCACGCCATCAACAGCCGAGCCAACGCGTACTCGAACACAAACAAAATCACTTGCCCGTGATCGAGGCTGGCGATCGCCTGTCTGGCCTGCTCTTGCTGCTCTTCGCGCGGGAACAGAATGGAGCGGTAATCGACCGGGGAATAGCGCTTAAGAAGCGCGAAGCAATGATCGAGGCTCTCCCGGAAAATCTGCTCCTTTTCATACAGCTCCTGCCCCATGTTGACGTATTGCGAGCCTTGGCCGGAAAACAGGAAGACAATCTGCCCAGGCGCTCCATCTGCGCGGTAAGCCGACGATTGCCGGGAGCCATTCTCCGTCAAGGCGCGAATCAGCTCGGCCCTGCTCTCGCAGACGATTTGCCTGCGGTATTCAAATGATTTTCGGCCCTTTTGAAGCGTATAGGCGACGTCTCGCAGCCTGATTTCGGGATGCTCCGCGATGTGCTTCGCCAGGTTGTCGGCCATTTTTGCCAACGACTCGCTGTTTTGCGCGGACAGTAAAACGAGCTGTGGCTGTTCCTCGTCATCGGCCGATTCGCGGGACTCTGGCGCTTCCTCGACAATCAGATGTGCATTTTGCCCACCGACGCCAAACGAGCTGATTCCCGCCCGCAACGGATGCGCGCCACGGCTCCACTCCTGCAGCGTTGTGTTGATGACAAACGGACTGTTCTCCATGTCCAAAGCCGGATTGCTCCTGGCAAAATTTATCATGGGAGGAATCTGGCGGTGCTTCAGGGCGAGGACCGTCTTCATGAAGCCCGCCACGCCTGATGCCGCATCCAGATGGCCGATGTTGTTTTTGACCGAGCCCAGGACGCATTTGCTTTGCCGCTCGCGAAAAACTTGCTTGAGCGCCGTAAACTCGATGGAATCGCCCAACTGTGTGCCCGTCCCGTGCGTTTCCACGTACGAGATGCTCTCCGGCTCGACATCGGAGAGCTGCAAGGCGCTTTGGATGACCTCTTTTTGGCCCTCGACACTCGGAGCCATGTATCCCGCTTTCCGGTTGCCGTCGTTGTTGACGGCGCTTCCTTTGATAATCGCCCATATATGGTCTTTGTCCGCGAGCGCATTTTCCAGCGGCTTCAGCACGACCACGCCGACCCCGTTGCCAAACAGGATGCCGGATGCCGCTTCGTCAAACGCGCGAATCTGGCCGTTTTTGGACAAAAAGTGCCCTTCTTCATACAAATAGCCGCTCTTGTGCGGAATCAAAATCGAGCAGCCGCCGGCAATCGCCATGTCGCATTCGCCGCTGAGCAGGCTGCGGCAGGCGGCGTGAATGGCGGTTAACGATGTCGAGCACGCGGTGGTGAGCGTCAAGCTCGGCCCTTTCAAGTTGAACTTGTAGGAAATGCGCGAGGCGAGGAAGTCTTTGTTGCTCAACTGGATTTCGGAAAAGAGATCCCGGTGCTCCCCTTCGTAGGCGTACACTCTCGCATTCCAGTTGTAATTGCTCGACGCTCCGGCGAATACGCCGACTAATCCGGCGTAGCTGTCCGGGACGTAGCCCGCGTCTTCCATCGCCTCCCAGGCGACCTCGTGAAACAGCCGAACTTGCGGGTCCATGACCAGTGCGTCTTTCGGGCTGTACCCGAAAAAGCGCTCGTCGAAATATTCAAACTGATCGAGCGTCGCCCCAGCCTTGACGTAGTTTTCATGCTCGATCAGCTCTTGCGGTACGCCTTCCGCTCTCAGCTCGTCGTCGCTGAAAAACGTGATCGACTCCAGCCCGTCTTTGAGGTTGTTCCAAAATTGCTGGCGATTGTTCGCTCCCGGAAAGCGGCAGGCTAAGCCGATCACGGCGATTTCCAGGCCGTTGAAGTTGCGCGTGTCAGCCATTTCGTACCTCCTTTCCTTTTTGTCGCAGCAGCTTTAATTTATCCATCCCTTTGTGGACAATTTCGGAGCGATCAAAGCCGCGATCGGTTGTCGCTTTCTCGCTGTCTTCCGCTTGCAAATACCCGGCCAGCTTGCGGATGGTCGGATATTCGAACCAGGAAGAGATCAAAACAGGCTTTTGGATCGTCTTCTGGAGAATGTCGTTGATCCCCACCATATCGAGCGAGGTGATCCCGGCATCGAAGAAATTGTCGTCGAGGCCCATGCTCGTCTGCCCGATCGCCTCCTGAATCGTCTCTTGCAGCAACTGCTCCAGCGGAATCTCTCTGCCGTTCTGTTTTTGGCCTTCCTCCGCCTTGTAGCGAGGGCGGTTTAGCCACTGCTCCAGCCGCGGCTCCAGGTCTGTCGTGGACACAATGACATGCTCTTCCTCGTGCAGAAGGGAAAACAATTGCGCAAACAGTTGGCGGCCTTCTGCGGGCGAAATCAATTGCTCCAGCCGCTCGCTTCCTGCTGTGCGGCTGGCTGGATCGGCAAGCGAAAAGTTCCAGGCATCCCAGCCGACAGACATCCATCTGGTTCGCTGCTGCACCTGGTTCATCTTTTGCACGAAGCTGTCCATGAACTGGTTCGCAGCCGTATAGGCCACCAGTCCGATCCCGCCGAGTATCGAGGAAAGCGAGGAATTGACCAGGCAGTACCCGATCTCTTTTTCCCTGATGAGTTTTTCGAGAATGAGCAGCCCTTTTTGCTTGACCGCAAACTCCGCTTCGCACATGTCGCGACGAATATGAGGAATCGCATGCTGAAAAAAATCGCTCACGACTCTTCCGGCAGAAAAGACGATTCCGTCAATCCGTCCGACAGTCGCCTCGACCTCTTCCAGAAGAGCCTTCATTTGTGCTTCGTCGCTGACGTCGACCTGGTACAGACGAAGCTGTGCACCCGAGGCTTTCATCTGCATCAGCTCGCGAATTTTTTGGTGCAGCGGGTCGCTCGCCGGAGTAGTCGCCACATATGCCGCCCACTGCGTTTCCGGCAGAAAAGGCGAGCGCCCTGTCAAAACGATCGCAGCCGCTCCCTGCTGTGTCAACGCACGCGCGGCCGTCAAGCCAATCCCGCCCAAGCCGCCGAGAACCAGATGCACGCCGCCTTTTCCCGGCTGTGCCGCTTCCGGTGAGTCCAAGCGCAGCCGCTCAAACGTGCGTATCCATTTATGACGGTTGCGGATGGCGAGCATTTTTTCCGGCTCCTGTTTCAATAGCTCTTCCACCAGCAGCTTGATGCCGAGCTGCTCCAGCTTCTCGAACCGCTCCGCCTCCATTTCCAGAAAAGCCGAGCGGACATGGCCAAATTCTTGCGGGATTACTTGCACGGCCCCGAGCGCCGTTGCATGCTCGGGCGCCAACGCTTCGTTCCCGGTGATGGACTGGGAGGCAGGCGCAACGACGAAAAGCTGGACGGACTGCGCGGGATCGAGCATGCCAAAAGCTTTTCCCAGGTGCAGCAAATGAAAAAAGCCCGGCGACTCCCCAGTCGGAAAAGCGTCTGTACACGCGGCTGAAAAGCTCCACATGTGCACGAGTTTCCAAGTTTGTCCCGGCTGAAACACTTCCCGCAGCAGCGTAAGATATTGCTCCGGCTCTTCCGGATGAACCTCGTATCTGTCCGGGGCGAGCCTGGAAAATTGCTGCCCGGCTTGGACCGTACACACGCGCTTGCCTTTTGCTTGCAGGGCGTGCTTGACGCCTTCTGCGCTTCCGTTCGCATCGGAAAATAGCAGGTAGGTTTCAGGCTGCTCTCCCTCTGTACGTGTGCGGCCAGACCCGCTGTATTGCTTCCACACCGGGCGATACAACCACTTCTCCACCTCGTTTTTGCAAAAAAGGTTATGCTGGGGCTGGTCGGTGCGCTCTTTTTTCGCAAACCAGTACTTGTCGCGGTCAAACCCGTACGTGGGAAGCGACAGGCGGTTCCGGTTCTCGCCTAAGTAGCGTTGCTTCCAATCCATCGCGGCCCCTTGCAGCCAGATCTCGCCCAAGCTGCTGGCAAAGCGCCACTCCGCCGACTCCGCGCTGTCATGCACAGGCAGCAGATGGATGACGGGAAGCGGCGATTCCGGCCGATTCGGCTGCTTCATCCCGATGCCAATGACGAGGTGAACATCGCTCTCGCTGGGCGGAGTCGCTGCGGGCAAAGCGGATGTTTGCGTCGTGCGCAGCCAAAAGCATGGTTGGCGTACCTGCTCGCTTGTAACGGGAATCCCGCTCGACAAGATGTCATACTCTGCGCTGCCCACCGGCATCGTCCGCAACAGCGAAGCCAGTTCTGCCTCGATCCGGCCTTGTTGTTCCTCTGCTGCGCGCAGCCACTGTTGTTTCAGGACGATGATTTTCGCAAGGTCGCGCATCGTTGCCAGCTTCGTCTGATAGACAGCCGAAAACAAACCCGCCCCGTCTGCCATCGCCACCTGCGGCTTGATTCCGAGAGAAACCAGCAAGTCGGCCAAAGCGCTTTGGCAAAAAAACTGGCTCAACTCCACAGGCAATGGGTCAAGCGCGTCGTCACCTTGCGCGCGCTCGGCTCCCGGCAAAAGGCGCTCCAAGCTGGGCATATCCGGCATTTCTTTTGACAAGCTGTGGATATAGCCGTCCACGATGCGGGCAAAGCGCGGTTCCGTCTGGTACAGCTCGCGCCCCATCCTGCCAAGCGCTTGCGTTTGCGGGGAAAACCAAAAAGCGGCGCGAAGCTCCTCCTGCCCGCTGCTGCTTGCCGTGGCGGTTTCTGCTGCTTCAAGCAAACGGGCCGCCTCTCCCAAGGAAGAGCAAACCGCCATTTTCCGATAGGGAAAATGAGCGCGCCCCGTCTGCAACGTAAACGACACATCCGCAAGGGAGAGTGCAGGCTGGATGCGGAAAAATTGCGCCATTTTCCGGCACGTATTCGCGAGTGCCTTCTCCGTTTTGGCTGAAACCAAAAACAGATGGTGCTGTCTCGCGGAAGCATCGGAAGCATAAGTTGGGGCTTCTTCCAGAACAACGTGGGCGTTCGTCCCGCCAATACCAAAAGAGCTGACGCCTGCCTTGGGCGAATCGCTGACGTCTTTCCAGGCACGCGGCCTGGTGTTCACGTAAAATGGACTTTGCTCAAAGGCCAGTTTAGGATTCGGCTGTTCATGGCGAATGCACGGCGGGATTACCTGGTGCTTCAGCGCCAGCGCCGTCTTGATGAGGCCGATGATGCCTGCCGCCGTATCGAGGTGGCCGATGTTCGGCTTGACTGACCCGATGGCGCAAAACTGGGGAGCAGCCGCCTCAGTCTGGAAAACTTCTTTGAGCGCCTTGATTTCAATGGCGTCCCCCAGCTCGGTTCCGGTTCCATGCGTTTCGATGTAGCTGATTTCTCGCGGCGAAACGTTGGCGACGGTGAGCGCCTCGTGAATGACCTGCGCCTGGCCGATGGGACTCGGCGCGGTATAGCCGATTTTTTCCTCGCCGTCGTTGTTGACGGCCGTGCCGCAGATGACCGCCTGAATGTTGTCGCGATCAGAAATGGCATCCGCCAGGCGTTTCAAGACGACGATGCCGATGCCATTTCCGAAAACCGTCCCCGCCGAGTCGGCCGCGAAGACACGGCAATGCCCGTCCGGGGAAACCATACCTTCTTTTTGGTAGACATACCCTGCGGTCTGCTCGCTGCGGATCGTGACGCCCCCCGCCAGCGCGATGTCGCACTCGCCATTCAGCAAGCTTTGGCTGGCCAAATGGACCGCGACCAACGAGGAAGAGCACGCCGTCTGCACGTTGACGGAAGGGCCGCGCAAGCCGAGCTTGAACGACACTTTCGAGGCCAAAAAGTCTTTTTCGTTGCCGATGCCGATTTGCACGTGCCCGAGCCTCTGCACGAGCGCCTGATCTTCGTAGAGGCGCAAAACGTAGCTGCTGAGGCACGAGCTGGCGTACACGCCCACCACACGTCGCTCGAGATCCTGGACGCAGCCCGCATCCTCAAGCGCTTCCCAGGCGCATTCGAGAAAGACGCGGTGCTGCGGATCGGTAATTTCCGCATCTTTGGCCGTGTAACGAAAAAAGCCCGCGTCGAAATACGCCGTATCCTTGAGGACGGCCCCTCTTTTTACGTAGTGCGGGTCGTTCAGCAGCTCAGCCGGAACGCCCGCCTGCTGCAATTCCTCGTCGCGAAACGTCCTGATCGATTCCACGCCGCGGACGATGTTTTGCCAAAAAGCCGAAGGGGTATCGCAATCGGGAACGCGGCAGGACATGCCGACGATGGCGATTTTTGAATGGATCAACTCTTCATCCACCACTCCACTCACTCCCGTTTTTTATAATGACACGCGCGGGTGTTGAAAAAGCGTTTGCAGGGCCTGCCTCAGTTCGTCGACGCTATACGCAAAAAAGGTAGGCGCTTCTTGCTGGAGCACCTCTACCGAATTATGGCCCCAGGCGACGGCGATGCTTTTGACTTGCGCCTCTCTGGCACAGATGAGATCATTTTTCCCGTCGCCGACGAAGACAGCGTGATGGATGCCGGAGTGCAGTTGCTCGATGGCCACAAGCAGACTTTCCGGGTGCGGCTTGGGATGGGTGACGTCATCGGAACAGACGACTGCGTCAAAATAGTCGATCAGCCGAAATTCGTTCAAAATATGGATCGTGCGCTTGCGGTCCTTTCCCGTACACAACCCGCACTTCCAGCCTTCCTCTTGAATGAACCGCAATACGTCCTCCATCCCCGCCACAATCTCGATCAGGTGGATGTTGGAGCTGGCGATTCGCCGATAATGCTCCACCATGCTCTCTGGCAAGTCCATTTTGGCGAAAATATTCGGAATCGAATCTCCGCTGTGTCCAAGAAACTCCGCAAAGGAAGGAAGCGGACCGTCGGAAACGAGCTGAAAGCTGTCATAGAACGCTTTGCGCTGCACCTCTAGCGAATCAATAATCACTCCATCGAAGTCAAACACGACACTTTTTTGCATACGCTTCTCCTTTTACCACGTCATTGTCCAAGGCAGGAGACGTCATCCGCACGCGCGCGGGCACTTTGGACAACCGTCTCCCCGATGGCTTGTTTACCGTTTGCCGCGTTGCTGGCGCAGGCTTTTTCTCAGCTCGCCCCGCTCTGTGCTTTGCTGCAAGTAATCGGTTTTGCTCGCCTGTTTGTCCTGTAAAAACAAGGCCAACGAGCGTATCGTCGGGTATTTGAACAAGTCGGCCATCTCGAGCGTTGTCTGCAACTCCTTCTCCAAACGGTTTTGCACCTGCATCAGCATGAGCGAGTGACCGCCCAGCTCAAAAAACCCGTCGTCTACGCCGACAGGCTCTTTGCCCAATATTTCTTGCCAGATGCTTGCGAGCAGCTCCTCCATGCGATTTTGCGGCAGAGTGATGCGCGCGCGCTTTGACTTGCCGGCTTCAACGGCTGGCAAAGCATTGCGGTCGATTTTGTTCGGGCCGACCATCGGAAACGATTTCATTTCCAGCCAAAAGGACGGAACGAGGTAGCTCGGCAAAAGCTGCTTCACATAGTCGATAATCGCTTTCTCAGATTCGCTTTGCTTCAGCACATAGTAGGCGACGATCACTGGCTCGCCGTTCTCGTCGCAGACCGCTTTGACCACGCTTTTCAACATGCAGTCGAGCCCGTCAATCACCGTCTCGATTTCGTTCAGGTCGACGCGGTAGCCTCTGATTTTCAGTTGGGAATCGTTTCGGCCGTTGTATTCGAGGCAGCCATTCGGCAACAGCCGGCCGTAGTCTCCGCTTCTGTACAGCCTACCCGCCCCTTGCTGCGGATCGAGGACAAACGCTTTCGCCGTCTCTTCTGGCCGGTTCCAGTAACCCGGAGACAAATAGTCGCTCCGGTAATAGAGCTGGCCGGATTCGAAGACGCTCACTTCCCGGCCGCTTTCGCCGACAATCCGCAGTTCTATGCCGTCCACGACATATCCGGCTGGCGCTTTGGCATGCGGGACGGCCGTGTTTTTGTTCATGATGAAAAAGGAAATGACCATCAACTCCGAGCAGCCGAGGAAATTGACAAACAGGCAGTCATCCGCGCATTTTTGTTTGTACAGCTCGAAATCCGTCCCGGACACGACCTCTCCCCCCAATAAAACCATGCGAATATGAGGAAGCTGGACTGCGTCGTCCAGATTTTTCATGAAAAAGCGGAACACGGAAGGGACAGAATGGAACAGCGTAATCTGCTCCTGATTTAGCCATTGCGCGAATCGCGGCATGCTTCCGTCCAGCTTGAAATCGTACAGGTGCAAGGTTGCTCCGTTCAGCAGGCTTCCCAAAATATCGAGAATGCCGATTGCGTGGCTGTACGATGTCAGCAAGGCGATACGATCGTGCGAATGGAGCCGCAATTCCTTGGTGAGCTGCGCGAGATAGTAGTAGACGTTTTGATAGCTTTGCAGCACGCCTTTTGGTTTTCCGGTCGAGCCGGACGTATAGAGAATAAAGGCGATCGCCTCTCCCTCGACGCGCAGCCCCAGATTGTCTTCTGCAGCATCGCTCGTTTCTTCCGACAGGTTGATCGTGGCGATGTCGAGCATGGCCTTGTCCGCGACCTCTTGTGCCAGGGCGAGGTTTGGCGAATCGGTCAGGAGGATGCCGGACTGCGTATCGCCGAGCATGTAAGCCAGCCGTTCTGCCGGAGCGCTTCGATCCAGCGGCACGAACGGGACCCCTGCCTTCAGCGCGCCGATCAAGGCGACGGTCATTTCCAGCGTGTTTCCAAAGAGCAGCGCAACAGGTGCCTGCCCCTTTCGTTGCGAGTTGCGCTCTGCGATTTTCCGGGCAACCTGATTCGCCCGGGCATTGAGCTGACTGTACGCCAGGGCATCGGCGCCGTGCTTGGCGGCGATCTGGTCGGGATACTGGGCAACCTGCGCTTCAAACCGCGCTACGAGGTTTGCAGCAGGCTCGCGGAAGGAAAACGGCTCGTACGCGCAAGCCGGCGCGACCGCATTTTCTCTTCCCAGCACTTCGCGTTGCCGCAAGACAGGCAGCTCGCCGATCGACAAGTCCGGATTTTGCGTGATGCTCGCAAGCAGTTTGCGGTACTCGGCAAACAAGTACTCGACCGTCTCCTGCCGGAACAAGTCTGTGCGGTAAAAGCATTCCAGACAAATTCCTGTCGCGGTCTCGTATAAATGGATATTCAGATCGGCTTTCGTCGTTTTTACCTCGATCGGATACGCTGACAGCTTCATCTCCCCGTCGTGCGCGGCATCGCTCTGTGTCTGGTTTTTCATGCTCTGGTAATTGAAGATCGTATCGTACAAAAAGGTACGGCTCGGGTCGCGCTTCACATCGAGCTGATCCACAATCAGTTCCATTTGCAAATCCTGATTTTCCAAAGCGGCAAGCAAGCTCGCCTTGACTTCGCGGAGCAAGACGCGGAAGCTTTTCTCCCTCTTTGGCCGATTGCGCAGGACTAGCGGATTGACGAACATGCCGACGATCTCTTTTACGTCCTCGTGGTTTCGGCCTGCCTGCGGAATGCCTACCAGGATGTCCGCTTGGCCGCTGAGTCTTGCCAGCCATGCGTAGTACGCAGCGAGCATCGTCATAAACCAGGTGACGTGCTCTTCCTGGGAAAACCGCTTGATGCCATCGCTCAGTTGCTGGTCAAGCTCGACGATGATCCGGTCGCCGTGGAAGCTGAGCGAAGCCGGACGGGGAAAATCCGTCGGCAGTTGCAGCACAGGCAACACGCCTTCCAGTTGCTTCAGCCAGTACGCTTCCTGTTCCCGGTAAGCGTCCGACTGCGCAAACGCGTGCTGCCACTCGGCGTAATCTTTGTACTGGATAGCCAATGGCGGAAGCGACTTGCCGCTGTACAGTTCGCCAAAGTCTTTTATCAACAAATTAATCGACGTTCCATCGGAAATGATGTGATGGATGTCGAGCGCCAACACGCTTTTGTGCTCCCCGAGCCGGATTAGCCCCACGCGGAACAGCGGCGCCTGCGCCAGATCGAACGGCTGGACAAACTGCGCAAGGTCGCGCTCGACGGACTGCTTATCGGACATGAGGCAAATGACCCGGAAGTCAACGTGCGGGTGCACAACCTGGACGATCTCGCCGTCCACCACCTGAAACGAGGTGCGCAAGCTTTCGTGCCGCTCGATGATTTTGGCAAACATGTCTTCCACTCGCTCGGCTTCTATCGGCCCTTCCAGCAAAACTGCGGTCGACTCGTTGTACCCTACCGTATCCGGCACAAGACCTTGCAAGAAAAAGACCCGTTGCTGCGCAAGCGAAGTCCTGTAATGAGGCTTGGCCGCCACTGGCGCGATCGAATGCTGCCCGGCCTGGCGGCTGTTTGCGATGAAGGCGGCAAGCTTCTCAATCGTTTTCTCCTGGAAAAAGTCTGTCAGCGTTATATTCGCCTGGCACTGCTTGCGGATGCTCGTGCTGACGTGAATCGCCTTGAGCGAATCGCCGCCCAATTCGAAAAAGTCGTCCGCTATGCCAATCGGAGCGATGCCCAAATGATTTTCGTAAATGGCGCACAGCGCTTTTTGCAAGTCGGTTGCGGGCGGGACGTACGCTGCGGACAATGGCGGCCGTTTTCCTTGAATCTTTGTGCTCACGGATTGCTGAGCGCTGCTACTTCCCCAGATGTCCTGCTTGCGGTCGCGCCTTTTTTGCACGCGGCTTTCGATATCCGTCGTAGAAATGAGGTAGGTAGCAGCGCCAGCCGCCAATGCTTTGCCGAATATGTCGCGTCCCTCTTCCGGCAAGATGCCGATCTGGCCAAAATCGTCGCCAGCCGCACCAGCGTTCATCCATTCGTCGAGAGCGAGCGTAATGCTCGGCTTGTTTCCGTCACTAATCCGCTCGGCAACCGAAGCGGATATGGCGATCATCGTGTAGTTGCGAATGTCAACGAGCACTGTTCCCGCTTCGTCCATAATCTGGATATCGAAGCTCGCCAAGCCGTCTTGCGGAAATTCGCTGTCCAAATATTTGCAATAGCTGTAAATGCGCCGCGGCATTTTGCCGTAGACGGCGAGCGATTCGTAGGACAGCGGAATGAACATCTCTTTTTTGCCGAGAAAGCCGAGCAAAAAGCTCGTAGCCGAATCGAGCATCCCTGGGTGCAAGTGATAGTCGTCCAGATCACTTTCATATTGCTCCGGTAGCTCAATCACGGCTAATCCTTCGTCTTTTCCTGCCATCACCTGGCGGATGTTGCGCCATCTTTTTCCGAAGATCAAATAGCCTGCGTGCTTTTTGTGATCCGAATCGCTAAACAGCACATTTCTGTCTGCGCACCGCGCTTTTAGCGCTTCCAGATGGACGCTGCCAGGCGGCCGCTCAATCGTTCCAATCGTCCCGACTGTCCCGGTAACATGCGGCAGCCACGTATCTTCTGCCGGATGAATCCGGCTGTACACCGCAAACAAACAGCTTTCGTTGCTGTTCGGAGAGAAGAGTAGCACCACTTCTTTTTCCTCGTCCGCGCGCACCGTTATCGGCGTGTGGAACTGCACGTCTTGCAGGGCGCAAGGCTTTTTCAGCAAGCTGTGGTCGGCCGCTTCCCGAACCATTTCGATCAATGCCGTTCCCGACAATACGCCATGCTCCTCTGTGCGGTGATCTTGCAAAACCCAGTGACGCTGCTGGCTCAGTCTGGCAACGAACAGCTCTTTGCCGCCTGCCTGAAAGCTGTAGTCAAAGAGCGGATGCGCCAGCGCCTGCTTCGGCGATGGCGCGATTCCCGACTTGACGGCCATCCCTACGTTTTTCCAGATATCCCACTTCAGATTGATGATGGCCTCGTTGCCATCCCGGTTGCGATACTCGGCATATGCATCCAAAAAAGCATTGGCTGCGTTGTAATCAGACTGCCCGATCATCGGGGAGAGCGTGCTGATGGACGAGCAGAGCACAAAAAAGTCCAGGTCGTTTGCGCGCAAAATCCGATTCAAGTTCAGGCAGCCTGCTGCTTTGGCGAGAATGACCTGGTGCGACGTCTCCTTTTTGGCCTGCTGGATCAAGCCGCTGCCCGGAAGCCCGGCGGCGTGAATCACACCGTGAATCGCCCCTGCTTCCTGTTGGACACGCTGCAACGTCGCGGCCAGAGCAGGGAAGTCGGAAACATCCGCCTGACAGACGTACACCTGCGCGCCTTTTTGTTCAAGCTGCCGCATTTGCCGGATTTTGGCCGCGATCGCATCTTGCTTGCCGTGCTCCCGCAGCCAGTTGTCCCACTCCTCTTTGGCAGGGAAAAACGAGCGCCCCAACAGAATCAGGCTCGCCTGGCAGTGACTGGCGATGTAGTCAGCCAACTCCAGTCCGATGCCGCCCGTTCCCCCGGTAATCAAATAAACGCCCCCGTCTTTGAGCGCCGCACCGGAACGGGCTGGGAGCGATACCGGCTCATAGAGCGGAAGCCACTTCGCTTTTCCGCGCAGCGCGAACAGCTCGTCTTGCCCTCCTGCGATCTCTTGCAACAGCTTGTCGGCCAGACCGGAGGCGACGAGCTGTTCCTGGCTGGATATATCAATCAACTGGCAGCTCCTGTCGGGAAACTCCAGCGGAATGCCGCGCACAAGCCCGAGCAGCGTCGCTTTCCACGGGTTGAGCGGTTCGCTGCCGAGCACATCAAACAGGCGATTCGCCACGACAGCGAGCTGAATCGCCGCCGCCCCGTTCACTTCGTCCAGCGCTTGCACGAGGTGCAGGAGGCTGTCGTAAGTCACATCCAGCATGCGCGCTGCCTGCTCCTGATCTGCTTCGACGAACTCGTCCTCGGATAGCGCCATGTACAGGATCGCGTCCGGTTCCGTTTTCGTTTTTTGCCAATACGTCTGCAAAACGTCCGTGTAGCTTGCCTGACTGTCGTCCGCCAACCCGCATCCGTTTTCCGCGCAAGCGACAGGAGCGCCGCCCCGCGCTACAAAAAAGGGCTGCGCAAACTGGCGCTTGCACGCTTCCACGACCGCCTCGGCCAGCTCGACATCATGGAAAATGATCGCAGACCGCCGCTGTTTGGGCGCAGACTCTGCCGACCAGTCTGAAAAAGCTGCGCGCTTCCACGTCGGTCTGTAGGACCAATCCGCGGCATCCTTTTGCGCCAGCGTCTGTTCCTTTACTTGTTGCAAAAACGCTTTCCCGAGCTTTGCCGGGTCATCGTCCAAAAAGTAGCGCTGCCGCTCAAACGGATACGTCGGCAACGGGATTCGCCCCTTCGCCTCGCGCTTGTGCAAGGCTTCCCAATGGATGGTCACTCCCCGGCTCCACAGCTCGCCGATCCAGTGCCAAACCGCAGCTTCGCCGTAAGCCAACAAAACCCACTCGCGGACAGGCCACTCTGCGTAGTCTCCCTCCGCTGCTCGCTTATTTCCTAGGAAAGCGACGACTGTCTTCGGCGTTTGACAAAGATCGGCAAGTCCGGCCGCAAACGAGCGCGGCGCGTTCAGCAGGGCATGCCAAAAGCTGCGATCTTGCAAATGCTCGCGGAACAGCTTGTCGCCATTTTCCGCCGAAAACAGCGGGATGCGCGGCTGGAAAACCGGATTTTCTATAATCGCCGTCAGTTCATGGTCCAGAAAAGCGGCAAAACAATGCGCAAACGCTACTGCTTCGGCCAGCGCAGCCGCTACGAAATTTCCGCTCCGGAAGCCAACGATCCCGAAAGGCTGCTCCTGGCAGGCGAACGTGACTTTTGCAAAGGCATAAGCAAACAGGAAATGGATCGCTCGTAGCTCTACTGCCGCCTTTTCACCCGGAGCGAACAACCGGTGCAAGTCGAGCTTGCCGTGCGACCCGATTTTGCCCAGACATTGCGCCACTTCCTCGCGAAACGGCTGATGCTGTTCATACAACGCGAGCGCGAGCTGAACGATTTCGGCATCCCCGGTAATCTCCGGCACGAAATACAGGACAGCCGACTCGCCTTTTTCCACCGTCCGCAGCGGTACTTTTTTCGCATCCAATTGAGGCAGCAGCTCCTGATAGTTCCGGGCAACCACATAGGAACGGTTGGACAAAGCCATTCTCCCTGCTTGCAGCGTATAGGCCGCATCGTGCAGGTCGACTGCGGGCTGCTGTTTCAGGTGATTTTTGAAGCGGTTGATTTGCTCCTGCAAGGCCGTCGTAGTTTTGGCGGAAAAGACAAACAAGCGAGCTTGCTCGGTGGCAGCTCGCTTTTCGCGTATCGGCGCTTCTTCCAAAATGACGTGCGCATTCGTCCCGCCGATGCCAAACGAGCTGACGGCTGCTCGGCGCGGAGTGGCTGTTCGGTGCCAGTCGCGCAAGGAATGGTTGATGTAAAAAGGAGTAGTTTCAAACTCGATTTTCGGATTCGGCTTCAGCACGTGAAGCGACGGAGGAATTTGTTTGTTTGCCAGCGAAAGCACCGTTTTGATTAAGCCGGCAATCCCGGCCGCTTCATTCAAGTGCCCAATGCTCGACTTGACCGAGCCGATGGCGCAGTATGCCTTTTTGTTCGTTTGAAAAGCCCGCTTGAGCGCTTCGACTTCGATGGAATCGCCAATCTTCGTCCCTGTCCCGTGCGCTTCCACCATGGTGATCGACTCTGCGTCCACTTCGGCCATTTGCAGCGCTGCCTCGATGACTTCTTTTTGCCCTTGAATGCTCGGGGCGGAAAATCCGGCCTTGCGATGGCCGTCATTGTTGATCGCCGATCCTTTGATGATCGCGTAAATATGATCGCGGTCCCGGAGCGCATCCTGCAACGGTTTCAAGACGACGACTCCCGCGCCGTCGCTGATGAGCGTTCCGGCGGAAGCGGCGTCAAACGCGCGGCAATGACCATCCGGCGAGTAAATGAGGTCGTCGGAATAGTAGTAGCCTTTTTTCGCCGGGAGGGAAATGTGCACACCGCCCGCAACCGCGATACTGCACTCGCCGTTCAACAATGCCTGGCTGGCCAGATGCACGGCAACCAGCGACGTTGAGCATGCGCTCAGCACGGAGACGCTTGGCCCCTTCAGCTTCAGCTTGTAGGAGACAGACGTGCACAAGTACTCGCGAAAGCTGAGATTAAAAGTGGGGTTCTCGTCGGCGAGCATTTGTCTCAGCAGCCAGTTGACATTTTCCGTGCTCCCGGCGTACAGGCCGATCTGCCCTTTGTACGTCTCAGGATTGTAGCCTGCATGCTCCAAAGCGTTCATGACGACTTCGTGAAACAGCCTGATCTGCGGGTCCAGCACGGTCGCTTCCCGGGGGGTATAGTCAAAGAAGGCCGAGTCAAAGCAGTCGATTGCTTCCAAGTACCCTTTTGCCTTTACATAATGCGGGTCGTTGCAGAGCGCTGGATCTATTCCCGATTGCCGCATTTCCTCAGCGGAAAAAAACGCGATCCCTTCGACTCCATGTTTGAGATTGTCCCAAAATTGGCTGGCATTGTTTGCTTTCGGAAATTTGCAATCCATGCCAATCACAGCGATTTCCAGCCCTGTATATGCCTGATCGTCGTATTTATGCCCCATGGTAAGCTCCCATTTCCCTTTTCAAATTTGTTTACAGCCAAAACAAAACGAACCCTTCACCAGTCACTGGCAAGGGTTAGCTGCTCGCATGCGCGCGTCTTATGCAGTTAGGGTGCGATTGATAATCTCAATCACCTTTTCTTCTTCGTCATGGATAAAGAAGTGTCCACCGTGCAGAGTCACGATCGTACAGGATTGGCTCGTGTACTTTTGCCATTGGCTAATATCATCCGCTGTGACGAGGTCATCGTCATCACCCGTCAAAACCGTAACATGGATGTCCCACGTCTCCGGGGCCGCTTGCAGCAAATACTGTTCGACGTTTTTGTAGTCGCCCCGCAAAATCGGCGTGAAAATTTGCATAAGCTCCCGGTTTTCCGCCACTTCTTTGGGCGTGCCGCCAAGCTGGATGATTTCCGCGATGAACTCGTCATCCGGCAAGTGATGAATCTTTTTCTTGTCGCGAATATGCGGGGGATACATGCCGGACAAAAACAGATGCCGCGGCTGCTTCCAGCCATGCTTGCGGATTTGGTTCATCAGCTCGCAAATGTACAGCGTTCCCATGCTGTGTCCGAACAACGAATATTCGCCGTCGCCGACCTGCTCCACAATGAAAGGGAAAATGTCTTTGACACCGTCCGGCAAGGAAGGATAGAACGGCTCTCGAAAACGTCTCCCTCTCCCCGCCAACTCTACCGGCACCAACTCGATTCGCGGGTCCAGCCCCCGTTTCCACTTGCTAAAAGCCGTCGCCGATCCGCCTGCGTACGGCAAGCAAAATAACTTCATGCAATCCGTAGAGCTGCGATTGTTTTCCACTATGTCTTCCCCTTTGTTCACACCAAGCGAATTTTTTAAGCCTGTTTTCGGGCATAGCTCCGCCATTTCGTGTATCGAAGCCGGATACACTACACCGTGTCTACTCCATGTCGTATGACCCCTGAGCGATTTTAATGTGCCTAAGCTTCAATAAAACCTGTCAGGTTGTTTTGACGAGAAAATAGCAAAAAATTTTCCCTCTCGTTCGCTTTCCTCTGCAGGGCAAGTTTCCCGTTTTATCACAATTGAACCTCTCATGACCAAAAGCCACGAGATTCTTGGTTAGTCCGTTCTACTGAACAGAATTGGTGCATGATGTACCACCAAGCTATCCCCGTAGTTCCTACGGATCCTGCGATTATACAGATAGTAGTCTTTTGCCTTCGTTAAGAATATTCAAACTTGCATTTATGTCCCTATCCCATTCGCTATGGCAAGAAGGGCAAGTCCATTTACGCAAGTTCAGGTTTTAACTTCTTTGTTTTGGTATCCACAACACGCACAGAGCTGAGAGGAAGCGAATGTTTTGCCTACGGCAACAACAGTACGACCATACCACTTTGCTTTATGCTCAAGCATCGTTCTGAATTGATACCAAGGCACTTCACTAATCGCTTTGGCAAGTTTGTGGTTCTTAATCATGTTAGATACCTGCAAATCTTCAATCGCAATATTTCCGTTTGTGTGTTTCGTTGTATAGGATTGAACATTGTTCTTTTTACTTTTGAAGCGTGGAGCATCATTCTGCTTCTTGACGAATCGAGAATAGGCATCAGCAAGATTCTTTACTGACGACTGAATAGCGATGCTGTCTACTTCTTTGAGCCACGTCAATCTTTTTTTTAGATTCGGCAGTTCAGAAGAACATACTCCGTATGATAATCCTTTGCCCGTTTCTTTGTACGTTTCATTCCACTTAGCCAAGAAGTGGTTAAATACAAATCGACTGCAACCAATTGTTTTAGCGATTAGCACTTCTTGTTCCTTGGTTGGATAGATGCGGAATTTGTACGCTTTATTTACTAACACTGCATGTCACCTCACTTTCTGATTTTGAATGTATAGTCGTATTTCGCTTCCATGTGTTCACTTACGATATTCTCGGCTAATTCATAAATATTTTAGAAAGATAACTTTGTTTCTGGATAAAGTTATCTTTCTAAAATCTCCGTATATCGTCTGTAGTTCAAACTAACAAAAATGCATTTATTTGGAAACCATTACAAATATACTACCCTATGCCCGTCCTGCTTGTCAATCCAAGGAGGAAATGGCCGTTTTTAACGAACAGGCTGGGCCGTGTCGCTCACGCCAGCTCGATCCAGCACCTGTTTTACATGGTGCAAATCTTCCGCGGAGCGTATGCAGCTAAAAATGACATGCTTGATGCCCAGCTCCTTGTATCCGCGGAAATAGCTTGCCACCTCGTCGTAAGAGCCAACCAGCAGCGGCCCCCGGAACGCCTTGCCTTGCTCGACCGGAAAATAAAGCCGCTCTTCTTCTTCCGTATAATATCCGGCCAATCTCCCCTGCTTTTTCACAATTTGCATGAAGCGCATCGGCACTTCCTCTTTGGCAATCTCCAGCGCTTCCTCGGAAGTCGGGCGCGCGATCATGCCGAGTCGGCAGCACAATTCCACATGGGAGTCGTAGAGAATGTCAAAGCTTTTGACAAGCTGCGAGACCGGGCTTGCCAACTGGATGGCGACGTCGACCGACTGGTGGGCAGCCTTTTGAAACAGCGTGGAGGCGCCCGGCATAAAAATGAGCGGCTGCAACGCTTGATCGACCTGGGCAAAAATTTGCAGGTCGTTGTAAGTGAAGTATTTGCCTTTGTAGGTCAACGGATCGTTCGAGCGAAGCAAGGCTCGTAAAATGTCGATGTATTCGACCAGTCGGTCAAAGCGCTCTTCGCCCGGAACGGTATCATTGACTTGCCGAAGCTCGGATATCGACTGCCCAGGAATCATATTTAGCGCAACTTTACGTCCGTACAAATGAACCAGCGAATGGATCATTTTCGCTGCTGTGAACGGCGGGACCGTATTCGGCTGCAAGGCGATGATCGGCAAATGATCGTTCGTAGCCTGCAAGGTGCCAGCCGCTACAATCCACGGATCGAGAGTCGTGTGCTGATAAAACAGCAACGACCCGGTAAAGCCGTTTGCTTCCAACAAATGCGCGGCTTCATGGATGATCTGGAGCTGATTCTTTTCGCGGTGATGCAGCCACATGGGCAAATCTGCGTAAAATTTCATGGAGCTTTTCCACCTTCCCCAAAATGGTTATGCGCTCGCAAACAGCCGAGCGGTTTTCGTCTTACTGGCTCACTTTTCCCTCGATATAGGCGATTAGTTGCTGGATCGTTTCAAAAAGTTCGACATTGAGCATGTCATCGTCAAACTGAAACCCGAATTCATTTTCAATCGCAACCACCAGGCGAATGAAGCCGAGCGAGTTAATCCCGACGTCCTGCAAGCGAATGTGCTGGGAAGAAAAATCAATCCCGCTTGGCTGCACTTGTTCTGGGCCGACTTGAAGCTCTTGCATCTGCTGCATGTAGATGTGCACCAATTTTTCTTCAATTTCGTTTTTGGTTATCATCCAACGCTCCTCCGTTCACTGTTATGAAAATCGCAAAGGCTTTGCGGGCAAAAAAATGGGCGGCTTCTACGACAGTTGCGGCTGGTGCTTGCGCAGCACGGTCAAAAACTGCTCGATCGCCAGCGCTTCCGCAGCCGCGATTTCTTCCAGGTAGCGCATGATTTTATGCAGCGTCGCCTCCTCCTGCTGCATGTAAAACTTGAGCGTCAAGTTGCGCGCGTTCCGCGCTTTGCGCTCGATTTCGCTATACGCCGCATGAAGCCGGTCGGGCGAGTCGAGATAGTCGGTGTGCTCCTGCATGTATTTGATCCGGGCGACCATCAAGCTTTTGTGCTCCCATAAGCTGTGGACGTGGCGCACGTCGAAGCCTGCCTTGCCCGCAAGCAAGCGTTCGTAATAGTCTTGCAGGCAACGATATGTGTCCAATCCGTAGGCGCAATGATCCCACGGGTTGGCGACCATGCGAAATCTGCTGGACGTATTGCCGGAAGTCAAATACTCTTCCAGCGTTTCCTGCACCAATGCCAGATCAAACGCATACGCCCCCGTTTCCTTGATTTTGTACAAATAGATGCGATTGCAAATGGCCTGGTGGTCGATCCGGGCGATGCTGTCATACGCCTGCGCAAACGCTTGAAAAGACGCGCTCGTGGTGGCGAGCATCTGCTTGTCTGTAAAGCCCAGCAATTGAAACGTTTCGTTTTGCAGATCGACGCCGTGCACCAGCACATCGTGGGAGAGATGGCTTTTTTGATAGACGGCGCGCTCGGGAATGTAGTACTCATCGACATTCAGGTACACATAGTAGCCGTCCAGGAGGCAATCGCGGACAAACTCGACGATGTTCCTTTGGACGATGTTCATCGTGCCCCTTTGCAAATGCTCGACGTGCAGCCATGGGTTCAACGTATAGTCGTGAATGTAAAACGTAAACGGAACAGGCGGATCAGGGCGCTTGTCGAAGCACACCTGGATAAAATTGCTGTACAGCCAGGGCAGGCTTCTTTTGTCCTGCAAAACGATACATAGAGGAAAGGCAAAAAATTGATAGCCGAAAATCGGCGGCTGGACGACTGGCAGCGTTACGCTCTCCACAAGCATCTCCTCTTTTCCGTTTCGAATCATGATTTTGCGGGCATGGCTGCAAGCAAGCGTGCCGTTTAGTCCAAAAACGGACCGATCATCGAGCACGGCGACTGCTTGATCTCCTCCGGCGTTCCTTTGGCGATGACCTCGCCGCCTTTGTGCCCCGCGCCTGGCCCAAGCTCGATCAAATAGTCGCAGTAAGACAGCACGTACGGATCGTGCTCGATGAGCAGGACGGAGTGTCCGCTGGCGATCAGCTTGCCGAGAATGACCAGCAGTTTTTCCGTGTCGTAGTAACTGAGGCCGACAGTCGGTTCGTCCAAAATGTACAGAAAGCTTCCCTTGCTGCTTTTTCCCAGCTCGCGCGCCAGTTTCAGCCGCTGGGCTTCTCCCCCGCTCAACGTCGTCAGGCTTTGCCCGATGAGAATATAGCCCATGCCGAGTTCCTCGATCGTGCCGAGCATCTTGCTGATTTTGGCGTGGTCAGAGAAAAACGCGTGCGCTTCGGAAATCGACATCTCCAAAATGTCGGAGATCGTGCGCTCTTTGTAGCGAACCTGCATCACTTCCTGCTTGAATCGCTTGCCGCGGCAGGAAGGGCACGGATCGCTGAACGTCAACTGCCCGAGCCATCTTTTGATTTGCCCGTTTCCGTTGCAAATCGGACACGAGCCTGTCGAGTTGAACGAAAAAGAACTGCGCGTAAACTGCCGGGCGATGGCCTCCTCCTGCGCGGCAAAAAGTTGCCGGATGTGGTCCCACACCCCCAAAAACGTGGCGACGCAAGAGTTTTCATGGCGCCGCGCCAGCTTCTGCGTGACGACGATGCAGCCGTCAACGTTTTCCGCGCCTTCCAGCCTGGCATCGGCGTGCGCATGGGCGTAATCGCTGTCGTGCTCTTCTTCCTCCAGCAACTGCTTTTGCTTGCCCGCTTTTGCTTTCAACGCTGCTTGAAGCTTAGGGATAAGCGTGTCGATCACCAGCGAGCTTTTGCCGCTGCCAGACAGCCCGCTGATGCCGACGATGGCACGCAAAGGAAGAGCGACGTCGATGTTTTTCAGATTGTTCGTGCGCGCGTTGCAAATCGACAGCTTGGGAGCGGATGCGTCCACGCCGCTTGCGTATTCTTTTGGCGGGTGCTTTTTCTTCCGCAAATACTGGGCCGTGATTGATTCGCGCGACTGGAGAAAGCCGGCGTAGCTCCCCTGGTAGACGATAGAGCCGCCGAGTTGGCCAGCCAAAGGGCCGAAGTCCATGATGTAGTCGGCGTGCTTGATGACGCTTTCATCGTGCTCCACGACAATGACCGTGTTGCCTTGCTGCTTTAGCCGATGGAAGCTTTCGATGATCTTTTCTTTTTCTTTTTCGTGCAGCCCGGCGGTCGGCTCGTCAAAAATGTAGATGATCGAATCGACCTTTGCCGACAGGTGAGACATGATGTGCAGCCGCTGTGTCTCCCCTCCGCTCAACGTCGGGATTTCGCGATACAGGTTCAGATAGGACAAGCCGACCGTTTCGAGGCAATCCAGCTTGCGCAAAATCTCTCCGAGCAAGTGGGCAATAAACGGGGTATGCGGCCGCGCTGTCTGGTAGTGGCGGAGAAATGCCGCCAGGTCGCTGACATTCATCTGGCAAAGCTGTCCGATATGCTTGTCGCCAATCGTAATCGAGAGCGCTTTTGGCCCGAGCCGGAACCCTTGGCATCTCGTGCACGGCCGCGTCGTCTGCAGATTGGGAAATTGCTGCAGATTGATCTTTTTCAGCTTTTCTTCAATGACGACAGTGACTCCGTAAAAAATCAGGTGGCCTTTGCTCTGCGTCCGCTTCGGCCGATAATGCAAAAACGCTTCCTTCGCTTCCGGCGGCAACTCGGCAAAAGGCGTGTCCGCGCTCACCTGAAAATGTTTGCTGAAATTATCGAGGCGCTTGTACACGTACTCCTTTTCCTCTTTTTTCGCGTGCGGGAACTGGTAGGCGAACTGATGCCACCGTTCAATCGTTTCGCGCTCCGACGGCAAAATTTTCTCGACGTTTACCTCGACGACACTTCCCCTGCCGCCGCAGGCCGGGCATGAGCCATGCGGGGAGTTAAACATGAACAGCCCCGGCACAAATTCGTCTGGCTGGTGCGAGGCTATCTCCTTGCCTGCCCGCTGTCCTTCCTGGGCGTAAATGATCGCCAGCAGGTTCAAAATGCGGGTGACGGAGCCGACGACCGAGCGCGGATTCAGATTGCTGACAGTTCGCTGCTGCACGGCAATCGTCGGGCTGAGTCCCTGAATCATGTCAAACGAGTCGTAGTGCAGGACATCGTGCGCGATGCCCAGCGCCTCCAAGTAAATCCGCTGCCCCTCGTGGTGCAAGGTGTCGAAAATAAAGCTGGATTTCCCCGAGCCGCTAACTCCCGTGACGACGATAAACTGATGCTTCGGAATCGTCGTGGTGATGTTTTTCAGATTGTGAAGCTTCGCGTTGTAGACTTCAATGTGCACCCGTTCTCCATTCCTTCCCACTGATCGATGTTCGCTGCTCTTTTACGTACTGCGCGATCCCTCGCAAGCCAAGCTCGTACACATTGGCCTTCAAGCCGATCACGTGGCCCACAGCGTTGGCGAAGAAAATTGATTCGGCATGCCAGCCGCCCCGTTCAAAAATGTTGGACATGTGCACCTCGATATAGGGAACGCCGACTGCGGCCAGCGCGTCGAGTATCGAGTAACCGGTCTTGGAAAATCCCGCCGGATTCAGCACCACGCCGTCCAGGTCGTGCAGTTGCTGCTGAAAAAAGTCGACAATTTCGCCTTCGTGGTTGGATTGGAAAAAGAGGACATCCACTTGCAGCTCGCCCGCCAGCCTGTACAGCCTGTCCTCGATTTGCTTCCAGGTGACGGTTCCGTAAATCGCGGTTTCCCGCAATCCGAGCAGGTTCATGTTCGGTCCGTTTACGATTGCAATTCTCATAGCGTTTATCATTCTCCTACGTGGCATGCGCCTTACTTCATCTGATTTTTTGCCTCTGCCCACAAATCGGCAATCCCGTCAGCTCGCGGGACGGCCACTACCAGACGTTTTACTTCCTCCAGCAGTTGCGCGACCGCATCGTGGGCAAATTGACTGCTGTCGTATTCCGCCCGGAGCGTGAAGCGGTCCTCGGACGGGTTGACAAACAGGCGCAGCGGAAGGTGAAGCTGCCCGCTGCTCTTTGCCTGAAACGGCTTTTGCTCGCCAGCTTGCGTCTGGAACGGAAAGTGCGTATAAACCAGGCTGCGCGTATTGATGACGGTTTGCAAAAAATCGAGCGGAATTTGCGACCACTGCGCCATTTGCTGCAACGTAATATGCTCGTAGCGGCGAATGCGCACGATTTTTTTCTGCAAGGCGACAAACCACTCTTTGACCTGGTCCGCGTCGTTGTAGGTCAGCCGGACGGGCAAGCTGTTGGTAAACAGTCCGACCATTTTGTCCATTTGCCCGATTTCCGGGACGCGTCCCGATGTCATCAGCCCGATCAGGACATCGCGCTGTTCGAGCAGTCGCGCCTGCGCCAAGCCCCACGCACCCAAGACTACCGTATTTAGCGTTATTTGGTTCTTTCTGGAAAATTCTCTTACAGTATAGACCTCGTCTTGTGCCAGAGCAACACTTTTCACGGCGCTTACATAGCCGCTGCGCTGGCTCGGTGTCGTCGGCACAAGCTGTTCGCGATAGCGGAACGGCCCCAGCTCCCCTGTCCAAAATTGCCGCGCTTCCTGGTCGTCCTGCCTTTTTTGCCACTTGACATAATCGAGGAAAGGCGTCGCGGGCGTCTGCGGCTCGCGGATGAGCGCTTCGCCGAGCTGATAGTTCGCCCACACTTCCTGCAAAATGAGATTCATGCTCCAGCCGTCAAACAAGGAATGTTGATACGTCCAGACAAACTGGTAGCTTGCCTTGTCGTATTGGATGAGCTGAAACCGCATTTGCGGAACTTCGTCCACCTTGAAGCTCTTTTGCCGTTCCTGCGCGATCCATTCGGCCAAAGCTTGCTTTTGCTCGTCCGCAGACAGCTTCGTCCAGTCCAGCACGTCGATGGCAACGTCGACATGCCTTTTCACGAATTGAACCGGATGCGATATTTTTCTCCAGATGAATCCAGTCCGCAGCACGGAATGGCGGTCGATAACCCGCTGCCAGGCCAGTCGGAAATGGTCAAGCCTCAGTTCCTCTGCAATCGGGAACGCGAGCAGGCTGACCGTGCCTTGCCGCGCGTGCAAAATGTTGTGGTTCAGGACCAGTAACTGCATGAAGGTGAGCGGATAGACGCTTTCGACTTCCCGTGTATCCACTGTACGCAGTAAAATCTCCTGGTCGGCCTGGTCGACGTTGTAGAACAGCGTGCTTGGGGCGGAGTCTGGCAGGGCTTCGGCGGATGGTTGGCTGGTGCTTTTCAGGTTGATCTGCCGCGCCTGCTGCTCCTGCGTCGTCGGGTAACCCCCCGCCAATGTTTCCGTGGACGGCTGGCTGTCGCTCCCCAGCCGAATCTGCCGCGCCAGCTCCTCCATCGTCGGGTAATCAAACAGCAGATCGGAGGCAATCTCAATGTGATGTTCTTTCAGACGCGAAGCGAACTGGATGGCCGTCACGGAATCGCCGCCCAGGTCAAAAAAGTCGTCTGCCACACTGATCGGGCTTTTTCCGAGCAACTCCTCCAAAATTGTGCACAGCCACGAAGCCATGTCCTCCTGACGCTGATTGCGCGGCTGCTGCTCGGAGGCCGGAGCGGAAGCCGAAGCGCTGACGAGCGGTGCGAGCTTTTCTCCGGGAGAATCAGCAGCAAAGCTCGCCAGCAACTCCTCTACTTGCCGCATCTGGTGCGCTTGTAACGTGTAGCTGGCCTGGCCGTCCTGGATGAACTCGTCGCCCTGTCTTATCAGGAGCGTAGAGGGAGGCAGACGCTTTTCATTGCCAAGCGTCTCCGCAGGCGCGGCGAACGCCCGCTCAATCCAGTAATACTGCCGCTCAAAAGCGTAGGTCGGCAGCGGGAGGCGGCTCGGGTGCGCTGGCGCATGGACGTTTTTCCAGCGGATGTTCGCCTTGTACAGCCACAGTCGCCCTAACGAAGCGAGCATCGTCTTGCAGGCCGATTCGTTTTCTCCGGGGGCGGGCAAGGACGGCAGCAATGGCGCGGAACGGAACCGTTCGCTTGCTGCCAGCCGTTCAAGCTGCGTTTTCCCTGGGCCGACTTCGAGAAATACCGGCTTTTGCACATGGGAGAGCACAGGCAAGCTAGCCACATCCACCCCTTGACCGGAAAAGCTGACCAGCTCCCGCCAATAGTCCATGGAGCTGGCCTGCTCCTCGGTGATCCACGTGCCGCTTCTGTTCGACAAAAACGGAATGCCCGGTTTGCCAAGCGCGATGGCATAAGCACAGTCCCCACGGAAACAGAGCAGCTTCAAAGCGTCTTCCCAAGCCAAAACGCCTGCGAGACACGCGCTGACGTATTCTCCGAGCCAATCTCCTGCCAGCGCTTTTGGTGTCACTCCCCAGTGACGCCATAGCTGCGCCAGCGAGTATTCCAGGATGAATTGGGCGATTGGGCCATGGGGCGAATCGTTTTCCAGCCATGTTTTGGCATCCAGCCGCAGCACCCGCTCCACGAACCGGAAGCATTGGTCCATCTGCTCGCGGAAGAAAGGGAACTGCCGATACAAGTCGCGGGCCGTGCTTCCACACGCGATTCCCGCCGGGGAAAAGACAAAGACGACCGCTTTCTCTTCCGCGCTTTCCTCCGTTTCGCTGCAAACAAGCCGCAGCGCATCCGGATGGGCAACCGCCTCTTCCGTGTGGCACAGGACGATCCCGCGAAAATCGAAATGCTCCCGGCCCGTTTGCAGCGTGTAGGCGACTTGCGACAAGCTTGCCTCGGGATTCTCGCGGAGATAAGCCAGCACATTTTCATAGTTTCGCTGTCTCGCCGCACTGGTTTTCCCCGAAATCGCCAGCAGATTCCACTCGCTCGCCGCTTCTAGGGCTGGCGTCTTTGGAGCCGTTTCGACAATGACGTGCGCATTGGTCCCGCCGATGCCAAAAGAGCTGACGCCTGCCACTCTTTTTCCCGACTCCGCCTGCCACCTTACCGGGGTGTTATTCAAGCGGAACGGGCTGTTTTCCAATTCGAGCTGCGGATTCGGCTTTTGCAGGTGCAAGAGCGGCGGAATCGTTTCGTGGTGGATGGCGAGAACGGTCTTCATCAGGCCCGCGATGCCGGAAGCGGTGTTCAAATGCCCCACATTCGCCTTGACCGAGCCGATGTAGCACGGATCGGCCGGATCGCGCTCCTTGAACACTTCCTTGAGGGCGGCAATCTCTACCCGGTCCCCCAGCTTCGTCCCCGTGCCGTGCGCTTCCACATACCCGATCTCGTGCGGAGTCACTCCGGCCACTTCCATCGCTTCGGAAATGACTTGAATCTGGCCCTCGAATCCAGGCGCGGTGTATCCGACTTTGCCTGCGCCGTCGTTGTTGATGGCCGAACCGCTAATGACCGCGTAGATATGATCCTTGTCTTGCAGCGCCTCGTCCAGCCTTTTGAGCACAACGACGCCCACGCCGTCGCCGAAGACGGTCCCTTCCGCTTTTTCATCGAAGCAGCGGCAATGTCCGTCCGGCGATTCGATGCCCCCCTGCTTGTACAAATAGCCGTGCTTGTCGAGAAACTGGACGGACACGCCTCCTGCCAGAGCCATGTCGCACTCCCCGTTCAGCAGGCTCTGGCACGCCAGATGCACGCTCACCAGCGAGGAGGAGCAAGCCGTCTGAACGGAAAAGCTCGGGCCAGTCAAATTCAATTTGTAGGAAACCCGCGTCGTCAAAAAGTCTTTGTCGTTTCCGACCTCGATTTGGCGATGGTCCAAAATGCGCAACAAGTCGGGGCGACTGACCACATGCGTCACATATTTGTTCGCGCCGATTCCGGCGAACACGCCCACCGCACCCTCAAGCTGCGACACGCTTTGTCCGGCATCTTCGAGGGCATTCCAGGCAGCTTCCAGAAACAGCCGTTGCTGCGGATCAATAATCTCGGCTTCCCGCGGCGTATAGTGGAAAAAGGCTGCATCGAACCATTCGATCCCTGCCAGTTGACCGCAAGCGGGGACGTAGTCCGGCCGAGCGAGCAGAGCCGGGTCTACGCCCGACTCCAACAGCTCCTCTTTTGTGAAAAAGCGGATTCCTTCTACGCCGTCCACCAGGTTGTTCCAATACTTACGAATATTTTCGGCTTGCGGAAATTTTCCCGCCATGCCGATGATCGCGATTTTCTCGCTTGGCGCATGCGCATTTTCCATTCCGATTTTCCTTTCCCCCAAACGGCTCCCTAGCTTCGCATCGTTCTTCGTTTTTTGCGCAGCTCCGCTCTTTTTTGTCCCGTTTCCACGCTGGATCGGTTCACGGCCGTTCTTTTGATCTGTTCGGCTATCTTTTCGATCGTCGTATATTGGAAAAGCTCCACAATCGACAGCTCATGGAACAGCTCCGTCTGAATCATTTCCTGCAACTGCACGATCAGCAAGGAATTTCCGCCGATGTCAAAAAAGTTGTCGTGAATCCCGATGCTAGGCGCGCCAAGCAGCCTGCTCCATATTTCCGCGAGCTTTTGCTCGACGTCGTCCCGGACTTCCGAAAACAGAGGCCCCGCGTCCAACTGCTGGCAATGTTGCTCCATTGCCTTCCAGTCCATCTTGCCGTTCGGAGTCAGCCAAAATCGCTCGACATGGAAAAATTGGGCGGGAACCATGTACTCCGGCAGTTTTTTCCGCGCGTACTCCTTCAATTGGCCCATCGGCAGCGGTCTGTCTGCTGTGTAGTAGCAAACGATTTTGCTTGTCTCCCCGTCTTTTACCGTCGTCACGGCGATCTGCTGAAGCGGCGCGGCATCCCGGAGCGCATGCTCGATCTCGCCAAGCTCGATGCGGTAGCCGCGCACTTTTACCAACTGGTCTTTTCTGCCGACAAATTCGATGTTGCCATCCGGCAAGTATCGGCCGAGATCGCCTGTCTTGTAGCAAAGCTGGCCGCTGGCTCGCCGGATGAACGCTTGTCTCGTCCGTTCCTCGTCCTGGAAGTAGCCGCTGGTCACATTTCGGCCTGCTACGTAGATTTCACCGATCACGCCCGGCGGACAAACGTTGCCGTCCGGAGCCAAAATGATGATTTGATTATTGGCAATCGGCTTGCCGATGAGTACAGCTCCATAAGGGGCGTCTGCGTCTGGCTCCACCTTGTAGCTGGACACCCAGATCGTCGTCTCGGTCGGTCCGTACATGTTGCGAATGTCGGCAAACGGCAGCATCTGCCGCACCTGTTTCGCCAGGGCGAAGCTCCACGCTTCCCCGCCCAGCAGCACATGCCTGAGCGCTGGCAGCACGGGAGAATGACCGTACCGCTCCTTGTTGGCTTTCCAAAACGTAGTGAGCTGTACCATCAAGCTCGGGACGGAATGCCAAACCGAAACTTGCTGCGTCTCCATGTACGCGAGCAATCCGTCCATATCCCGGAGCCGCTCTTGCGTCACGATGCAAAGCTGCCCTCCGCATAGCAGCGCGGCGAAGATTTCAAAGACCGAGATGTCAAAGCTGATGGACGTGACGAGCATAAATACATCGTCTGATCGCAACTGGAAGTCAGCGATGCTCCACGCCACAAAATTGTGGACGTTGGCATGGGTAACCGGCACGCCTTTTGGCTTGCCTGTCGAGCCGGAGGTGTACATGATATACATCCAGTCAGCGCCGCAACTTTCCGTCGGCGGATTGGCAGTTGTCTCGAAAGCGGCCTCCGTCGCGGCTGCTTCCTGGAACACGCTCAGATTGACGATGTCGACCTGCTGCTGTTGTCCGATCCGCCCGGCTTTTTCGAGCAGGCGATTTTCGGTCAAAAGCAGTCTGGCTCCGCTGTGAGCGAGGATGTAGGCGATTCGCTCCTCGGGATAGCCCGGATCGAGCGGCACATAGACACCACCGGCTTTCAAAATAGCGAGGATGCCGACGACGGGCTGCAAACCTCTGTCGACGAAAATGCCGACGGGCACACGATTGCCGACGCCCTTGCGGATGAGCAGCCAGGCGAGCTGATTGGCCTGTTCGTTTAACGTCTGATACGTCATCTGCTGCTCTTCGCAGACCAGCGCGATCGCATGAGGCGTTTTTTGCGCCTGGGCTTCAAATTGCTGGTGGAGCGGCAGCGGCTCGGGCCAGTCCAGGTGCGCCCCTTGAAAACGGTGCAGCAGTTCGTCCGCCTCGGGGCCAGTCAGCAAAGCCACTTCTTTGATCGGCATTTCCGGACGCTCCGTCACTTGCGCGAGAATGTGCAGGAAAAAGCGGGCAAACTGCCGGATCGTGCTGTCCGCAAACAAGTCCGAGTTGTACTCAAAGGAAATCTCGATCCGCTGATCGCCTTCCTTCGCGAGACAACTGAGTTCAAACTGGCTGATCCCGTCGTTTTCCAGATGCAGCTTGTCAAAAAACTGGAACAGCACATTGTAGACGGGATTTCGCGCCAAATCACGCTCGGGATTAAGCTTTTCCACCAGCAGGTCAAACGGGTATTGCGCTTTGTCGATCGCCGCCCACACTTTTTGCTGGACAGCATGCTGCAACTGGGCAAACGTCGCGACGTCCTGAAAAGAAAGGCGAATGCACAAAGTGTTGATGAATATCCCCACCACTTCTTCCCATTTCTTTTGATTTCTTCCAGCCGTAGGTACACCGACGATCAGCTCGTCGTCCTGCGACAGCTTGTGCAGCAGCAGGAAGTAGGCGCTTAGCAAAACGTTGCTGTACGTAATCTGCTGCTGCTCGACGTGGCGCTTGAGCGTTTCATAAAGCGCTCCGCTGATTTCGAACTTGTGGTAGCTACCGTTGTACGTCTGGACGGGCGGCCGTTTTTTGTCAGTCGGCAGCGACAGCGTCGGCAACGGCTTGGCAAGCTCGGAAAGCCAGTAGCTTTCGTGCTTGGCAAACTCTTCGCTCGTTTCCCATTCTTTTTGGGCAGCAATCCAATCAAAGTAATCGGGCTTCGCCTCGGTCAGCCTTGGGGGCTGCTCTTGCAAAAGCGACTGGTAAATGCCAAACAGCTCGCGGTAAAAAATGTCGATGCTCCAGCCATCCGTAATCACATGGTGAAAATTGACGTAAAGGCAAAAGCGCTCCTTGGCAAGCTGGTACAAATAGATGCGGTACGGAGGCGATTCCAGATCAAACGGCTGCATTTTCTGCTGATGAATGCTGTTTTCCACAAAAAGCGCCTGGTCTGGCTGCTTCGTTGCGTCGATCACCTGGATCGCCGGACGGTACTTCGGCAGCGCTTCTTGCACAGGACTTCCGTCTTGCAGAGTGAACCTCGTGCGCAGCATCACGTGTCTGTCTGCGAGATAGGCGACGGCCTGCTCCAACAGCGCGACGTCAATGGCCATGTCATACGTGCGAATAAACGGCAAGTTGTAGGCGACCAGCTCGGGGGTCATCTTTTGCAAAAACCATATGCGCCGCTGTGCGTGCGACAGCGGCATGATCCGCTGGTCTGGCGCTGTTTCTCTTTGCTGCGGAGCGTCTTCCCCGCTTCGCTCCCGTTGTTTTTGCGAGACAAACTCGGCCAAGTCCGGGATGGACAAATGCGTAAACACATCCTGCACCGACAGGGTGACCTGGCATTGCTCGTTAATCCGGTTGGCGATCTTGATGCCCATGATCGAGGTTCCGCCCAGTTCGTAAAACTGATCGTGTATATCAATCGTTGGCAGCCGGAAGACGTTTCCCCAAATTTGCGCAAGCTGCCGTTCAAGCTCGGTATAGCCGCCATCCGCCCGGCCCGTCAGCTCTACCTGAATCTCGACCTCTGGCAGCCTGATTTTCGCCCGAATCTCCGGGGCAAGTGCGATCGGCAGGCTGCTGTTCCAGAACAAGTCATTGTCCGTGTTGATTTCCCCGATGACGACGTTGGACAAGTTTTTACGGAGAACATGCTCGAACGCTTTGACCGCCCGGCGAGGCGAGAGGGAGCGAAAAGCAGCATCGAGGCTCGCCCCTGCCTTTTTCGCCATGCCCGTATTCATCCACGTCGTCCAGTTGATCGCGACGATTCGCGTGGGCGCGCTTGCGACGCCGGAAAAAGCATCCAGGTAGCAATTGGCGGCGACGTAATCGCCCAAGTAAATCCCGCCGACCACCGCCGCGATGGAAGAAAACAGCACGAGAAACTCAGGCGGATTTTCCCGCGTCAGCGCGTGCAGATGCTGCGTCCCTCTGATTTTGGCAGCGAGCGCGGCCGAAAAATCGGCTTCGTCCTTGTCGGCGAGCAGGCCGCTGCCCGGCAAGCCTGCTGCGTGGATGATGCCGTCGATTTTTCCGTGGATGCGGTAGATGTCGCGGATAGCCGCGGCGATCTCATCCCGGTTGGCTACGTCGGCGCTGTATGTAAACACCCGGGAGCCGTTGCTCTCCAAGCTTTGCAGATGGTGAAGCAGCCTGCCCTGCTTATCGTGCTTGTGCTGGCTGAACTCGTCCCACAGGGCACGCTCGGGCAATACGCTGCGGCTGATGAGAACGAGTTTTACCCGGTGGTGCTGGGCGATATGCTTCGCAAGCGCAAGGCCGATGCCGCCCGTGCCGCCTGTAATGACGTACACCCCTTGCTCCTTGAAGCGCAGGCCGCTGTCGTCGACTGCGGACAAATCCAATGGCGCCAGCTCAGGATAGTATCTTTGTCCAGAACGATACGCGATCTGGTAATGTCCGCTACTGCCCAACGCTTCCGCCGCGATGTCGCTGACAGGTGTGGCATCGTCGAAGTCGATGCACTTGCAAGGAAGTGCGCTGTACTCTTCGCGAATGACTTTTCCCAATCCGAACAAGGCCGCGAACTCCGGCTGGACGGTGTGATCGTCCGGCAGAACCCGCTGGGCGTTTTTCCCGACCAAGACGATTTCGCTGGGGGCAGGACGATTTTTCGCCAATGCTTTCGTCAAGAAAAACAGCGCGTGCAAAAGCTGCTCGGCATCGTCGCTGGCCGGTCCGGGCGCCTTTGCGACCGCGAATACGACTTTGCTAGAAGCAGCCTCGCTTGTATCGCGAATGAGCCGCTCAAAATCGGCTTGCGAGCAAGTAAGCCCATACTCGGTGGCACTTTCTTGGCGATAGGCAGTCGTCAGCCGGGCATGCACGACGCGCTCGCTGTGCGTCGCGATGGCGTCGGCCAGCTCGTAGCCCCAATCGGTAGAGTCGGTGATGACCAGCACCTTCGCTCGTTTCTGTGCTTGTGTGGACAAAGGCTCGGCAGCGACCCACTGGATGCGCTGATAGAGAGCCTGCTCGGCTGCGGGTAGTGCGGCTGGCGCTTCGCTCGCATGCCCGCTTGTTCCCGATGCGCTTGGCAAAGGGCCTTGCGCTTTTTTGTCCGCCGTCGGCCAGATTTTGATTTTTTCAAAGGGATACACGGGCAAATTCAGCTTTTGCCGCGGTTGGCGGTACACCGTCTCCCACGGGATCGACATTCCCGCGACGTATTGCTCCGCCAGCTTTTCCAGCGACGCTTTCGTCAGCCAGCCGTCACCGTCAGTCTCGGCATGCTCGCCCAAGCCAGCAAAAGAGCTGGCGGGAGTGCTGCCGTCACGGCTGGATTCGGCACTCTCAAAGAGGTACATTCCTTTGTCTTTCGCCCCTTCTGCTCCGGACAAATCGGCTACGCGCAATTGCTGCCGCAACTCTTCTATCGACTGGAATACGAACGCGACCCGGTTTTCGTATTGCCCGCGACCCGTGTTTGCCGTATAGCACAAGTCCGCCAAATTTACGGATGAGTGAGTTTGCAAATAGGAATGGTAGGCTTTTAGCAACTCCGCCAAGGACGACTTGCTTTTGGCGGAGAGCGTCAAAAGATGCACCGGCGGCAACGGCTCCGCTTCTGTTTCCGTTTCCGGGCGGTCGCTTTCCGGCGCCTCTTCCACGACGACATGGCAATTGGTGCCGCTGAAGCCAAAGGAATTGACCCCTGCGCGCAGCGGGGTGCCCCCTCTTTTCCAGTCTCTTAGCTCGGTCACGATTTCGACCGCAGCGTTGCGCGGATCGAGAAAAGGGTTCGGAGACTGGTAGTGCAGCGTAGCGGGAATTTTTTTGTGCCGGAGGGCGAGCACGACTTTGATGAGCGACGCCAGACCCGATGCGGCAACCGTATGGCCGATATTCGTCTTGACCGAGCCGATCCCGCACACATGGGGCCGGGACGCAGATTTTTGAAAGGCGTCGTTGATCGCCTGCAATTCGATCGAATCGCCCAACAGCGTCCCTGTGCCGTGCGCTTCGATGTACGAGATGGACAGCGGATCGATTTTGGCTTTTTCCCACGTGCGCAAAAACAATTGCGTCTCGGCATCCGGATTGGGGGCGGTCAAGCCGTTGGAAGCGCCGTCGGCATTGACGCCGCTTCCTTTAATAACCGCGTAGATCGGGTCGCGATCCTCGCGCGCCTTCGCCAACGGCTTGAGCATCACGGCTGTGATTCCTTCGCTCCAGATCGTTCCGTCCGCCTGTTTGTCAAACGCCTTCACTCTGCCGTCCGACGTCTCCAGATCGTGCAGCTTCCCGGTCACCTGCGGAATGACCATCAGATTCACGCCGCCGACCAGCGCTGCTTCACATTCGTTGTTCGCCAGGGCCGTGCACGCCTGATGCAAGGCGACAAGCCCCGATGAGCACGCCGTATTGAGCACGAAAGCAGGCCCGCGCAAGTCCAGAAAATACGAAATCCGGTTGGACAACAGCCCCACGAGCGAGCCGACCAGCGAAGAAATATCTTCGTTTTGCAAGAGCGAGCGATAATGGGACTGGTAAGCCGTCTCCAGTCCCACAAACACGCCCGTGTTGGAATGCTTCAGCCTCGCTCCCCCGTATCCGGCGTCCTCCAGCGCGTGGTAGGCCGTCTCCAGAAACAGGCGCTGATACGGCTCCATCGCCAGCGCTTCGTTTTGTCCGATCTGGAAAAAAGAGTGATCGAAGCAGCAAATCTGATCGAGGTAGCCAGCCTGGTGATGGGCGCTCTCCAGCATCTCTTCCAGCTCTGGCAGGAAGCCGGACAAATCGCGCAACCGCTCTTCCGGAAAGTAGCCGATGCTGTTTACTCCCTGGACCAGATTGTCCCAAAACTGCTGGGGGCTGCTCGTTCCGGGGAAGCGGCAGGCCATGCCGATGACAGCAATGTCCTGACGGCTCTTGCGCTCTGGATGGCGATTCAGCTTTTCCAAAATGGAAACCGCCATTTCCTGGCTGAGATGTCCCGCTTTCAGCAGTTGCAGGATGCTGTCATTCATCTCTTTTCGGCTACTCATCTTCTTCTCCCCACTCTTTCTGGTCTAGGTAGTCCAATATGTTTTCCATCGAAACATTGCCCTTGAGAAAATCGCTCAGTTTGTCCTGCAAGGGGACAGTCTCGCTCTCCCCGGCCTTGCGGGACGTCTCGTGGGCACTCGGCTTGTTTTCCAGATATTCCGCCATTTTCGCAATCGAAGGATAGGCGAACAGCGTGGCGATGTTGATCCGCCCCGGGTAGAGCTGCTCGATTTCTTTGACGAGACTGGTCGCGAGAATGGAGTTTCCGCCTGCCTCCTGAAAAGACTGGTACACATTCGCTTCCGGGATCCCCAATACTTTTTGCCAAACGGCGGCCAGGCGCGTTTCCACCGCGCTGTACGTGTGGTCGGTCCTGCCTGTGAGCATCGGCGCAAGCGGTGTGGCGTCCGCTGTCTCCGGCTCCCAAGCAACAGGACGCGCGAACATGCTCCTGATTTCCGGCGAGATGGCAAAAGGCAACGGATAGCGGTGGGTCTGAAAATGCGCCTCGTTCAGTTCGCCGACGATGACGCGCGCGAGCTTTCGTCTCAGCACCGCATCCAAAATGCCGATCGCCTTGTCCGGATGCATGCCGCAAAACGGCGAAGCCTCTTTCTGGATGCGGTATCGCGCCGCCATGCCTGTGTCGTTCCAGACAGGCCAGTTGATCGTCACGCTCTGTCGGCCTTTGGCTTGCCTGTAGTCGCTAAACGCGTCCAAATAGGCGTTGGCCGCCGTGTAATCCGCCTGTCCGAGCCCGCCGAGCAAGCTGGTTACCGAGGAAAACAGGACAAAAAAGTCGAGGCGGTCCTGCTCGGTGTAACGGTCCAACAGCCAGGTGCCGACGACCTTTGGAGCGAGCACTTGCGCGATTTTGGCTCGTCCTTTGTTGATGAGCAGACCTTCGCCTGCCACACCCGCGCAATGGAAAACGCCATGGATCGCACCGTATTGCTGGCGGATCGTCTGCAACACATCGGCCAACCTGCGCTCATCGGCCACATCCACCGTATGCACTTCTACGCTGGACCCGCTGTCCTCGATGCTGCGGATTTGCCCGATTTGGCCCGCCAGTGCGGAATGGGGCTGCTCCCGGACAATTTCGGCCCATTGCTCGCGCGCAGGAAAGGCGCTTCTGGCGAGCAGGCACAGGTGCACGGGCTGCTTGTTGCCGAGATAATGAGCAACCTGCAGCCCGATATCGCCAAGCCCGCCCGTAACCAGGTAGACGCCGTTTTCCCGGATGGAGACGGCCTGCGGCTCTGCCGCTTGCAGCGTCTGCGCTTCCAGCCGTTCGACATATCGGACATTTTCCCGATACGCCACCTGGAAGTCTTCCTCTCCCGCTTCCCACTCAGCCCAGAGCGTAGACGGCGCAGTAGCGCTGTCCAGATCAATGCAGCGGCATTTCAACTGCGGGTACTCCTGCGCGACCACTTTTGCCAGGCCGAACAAAACGGCGTGCTGCGGGTTCAAGGCGGCTTCTCGCCTGGTCACCGAAAACGCCTGGTCACCCAAAAGATACAGGTTGATCTCCTGGTGATACGACTGGTTCAACAGCTCGCACACAAGCTGGCAGAAGCTGTAGACGCTCCGGTTTTCCCACTCGTGAAAGTCGTCCGCACATGCGAGCTTCTCCTCCGTCATGCCCATGCAGTGGACGATGTGGCGAATGTCCCGGTGCGCCAGCTCTTGCAGCAAGCGCGGAAAATCGTCCGCCGAGCCGATCTTGTATTGATGATCGCCGCCTTTTTCAAAAGCAGCGCCGAAAGCAACTTCGATGACATCCGCTTCCCGCGCTTGTAGCTCCACGAGCAACTCATGACTCCTGTAGCCCGTTCCGCTCAAAAACAGCCACGTGCCCGGTTTCGCGCCAGCTTGCCGCAACGGCGCTGTCGCTTTGTCGTCGCGCACCCAATGCAGGCGATAGCATGTGTCTGTTGTTTGCGCCGGGCCTTCGGAGTTTTGCGGCCCGGTCCCGATCCAGTGACGGACCGATTCGTACGGATAGGCTGGCAATGCGATGATGTGGTGCTGCTCTTTTGCATACAGGCGCTGCCACTCGATATCGGCCCCGTCCGTGTACATGGCGGCGATGTTTTGCAGGCTGTCCAGCGCAAAAGCGGTTCCGTTTTCCTTGTATTGCCGGATCGTTCTTTCCGCGAGCGCCGTCCGCTTGACTTTTTCTTCCTCCATGATCCCGTTTTCAGACGGATCGTTTTCGTCCACGATGACGCGGCTCGCCTTGTAGAAAATCCCGCGCTCGGCAGCCTCCTGCGTATTTTCCAGCCCTGTCGCGTCCGCGTATTTGCATTTTTCCCGCAGCTCGGCCTGATCGCGGAACAGGATCGCTACGCGGTGCTCGTAATGGCCGCGAGTCGCATTGGCCGTATAGCACAAATCGGGCACATCGACCGCCGGCGTCTCGTTGAGGTATCGGGCGTAGCGGCTGAGTAGCGCGCGCAAGGAGCTTTTCGTCTTCGCCGACAATGCGAGAAGCTGCCAGCCCGGACTGCTCTCGCGCTTCGCCGGAGTGGACGCAGGCGGTTCTTCCAGCAGCACATGGCAATTCGTCCCGCTGAATCCGAACGAGCTGATGCCACATCGGCGCGGCGTCTCGGCTGCACGCCATTTCTGCAGCTTGTCGTTGACATAGACCGGAGAATCGGCAAATTCGATGAACGGATTCGGCTGCCGGAAGTTGGCGACCGGGGGCAATTGCCCGTGCTTGAAGGCCAAAATCATTTTGATGACCGAAGCCATCCCCGACGCTCCGACCAGGTGGCCGATGTTCGCTTTTACCGTACCGACCCCGCAAAATTGCTTTTTATCGGTAAATCTGCGAAAAGCATTGGCGATGCCCTTCAGCTCGATCGGATCGCCCAATCTCGTTCCGGTGGCGTGCGCCTCGAGATACGTAATCGTTTCGGGATCAATCTTGGCTGCCTGCCACGCCTCGACCAGCGCTTTTTCCTGCGCTTCCGCATTCGGTGCGGTAATACCGTTCGACGCTCCGTTGTTATTCATCGCCGAGCCTTTGACTACAGCGTGAATGGCGTGGTTGTCGCGCACCGCCTGATCGAGCCGCTTCAGCACAATCGTGCCTACTCCCTCTCCCCACATCGTGCCGTTTGCCTGCGCATCGAACGGGCGAATCGTCTCGTCGGCGGAATCAATCAGCGAATTGTGCTGCGTCGGCAAATAGGCCAAAGACACGCCCGCTACAATCGCCACGTCAATTTGCCCCGCCTGCAAAGCCTGGGCGGCCAGACACAGTGCTGCGAGACTCGAGGAACACGCTGTGTCCACAACGAGGCAAGGGCCTTTCAGATTGAGGAAATAGGCGATCCGGCTCGCGAGTATGCCTGTCGAGCCAGAGGTGACCTTCAGCGGGTGCTGAATATCAATCATGTTGTTGTACTCGTTGCGCCCGGTCGTGTCTTTGCCGATGTACACGCCCGTTTTCGTCCCGAACAGGCTTTTCCCGCCAAGCCCGCTCGTTTCCAGGGCCTCGTACACGTTTTGCAAAAGCAGGCGCTGTTCCGGGTCCATCAGCTCTGCTTCCTTGGGCGCGATGTGGAAGAACGCGGAGTCAAAGCGGTCGATCTGTTCCAGGTAGCCGCCCTGGCAGTAGGTTTGGGTTGCGCTCAAAAAGCGGTCGGTATCCTTTCTTCGGGAGGCGGGAAACGGGCGGATCGCATTGACGCCTGCGGTCAGGTTGGTCCAAAACTGCTCGGCGTTTTCCGCCAGCGGAAATTGGCAGGCGTAGCCGATGATCGCATACTCGTCCTTTTGTTCGGACGGCGCAGTCTCGCCTGCTGAAAAAGCGGTCCACTGTTCCAGCAGCCGCTTGGTTTCCTCCTGCGAGTATTTGCTCGTTTTGTACCCTTCGAGGATCGACTCGACGGTAAGCGCGGCAGGCTCTGGCACCTTTTTGCCGTCCAAGTAGTTCGCCATTTCAAAAATGGTCGGATACAGGTAAAGGTCTGCGACGTGAAGCGTGCCCGGGTACTTCTCGTTCCACTGCTTGTACAACTGGGCAGCGTGGATCGAATCGCCGCCCAACTGGTGGAACGTGTCGAACAGGCTGATCGAGGACAGTCCGAGCACCTCTGCCCATACCTGTGCCAGCTCTTTTTGCGTCGCGGTAAATCCGTCCTGCTCCTTGAGCGTCACGGGTACAGGTGCGGCGGCTGCACGCCCCGGCTTTGCCGTCTGGCGGAACACGTCTTTCTTCACTTCATCTGCCAAGCGGAACGGCCAGATGTGCGCAAGCTCTAACAGCTCGTTCGCCTGATTGAACTGGCCGACGATTGTCCGGAACATTTGGCGGCGGAGAATCGAGTCGAGCGCTTGCAGCGCCTGATGGGTAGGCAGAAAGCGGAAAACGTGCCGTTCCTCCTGCATCGAAAGCCGCTCGGCCGTCTCCTCCCACGTAGCCCAGTTGATGGAGAATACTTTTTTGCCTTGCCGCCTGATCGCTTCTGCCCAGCCGTCCAAAAAGGCATTGCCAGTGGCATAGCCAAGCGCCCCGCGTCCACCCGTGACGGATACCGCCGAGGAAAAGAACAGGTAAAACCCGGTGTCGATCTCCTGCGTAAGCGTGTACAAGAGCCAGCTCCCGTCTGTTTTCACGGCATGTCTGCGCGCAAACTCCGCTTCGCCGAGCGCCGCATCTTCCAGTTCGCCAACGCCTATGCCCGCGCAATGAATCACTCCGGCAAGCCGCTGGTGTGTCTGGCGGATCGCCTGAACGGTTCGCTGCAACTGCGCTTCGTCGCATATGTCTACACAGTGGTAGTCGAGCGTGGAGCCTAGCGCTTCCACAGCGAGCACCGCATTGATTTTATCCGCCAAGCTTATGTCTGGCGACTCCCGCAGCACGGCCGGCCACGTCTCCCGTTCCGGTAGCATCGTCTTGCCGAGCACGATCAGCTTGACTTTGTTTTTTTGGCTCAAGTACTTGCATACTTCCGTTCCCAACTGGCCCAGACCGCCCGTTAGCAGAAACACATCGCCTGCTTCGACCGCGAAGCCGTCCTCCTGCGCGCCCGGCTGCTTTGCTCTTTCGATAATTTCGATGTAGCGGCGGTTTTGGCGCAGCGCTACGGAGTAGTCCGTCCCTTTCCGCCCTAGCTCGGCGAAAAGCGGCTCAGGCGCGAAGCCGTCCGGGCTGATGTCGATATGGCGCACGGACAGGCCGTAGTTTTCTTGGCGAAGCGATTTTCCCAGTCCGCCCAGCATATGGTGAAAAGGATCGCAGGCCGCATCGCCCGGCTGTACCGCCTGAGCGTTTTGCGTCATCAGGACGACGTCGATTTCGTTTGCCAGCTTGCCTGTCGTAGCGAGCGCTTTGGCGAAAAGCAGCAGCGACCCGGCGGTCTGCTCCATGGCCGAGCGAAAAGCGGCCAACGACTCCGGCAGTGCAGCGCGAGCCGGAGGCATGAACACAATCTGAGCGAGCGACGCCAAATCGAGCTGCGCGCAAAAGGCGGCGATATCGTCCAGCGTGCGCGAAACCTGGAAATAGTCTGGCGCGACTTGCGCAGAGCGCGCTCCCAGCTCGACTGTCACCAGGCGTCTCGCTTGGTGTTTTTGCAAAAAAAGCGCCCGCCAGATGGCTGTATCTGCCGCATCGACAATCAGCAGCACCGTATCGCAAGCCGTTTGCTGCTCGCTGTCTGTGGCGGGCAGAGCTTCTTCCTTCCAGGCCACTTGGTAAAGAAAGTCTGCCTCTGCTTTTTTGGGCTGTGCGCCTGCGGGCCAAAACTTTTGCCGCTCCAGTATATTTCCCGGCAGCGCCAGCTTGCGGCCACCACAGTAAAGCATCCCCCAGTCAATGGTTGCTCCTTGTATGTACAGCGGCGCGACCTGCTCCCAGATCAGCCTCTGGTCAGATGTCTTCCCGATCCATTCCTTGATCGCTTCGTTTGCTTGCCTATCTAACGATTTTTTCGCTCGTTCCCTAATTTCCCACGCCTCGACTGTCTGCTTGTTGTCCGGCACGACTTCGTGCCGTTGGTAGCGGATCGCCGGGTTTGCCGTCCACGCGGATACGCGGTTCGCCGTTTTCAGCTCATTTACCTTCACTAACAAATCTTCATAGCTGTCGAACACAATCGTCGCCCGGTGCGCATAATGATGGCGCGACGCGCTGGCGGTAAAGCACAAATCCCCCAGGTGGACGTCCCGGTTTGCCAGTAAAAACTGCTGGTATTGCTTCGCCAACTCCTGGAGTTTTTGCTCGCTTCTCGCCGACAGGACAAGCAAGTAGCTGTCTTGTCCGCGGCTGGCTTGCCGGACGGCCTTGGGCGGTTCCTCGAGCAAAACGTGGCAATTCGTTCCACTGAATCCAAACGAGTTAATCCCGATGCGAACAGGCTGGTCCTGCTGCTCCCATTTCGTCAGCGCGTCGTTGACAAACACGGCCGAGTTGGTCAGGTCCATGTATGGGCTGGGCGACTGGAAGTGCAGCGAAGGCGGGATTTCCCCATGCCGGAGCATCATCACTGCCTTGATGAGCGAGACAATCCCGGAAGCTCCGACCAGATGCCCGATGTTCGTCTTGACCGAGCCGACCCCGCAAAACTGCTTTTTGGACGTAAAAGCTTGAAAGGCGTTGATGATCGACTGTAATTCGATGGAATCGCCCAGCACCGTGCCTGTTCCGTGCGCTTCGATGTAGCGGATCGTTTCCGGGTTGATCTGCGCCTGCTTCCAGACGCTTTTCAAAAGCGCTTCCTGCGCCTCCCCGTTGGGGGCGGTAATGCCTTTGGACAGGCCGTTGTTGTTGATCCCGCTGCCTTTGATGACGGCGTAAATCACGTCGTTGTCCGCAAGCGCCCTGGACAACGGCTTCAAGAGCAGCCCTCCGCCCCCCTCGCCCCATACCGTGCCTGTCGCTTCCTTGTCAAACGCGCGAATCTTCTCTTCGGCGGATTCGACCTGATCGAGCGATCCGTCTTCTTTAACGGGCGGAAAATAGAAAAGGCCGCTGATGCCGCCTACAAATGCCATCTCACATTCATTTCTGCGCAACGATTCGCATGCAAAATGAACGCCTACCAACCCGGACGAGCACGATGTATCGAAGACGATGCTCGGCCCTTTCAAGTTGTAGACGTACGAGATGCGGCTTGCCAAAATTCCCGGCCACGAGCCGGTCAGGCTGAAAATATCCGGGCTGACGTAGTGGCGGTACTCGATCCCTGTCACATGGTCTTTGCCGATAAAAACGCCTGTCTTGGAGCCGCTGATCTCCCGCGTCTCGTAGCCGGCATTGAGCAAAGTCTCATAGGCAAGCTCCAGCATGATTCGCTGATAAGGCTCCATGGACAAGGCTTCTTTTGGCGAGATGCGAAACATGTCTGGATCAAAGAAGCTGATTTCATCCAAATAGCCCGCTTTTTTGAAGCGTTTGTGCGCAAAGCTCCGGTCGGAAAACAGCGCCTGTCCATCTTCCTTGCGATGGACAGGAAAGTCGTCGAGGCATTCTCGGCCAAAGCGAATGTTTTCCCAAAACTGCTGTACCGTATTCGCCTTGGGAAAGCGTCCGGCGATGCCGATAATCGCGATGTCATCGCTTTTTGCTTCGCTTGCTTTTTGCAGGCTCGTGATGTATGCCGTCGCTTCCTTGGCCGATAGCTTCCGGTCTGCGACCAGCTCGTAAATGTACTTCTTCAATTTATCCATCTTCGTATCACCGCTTCGAGTTTAATCGAACAACTGCCCTATCCTTTGAAATGCAGGAAGTCATGCTCGGAAAACAACGCTTGCAGTTGTGCGTAATTTTCATCGGGGTCTTGCAAATAGAGAGCAATCTCATCGAGCAGTTGCAGTTCTTCCCAGTCCAGGTCGTCCATCTCTTTTTGGCAAAGCGGAGGATAGTCCCAGTAGCCCAGCTCGTTTCCGAGAACGGCGTTTAAGTCGTAGCACAGGTTGTTGCGGATGTAGTGCATGCCCCACGATTTTTTCACCCCGAAAAGCTGTGGGTTGATTTCTTTGTCCCGAGCCATCAGCCATGCATCGCCCGCCAGCAGGAACTCGTCGCCGCAAATGTCAACAAGCTCCCAATCGGGGTCGACCCGAATCCACCGTTTTTCGGCTTGTTCCCACACTTCGCAAATCCAGTGATCGATGTATTTTTGGCCGTTCTCGGACAAATAGCTGGCGAATCCGACGCGGCTGCGCACCGGGATGCCCCGGGAGCGCAGCATGGAAATGAGCAGTAACGAATGGAAGCGGCAAGAAATGAGCAGCCGCTCGCTTGGCAGGCGGTCGTAGGTGAGGCCGTCTGCGTTGCGTTCGACCAGCGCGTCGAGCATGTCTGCGACCGTGTAAAATTTCTCGTCTTCATTTCGCGTATAGTCGGTCAGCGCATGCCTCACTTTTTTTATCATCGTGGGATGGATCAATTGGCACTTGATTAATCGGCACAGCTCTGGCAGGCCTTGGGGCAACTCGTAAAAGAGATAGCCGTATTCGCCGGGATCGGTGTTGGGAGTAAACGTCGTATAAAATTGCAGCAGTTCGGCTTTAGTCACTTTCGGAGTTCCTCCTTCTTTTGGCGTTTCTTTGCTTGATCCGTTCTCTTCCCTGGTTGCGGGCGTTGATCGTCTCCTCCTGCCCTTCGTCTGGCAGGTCGTGGTTGTCCGCTGTCAAATACGCGGCAAGCGCGTTGATGTTGGCGTGCTCAAACATGGCAAGAATCGGGATTTCCCTGGCAAACACGTCTTTCAGCCTGCTGTGAATCATTCCGATCTGCAGCGAATGAATGCCCAGCTCAAAAAAGTTGTCGAACACGCCCACATGGTCCATCTGCAAAACCTCCTGGAACAGAGCGACGATTCGCGCCTCCGCTTCATTGCGCGGGGCGACGTATGCCGTTCCGTTACCCGCGCCAGTCGGCTTTTGCTTCAACAGGGCTTGTACATCTACTTTTCCGTTGGCCGTCAGCGGCAGTTGCCCCACGACGATAAAATGATACGGTATCATGTAATCCGGCAAGGCTTTGGCCAGCCTTGTCCTGATCTCGCTGACAAAACGGTCCCGCTCTTGCGGTTCGTTTTCCGGCACGAGATACGCATACAACCGCTTGTCTGTATCGCCCGCCACCAGTACAACCGCATTTCGCACCGTCTCGATTTGCAGCAGCCGCGCTTCTATCTCTCCTAATTCAATTCTATATCCACCAATTTTTACCTGCTGATCCTTTCTGCCCAAAAATTCCATCTGCCCGTGGCGGTGCAGTACGCCGTAATCCCCAGTCCTGTAGATGTACCCGAGCTGCGGATGGTGGACAAAGGATCGCGCGGTCTTCTCATCGTCATGCAAATAGCCGTCCGCAACGCCGCGTCCTCCGATGTACAGCTCGCCCGGTACGGCAATCGGGCAAAGCTCTCTCTGCGAGTTGAGCACGTAAAACTGCTGGTTGGCTAATGGCTTCCCGTAAAAAATGCTTTTCCAATCAGCGCCTACCTCTTCAATCGGATAGTAAATCGACCAGATCGACGCCTCGGTAGCGCCGCCCAGGCTGATGACTTCAGCCGCAGGGAAGCGCTCGCGGATCGCATGCGGCAGCGTAAGCGGAATCCAGTCACCACTCAGCATGACCAGGCGAAGCTGCTCATCTTTCTGCTCGCCGCCCCGCTCGTTTTTTTCCGCGACCACGCGATCCATAATCGCCGGGACGGAGTTCCAGATCGTAATGTTTTTCGCTGTAATCGTCTCGGCAAGCTCGGTCATGTTCTTTTGGTCCTTGACCAGCACGAGCGTCGCCCCTGCGGCAAACGCGCCAAAAATGTCGTAGACGGACAAATCGAAGCAGAGCGACGATACGCCCAGCAGGCGATCCCGGGCGGTAACCTGAAACTTTTGATTGATATCCTGAATCGTATTGCATGCGGCTTCGTGCCGAATCATGACTCCTTTTGGATTGCCCGTGCTTCCCGAGGTGTAGATCACGTAGGCGAGCTGCTCCGGCTGCACCGCGACAGCCTCGCGCTTGTCCGCAGCATGTTCCAGCCCGTTTCGCTCGTAAAAGTCAGGCGCTATGACGAGCTTGCAGCGGCTGTGCCCGCGGATGTAGTCGACGCGCTCCGCCGGATAGTCGGGATCAATCGGCACGTAGGCAGCGCCGCTTTTTAAAATCGCTAACAAATAGACGAAGGTAGTTATTTCCCGTTTGGCAATGACGCCAATCAAGTCTCTCGGACCGACGCCGCAGTCCTGCAAGAAGCTGGCGACTTTATTGGCGCGCTCGTTCAGCGCCTGGTACGTGATCTGCTGCTCGCCATCCTCAATCGCGACGGCAAAAGGCGTTTGCGCCACCGTTTCCTCAAACAGCCCGTGCAGCGTTTTGCTCGGAATCTCCACGGCCGTATCGTTGTACGCATCAATCGCGGCTCGGTCACTGGCGGACACCGCTGGCAGCTCCAACTCGGCCTCGTCGTTCAAAATCGTATCAATCCGGGCCAGGTACTGGGCAAACATCGTGTCAATCACGACAGGGTCGAACAACTCGCTGATGTAGTCCCAGTTGATGACGATGTTCCCGTCGAGCAGCGCCACCTGATTGTCCAAATAAACTTGCGAAGTTTGCGTGATCCCTTTTGTATCGTTCTCCTGTTCCGATATGCGCTGCTCGTCGTCTGCCGCTTGCTGCTGGACAACATCTTCGTTTTCAAACAAGGCGCTCGTAAATACGATCGGCATCAACGCTTTGTTGCCCAGTTCCCGCTGCTTGCCGATTTCTCGCATCACATCAATCCCGTCAAAATGACGGTGCGCCAAAGCTTCCATCAGCGCTTGCTGTACGTTGCCCGCCTTCTGCCAAAACGTATCCGCCGGACCTAGCCGCACCTCGACCAGCACAACAGAGGTAAAGTCGCCGACGAGCTTTTCCACATCCGGGTGCAGCGGCAGCCGATTGAACAAGGTCAAGTTGAGACTAAAGGCGAGCTGATTGCTCCAGTTCGCCAGCACTTCCGCATACGCCGCGCACAACACGGCCGAAGGGGTCAAATTGCGCTTCTGGGCGGCCTTTTTCAAGGCAGGCCAGCTTTGTTTGGCGTATCGCTTCGACTTTCTTTGAAAGTACGGGTTTTGGACGCGGGACGGCTGCACCAGCAACGGAATTTCCGGGGCCAGCGGAAAATCGGGCAGCTTCGCCAGCCAATATTCCTTGTCTTGCTGATACAGCTTGCTGTTTTTCAGCCGCTCATAGCCGATCATATAATCCCGGAAGGAAATCGCTAGATCGTCCTGCTCGTCCGTCTTGCCTGCGTAAAGCGCTTGCAGCTCTTTCCCTAAAATTTCCATGCTGTACGCATCCATTATGAGCAGATCGAAGCTGATGGCCAATAAACTTTTCTGCTCCGTCAAGCGAAACGCTTTGATTTCAAAAAGCGGCCATTGCTCCGGACGGAACGTCGCGTGGGACATCCGCTCCCGTTCGTTTGCGATGATCGCAGCCTGCTCATCCGCTTCGCATCCTTGCAAATCGCGAATTTCGATTGCGTACTCGGGGATCTCGGCCAAAATCTGCTGGCGGGCATCCGGCAAAAAAATCGTGCGCAGCGCGGGGTGCCTGCGAATCAACACATTCAAGCAATCGTTCAGGCGCGGGATATCGAGTGTAGTGACAACCTCCTGATACGAGTGCGTCGAGACTCCGCCCAGCTCGAAGCGGCTGCTTCTGCCCAAATAATAGGCCATTTGCACATTCGTTAACGGAAACGGTTCATGCAACCGGCTTGGCTCCGGTGTCAGCGCTGGCAAGTCCGCCTCGCGCTCTTCCTGGATCGCGGCGCGAATCCATTCCGCAATCGCCTCGATCGTTTGCAGTTCAATAAAGTCTTTAAACGGCATGGCGCATGAAAAATGGCGGTTGATTTCATACACGAGCTGCATCACCTGAATCGAGTTTCCGCCCAACTCAAAAAACTTGCCGCGAACGCTTATCGACTCGCGCCGCAATCCTTTGCGCCAAATGTCATACAGCTTCGCTTCCACCTCGTCGCCCGGGCCGACCAGCTCCTGGTGCGCTTCTGCCACCTCGGTTACGGCAGGCAGCGACTTCCGGTCGATTTTGCCGTTGATGGTGAGCGGAATTTGCGCAAGCCGCATGAAAAATGGCGGGATCATATATTCCGGCAGTTGTTTGCGCAAATAATCGCGCAGTTCCTGGTTCGGTACGGCATCTGCCGAAGTATAGTAAGCGACAAGCAAAGGTTCGCGCAAAGTGTCCTGCTGGACATGCACCACCGCTTTTTCGATGGCGGGATGGGCCTCGAGCTGGTTTTCGATTTCGCTTTGCTCGATCCGGTAGCCGCGTATTTTCACCTGAAAATCGGTTCGTCCCAAATATTCGAGCAAGCCTTCGCGCGTCCACCTCGCCATGTCTCCGGTCGCGTACATTTTTTCGCCAGGCCGAAACGGGTTGTCGATAAACTTCTCGCTTGTCAGCTCCGGTTTGTGCAAATACCCTCGGGCCAAGCCGTGCCCGCCGATATACAGCAGGCCAGGGACGCCGACAGGCTGCGGCACCAGCTCCTGATCGAGCACGTAGACCTGGGTATTTTTCAGCGGTCTGCCGATGGCGACAGGCTCGCTGTCTGTCACTTGCTGAAGCGTGGACCAAATGGTCGTTTCGGTCGGACCGTACAGGTTGTACACCCGTCCCGCCGGCAACAGTCGCACGGCTTCGTCTGCCAGCGCTTGCGGCAACGCTTCGCCGCCGATCAGCAAGTAGCGCAAGCGGCTCAACTGCCCGGCCAACTCCGGCTCCGCGAGCAACAGCTTCAAGCGCGACGGCGTCGTTTGCAGCACGGTAATTTCCTCGCGCCGGACCAGGCTTGCCAGCATGCGCACATCTCGCTGGCAGTCCTCATCGGCAATGACCACCTGCTGCCCCGCCAACAGCGGCAAGATGCTCTCCAGCCAGAAAATATCGAAAGAAATGGTCGTCAACGACAAAAACTTTTCTTTTTCGCCAAAAGACAGCACTTCCGTCATGCCGAAAAGGAAATTCAGCAAGGCGCGGTGCTCGATCAAAATTCCTTTGGGAAATCCGGTCGTGCCCGAGGTGTACATGCAGTACGCCACATCGGTGCTGCTGTTTTGCAAAGGCAGCCTTGCTTGAGGCTGCGCCGATATGCGGGAATCGCGCATGTCAACAACCTGTCGCTCGCCTGCTGCCTCTACGGTTGTATTGGTCAAAATGACCTGGACACGGCTGTCGTCCAGCATGTAGGCGATCCGGTTGGCTGGCAAGCCCGGATCGACAGGCAAGTACGCAGCGCCTGCTTTTCCGATCGCCAATAGTCCGGCGATCATGTCACACGAACGGGTGGCAATGAGGGCGACGACCTGGTCTGGTCCGACGCCATGCGACTTGAGCGCATGGGCGAGCTGGTTGGCCCGCGCATCCAGTTCGCGGTACGTCATGGTTTGCTGTTGGAACGTCACCGCAGGCTCGTCCGCGTGCTTGTCGGCGATCGCTGCAAAACGCTCATGCACCAGCAACTGCTGCGGATATTCCCCTGCCGTCTGATTGAACCCGGTGACGAGCAGCGCAAGCTCCGCGGCATCGAGCAAGGAAAGCTGGCTGATTTTTTGCTCTGGCTCTGCGAGGACGTCTTGCACGAGTTTTCGGAAATAGCGGATGAAGCGGGCGATTGTTTCTTTTGTAAACAGGTCGGTTGCGTACTCTACGGTAAAAAACAGCTCGCCTTCCCGCTCCTCGCCGTCCAGCGTCAAATCAAAGCGGGCGGTGTTTGTTGCAAACGGATACGGCTCCATTTCCAGCCCGGCAGACGGCATAGCCTTACCGCTCTTTTGACGGCTGACATTTTGAAACGCGAACATGACGTCAAACAGCGGATTACGCCCAAAGTCCCGGGGCAGCGCAAGCTCGCTGACAAGCTCCTCAAACGGATAGTCCTGGTGCTCCAAAGCGTGGGACATGTTCCGTTTGATCGCGTGCAACAGCTCGGCGAAGGTCATGTCCTTGCGCACGGTGCTTCGCAGCGGAAGCGTTTGGACGAACATGCCGATCACCTGTTGCAGATCGCTGTGATTCCGCCCCGAAGTCGGAATCCCGACGACGATTTCCTCCTGATGGCTCAGCTTTGCCAGCAAAACGTTCCACACCGCAAGCAAAACCATGTACAGCGTCGCTTCCTGGCTCGCGGCCATGCGCTTGATCGCGTCCGACTCGCTTCGCGGGATAGAAAACAACTCCATGCTTCCACGGTACGTTTTGTAGGGCGGGCGGGCAAAGTCCGTCGGCAAATCGAGCAGCGGAATTTCGCCGGAAAACATCCCCGTCCAATATGCGCGATCAGCCTGATGGCCGGCAAGCGCTGTCTTTTCCTGCTGCCACTCTGCGTAATCTTTGTATTGCACAGACAACGAGGGCAGTCCCGTCGCCTGTCCATCCTGCTGGTACAAGGCCGTAAACTCGTCAATCAGAATCGCGTTCGATGTGCCGTCTGTGATGATGTGATGAATGTTGAAGACCAGGAGGTGGCTTTGCTCGCTTTCCTTGAAAATGCCTACGTTCCATACCGGAGCGACGGAAAGATCAAATGGCTGGATCCACGCTGCGATGTGCGCATCGTTGACTGGTTCGTCGACTTCCCGGTAGTCAGGCGTATACGAAAACGGCTCGTGGATGACTTGCAAAAGCTCCCCGTCGATGCGCTGGAACGAGGTGCGCAAGCTTTCGTGCCTGCCAATCAGCGTGTTCAGGCAATGCTCCAATTTTTCGCGGGAAAGCGGTCCTTTCACACGCAGCGCAATCACATTATTGTACTGCTTGTTCTCTTCCTCCATTTGGCTGAGAAAATAGAGCCGCTTTTGCCCGGAAGTCAACGGATACCCGGCTTTTTCTTTCGCCTTTGGAATTTGCGAGAAGTCCGTCCAGTCCGCCCCGCGGATAAAGCGGGCGATGTCGCCAATCGTCGGCTTGTTGAAAAAGGTCGGCAGCGGCAGCTTGACATCCAGCTTTTTATAAAGCAGCGCAATCATCGTGATCGCTTTCAGCGAGTCTCCGCCCAGCGCGAAGAAGTCCTCATCCGTGCCTTTCGCGGCGATTCCCAATACGCTCTGCCATACGTCCGCGATGATCTGCGCAAGCTCCGCTTCGGACAACGCGGCGCGGTTGATCGTGGCGGGTGCCAGCTCGGCCTGCGCCGCGACTGCCGCTTCTTTTTCTAGGATAAAATCTTCGCTGAGCTGATTGCTTTCTGCCATGAGCGCGGGAAGGTCAAGCACAGAGACGATGGCCCGGTGAAACTGGTTTTCCACCATATAGCGCAGCACTTCTACCCCTTGCTGCGGCGAGATGGCCTCTTCGGCGAATTGCCGCTCGTTGACTTGCCGATTCATGCTCCGGTTTTTTTCCATCGCGGTGACGGACATTCCTACCTCGGCCCAGTCGTTCCAGTTGATCGAGGCTGTGTAGCCGCGCCGTTTTTGCATCCGATACGCGGCGAAAGCGTCCAAAAACTCATTTGCTGCGTTGTAGCCGACTTGCCCGAATTTGCGTCCGTAAATGTAGTTGCCGATGGAAGAAAACAGGATGAAGAAATCGAGTGTGCGCTCTGCAAACAGCGTATCCAGCACGATGGTTCCTTGCACTTTCGGCCGCAGGATCGGGTCGGTCATGTCTTTTGTCCTTCGTTGGATCACCCCTGCGTAGTCGGGAACTCCCGCCGTATGCAGGACGCCGGTAATCGGCCCAAACCGCGCCTCTGCTTCACGAATCACCTTTTGCATAGCGGAATAATCGGAAATATCCACGCTGTAAACGTCGATCATCGCCCCGGCTTGTTCCAGCGACAGGATCGTGCGAATTTTGCCAGACAGGGGATGATCGGGCTTGTCCATGAGCCATTGCTGCCACTCTGCTCGCGGCGGGAACGCAGAGCGTCCGACCAGGACGAGCCGCGCCTGATACTGCTTCGCCAAATATTTGGTCAAGGCGAAGCCCATGCCGCCCAATCCGCCGGTAATCAGGCAGACCAGCTTTTGTTTGAGCAGCGGCAGTTTTTCCGGCTGTTTCACGAAGACAGGCTCGCGAACCGCTTCGATCCACCTGCTTTTGCCACGGTACGCCACTTGCCTGTGCACAAAATCAAACTGATATTCCCGGAGCAGACTCGCCGCCAACACCACATGGCTATCCGCCTGCCTGTCTCCCTCGGGAAGCTGGATGTCGACCGTGCAAACTTTGCTGTTCGGATACTCGTAAGGAATGATTTTGCTTGCCCCGAGCACGAGTCCTTTCAGCGGACAGATCGGCTCGTCCTGGGTAACGGCATACAGCCCGTTCGTCACAATTTGCAGCCGGATCTCTTTGTTGCCCGCTTTGCTTCCGATGTACCGGGCAATCTGCAGCAGGTTGTAAAAAAACTGTTGCTGGCTTGGTTCGACGACCGCAAGCTCCGGCTCGACCGGAGGCGTCACCGTCCACAGGTAGCAGATGCAATCCGGCACGGCCTGCAAATCGTCGAGCAAGCGGTCCAGCTCGTCTGGATGCTGCGGATTCAGCTTATAGCGGTCTGGCGCCACCTGTTGAAAGCACTCGGCCTGCTCGACTGCGATCGTTTTGCTGCCGCGCGCTTTCAGCTCGCTCGCCAACGCTTCGCCCAAGCCAGCCTGATCGTTGAAAATGAGCCAGGTTGCCTCGCTGGAAACGGCTTTTTCCATATACGTCGGCAGCGCAGCGCTTTCCCAGACGGGCACGTAAAACCATTCGCGGATGTCGTCCCTTCTGTGCGCCGCGCTGCTCTTCCGGAAGGGAGGGCGGCTTTCGAGCTGCCCGAAGTTGAACAGGCTCGGATCCACAGGAAATTCCTGCGCGTCGAAGGCGTAGGTCGGCAAGGAGACGCGATTCCGTTTTTCGTGCTCATAATAGGCAGTCCAGTCAACTTCCTGCCCGTGTAGCCAAAGCGTCCCCAATACTTCCAGGAGGGCGTAGGCATGAATACGCTCCAGGCAGAGCTGGTGACGATGCGCGGCGACTTGCTCCCCCGCCTTTGCCGGGCCAAAAATCAGGCAAAGCGCGCCCGGATGGGAAACAGGGCGATGGCTCGCTGCGGCGGTGAAGCTGTCGAGGCGCTGCTGATCCACGAGCGCGCGAATCGCATCGGCAAAAGCAAGGCGCCCTTCCAGGCACTCGACAACCAGGTTGCCCGTTCCGCATCCCCACAGGCTTTGCGGTTTTACGCCCCATTCCCGGAACCGGTTGGCGATGGCGTAGTAGAGGGCAAAGCGCAACGCTAGTCCGTGCTTTGGCTGGCAAAGCTGCTCGGCGATAGACACGGCCGCCTGTTCAGCCGTTTGCGCGTTCAACAGACGCAGCGCTTGCGCCATCACCTGCTGGACGGACGGCTCTTCCCGGCACAGCTTGGCGATTTCGGCAAGCTCGCCCTCCTCCCAGCTTTGTTCGGCGAAGTCCGGGAACACAAAGGCGACGGACGGCTTTTCCTCGGCGAGCACAGCGTCGGAAAAGCGGAGCGGCTGGGCCAGCGTCCGGTTGCAAAGCGCGATTGCTCGATACGCAAAAGGCTTTCGTCCCACCTGCAGCGAATAGGCAACATCTTCAAGACGTGCATCTGGATGAGCATGCCAATATTCCTCAACATTTTGCTTATATCGCTCCAGGGCTTGCTCTGTTTTGGCCGAAAGCACAATCAGTTGCCATTCCCGCCCGGCGCTTGCTTCCCGCGCGGCTGGCGCTTCTTCGATAATCACATGGGCGTTCGTGCCCCCGATCCCAAACGCGCTGATTCCGGCGCGCAGCGGCCCGCGCGTTTTTTCCCAGTCCGTCAGCTTGTCGTTGATGTAAAAGCCTTTTCCGATCACATCCAGATGCGGATTCGGACTTTGAAAATGCAGCGACGGCGGAAGCTGGCGATGCTGGATCGCCAGCACCGCCTTGATGAAGGAAGCGATTCCCGCCGCGCTGTCCAAATGCCCGATGTTCGTCTTGACCGAGCCAAGCGCGCACGCGTGCTTCTGCGCAGGCTGATAGGCCAGCTCCAGCGCCTCCAGCTCAATCGGGTCGCCAAGCGGTGTCCCCGTCCCATGGCACTCGATGTAAGCGACGCTCTCTGGCGCTACCTCCGCTACTTTGAGCGCCGTGCGGATCACTTCCGCCTGTCCGAGCGTGCTCGGGGCGGTAAAACCGCTTTTTTGCATCCCGTCGTTGTTGACAGCGGAACCTTTGATGACGGCGTAAATCTGGTCCCGATCGTCAATGGCGTCCTGCAGCCGCTTCAAGACGACGACGCCTGCCCCATCTCCGCCGACGATGCCTTGTCCGTTCGCGTCAAACGCCTTGCATTTGCCGTCTGGCGACAAAATCATTCCTTCCTGATAGACATACCCGCTTTTCCCCGGCGACGTGACGGTAACCCCGCCGGCCAATGCCAGGTCGCACTCGCCGTTCAAAAGCGACTGGGCCGCCATGTGCACAGCGACAAGCGAAGTCGAGCAAGCGGTGTAGATCGTCAGGGCAGGGCCTTTCAAGTTCAATTTATGCGCGATGCGCAAACTCAAATAGTCTTTGTCCACAAGCTGCGTGGCCGCCCAGTGGCCGATGGCCTCGCTTTTGCCCGACAGGCCCGTCAGCGCTTCCCACATATGGTTCGGGGACGCGCCTGCGAACAGGCCGATCAGCTTTTGCTCTACCTGTGCGGCATAGCCCGCATCCTCCAATGCTTCCCAGATGCACTCGTGAAACACTTTCATTTGCGGGTCCATCAGCTCGGCTTCCAGTGGCGTATAATCAAAAAAACGGGCATCGAAGCGGCTCCCGCTCTCCAGATACCCTTTTGCCTTGACGTATTCGGCGCTTTTGACTGCCTGCGGGTCTACCCCCGCCTCGATGAGCTCGGCTTCGGAAAAAGTCTGGATGGAGTGCACGCCGTTTTTCAAGTTCTCCCAGTACGCCGCGATTGTGCCTGCCCCCGGAAACCTGCCCGCCAGGCCGATGACGGCAACTTCCAACCCATTGTATTCGTGTCCCATATCATCCCTACTTTTTTAACAGACGTAATTTTTGCATTCGGGCTTTTTTCCCCTCTTCGATCGAGTCGAGCCGGGCGTCGGTTTGCAGCTTCCGGGCTGTCCCCTCTGCTTCCAGCACGCCTGCCAGCATGCTGATCGTCGGATACGTAAACAGCGTCACCACCGTCACCTCTCGCTCCAGCCGCTCTGTCAGCTCCTTGCTGATCTTGAGCACGTCGAACGAAGTCCCGCCCAAATCAAAAATGGTGGAGTGAATGCCGAGCGAATCGGTCTTGAGCACCTTGTGCCACACTTCGGCGATCTGTTTTTCCAGCTCGCTGCCCGGTTGCACCGCGTCGCGCTTGCCGCTCTGCTTGAACTCCATCTGAAGCAATTGGCTGTCGTCCACTTTGCCGTTGATCGTCAACGGTATGTTTTCCAGCAAAAAGAGAAAGGACGGAATCATGTAGTCGGCGACGCGCGTTTGCATGTATTGCCTGATTTCCACCGGATCGAACCGTTCGGCCTGTCCTTCCTTCATCACCACGTAGGCGCAAAGCACTTTGCTGTTTTCCTCGATTTCCCGCGCCATAACGACGGCCTCCTGAATGCCCGGCATCGTCAGCAGGTGGGCGCGCACTTCATCCAGCTCAATGCGATACCCGCGAATTTTCACCTGCTTGTCGCGGCGCCCGATGTACTCCACTTCTCCGTCGGGCAAGTACCTGCCCAAGTCGCCGGAGCGGTAAAGCCGCTGCATCCGGCCGCCAATCTGGCAGAGCTGAAACCGCTCTTTTGTCAATTCGGGTTTGTTCAAATAGCCACGCGCGACTCCTTCGCCGCCGATGCAAATTTCCCCGACGACACCGATGGGCACGACGTCCCCTTGCCTGTTCAAAATGTGCAAGTGAACGGTGGAAAAAGGAACGCCGATCCGCTTGTCATTCGAGCGAATCTGCTCCGCGGTTATTTCCTTGTACGTCGTATGGACCGTCGTCTCTGTGATGCCGTACATGTTGATGAGCTTCGTATCGGGATATTTGTCGTGCCACGCCGCAAGCTTGGCAGGCAAGAGCGGCTCTCCGCCAAAAATGACGTAGCGCAAGCAAAGGGCTGAATCAGGCTGTTTTCGTTCTTCTTCGATAAACTGGTAAAAAGAGGAAGGTGTCTGGTTCCAGACCGTCACCTGCTCGGCTCGCAACCGCTGCACCAGTTGCCGATAATCCCGCTTCAGCAAGTTCGGCAGCACCACAAGCTTGCCTCCGTGCAGTAAAGCTCCGAATATTTCCCAAACGGAAAAATCGAAGCCGAACGAGTGAAACAGTACCCACGTGTCGTCGCAAGTAAAAGCAAAGCGGTTGTTCTCGTGAAAAAACAGCCGGACTACATTTTTGTGTTCGATCATAACGCCTTTAGGGTTGCCTGTCGTTCCCGACGTGTAAATAATGTAAGCCAACTGGTTCGGCTGATGGATCGGCTCCAGATTGGCGGTCGAATAATCGTGCAGCCGTTCGTCGTCGACGTAGATCACGTGAGCAAAGCCGTCGACCCCGGCTTGCGCAATTTGCGTCACCAGATAGGCCGCCTGGCTGTCTATTTGCATATACGCCACTCTGTGCGCAGGAAGATCCGGGTCGATCGGCAAATACGCGCCGCCCGCCTTCAAAACGGCGACAATCGCCACGATCATGTCCACGGATGGCGGCAGCAGCACGGCGACAATCGTTTCGGCGGTCACTCCCCGCTCGCGTAAACAATGCGCCAGTCGATTCGCTTTTTGATTGAGCTGTTCATACGACAGCCGTTCTTGTTCATACACGACAGCAGCGTGCTGCGGATGAGCTTGCACCGCTTGCTCAAAAAGCGAGGAAATCGTCGCCGCTTCCGGAAACCGCGCCGCCGTCTGATTGATCCGCGCGAGAAGCTCCTGCTCCTGCGCGGTGAGGATCGAAAGCTCACAGAGCGGCACGCGCGGATTGTCGAGGGAATGTTCCAACAACAGCGCAAACTGCTCCACCAGTCTTGCGATCTGCGCTTGTTCGCAGAGCGAAGCATGGTAGTGGACACGAAGGCTCAGCGCCTCGTGCTGCCTGTCAAAAGCGAAAATGAGCCGGGACGAAGCTCGCTCCAGGTACGACAGCTCCTGAATGTTCGCCAACATGACGGAGACATCCAAAAAATCCGCTGGCTGCTGCGCATTTTTCAAGATCAGCTCAATCGGATAGTTTTGATGCGCGATCGCCTCGGAAACGGTTTGCCTGACGCTCGTCATCACGTCAAGCAGCCGCATTTCGTTCGTGAGCGGAATCCGGATCGGCAGCACGGTATTGATAAACTCTTCCTCCGCTTGCTGGCGGTAGATGCTCGTGCCGAGCACGATATCCGTCTGTCCCGTATGCTTCATCAGCAACACCGCCGTATAGGCCAATAGCAACACGTGCAATCTGGCGTCGGAGCGGTTGCTGATTTGCACCAGCCGACTGGCGCAATCCGTCGGGAGGAAACATTCAACCGTCTCCATGCCTAGCGCGCCCGCTGCCCGCTCGCGCCCGCCGTCAAAAAAACGGCTTTTCTCTGCTGCGCCCGCGAGCTTGTTTTGCCAATACTCGTATTCTTGTTTAAACACGTCATTCAAATACGACACGTTCGTATAGAAATGACCTCCCATGCGCTACCACCCCTATGCTCTCGATTGCTCAAAAGGCAAAATCGTCTCCGTCATCCAGCAGCGCTACTGCTGCTGCTTTGGCCAGTCCTGTATCCAAAACGATGTCTTTGACCCGCACGTCCGGGTTGTCGGCCACTTGCTTGGCAATGGCGAGAAAATGTTCGCTCATCGTCTGGATTGTTTTACGCGTAAACAAATCGGTCGAATATTCCATGCGCAGTTCGATGCTGCTGTCGTAGTCGTACACCCACAAAGTCAGGTCGAATTTCGAGGAAGGGTTGCGGAACGGGTACGATTTCAGCGTAAGCCCCTTCATCGTCACTTCGGCAGGCTTGAAATCCGGCAGCACGAGCATGACCGTAAACAGCGGATGGGCGCTAAGCTGATGAGTCAATCCGAGTTGCTCCACCAAAATCTCAAACTGCACGTCCTGATTCTCGAACAACTGCAAGCTGTTTGCTTTTACTTCGCTGACGTAATCGCCAAACGCAACGTCTGGCGCAAGCCGCGAATAAAACGGCAGCACATTCGCGAACATCCCGACCATTTTTGCGAGATCCGCGTGATTTCTTCCGGCGAGACTCGCTCCGATGACGACTTCCTCTTGCCCCGTATATTTGTGCAGCAAGACGTGGAAGATCGCGAGCATGTTCATAAACAAGGTGGTCGTGCTGCGCTTCATCGCTTCTTTCAGCTTGGCGGTCGTCTCTTTTTCCAAATGGAACGGATAAATGTCGCCGCGATAGCTCAGCACAGACGGGCGGGGGAAATCAGTCGGGAGAAGGACTTCCGGCAGCTTCCCCGACAGTTGCATAAGCCAGTATGCGGTTTGCTTGTCGTAGTCTCCGCGCTGAATCCGTTCGTTTTGCCACGCGACAAAATCGACATATTCCAGTGTGACGGGGTCAAGCGCTTCCGGCTCGTCATTGTAGAAATGGATCAACTCGTTTTGCAAAATCGCAACCGAGATATTGTCGGCAACGATATGGTGAATGTCGAACAGCCATACATATTTTTGCGCGGCGTATCGGACGACCTTTACCCGCATCAGGGGCGGCTGCCGCAAGTCAAAAGGCTGCATAAACTGCCGAACTGTCTGCTGTACGTCCGCTTCGGCCAGCTCTCTGTACTCCACTTGAAAATCGACCTCGTCGGCAATGCGCTGCACCATCTCCCCCTCGATGACGTCAAAGCCCGTACGCAAAATGGCGTGCCGACGAATGACCTGCCTAAAGGCGGCTTGCAGCCTGTCCAGGTCGAAATCCCCTTCCATGTAGGTGATTTCCGGAATGTTGTACGCGACGTTATCCGGCTGGACTTGCTGCTGAAAATAGAGCCGCTTTTGCGCCGACGACAACGGGTAGTACGCTTGCGGCGCAGCTTTTGGAATCGCCGTGTACGCTTGTTCGTCATCGTGCATATCTGCCATGTAGCGGGCCAGATTCTCGACGGTCGTTGACTGGAAGAAGACCGCGATCGGAATTTTGATGCTGCTGGCCTGGTACAGCCGCTCGGCAACCGTCAACACTTTCAGCGAGTCTCCGCCAAGCTCAAAAAAGTCGTCGTCGCGGGCAATGCGCTCGTGGCCCAGGATCGCCTGCCAAATGTCCGCGATCAGCTTTTCCGCTTCCGCAAGCGACAGGCTCGGCTTGCTGGCATTCTGCGGCTCATCAGCAGATTGTCCGCCGCTTTCGGCCAATGCGCTCACCCGCTGGCGCTTGTACGCCAAAAGCCGCGCAGGCAAATCGACGGTCGAGACGAGTAGCTGGCTGTAACTGGCGGCGAGCGCCGTATCGAGCAGCCGCAGTCCTTCCTCCACCGTCAAAGACGGGGCTGGAGTGGCGAGCGCCACCTCATCCTCTGCCTGTAAAGAAGCCGTTTTCGCCTGCAACTGCGGCTGCTCGATCCCCGCGCTGTCCCTGTCCGGCTGTTGTGCCGAGACGGCCGCCACCTGGTAGCCTTCGATTTCCACGATCCCCCGTCCCTGTTCATCCATAATCGTCAGGTCGAACTCGACGATTTTGCTGTCCGGCGAAGCGGCTGTCCGCAAGCGAATATGACTGTACACGTTTTCCGGCACGCTGCCGTGAATGGCAATGCTTTTGTAGGCAAACGGTACGTATGGGCCGCCAGCCGTTTCCGCCCGATTCATGTAAACGAGCGCCACGTCGATGATCGCCGGATGAAAACGATAGGTGGCGGTATCGTCCGCAAATTCCGCTGGCAGTTCAATCTGCGACAGCCCTTGCTGTGCGGTAAATCTTCCCCGGCGATAGCTGTTCCAGCGCGGCCCGTACGTAAACTGGCTGTCGCGCAGGCTGTTGTAGTCGCTTGGGCCGTACTCGCTTTGAGCGCAGCCAGCGCGAATGGCCGCGAGCTGATAGTCCCGCGTCTCGCTCTGTCCCGCGCCTACATAGCCGCGAGCATGGATAGTCCAGTTGCCGTTTGCTGCGTCCGTGCGGCTTTCCACAGTAAACCGATAGCCTTTGTCATCCGGCAACAGCACCGTTCGCACATGCACAGCGGCATCGTCGGCAACAAGAAGCGGCGCCAAAAAGAACACGTCCTGAAGCCGCAAACCGGTTGCCAGCTCGGGATGGAGCGCTTCGTAGGCGGCGCAGGCCATTTCCACGTAGCAAGTTCCCGGCAGCACGGCCCTGTCTCCTACCCGATGCTCGGCCAATATCCAGTCTCGGCTCGCCTGAAAATGAGACAAAAACGTCGTGCGCCCTTTGTTTTCTTGCACGACATACCGGAAAAACGGGTGCTCCGACGGACGGTACGAAATGCCGGGAAGCGCGGAGCTGTCCGGCCGAAATGCCGATGAGAGGCTGGCCATTCCGGTGTTTTCCCACGCATCCCAGTTGATCGCCTGGGTGAACACGCCCTGTCTCGTATTGGTCAGGGCAAATGCGTCCAAAAAGGCATTCGCCGCGCTGTACGCTACTTGCGCAGGCGGAGCGATGACCGAGCTTAACGAGGAAAAGAGCAGCAAAAAGTCGATAGAGGGCGCCCATTGCTCGATCGCTTTTTGCAAGGCGACCGTTCCGTACACTTTTGTCGCAAACACAGCCTCGTCCAGTTCGCTCGTTCTGCGCTGGATGACCGCCCCGTCGGGAACGCCCGCGATATGGATGACGCCGTCGATTGACGCATGCTCCTCCACGATCTGGCTGAAAATGCGCAACACTTGCGCTTCATCGGCAATATTGGCCTGATGCAAGCAAAGCTGCTTCGCGGAAGCCTGCAATTCCCGCAGTAGCGCAATTTTTTGGCTAAGCGGATCGTCCTCGCCGTGGAGCGTGCGCCACAAGTCCCATTCCGCTTCCGGCAAAAAGTGCGAGCGGTTGATGAGGACGAGCGTCGCGTGGTACTTTTCCGCCAAAAATTTGGCTACATGCAACCCGATCGCGCCCAGGCCCCCGGTAATGACGTAAACTCCCCCGTGCTTGAGGCGCTGCGAAGCCGTGGAAGCAGAGGCAGGCAGATGAACCTGCTTGAAGGCAGGCTCCCAGATGTACGCATGGCGGACGGCAAGAAGGTCAGCGAAGTCCTCCCCGCCGTCGGACTGTTGCAACAGCAGGCCGCCGACGCGCTCACTCTCGCGGCGGTCGGCGTCGATCAGCCTGCACGTCATGTTTTCGTACTCTTTCGGAATGACACGTACCGGACCGAGCAATGTCGCTTTGGCGGGTTCGACCGCCTCGTCTCCAATCACTTCAAACACGTCGCTCGCGACGATATCGACCGCAATCGTTTGCTGGAGCCGAAGCTGTCCGATGGCTCGCGCCAGGTTCAACAAGGTGTGGTATCCGAGCCGATTCCATTGCTGTGCCGCCCGCTTGGGGCTAGTAGCGTCCGCCTGCTGGCCGTAGCACCAGAAATGCACGATCTTCAGCGGCTTGTCTGCGGGAAGCGCCAGCGTTTCCAACAGCTTGACCAGATCGTCGCGATCGTCCGGGTTTACCGTATAGGCGGCTTCCTTCTGCGCGAAGCCCTCGCCTGCTTCGACGCTGACGACGGCGTGGCCCGCGGCCTCGATTTGCGCGATCCAGCGGATGACGGCAGCGTCTTGGGTAGCGAACACGAGAAAAAGACAAGGCGCAAGCTCCCGTGCAGCCTCGCCGCCGTCTGAGCGCGTCCACGACGGAATGTACAGCCAGTCTTCGCTGTTCTGCTTGACGGTCGCGCCGTCTGCTTGCGGATGAACCTGAGCGCGCGCTTGACCTTGCAGCAGATGAGTCAGTTGTTTGAGCTGCTCGGCGTCTACCCCGTAATTTTTGCGCGTAAACGGATACGTAGGAAGCGAGACGCGCGCTTGGCTAAGATGCTTGTTCAACTCGGCCCATTTGATCGGGCAGCCTTTTGACCAAAAGTGGCCGATCGCTTCGAGAAGGCGCTGCTCGATATCGGCCGGGCCTGCTACGAGAGACAGCACGCCGGACGCGCTATCGGCTTCCGCCGCTGTCCGCACGTCCCCGGCAGCTTTTTTCGCTCGGCCAAACCGTAGCTGTTCCATCCCGTCGGCTGCTTCTTGCCAGGCCCCAAGTGTCTCGCTTTCTGCCTCGCCTTGTCCGAGGCGGTTCACCCAGTAGTCCGGGATCGTCACTTCGCGGGAAACCGTTTTCCCCGCCGCGCAGGACACGACCGGAACAGACGGCAACGAGAGCTGGACGGAGCGAAAAGCGTCAAACAACTCGGCCTGGAGAGCTTCCAGCAAGAACAGATCGCCTTCGCTTCCGCTCAGTTCTTCCAGGAGCTCTCCCCTTTTTTCCACAAGCGTCAGCGCCTCTTCTACGGAGAAGACACCGGCGAGACAAGCAGCCACATACTCGCCGCTGCCCGCTCCCGCGACTGCAGCGGGCTGTACTCCGATGCGCTGCAACCATTTGGCTGCGGCCAGTTGGAACAGAAAGGACATGATCTGCCCGCGCGCAGAGAAAGCATCGAGCAACTGCGCGCCAGCAGTCCCCACTGCCTCGCTTGCCTGCTGCAGCAGCGCTGCAAATTCGTCCCGGCAATACGCGCTCTGCAAGCCCGCTCGGTACAGCAAAGCCGCTTCCTCTGCGCCCAGCTCGGAGAACACAAACGCAATCGGCGGGACCGCCTTTTTCGCCAGCCCAAAAGCTTGCGGCCTGTTTTGCGCAAGAGCGGCGCAAGCATCTGCCATGGCGCTGCAGGCCACATAGCGCCGATAGGAAAAAGGCGCCCTGCCTATTTGCAGCGTGTAGGCGATATCGGCAAGGTCGGCACCCGGATGCTGCTTGACAAAAGCTACAAAGTCGTCCGTCGCACGCTCCAGCTCTGCTTCGCTCTTTGCGGAAAATACGAGCAGCCTGCTCTCCTGCGTCCGGGACCGCGAGCTGCCGCTCGCGGGCGCTTCTTCCAGCACGACGTGCGCATTCGTTCCGCCCACGCCAAACGAGCTGACCCCTGCTCGCAACGGGCCTTCAGGCCGGACCCACGCTGTCGCCTGATCTACCAGAAAAAAGGGCGTATTTTCCAGCTCGAGGTTTTGATTCGGCCTGGAAACGTGCAAGGTAGGCGGCAAGCATTTGTTGTCGAGTGCGAGCACCGTCTTTATCAATCCGGCGATCCCCGCCGCACTGTCCAGGTGCCCGATATTGGTTTTGACGGAGCCAAGCCCGCAGTAATTTTTTCTTCCTGTCTGAAAAGCGCGAGTCAGCGCTTTGACTTCGATCGGATCGCCCAACGCTGTCCCGGTTCCGTGCGCCTCGACATAGCCGATCGTCGCCGGGTCTACGCTCGCTACCCGATGAGCGGCACGAATCACCTCCACCTGCCCGTCTACGCTTGGAGCGGTGTACCCGACTTTGCGGTTGCCATCGTTATTGATCGCGCTTCCTTTAATGACCGCGTATATGTGGTCGCGATCGCGCAAGGCATCGTCCAGACGCTTCAAAATCACCAGTCCGATCCCGTTGCCCACCACCGTTCCGCTGGACTCGGCATCAAAGGCGCGGCAATGGCCATCGGATGACAAAATCATCCCATCCTGATAGACATACCCGTTTTTTAGCGGACTCGTAACGGAGACGCCGCCAGCTACTGCGAGATCGCATTCCCCGCTGAGCACGCCCTGGCAGGCTACGTGCACGGCGACCAATGACGTGGAGCACGCCGTGAACAGCGTATAGCTCGGCCCTGTCAGATGCAGCTTATAGGACACTCTCGTGCTCATCAAATCTTTGTCGTTCAGGTGGGCGATTTCAAACTCCTCGGCTCCGTTGTGCGTGCCTACAAACATGGACAGCGCCTCCCAGCGAAAATGAGGGCGCCCTCCGACGTAGACGCCGACAGCGTCATCGGTCGTACCTGGCGGATAACCCGCGTCCTCCAGCGCTTTCCACGTATGCTCGTGCAGCAAGCGGGTCTGCGGGTCCATATATTGGGCTTCGTTCGGGGTGTAGCCAAAAAAGTTGTTGTCAAAATAGTCGCTCTCTTCCAGGTGACCTTTGGCGTTGACGAAGTTTTTCGCTTTGTACGCCTCTGCCGCTACGCCCGCTTCTTCCAGTTCTTTTTCTGAAAAAAAGGAGATGCTCTCCACACCGTTTTTCACATTATGAAAAAATTGCTCGAGATTTTTCGCGCCCGGAAAAGCGCCCGACATCCCGATGATGGCGACTTCCAAGCCTGTTTTTGCGTTCTCGTTCATGGTTCCCCTCCTTTGCTCCCGGTTTTTTGTTCCTCGCGGCTCCCCGGCGGCAGGCAAACGCGACGAGGCTTGTCTGTCCAGGAGAGTCGGTTATGCAAGCGATGCTTATCCTTTTGCCATCAAGGTCATGGCAAATATATGTATGTTGGGGCAATCCGGCAACTTGATGCGCTGCAGCTTTCGGCTCTGGTTCAAATAGTATTGCTGCACCAGCAGCCTGACCGGAAAATCAAGCCGTTCCACCCGGCCCTCTCGGCGTACCGCGCCTTTTCCTACCCATGCCGTCGTTTCCCCGAAAATCGGTTCCATGCACCAGTCGGTAAACTGGAGCGGAATGTAGCTGACGGCGTTGTCTTCGTAGCCCATTTCGATGCGCTCCGTGTAGCTCCCGCACTCTGAGCAGCCCAGGATCAACAGGCTCGCATAGTGGCCTTCCGGGATGGGCAGCTCTTGCCCGGCGCAGGAAATATTGTCGTTTTGCGGTTCCGCAAGCGCAGGCAAAGAAAACGGCACCCCGTTTACATGCCATAGCGGCTGATCTGGCATATCCTCCAGCAAAAATACTTCGCCCATCAGCGTCAAGTCGGCGGGGCACGCAGGATCGGCCAAGCGGCTGAAGCCTTTGTTATTGCAATGAGCGGACAGGTCGACGAATGTCATCTGGCTGTAGTCGGCCCCGGCTTTCGCCTGCTCGCGCCTGTCTGCCACTCGATAATCGGGCGGCCTCTCTGCGCAAATGTTTTGCAACTGGTTGGCCACTTTTTCCTCCAGTTCGGCAACCGTCCGGATTTTATTCGCCGCTCGCTGAATCAGCGCGCTGTCGCCCGATTGGTAGTACGCTTTCGTCAGCATCGACAGCACCGTGCTCCATTGAGCCGCCGAGTAGGACAAGTCGTGAATCAACGGAGCAAGGCTGTCTACGTCGTACCGGTCGCTCACGTACTCTAAGGCGGTTGCAAAATGTTTGCGGCCGTTGCTGATCGCGTGCAAAACGGACAGCAACGGCGACATCCACACTTGCGGCGCTTCGGCAAACTCGCCGGCGACGGTTGGCAACTGCTGCAAAACATCGGCAAATTCTCTCATCTGCGCGAAGGCGTGCTGCTCGTGCTCTCGATACAGCGTCTGCTTCAACGCATACAGGATCGTCTGTTTCCAGCAGAAAACTTGCTCGCTATCCGGCAGCTTGCGAAACAGCGCGATCCCTCTGCACTCGTGGCGAAAACAATCTGCTATCGCAATCGTTACGTTTTGCCGTTCGTAAAAGCAGTCCACCAGCGTATAACGCTGATTGGCCTTGTCTTCGCCTACGATCAGGCACGTATGAAGCGAATGGTATTTCTGATAGCCGTGGCTCCACGGGCAGTAATAGGAATCCAGATCAATGGCGACCGGCCTTGATGCTTGCAGCTCGCTCTCCACCAAAGCGACCGTGTCCTGCCAGGATGCATTCCCTTTCACCACGATTTCGATGCCGTGCAAGTGCTTGAGCAAGTTCAACATGTCTCCGATTCCTGGTGTAATGCTCTGGTACAGCTTCCCTGTTCGCTGCCATTGCGTGCGGTCAAAAGTAAATCCCCACGATTCCAAAAACATCAAGGCGTAATCGCGCTTCCACCAGGTGGCGACGGAAACGATGGTGTCCTCCTTGCAGTTTCGCGAATCGTGGTGGATGGGATGGATAGCTAAGAGTGCGTTCACAGTTAATCACCTTTTTGGTTAATGGGGAAATGGACCAGGCCGTTTACATGCCCATCGTTGGCTTACTCTCTCTTTCTCAGCTCGGCTTGTCTGGCCAAAAGCTCCCTTCCGGCGACTTCCCGCTCCTTCTGCCTGTTTGCCTCGCCTGCATCGTCCGGCCCGGTTTCATCGGACTGGATGCTTTTCGCCAAGCTGGCAATCGTCGGATTGGCAAACAGGTCCACAATCGGGATTGGCTTCTGGAACTCTTCCTCCAAAAGCGATTTGATCCGAATCAACGTTAACGAAGTAGCGCCGAGTTCAAAAAAGTTGTCGTTTGTGCTGATCTCCTGAATCCCTAAAAATGTCTCCCAAATTTCGGCGATTCGTTGTTCGATCAAAGTGGACGGCTGTTCATACTCGACCATCGCGGAACTGCTTTTCCGTTTTTGCCGGGCGCTTTTCGGCATCGCGGCATCGGCCTTTTCCGCGGGCTGCTCCACGAAGCGAATCCACTGGTCCAGCCGCGCTTCCAAATCACCGGGGGAGTGCACGAGATGGTGGTAGCGGTCGACTGCCAATACTCTGCGGAGCGCCTCGATCCCTTCTTCCGGCGTCATAGCCAGGTCGCCGATGGAAGACTGGTACGCCGCCGCTTTTTCGCGGCTTTGCCATGCTTCCCAGTTAATCGTTTTCCACTTCACGCTGCGCTGCCTGTTTCGCTTGACCGTGTAGGCATCCATGAACACATTCGCCGCCGCATATGCCGCAAAGCCGTACCCACCGAGCACGGACGCTGTCGAGGACATCAGCAGACAAAAGTCAAGCGATGTTTGTTCCAACACTTGATCGAGGACGAGCACCCCGTCCATTTTCGGCTGAAAAATCGCCTGGCACAGCTCTTCGTCCAACTGGTCAAGCGCATGGAAAAACTGATCGCCCATGTTTGCTGCACAATGGAAGACGCCGTGAATCGCCCCGTGCGCCGCTGTGATTTTGGCTATCGTCTCAGACATTTGCAGGTAGTCATCGACTTGCGCCCGGTAAACTTCGATAGTCGCTCCTTGCCGCTCGGCTGCGATCAGCTCGCGGATGCGCATGCTGCGCGGGTCGTTTTCTCCGTGCTCCGCCAGCCACGCCTCCCACTCCTGCTTCAGCGGGAACGACCGTTGAACAATCGCAATCGTCGCCTGATAATGCTTGGCTAAATAGCTGCCGATCATCCAGCCGATCATGCCTGCTCCCCCGGTAATCACATATACACCGTTTTGGCGAAAAGGCTCTGTCACTTGCTCCGTCAGCTTGACGGGCTGATAGCACGGAACCCAGCGCTGGAAATGGCGATAAGCGACCAACCGATCTGTGGAAGTGGAAGCGTAAGCAAGCTCTTCCAGCAGCATCCGGGCAAGCTGTCTGGCAGCCCCCGCAGCTTCGATCTCGGCGGCCGAAATATCGACGGTTAGCTGGCGGATGTTTTGCATTTCTTGGGGAATGACATGGCCCAGCCCAATCAGCGGAGCGTGCTCCGGGAACAGTGTCTCCTGTCCGGTCACGGCCACCGCTTCATTCGTCACGACAGCCATGCGCACGCCTTTGTGCCTGTCCAGGCGCTGCAAGCCCCGGGCAATGTGCATCACGCTGTAAAAGCCTGTCTGCTGCGTTTTATGCAAGGCAAACACATCCAGCGGGGCGCTCGGATTTTGTCCGGCATTCCACAAATGAAGCACATGATCGACGCGCACGTTTTGCTCTGCCAGGCTGGCAAAAAGGCTGGCGTAGTCAGCGGGCGAATCGGGGTTGACCGTATATCGTTGACCGCCCGCGCCTTCCCCGGCAAATTCCGCGCCGCTGTAGACGGCGATCAGAGCCTGTCCGGCAGACGACAGCTCGCGAATCACTTCGTCGCTGAACGAATCGCGATTGGCGAAGACGAGATATGTCTGTTGCGCTGGCAGCTTGGCGACAGGCGGGCATACTTTTTGCTGCCAAAGCGGCACGTAAAACCAGTCCTCGATGTGCGGCTTCTTTTGCAGCTTCTTTTTCGCGGGCGGCTGCTTGTCGCGCAGCATGTGGAACGGATTGCCGTCCAGCCAATGATAGGCGCGCTCAAACGGATAGGTCGGCAAGGACAGCCGATTGCGCTTTTCCGACGCGTACAGCTTCGTCCAGTCGATGGTGTGGCCCGCTCCCCACAGTTGGCCCAAACGGGTCTGCAAGTAGTACAGGTCGTCTACTTTTTCCTGCGGGTTGCGAATGATATTGAGAATCGTATGTGCCGAGTCGCGGTGGACAAAATAGCGCAATAGCGCGCTCAAATTTCGGTCTGGCCCCACTTCGAGAAACGTCAGCGCGTCTTCTTCCTGCAAAATTCGCTGCAAGCCGCAGGCAAAACGGATCGGGTCGGTCAACTGTCTCGCCCAGTAGCCAGGGTCTGTTGCCTGCTCGGCCGTAATCCACTCCCCGGTCATGTTGGAAATAAACGGGATGTGCGGCGGGTGCAACGGAAATTTCCTTATCTCCTCCTCAAATGCCTGCCTGATCGGCTCCATTAAAGCGGAGTGCAGCGCATGGGCCGTGTCCAGGCGAATGCCGATCTGTTTTCGCGCCTTCAACTGTTCCTCAAACTGCTCCACCGCTTCTTTCGTTCCCCCGACTACGCACGACGGACCGTTGACGATGCACAGCGAGAGCGTATCCGGAAGCAATGGCAAAAGCTCTGCTTCTGTCAGCGGGACGCTCAGCATGGCCCCTTCCCCGGTCTCTTTGATAAGCTGGCCTCTGCGGATGATGACGCGAATGGCGTCTTCCAGCGCAAACACCCCTGCCAGGCAAGCGGCCGCAAACTCCCCGAAGCTATAGCCGATCATGGCAGCGGGCTTGACGCCGAGTTCTATCAAGTATTTGCCGAGAGCGTATTCGAAAAGGAAGACCACAAGCTGGCTGACGTCAATCTGCCTGATTTTTTGCCTCGCTTGCTCGTGATCTGCTTGCGGATAAAGCCACGCTTTGCCGGGCACATCGAGGTAACGGTCGAGTATCGCAAAGCAGTGATCGAGCTCTTTACGGAACAATGGCTCGGAGCGGTACAAGCCAAGCCCCATCTCGACGTACTGATTGCCAAGCCCCGGAAACAGGAAGACGATTTTTTTGTCCGCATGCTCGACAGTGCTTGTAAACAGCTTCCGCGAGCGCTTCCCTTTTTCGTTTCCAACCGACTGTAAAATCTCAGCCAGTTCATCCGCGTGGCTGGCGACGACAAACCGTCTGTGCTCGAATGCTTTTCTTCCAACCTGGAGCGTAAACGCCAGATCAGGCAAAGACACATCCGGATTTTGGCGGATGTAGTCGGCCAATTTCCGCGTAGACTGGTCCAGGGCGCTTTCGCTTTTGGCCGAAAGCAGGATGAGCTGCGAGGCTCTGCCCTTTGCGGACTTGGGCATGGGCGGGGCTTCTTCCAGGATGACATGCGCATTCGTGCCCCCAATCCCGAAGGAGCTTACCCCGGCCCGCAACGTGTCGTTGACGGTGGATAAATCGAACCGCTGGGCGCTCACGACAAAGGGCGAATCCGACAAGTCGATTTTCGGATTCAGCTTTTGAAAGTGCAACGTTGGCGGCAACAGTTTATGTTGCAGACTGAGCGTTGCCTTGATAAGCCCCGCCACCCCTGCTGCTGCATCGAGATGGCCGATGTTCGACTTGACCGAGCCGATCCGGCACACGCCTTCTGCGCTGGCAAAAGCGGTGCGCAATGCTTCCAGCTCGATCGGGTCGCCGAGAACAGTGCCTGTGCCGTGTGTTTCGACGAAGTGAATGTCGGCAAAATCTACTTCGGCCAGTTGCTGGGCCGCCTGGATCACTTCCGCTTGCCCTTCCACACTCGGAGCCGTGTAGGCGCTTTTCCGGTCCCCGTCGTTGTTGATCGCGGAGCCTTTGATGAGCGCATAAATGTGATCCCCGTCAGCGAATGCTTCTTCATAGCGCTTCAAAACGACAACCCCGGCTCCATTGCCTGGCACTGACCCCTGACTGTTTTCGTCAAACGGCTTGCAGTGTCCATCCGGTGACAAAATCATGCCCTCCTGATACTGATAGCCGGACTTCAACGGCAAAGAGACGCTGACACCCCCGGCCAGAGCAAGGTCGCACTCGCCGTTGAGCAATGCCTGCGCGGCAAGGTGGACGGCGACGAGCGATGTGGAGCACGCTGTGTTGACGGTGATGGAAGGCCCTTTCAAATTGAGCCGATGGGCGATCTGCATCGACATGAAATCTTTGTTCGCAAGCTGGTTGGCCGCAAACGGACCGAGCAGTTGGGCGCTCTCGGACAAAAACGCGAGGGACTGCCAGTACAGACTGCTGGCAGCTCCTGCGTACAGGCCGATCAACCCTGGATACGTGTCGGGGCAATAGCCCGCATCCTCCAGCGCTTCCCAGACGCATTCGTGAAAAATTCGAACTTGCGGGTCCATGACCTCGGCTTCAAGCGGTGAATAGTGAAAAAAGGAAGCGTCAAAATATTCGCTGTTCTCCAGGTAGCCTTTTGCCGGAACGTAGTCTGGACGGGCCACAAGCTCCGGGTCGATGCCGCTTTTTTCCAGCTCCTCGCGGGAGAAAAACGTGATGGCTTCTTTGCCATTGACCAGATTGCTCCAAAAGCCCGCGATGTCCGCCGCTCCCGGAAATCTTCCCGCCATGCCAATAATGGCAATTTCAAGTCCGTTTCGTTGTTTACTCATCCTTGTTTATCCCTTTTCTTTTTGATAATCGCTGTGATCGTTTCGCATTGCCCTGGGCCAACCGTTCTTTTCGCTCTGGTGCGGCAACGGCCTGCGCCTTGTCTGTGTGTGCCTTGTGGCTTGCGTAGGCCAGGAACGATTCGATGGTGCGATACCTGTACAGATTGGCGATCGAAATGTCCGGGTCAATCTGCTCCGTCAGCAGCTTGTGCAAATGGATGACGCTGAGCGAGTTGCCTCCGAGCTGGAAAAAGTCGTCCCGAATGCTGAGCTTCTCGATTTGCAGCACTTCTTTCCAGATCAGCGACAGTTGCTGCTCCAGCTCGGTTTTGGGCAGAACGGCTCTTTCTCTTTCCGTGCTGAGCGGCAGGCGGGCAAGCGCCTTTCTGTCTGTTTTTCCGCTGCTCGTAAGCGGCAGGGCTGCGAGTTGGCGGTAATGCACGGGAACCATGTACACAGGCAAATGCCGCTGCAAATACGCCTGCAACCGGGCTGGATCAATCGGTTCTGCGGCGCTGAAATAGGTGCAGAGCATCTTGTTCTCCGCCTGTGCTCCCTGGCTGACCACCGCCACTGTCTCAATCTGGTCCGAATAGGACTGGATCGCGGACTCGATTTCTCCCAGCTCAATCCGGAAGCCGCGCAGCTTGATCTGGGTGTCTTTTCTGCCCAAATAAGCGATGTTTCCATCTTCTAACCAGCGGGCGAGGTCGCCTGTAAAGTACAGCCGCTCTCCGGGAAGTAGCGGCAACTCCCTGAATGTTTCGGCCGTCAGCTCGGGGCGGTTGAGGTAGCCTTTTGCCACCTGGATGCCCGCGATGCACAGTTCTCCCGGCACGCCAATCGGCGCCAGGCCGCCTTCTTCTGTGATAATGTACAGGCGGGTATTTGCTACTGGCTTGCCGATTGGAATGAGCCGATCGGCTGCCTGGACTTCATAGGCGGTTACGTCAATCGACGCCTCGGTGGGGCCGTACAAGTTGTGCAGCTCTACTCCCGGCATTTTTCGGAAAAAGCGGTCCTTTACCTCGATGCTAAGCTCTTCGCCGCTGCATATGCAGCACTTGAGACGAGAAAAGGAAGCGTCGTCCGGCAAGATGTGGAGGAACGCTGCCAGCATGGACGGCACAAAGTGCAACGTCGTTATCTGCTGTTCGTCGATGAGGCGATAGAGGTACTCCGGGTCTTTTTCCCCGCCCGGCTTGGCGAAACACAGCACCCCACCGATCATGAGCGGCAAAAACAGCTCCCAGACGGAGACGTCAAACGTGTAGGTCGTCTTTTGCAGCACGACCTCGTTTTTGTCCATGCCGTAGTGCGCTGCCATCCAGCGCAAGCGGTTGGACATGCCGCCGTGCGTTAGCATGACTCCTTTTGGCTGGCCGGTGGAGCCGGATGTGTAGAGTACGTAGGCCAGGTCGTCTGGCAGAAGCGGTACGTCCGGGTTCGTGCGTTCATAGCTGGCGTACTGCGCTTCGTCTTCCAGATCGTAGACGGCAACGCCTGCAAAAGCCGCTTGATCGACCAAGCGGCTTTGACTGAGGACGGTGCGAATGCCGCTGTCTTCAAGCAAATACTGAATCCGCTCGGCTGGCGTGGCAGAGTCGATAGGTAAATAGGCTCCGCCTGCCTTTTCAATCGCCAACAGCCCGATTATCATTGCCACGGAACGCTCGGCCATGATGCCGACAATCTCGTTTTTCGCGCAGCCACGCTCAAGCAAGAACCGCGCTACCTGATTCGCCCGTTCGTTCAGCTCGCGATAAGTCAGCCTCTGTCCTTCGCACACGACTGCCAGTTCGTCGCCGCGCACACTTGCCTGCGCTTCGATGAGCGCCACCACGCTTTGGCTCCAGTCCTCGTCCACGTGCGTCTGGTTGAAGCCGTCCCGCAGCAGGCGTTCTTCCTCTGCGGAAATCAAGCAAATTTTCTTGATCCGCTTTTCCGGCGACTGCACAATCTCCTGGACGATTTGCATGTAATGTTGGCCCATCCGTTCCACTGTGGAGGCGGCAAACAGCGATGTCGCATACTCCAGCGCAAACCCGATCTGCCCTTGCTCTTCCCACGCTTGCAGCGTCAGGTCAAACTTGGCGATCCCGCTGTGAATGTCCTGGCGCTGCACGTCCAGCCCGCGAATGCGCAGTTGGCTGCGATCTCGTTGTTCCCACGCAAACATCGTGTCAAACAACGGGTTGCGGCTGAGATCCCTCTCTTTTTCCACCTGCTGCACCAGCTCTTCAAACGGGTACGTCTGGTGCTCAAACGCTTGCAGGCAATACGCTTTCAGCTCCTGCAAGTAGTCAAGTACCCGCTTTTCCCCTGCCGGATAGCTGCGCAGCGCCAATGTATTGACAAAAGCCCCGACCGTCTCTTCGGTTTCCGCGCCGATCCGGCCGCCAACCGGAGTTCCGACGATGATTTCCTGCTGCCCGCCGTATTTGGCTAGGAGGATGGAAAAGCAACCAAACAGCAGCATGTACGGGGTCAACTGCTGCGTGCGGCAAAACTCGCGGAGCGCAGCGGCTTGCTCGTCCGTCCAGACAAACCGCCTCAGGTCGCCAGCAAAATGCTTGATCGGCGGACGGCGGTAGTCGGTCGGCAAATCGAGCGTTTCGTAGCCGTCCTTGTACTGCTGCAGCCAGAAATCCGCTTCCGTTTGCCAATCGGCGGCGTCCCGGCTTTGTTGCCAGACGGCGAAGTCTTTGTACTGCCGCTTCGGCTCCGCCAGCGTCTGCCCGTCGTAATAAGCGAGGAAATCGCTGACCAGCCGTTCAATCGACAGCCCGTCGGAAATGATGTGGTGCATGTCGATCAACAAAACGTGGCGGTCAGTGCCTATACTCACCAGGCGAATCCGCAGCAAGGGCGCTTCGTGCAGCGAAAACGGGCGAATGAAGCCTGCTAGCGCTTCTTCTACGCTCGCGCCTGGCATCTCCCACCATTCCAGCGCAAAGGGCGGGGCTGTCGGAGTAGCCGAAGCACTCGGAACTGCCGAACCACTCGGAACAGCCTCAACCGCAACAATCTTCTGCACCAGCTCCTGCCCGTTCAACTCAAAATACGTCCGCAACGCCTCATGCCGTTGCAGCAACCCTGCGCACGCAACCTGCATCCGCTCCCGGTCGACCGTCCCTTGCAGCAAAAATACGCCCGGAATGTTGTAGGCCGTGCTCGTTTCGTCAAACTGCTGCAGCGCATACAGCCGTTTTTGCTGAGACGAAACCGGATAGTACGCCGCTTCCGCTGCTTTCGGGATGACGACGGCCGCCTGCGGCGCTTTTTGCCGAATGAGCGGCACCAGCTCCCGGATCGTCGGATGCGCGAACACCTCTTGCATCGTCAGTTGCATCTGGAAAGCGGCGGAAATTTTTGCTTTCAACACAATCGCAGCGAGCGAATTGCCTCCCAGCTCAAAAAAGTGAGTGCTAGAGGAAACCGTTTCGATGCCCAATGTCTCTTTGAAAATAGAAGCGAGAAGCTGTCCATCTTCCCCCGCCAACATTTCCGCGGCGGCCATGTCCACACCGTCGCTCGCCGTTATGCGTGGCAAAGCTTTTCTGTCGATCTTGCCGCTGGACGTATGCGGAAGCGCAGCGAGCTGCTGAAAGTGCACGGGAACCATGTAAGCGGGCAGTTGCCGCTGCAAATGTGCTTTCAGCTTGCCCGTATCCACCTTCTCCGTCGCGCTGAAATAGGTGCAGAGCATCTTGTTCTCCGCCTGTGCTCCCTGGCTGACCACCGCCACTGTCTCAATCTGGTCCGAATAGGACTGGATCGCCGACTCGATTTCTCCCAGCTCAATTCGGAAGCCGCGCAGCTTGATCTGGGTATCTTTTCTACCCAAATAGGCGATGTTTCCGTCTTCCAGCCAACGGGCGAGGTCGCCTGTGAAGTACAGCCGCTCTCCGGGAAGCAGCGGCAACTCCCTGAATGTTTCGGCCGTCAGCTCGGGGCGGTTGAGGTAGCCTTTTGCCACCTGGATGCCCGCGATGCACAGTTCTCCCGGCACGCCAATCGGCGCCAGGCCGCCTTCTTCTGTGATAATGTACAGACGGGTATTTGCTACTGGTTTGCCGATTGGAATGAGCCGATCGGCTGCCTGGACTTCATAGGCGGTCACGTCAATCGACGCCTCGGTGGGGCCGTACAAGTTGTGCAGCTCTACTCCCGGCATTTTTCGGAAAAAGCGGTCCTTTACCTCGATGCTAAGCTCTTCGCCGCTGCATATGCAGCGCTTGAGACGAGAAAAGGAAGCGTCGTCCGGCAAGGTGTGGAGGAACGCTGCCAGCATGGACGGCACAAAGTGCAACGTCGTTATCTGCTGTTCGTCGATGAGGCGATAGAGGTACTCCGGGTCTTTTTCCCCGCCCGGCTTGGCGAAACATAGCACCCCACCGATCATGAGCGGCAAAAACAGCTCCCAGACGGAGACGTCAAACGTGTAGGTCGTCTTTTGCAGCACGACCTCGTTTTCGTCCATGCCGTAATGCGCTGCCATCCAGCGCAAGCGGTTCGACATGCCGCCGTGCGTTAGCATGACTCCTTTTGGCTGGCCGGTGGAGCCGGATGTGTAGAGTACGTAGGCCAGGTCGTCTGGCAGAAGCGGTACGTCCGGGTTCGTGCGTTCATAGCTGGCGTACTGCGCTTCGTCTTCCAGATCGTAGACGGCAACGCCTGCAAAATCCGCTTGATCGACCAAGCGGCTTTGACTGAGGACGGTGCGAATGCCGCTGTCTTCAAACAAATACTGAATCCGCTCGGCTGGCGTGGCAGGGTCGATAGGCAAATAGGCTCCGCCTGCCTTTTCAATCGCCAACAGCCCGATTATCATTGCCACGGAGCGCTCTGCCATGATGCCGACGATCTCGTTTTTCTCGCAGCCACGCTCAAGCAAGAACCGCGCCACCTGATTCGCCCGTTCGTTCAGCTCGCGATAAGTCAGCCTCTGTCCTTCGCACACGACTGCCAACTCGTCGCCGCGCACGCTTGCCTGCGCTTCGATGAGCGCCACCACGCTTTGGCTCCAGTCCTCGTCCACGTGCGTCTGGTTGAAGCCGTCCCGCAGCAGGCGTTCTTCCGCTGCGGAAATCAAGCGAACCTCCTTGATCGGCTGTTCCGGCGACTGCACAATCTCCTGGACGATTTGCATGTAATGCTGGCCCATCCGCTCCACTGTGGAGGCGGCAAACAGCGATGTCGCATACTCCAGCGCAAACCCGATCTGCCCTTGCTCTTCCCACGCTTGCAGCGTCAGGTCGAACTTGGCGATCCCGCTGTGAATGTCCTGACGCTGCACGTCCAGCCCGCGAATGCGCAGTTGGCTGCGATCCCGTTGTTCCCACGCAAACATCGTGTCAAACAACGGGTTGCGGCTGAGGTCCCTTTCTTTTTCCACCTGCTGCACCAGCTCTTCAAACGGGTACGTCTGGTGCTCAAACGCTTGCAGGCAATACGCTTTCAGCTCCTGCAAGTAGTCAAGTACCCGCTTTTCCCCTGCCGGATAGCTGCGCAGCGCCAATGTATTGACAAAAGCCCCGACCGTCTCTTCGGTTTCCGCGCCGATCCGGCCGCCAACCGGAGTTCCGACGATGATTTCCTGCTGTCCGCTGTATTTGGCAAGGAGGATGGAAAAGCAACCAAACAGCAGCATGTACGGGGTCAACTGCTGCGTGCGGCAAAACTCGCGGAGCGCAGCGGCTTGCTCGTCCGTCCAGACAAACCGCCTCAGGTCGCCAGCAAAATGTTTGATCGGCGGACGGCGGTAGTCGGTCGGCAAATCGAGCGTTTCGTAGCCGTCCTTGTACTGCTGCAGCCAGAAATCCGCTTCCGTTTGCCAATCGGCGGCGTCCCGGCTTTGTTGCCAGACGGCGAAGTCTTTGTACTGCCGCTTCGGCTCCGCCAGCGTCTGCCCGTCGTAATAAGCGAGGAAATCGCTGACCAGCCGTTCAATCGACAGCCCGTCGGAAATGATGTGGTGCATGTCGATCAACAAAACGTGGCGGTCAGTGCCTATGCTCACCAAACGAATCCGCAGCAACGGCGCTTCGTGCAGCGCAAACGGACGAATGAAGCCTGCCAGCGCTTCTTCTACGCTCGCGCCGGGCATCTCCCGCCATTCCAGCGTAAAGGGCGCGGCTGTTGGAGTAGCCGAACCACTCGGAACAGCCTCAACCGCAACAATCTTCTGCACCAACTCCTGCCCATTCAACTCAAAATACGTCCGCAACGCCTCATGCCGTCGCAGCAAGCCTTCGCACGCAGCCTGCATCCGCTCCCGGTCGACAGCCCCTTGCAACAGGAACACGCCCGGAATGTTGTACGCCGTGCTCGTTTCGTCAAACTGCTGCAACGCATACAGCCGTTTTTGCTGGGACGAAACCGGATAGTACGCCGCTTCCGGCGCTTTCGGAATGACGACGGCCGCCTGCGGCGCTTTTTGCCGAATGAGCGGCACCAGCTCCCGGATCGTCGGATGCGCGAACACCTCTTGCATCGTCAGTTGCACCTGGAACGCATCGGCAAGCTTGGAAATAAACGAAACGACCTTGAGCGAGTCAAATCCCGCTTCAAACAAATCCTCGTCTTCCCCTACATTCGGCCCGCCGATGATCTCCCCGACTAACTGCGAGATCACGCTCCCCTCTTCGCTCGCAAACGTATGAACGACTGGAACCGACTCAACCGCTTGTCCAGCCGATCCCTCCTGCGAAGGCGAATGCGTGGACGTGGACGAGAGCGATGCCGAGGACTGTAGCGCTGCATTTGCCAACCGCTTGCCTCCCGCCCGTTTGCCAAGCTGGCTGGTGTCAAACCGAAACGCATGGTTCCAGTAGCGCTTTTTCTCAAACGGGTACCCCGGCAGTGAAACTCTTCTGCGCTGCTCACCGCCGTAAAACCGTTTCCAGTCCAGGTCGACTCCATACAGCCACAATTGCGCCACTGTCTTTACAAGCTGCTCGTCGTCCGCCACCTGCTTGCGTTCAACCCGGATCGTGTCGAGCAGCTTTTGCTTGCGCTCCGGACGCACAAAGCGCTGCGCAAGCATACATAAGTTTCGTCCCGGCCCGATCTCGATGAACAGCGTATGCTCCTTTTGCGCCAGCTTTTGCAACCCGGCGACAAAGCGGACAGGCTCGCGCAAATGGCGCACCCAGTAGCCGGGATCGGCCGCTTCCGCAGGCGCAACCGGATTGCCCGTCAAGCTGGAGACAAACGGAAGAGTGGGCTGCTGGAACGAAACATGGCGAACGCATTCGCTAAATTCGCTCAGCATCGCATCGAGCATGTTGGAATGCCCGGCATGGGAAATCGCGAGCCGCATGCTAATGACCTTTTGCGCCTTCAGCGTCGCTTCAAACCGGGCAATGTCCTCCTTGCTCCCGGAGACAATGCACGATTCCTCGTTCACGGCTGCAATCGACAGTTCGTGCGGCAGGATGGAAAGCAAAGCGCCTTCCGCCAAAGGAACCGTCAGCATGACGCCTTCCGGAAGCTTTTCCATGAGCCGGCCTCTGTGATAAGTCAAAAACAGGGCGTCTTCCAACGAGAAAACCCCGGCCAGGCACGCTGCGACATACTCGCCGATGCTGTACCCGATCATGTTCGCCGGAGCAACGCCCCACTCCATCAGCAACCAGGCCAACGAATACTCGATGGCAAAATGAAGCGGCTGGGAAACGCTCTGCCTGTGTATCTCCCGCGCTGCCCGATCGTCAGGCTGGTCAGGATACAAATAGCCCTGATAACGGACACCCGAAATTTTTTGCAAAATCGCGAAGCATTCATCCAGCTTCGCGCGGAAAAGCGGCTCGTGGCGGTACAGGTCCAAAGCCATATTCACGTATTCCGCGCCCTGGCCCGAAAACATGAACACAACCGCAGGCGTTTGCTCGGAGGCGACGTAATCCCATGATTTGCGGGAGTTTTTCTCGGTCAAAATTTCAATCGCCTCTCTCACCTCTGAGCAAAGCAAGACAGAGCGGTGCAAAAAACGTTTGCGCCCTACCTTCAACGTATAGGCGACATCGGCGAGCTGGATGCTGTCGTCGCGCTTGAACGTCTCGCGAATCCGCCCCTTCATCTCCTTCAACGCAGCCTCGCTGTGCGCGGACAGCGCGATCATTTGATACCGCCTGTTCGCGGGCGTCCCGATCGCTGGCGGCGCTTCCTCCAAAATCACATGAGCGTTGCTGCCCCCCTGCCCAAACGAGCTGACGCCTGCCCGCAGCGGAAACGTGTCTTCTTTTTGCAAATCGAGAAGCTGCGTATTGAGGTAAAACGGAGAATTTTCGAAATCAATCTGCGCATTGACCTCTTCACAATTGATCGTCGGCGGGATCATCCGGTTTTTGAGCGCGAGCGAGGTTTTCATCAGCCCGGCAATCCCTGCCGCCGCTTCCAGATGCCCGATATTTGTTTTGACGGAGCCGATCCCGCAGTAATTTTTCTTGTCCGTATCGAAGGCCAGTTTCAGCCCTTCGATTTCGACCGGATCGCCCAATGCCGTTCCCGTCCCGTGCGCTTCGACATAATGAATCTGCGCAGCTCCGATCCCGGACCGTTCGATCGCTTTCTGAATGACCGCCGCCTGTCCTTCCGCGCTCGGAGCCGAATAGCCCACTTTGCGGTTTCCGTCGTTATTGACCGCCGTCGACTTCAAAACGGAGTAAATATGATCGCCGTCTGCCAGCGCATCCTTGAGACGTTTTAGCACGACAAGCCCGACGCCGTTTCCGGTGACAGTCCCGGTCGCTTTTTTGTCAAAGGCGCGGCAATGGCCGTCCTTGGATAAAACCATTCCTTCCTGGTGGACGTATCCGGCTTCATCGAGCAAAGTAACGGCAGCCGCCCCGGCAATGGCGATGTCACAGTCGCCAAACAGCAAGTCTTTGTAAGCCCGGTCAATCGCCACGAGCGAGGTGGAACAAGCTGCCTGGACAGTGATCGCCGGCCCGCGCAAATTCATCCGGTACGCGATCAGCGTCGCAAACGAGTTGCTGTTGACGTGATAAATTTGATATTGCTCGGAGGCGTACAGCGACGGGGAAAACGTCTCCGGCACCCAGTAAATATTGTAGGCGGAGCCGACGTACAGACCGATGGAGCCCGGATACGCTTCCGGCTCGTATCCCGCATCTTCCAGGGCGTGCCACGCGCACTCGTGCAACAAGCGAATTTGCGGGTCCATCCACTCGGCTTCCGCTACGGTATAGCCGAAGAAATCGGCGTCGAAGCAATCGATGTCGTCGAGTTTTCCTTTCGCCTTGACGTAATGCGGGTTATTCCACAGCTCGCGATCGATGCCGAGCACCTGCATTTCGTCATCGGTGTAAAACTTGATCGCCTCACTGCCGCTGACGAGATTGCGCCAAAACTGCTCCTTGTCAGCCGCTCCCGGAAAACGCCCCGCCATTCCGATGATCGCGACATCCGTGTCTTGAATGTCCACGGCGCGAAGCTTGGCCGCTTTGGGCTTTTCGGCTGGAGGCTTGGCAGTGCGGCTCTCCCCTGTTGCTTTGGCGTGGAAGTAGTTCGCCAATTCGTGAACGGTCGGATAGGTGAAAATCGTCTGGACCGGGACGACCGTGTTCATTTCGGCTTTCAGTTCATTGCACAAGGCAATGACGTTGATCGAATCGCCGCCGACATCAAAAAACCGATCGTGTATCCCTACCCGCTCGATGTTCAGCACTTTTTTCCATGCGTCCGCGATCTTCGCTTCCAGCTTGCTTTTCGGCTCGACGGTACTTGCCAAAAAATGCAGCGGCTCTTTTTGCATCTGCACCAACGCTTTGCGATCCACCTTCAAATTGCGGGTGTACGGAACGGCCTGTATCCGGTAGCAAGCAGCCGGAATCGCGTAATGAGGCAGCCGGGTCTTGAGAAAATCTTTGCAAGCCGTCCAGTTGAAGCTGCTGTCGACCACCGCGTAGGCAGCCAGCGCTGACTCGTTCTTTTCTTTTGTTTCGAGGACGACGACATCTTGGACCGGGGGAAAATCTTTCAGGGCGCTTTCCACCTCGGCAAGCTCTATGCGATGTCCGCGAATTTTGACCTGGTCGTCTTTTCGCCCGATAAACTGCAAGGTGCCATCCGGCAGCCAATAGGCGTAATCACCCGTACAGTATAGCCGCTCCCCAGGCTGAAACGGATTCGCTATGAACTTTTCCGCAGTGAGCAGCGGATTGTTCAAGTAGCCTTTTCCCAGCCCTTTTCCGAAGATGCACACCTCCCCCGGATAGCCGGGCGGGCGCAGCGTTTTCTCATTCGACAAAATGTAGATGCCGACATTGGCTAGCGGCTTGCCGATGCAAATCGTCTCTTCCAGCCGCTGGATCGTCGACCATACTGTCGTTTCGGTCGGGCCGTACACATTGTAAATGGATTGCTTCACGATCGCCCGCAACGCTTTGTACAACGCTTCCGGCAATGCTTCTCCGCCGATCAAAATCTTCTGCAGTTGTTGCAGGCTCCCGGCACGCGCTGATTGCACAAGCAGCTTCATCCGCGACGGCGTCGCCTGAAGAATCGTTACCCCTTCGGCTTCGATCAGTTTCATGATCTCTTCCGGGTCCTTGAGCACCGCGTCGCTTGCCAGGGCCATTTTCATTCCCCAGCAGAGCGGCGCCAACGACTCCAGCACGAAAATATCAAACGAATACGTTGCGAGCGCAAGTACGGTCTGCTCAGGCTCAAAGCCGATTTCCCGTTCCATGGCGTACAGAAAATTCACGACGTTTTCATGCGAAATCATGACCCCTTTGGGCACTCCGGTCGAGCCGGACGTATAGATCACATAAGCCAGATCGCCCGGAGTTGCGGGACTGGCGGCCAGTTCCCGCGCGTGTTGCTGTATGTCAGAGAGACTGTACTCGGCTTCGCTGTCTGCCTGATCCATGCACACAACGGTTTCAAATGGCGGGCACTTGGCCTTCAGCTCAGCCAGCACCCCCGTAAATTTCCCGACGGATACGACCACTTCGGCACAAGCGTCGGCAAGCATCGTCGAGCAGCGATCCAGCGGCAGCGTCGGCTCCAGCGGCAAGTAGGCGCCGCCGGATTTTAAAATGCCGAGCAGCGCAATCACCAGCTCCGGTCGCCTGTCCATGTACAGTCCCACGACCTGGTTGGGTTGCACGCCCGCCTCCCGCAACAAATTCGCCAACTGGTTCGCCTGTTCATGAATCTGCCGATACGTGAGCGCGCGGCCTTCGCAGGTCAGGGCGATGCGATCAGGCGTTCTCTCCACCTGTTCCGCGAATAGCTGATGAAGGGTTTTCCCCGCAGGCAACGCGACTTGCGTATCCACCCATTCCGCCAGCAGCTTCTGCTTTTCTGCGGGAAACAAAAAGTCAACTGCGCGAATCGTTGCGAGCGGCTGCTCCACGAGACATGACAGTATCATTTTGTAGCGCGCGCACAGCTCCTCCACAAACGCTTCGCTATAGACGCGGCTGTCGTAGTCGACCACAAGCTCGATCGTCTCCCACAGCGTGATGAAGATCGTGAGCGGATAATTGGTTTCTTCTCTATATGAAAAGGAATCGATAACGAAATTCCGATTATTCGAATGCGATTGAAGCGGATAATTTTCAATGACGAGTACCGTATCAAACAGCTCTTTTTCAAAAGGCAGTCCACTGTATTTTTTGATGTCCCGCAACGGAGTGGAGCCATAATGCTTGCGGGCATTCATGGAAGCAAACACACGCTCCAAAAATGCCTGGAGAGTTTCATCCGGGTCGACCGCCAAGCGAAGCGGCAGCGTGTTGATGAACAAGCCCACGATCTCGTCAATCCCATCGAAAGACTCTTCTCTCCCCGAGACGGTCGTTCCGAATACGACGTCTTTGCCGTCTGCATAAAAATAGTGCAGCAACGCCCATGCCCCGTACAGGTAGCAACTTATCGAATGCTTTCCCTGGCGCTTGATTTCCGCGTGAAGAGATTGCGGGATGTCCAGGCGGGCCTGTTTTTTCTTTGCAGCGTGCTTGCTTGCGCGAGCGTGGTTGGCCGGGATGATCTCTTGCAGCCAGACCGGATTCACTTCTTGCAGGTAGGTCGTCCAAAATGTTTCTTGCTCTGTCTTGTCTTTTTGCTTGATCGCCTTGATAAAATCCTTGAATTTTCGTTTCGCCGGAACGGTCGGCTGGCGATGCTCCAGCAGTTGCTGGTACGCTTCCATAAATTCAGCGAGCAGAATGCCCGTGCTCCACCCGTCGAACAAAATATGGTGATGACTCAAAATCAGTTGGTAGTCCTCGTCGCCCAATTTGTACAGGCTGACGCGAAATGCGCCTTCGCGCAGATCGAACTTGTCGGCCCGATCTTCGTCCAGCAGCTTGTCCACATAGGCGTCGCGGTCCGCTGGCGCTTGCGCGGATGCGTCGACATAGCGCAAAAAGTCCGGCAGCTCTTTGAGGATGAGGAGAAGAGGCGCTTTGACCCCTTCCCATCGAAAAACGGCACGCAGCATCTCGTTGACGGAGACGACGTGCCGCCATGCCTGTTGAAACGCAGCGAGATGGACAGCCGAGGAAACATGCAAGCTGATTTGCTCAAAGTAGAGGGAGCTGTCCGGGTCTTTCAAATAATGAAACAGCATCCCTTCTTGCATCGGACTGAGAGATAGGATGTCGCTGACTTGATTGGCATCTATTTTTTTCATACTTCCGTAATCCTTTTTGGCTGATAGTAGCGGTTCGCCCCGTGCATGGCGATGATTTGCTGCTGAATTTGCGAAGAGCCTTCAATGATCTCCAAAATCTTCGCCTCGCGAAAAAGCCGCTCGACCGGATACAAATCGCAGCAGCCGTTCGCGCCGAGCACCTGAACGGCATCGGCGGCAACTTTGTTGGCTGCTACCGAGGAAAAATATTTCGCCATCGTCGTTTGCACAATTGCGTCCGGATGGTTTTCGGCGCGCATGCGCGCGGCTTCCCGACAGAGCGAGCGGGCGGCATGAACGTTCGTCACGGCGTCGCCGATGATGCCTTTAATCAGTTGGAAGTTGAAAATTTTTTGCCCGGACTGGCTTCTTTTGCGCGCGTAGGTGACCATCACTTCCAGCGCCTCCTGCGCCAGCCCGACGCCCATCCAGGCGACATTAAACCGCCCCTGGTCGAGCGCGAAGTTGGCAATTCCCGTAAAGCCCATGCCTTCCTTGCCGATCAGCTTCTCCACGCCGACTTCCACATCGTCCAGCTCAATATCGGCAAGCTGGGAAGCGGCGCACGAAAGCAGCCCTTCTATTTTGCGGACGTGGACACCTTCTTGCTCGCGGTCGACGAGAAAAGCACTGACGCCGTTCGTCGCCGGATCGCTGGCAATGACGATAAAAAAGTCGGCGATCTCGCCAAACGAAATCCACTTTTTGCGCCCGCTGATCCGGTATTTGTCGCCTGCTTTTTCGTAGGAGGTTTTCACGTCTTTGGCGCCGCTGCCCACTCCCGGTTCGGTCAACGCAAAGGCGCCGATCTTCTCGCCCCGGGCGATCGGCCATACGTACTGTTCTTTTTGGTAGTCGCTGCCCCAGCGGATGAGCGTTTCGCCTACAAGCCCGGTCGTCACGGTCAAAAGCATCGCGGCAGACAGGGCGCCTTTGCCGATCTCTTCGACCAGACTGCCGTATTCCAGCGGGTGCAACTGCAAGCCCCCGTACTGGGCCGGGAAGCTCGCAGCCAGGTAGCGCCTGTCGCCCATTTTTTGGACAAGCGCGCGGGAAAGCGCTTTTTGTTTTTCAAATTCGGCCGCAAACGGCCTGATTTCTTCTGCTGCAAACTGTCTTACTTCATCGAGAATGCTATGTGGGCTTGTTATCGTCATATTCATTCAATCCCCATCATTCAAAATGTGCTCCTGCCTACGCTTGCTCATTTGCATAAGATCGTCAAAAAATCGTAGACATAGCCTTGGCTGACTTCTGCGCGAATCGGCTGCAAACCGCTGGCTCTGAGCTGCTCCAAAGCGGTTTTTTTGGTCAACAGCTCCCGGTACCCCAGGTTGATTTCGGGATGGACCTCGTAATAGGCACGCGTCAAAAAACTATCCATGGGAACGATCAAAATCAAATGTCCATCTTCCTTGCAAAATTGTTTATGTACGGACAAGATTTCGGCCTTCTCTTTAAAATGTTCAATCAAGCCAAAGCTGCACACGAGGTCGAACGTCTCTGCCAGCTCCAACGTGAACAAGTCTTGCAGCAGGTACGTAATCCGCTCCGCATGGTTATGGGCGATTTGCTGATAGGCGTCGAAGGAGGTTTGGCAATTATCGACCAATACCCCGCTTCCTTGGTACATCGTCAGCAACAGCCGCGTCAAAAACCCGGTCCCCGCCCCAAGCTCCAGCACGCTTGGTTCGGGCTTGACCGGAACGTCCCGCAGCAGCTTGCGCAGCACGTCACCCAGCACCAGGCCGAGCAAGTGGGCATTTTCACGCAATAGCTGCCGGACGTTGTGAAAATAGAGCTGCCCGTCGAGACTGGGCGTCTCCCCTTTGTTAATTGTCGTAAAATACTCCGTCCAATTGAAATCCGCGCTTGTATTTTTCGTCGTGTAAATCATCTGCGCCACTCATTTGTACACCGATTTGGACTGGATGAAATTCACGATGTTGTCGATCGTATTGAAGTTGGAAATTTCCATTTCGTCGCTTTCAATCGTCATCTGAAACTCGCTTTCGATGAACGTGACGAGCTTCATCGCGAACAAGGAATTGACGAAGCCAAGCTCAAAAATATTGTCGGCATTGCCAAATTCCACTTCGTCGTCGAACACAACGAGATTGGCCAAAATAAAGTCGCGAATTTGTTGGTGAAGTTGCATGAGTAAACTCTCCTTTTTTGGGTTGCTTTTTGGTTAGATCGTCATTACAAAACGAGCACTTCAATGTAAGGCGGGAATTTTTGAATCTGGGTCAAATCGTTTTCCAAAATGACAAAACCGTCTTCTTCTTTGGAAACTTCCTTGAAGTTGGAAAACCGATAGGAGACGTACATCATTTTGTTTCGTTCCGTATTTTTAAAGTCGGCCAGCAATCGCTTGCCTTCTTGCCTGGCTTGTTGCATGATGTGCGTCAGCAATACGGTGCCGACACCCCGCGAAATGACCCGGCATGACATGATGAGCAATTTGATATGCCAATGCGTCTCGTTCATTTCGACCAGGGCGATTCCGATTTTTCCGTAGGAGCCGTATTTGTCGGTCAGCTCGCACACGTACAGCTTGTGGTCGGGCGAATGGCGGAAATAGTTCAGCTCGTCGTAGCTGTAAATCCGCCCCGTCGAGTTCAACTGATTGGTGCGCACCGTAAGCTCCTCCGCGCGTTTCAAGCAATCCTCCTGCGCCTCGCTGATAATGAACTTCATGTCCAACGTTTTCAAAAACTCTTCGCTCGTTCCGGTGAACGACTCTTCCTCCTGCTGCCGCTCCATGTCCTGCAAATACATGAGCCGCCGTTTTTTCGAGTCCTCCGTAATAAAAGCCGGAATCAGCGAAGGATGGGTCAGCAGCTCGGTATAGCGCCCGGCGTGCAGGCAGTTAACCGAATCGTGCACGCTTTTTACTTCATCCAGTTCAAAAGGCTGGTCATCAATGAACAAAAGCGTGTCCATCCCGATGTTGATCGCCTGCTGGATCGCCCCGACGGACTTGGACTTCGGCTCCCAATGAATTTGCGGGTACAGAAAATAGTGGTCGATGCCGAACTCTTTCAGCTTGCGCATCGCGTCATCGTAATTGTTTTTGCTCGCGACCGATTGCAAAATGCCGCGCTGGTCAAGCTGCTCCATGATTTCCTTGACTTGCGGATAGAGGGCAACCTCGTCCCCTTCTGACAGCACGCCGTTCCAGACCGTGTTGTCCAAATCCCAGACGACACATTTAATCCCGTTTTTCAGCTCCATTTGCATGTTCCTTTACATGAAATTTTGACCGACTTCGCCCGGCATACCGCTTACCGGGCACTGCGCGCCAACGGGGACGCAGCCGTATAATCGAAAAACCCTTTGCCGCTTTTCTTGCCGAGCAGTCCGGCGTCAACCATTTTGACCAGCAGCGGGCACGGGCGATACTTCGGATCGTTGAAGCTTTCGTAGAGTACTTCAATCGAGTGCAAAATCGTATCCAGTCCGATTAAGTCCGCAGTAGCCAGCGGCCCCATTTTATGGCTGAACCCCAAGCGGAATATTTTGTCGAGGTCCTGCGGCGTCGCCACCTGATCGTGAATCGCCCAAATACATTCGTTAATCATCAGCATCAGCACGCGGTTGGTGACAAAGCCGGGCGAATCGTTGACCAGCACCGGCTTTTTGTCGGCCGATTTCAAAAAGCCCTTGATTTTCTCGATCGTTTGCTCGGACGTATAGTAGCCGCGGATGATCTCGACCATTTGCTTGAGCGGCACCGGATTCATGAAGTGCATCCCGATGACATTTTCCGGCTTGGGCATGAGCGAGCCGACCTTTGTAATGGAAATGCAGCTTGTATTGACGCCGTAAATCGTGTCTTCCGGGCAATGTTGTCGCAGCTTTAGGTAAACTTGCTTCTTGGCCTCCCAATTTTCGGTGATGTTTTCAATCACGAACGGCACGGCCGAAAAATCGTCGTACGCAGTGGTGAACTGCACATGGTCAAGCACCTGCTCGATGTCTTTTAGCGGAATCTCTTTTTTCATCAGCTTGACCAGCTTGAAATCTTCCCGCATTTTCTTTTTCGCGTTTTCCAAAATGGCGGGATGCAAGTCTTTCAAAATGACGCGGTATCCGTGGCTCGCCAGGTCCAGAGCCAAATCCGATCCCATGACCCCGGCGCCGATAATGCCAATCGTTTCGAATGTATTCATCTTTAGCCATCATCCTTTTTTTCGTAGTAGACCGTGCAACGAACTCGTCCGCTCCTATCGCTTCCCGATTTTTTTCGCTCTGCCGCCTCCCCTCCTCTCCCTTTTTACGCAGAGATTCTCTATGGTTGGCTACGCATGCTGTCTCACTTGTGCATGAGCGAGCTGACCGACTTCCATTTTCAAAAGCTGGTCGGCCACATGGAAATACCTGTCGTCATGCGTAATCGCGATGACGCACTTGCCTTTTTGCTTCATCTCCGGAATGAGTGTATTGTAAAAATATTCTCGAAACTCAGGGTCCTGATCGGCCGCCCATTCGTCAAAGAAATAGATCGGCCGCTCCTCCATGCAACTGACGAGCAAGGCCAGCCGTTTTCTTTGACCCGTTGACAGGTTGACCGTGCTAAAGCCGCCATTCTGGATATGCAGCTTCTCTTCCATGCCGAGCTTGCGCAAATAGTCCTGGATTTCTTGTTCTTTCTGCTTGACGTCGATGCCGTACAGCTTCTCGAACAGGTGAAAATCGCTGAAAATGGCGGCAAAGTGCTGCCCCAGGTCTTCCGGGCGCTGGCCGTTCAGCAAAATTTCGCCCCGGTCAGGCTTGTACAGCCCCACCAGCAGTTTCCCCAACGTCGATTTTCCGCTCCCGTTTCCGCCCGTAATGAACGTGACCTGGCCGGAGTGGACGCGCAAATTGACCGGACCGACGGTAAATGGCTCGCCCTCTGCGTTTTTGTAATGGTATTCAACCGCCCTGGCCTCCAAATGGATGCCCTCCTCGCCGTGAGCTGCCGCTGTCGTTTGCCCGTCCTCTGTTTTCGCGCCGGGTTCCAACTGTCTCGACAGTTCGTTCAACCGATTCCAGCTAATCCGCACGCGAATGAAGTTGGGGATCGCATCCAACACGCCATGCACCGGGCCTGTCATGTACAGGAACACAAAAATGTAGGCGCGCAAGGAACTGTTGGCAATATCCGTAAAGACGACAGGAAAAATAAACGCAACGACCCCGATCACGAAGGTGAACAGCAGCTCGCCCATCACAAACACATTGGCGAAGCTCAAATCCCCCTGAATCCGTTTGATCCGGTACGTGTCGCAGCTTTGCTGCAGCTCCTGCTGGAACTGCCCTTTTTTTCCCTGGTGGATGCTCAGCTCCTTGAAGCCGCCAATCATGTGGTTGATGAACTTGAAAAACGCGTTTTGAATGTCCCGCGTTTCTTCCCAGACGCGATTGGCGTACCGACCGGCGAGAAAATAAAGCCCGGCAGCGGCCAAAATCACGGCAATGGAAATGAGCAGGCCGTACAGGTTGACCATGCCCAAATAAATGAAGCAGCACAGCAGCGTCACCAGGCTGGTAACCCCGAAAATCAGGATGTTGGACACGCCGCTGATCGTTTCCGTATCGTTGTTCAACACGGAGTAGATGCGCTCTTTTTCGATCGCTTCAATGTTTTGGTACGGAGAGTTGAGGATTTTGCCAATCAGCTCTGTTCGCTTCTGGAACACCATCTCGTTCGTGATCGTAATCAGCTTGGCTCTGACCAGCCTTTGTCCGAACACATAGATGAGAATGCCCATCACAAAAAAGGAAAACAAGCCGCCCTGAAAACGGTCGGTATGGTTGAGCGCCTCGTTAATGATGAAAATAATCAGCGCGTTGCCCAGTCCGCTGACCGTACTGAGGACGATGACGGGAAAAAAGGTGCGGTCATTCGCTTTTGGAAACACGACCGTCAGCCAGTAGTAGACGGAAAACAGCACAATTCCGACAAACAAACTAAGAATGGCGATGCTAAAGCTTGAAGGCGCCCAGACGTCGACGAAGCTCCAGGACAGCCCATCAAACAAAACGGCGGGAATTTGCCACAAACAGTATCCGCACAGCCCCAGACAGACGAGCAGCAGCGCAAACCGATACGCGTTTTTCACAAGCCCTGCGGATGGACGCCGCTGTTTGCGGGCGATTTCGCCGAGAGCCTTGGCGGCAAACCAGGCGGTAAGTGCAATCAACGGAAGCGCGATGCACAAAATGACAACCGCCACCTTGTCGACGCTGCTGTAAAGGTCGGAAACGTTTTCCGGCGGCTGCTTGTTTTGCAACATGTCCATGATTCCCTGGCCCATCGCCTGCGTATGAGCCGAGTTGATGTTGGTCAATACCGCAACCCCCAACTGATCGCCAGGGCGAATGACGACCGAGGAAGAGTAATTCGGGTTGCTTCCGCCATGGGACAGTTCGCCGCTGCCTTTTTGGTAGACGAACCAGCCAGCCGCATACGAGGAACCATCACTGCCCGGAAAAACGGACCGATCCGGCTGATGCGACCGCCCAATCAGCTCGCTACTCACCTGTTCTTCCGCTACCGCGCCAAGCTGCCGTTTCAGCCAGAGCGCCATATCCTCGCTATTGGAAATGATGTATCCGGCTGGCGTATTGCCCCGATACACGGGAGCTTCGTATTCTCGCGCCCCCAAAAAGCCGATCTTATAGCCTTTGGCCATCCCCTGCTGCTGTGCTTCCTGCCGGAACAGGTAGGAATGCTGCATGCCAAGCGGCGTCAGCACGTTGTCTTTTGCATATTGTTCAAAAGACATGCCCGTCACTTTTTCGACGACCAATCCGAGGACATCGTAGTTGATAGACGCATAGAGGAATCGTTCTCCCGGAGGAAAATCAAGCGTCTGCCCTAGCGCTGTCCTCACTGTACGCTCCAGCGCGTCTGCCTCTTCGCCTGCCGGAATTTCGCCAATCGAGCGGAACGGGATTCCGCTCGTATGGTGGAGCAATTGCGCCAACGTAATAGGCGGCGTATTTCCTGCGGCATCTTTCATCTGAAACCACGGGAGATACTTTTGCACCGGGTCTTGCAAGCTGAGCCGCCCTTGTTCCTCCAACGTCAGGACAGCCAGACCCGTAAACGCCTTGCTGGTAGAGCCAAGCTCAAACAGCGTTTGCGGCGTCACCGGGCTTTGCGCGGCCACATCCGCATAGCCAAACCCGCGGTTGTAGACCGTCTCTTCACCTTTTACAATGACGACAGAAGCGCCGGGAATTTTGCCGTCCTGCATTTTTTGTGCGATCCACGCTTCGATCGCTGCGATTTTTTCTGCGCCCAGACTGGTTGCTGCCGCTGTTTCCGCCTGTAATTTCCAGGGAAAAGTCATGGTGAGCAGAAGCAGGACAAGCCATGCCGCGATTCCTTTTCTCATAAACGTACCCTCTCATCCCGAATTTTCCCGCCGTCAAATGAACAGATTGTCCAGCTCTTCCTGCGTAAGCTCCACCGCGTCAAAATCAGAAGGGGTAAACTCCTTCGCTCCGTGCTCGCTGCCATGCAGGATGATCTCAGCAAGACGCCGCCGGAAGTTGTCCAAAAAGCGCTGCATGCTGCTTTCCGTAAACTTGTTCCGGCTAAAGGCCAGCCGTATTTGCAAGCGACTGTCCAACACAAAGCAGTTCAGCTCAATCAGGCACGTGAGCGGATTGTCTGGACTCGTGTTGTGCTGAAGAGCGCCTCCGAGCAGTTTGACATAGCCGCCGTCGAACGGTTGGGCAAACTCGCCCAAGTAGTTAAACCTGACCGTCCGGGGGGCGGCTTCCGGCAGCGTCTTTGCCAAATAGCGCAACATGCCGTAGCCGATTCCGTTACGGGGGACTTTTCGCCGCGTCTCCTTGACGTGCTTGATCTGCGCGGACAAAGCTTTGTCTGTGAGCGAGATGCCGAACGGGTAGAGGCTCGTGAACCATCCGACCGTCCTGCCGATATCGAGCTTCTCCTCCAGTTGCTCTCGCCCGTGCCCCTCTGTTTCGATCACGATATCCGTCTGTCCGGTATATTCGCGGATCGCGACGAACAAAGCCGTCAACAGCAGATCGACAGGCTCCGTATTGTAGGCAGCATTGGCCTCGGACAAAAGCGCCAGCGTTTCCTGCTGGCCCAGCTCGGCGGAAAGCGTGCAACTGACAGCCAAGCTGTCTGCGCCAGCGTCATGGTCGACCGGAAACGGCACATGCTTTTGCCAGACCGCTTCCCAGTACGCTTTTTCGGCCTCTCCCACGCTTTGCCCAGAGCGCTCCAACGCCTCCGCCCATTTTTGATACGAATGCGTCTTCAAAGGAAGCGCGGCGTCTTGTCCGAGGCAGCTTTGCTTGAGCAGCGCGTTCAAATCTTCCAGGATGATGCGCCAGGACACGCCATCGACTGCGAGATGATGGGCAGACAGCAGCAAAGTGCGTGTGCTCCCCAACTGAATCAGGCACGCTTTCAGCAAAAGGTCGCGGGACAAGTCCGTGCGCTCCGCCAGCTCGTGCGCCGCTTGCTCCAGCCTGCCGTAGCGCTCGGCAGGGGCAACGCCTGTCAAGTCGCGCTGTTCGAGTTTGAAGCGGGCCAGCAGGTGGTCATTGTTGTAAAACAGCTCGCCGCGCGCGTCGACGTTCATCCGCAAGCTGTCGTGGTGCTCCACGAGCTTGAACAGCGCTCTTTCCAGCATGTCTGCCGTGATCGCCGGACTGATTTCCACGAAGACGGTCTGATGATAATGCTGCGGCTTGGGGAATGCTTGGGCAAAAAACCACGCTGCAATCGGCGTAGGCAAAATGCTGCCCTCAGCCAGCCCCTGCTCGACAACGGTTGGCTCTACTGCTTCCACAAGCAGCGCCATCTCTTCCATGACAGGGTGGGACAGCATCTCTTTGACTTTGATCCGGTAGCCTTTGGCGCTCAGCTTGGAAGCAATCTGAATTGCTTTGATCGAGTCTCCGCCCATATGGTAAAAGTTGTGCTTCCGGCCGATCTGCCGAACGCCGAGGACTTCTGCCACGGTCTGGATGAACTGCTGCTCTTTCTCGCTCGAATAAGCGGCATATTCGCTATGTTCTGTACTCGGCAAAGGGATTTTTGCCAAGGAGCGCGCATCGACTTTGCCGTTAGCTGTGAGCGGAATTTCCTTTACCTCTACAAAATATTGCGGGACAAGGTAATCCGGCAACTGCCGCCCCAACTGCTGCTTCCAGTCCAAAATGTCGATCTCGCCCGCCGCGACGTAATACGCACACAGCATTGCGGGTTGCTGCTTGTCTTCCCGCACGAGGACAACCGCCTCTTTTACGAGCGGGTGCTGAAGCAACCCGTTTTCGATTTCTCCCAATTCGACCCGGTAGCCCCTGATCTTGACTTGCTGGTCGCTCCTGCCCAAATACTCCAGCTTGCCATCCGGCAAAAATCGGCCGAGGTCTCCCGTCTTGTACATCCGCTCGCCAGGCGCGAACGGGTTGTCGATAAACTTTTCGCGGGTCAGCTCTTCCTTGTGAAAATACCCTCTCGCCACCCCGTCGCCGGCAATGTACACTTCCCCGACGGCGCAGGTCGGGACAGGAGCCAGGTGCCTGTCCAGTACGTAAATGCGGACGTTGTCGGCCGGCTTGCCAATGGGCACAGCCGCTCGCGTGTCCGTCGCGGGATCATAAGCGTGAATCATGCACCCGACTACCGTCTCGGTCGGCCCGTATTCGTTGAAAATTTCGATGTTGCCGCCGAAGCTGTCATAGATGCCTTTGGCGAGGCTGGCCTTCAAATTTTCCCCGCCGACGATGAATCGTTTCACCGAGCAATTCCGGTTGTCCCGATCCAGCAGCAGCGACAAATGCGCAGGCGTAAGCTTGACAACTGTCGCGCGGTTCTCGCGCATGATGCGGAACAGCACGTACTCGTCTTCTTTGTGGCTGTAGACCAAAATCGTTCCGCCGCTAATGAGCGGGGTAAAGACGGACGTAATCGTCAAGTCGAACGCCAACGACGAATAGAGCGGGAACACTTCGTCGTCCTGCTTGACATACATTTTTTTGGCCCAGCAAATATAGTTGACCAGCCCGCGATGCTCGATCATCGTGCCTTTGGGCTTTCCGGTAGAGCCGGATGTATAAATCAGGTAGACCAGGTCTTGAGGCTCGCTCTCCGCCTGCAGGTTGGACGATGCATACGCTGTGCAGTCGACGTCCGGCAGGCGGATGACTTGTCCGTTGAAGTCCCACTCGTCCGCTGTGTCCACATTCGTCAGCAAAAGCCTGGTGCCGGAGTTTTGCAGCAGGTAGCGAATCCGCTCGGCAGGATTGTCAGGGTCGATGGGCATGAACGCTCCGCCCGCTTTTCCGATGCCGAGCAGCCCGACCACCGTTTCCAGCGAATGCGTGGTCAAAAGGCCTACAATCGTTTCCCGCCCGACTCCTTGCTCGCGCAAATATCTGGCAAGCTGATTGGCTTTTTCATTCAGTTGGCGGTAGGTCAAAGTCGCTTCGCCATGCTGCACCGCGAGCTTGTCCGGCGTTTTGGCTGCCTGCGCTTCGAACAGTTGGTAGATCGTCTGGTCGCGCGGATAAAACGCATCGGTTCGGTTATACGCCTCCACCAGTTTTTGCCGCTCATCCGCGAAAAAAAGCGTCAACCGCCTGATCGGCTCGTCGGGCTTGTCCACGATTTTCCCGGCCAGGGCAGTCAGGCGAGCGAACAAATCGCGGATTTGCTCCGCTGTGTAGTCGTTCGTTTTGTAGTCAAAGCTGATGCTGATGCGACCGGAATCGGACCATTCCTTGATGACCAGTTGCATGGAGTAAATCTGCTGCCCGCTGTAAAACTCGACATTCTCGACCGCGTAGCCGTCCCACGTTGTATCGAGCGCTGTGTTGTAGTAATTGACGCACACATCAAACAGTTGGTGGTGGCCCTTTTTCTTCAGCTCCACATCCTGGATCAGCAAGTCATACGGATAGCGTTGATGGAAAAAGCAATCCCGCAGCTCCCGGTTGACCTGTCCGATCATGTCCGCAACCGAGCAGCTATCGTCGACCAAAAACCGAAACGGCATCGTGCTCGTAAACATGCCAAACATGCTTTTTTGCTGCTTGCCAGACCGATTGAGCACCGGCGTGCCAATCACGAGATCCGCGCGCCCGGTGAACTTGTGGACATACAGCAAATACACCGCGACAAAAACGGTGTTCAACGACCAGTTGTTCGCGTTGGCCCACTCTTTTACCCGGGTGGACAGCTCGGCGCTCCATTCATACGTGAGGCGGTTTCCCGGCAGCGTGTCTGAGCTTTTTTCCAGATGCGAGTCGGGCAAGTCGCGGAATTTCTCCTTCCAAAACATCCGGTTTTTGCAGAAGCGATCCGACGAAAGGTACTCCCGCTCGTGCTCGATGTACGCCAAGTAGCTTGGAGCAGGCTCTTCGTCTGCTGCCCCTATGCGCACGAGCTTGTCGTACCGTTCGCGAATCTCGTCGGTCATGATTTTGATCGACCATCCATCGGCGATCAGATGATGGAACTTGGCCAGGTAGCCATGCTCGCGGTCCGAGAGGCGAAACAGGGCAAAATAAAAAAGCCTTTCGTTTTCGATGACGAACGGCTTTCTCGCTTCCGCCTGCACCCAGTTGGCAAAGTCGTGCTGCGGCTCTGTGCCAGTTGAGAAATCTAGGCAGTCCAATGGGAAAGGTTCATACGGACTCACGTATTGCTGCGGCTCGCCCTTCCGGTTCAAAACGCGCAGTCGCAACGCTTCATGTCTGCCGATAAACAGATGAACAGCTTTTTCAAGCGCAGGCAGTTGCACAGGGCCTTTTATGATGACAGTTCCGCCAATGTTGTGCAACGGAGTGTCGGGATAAATTTGCTCGATTGACCAGATTCTTTTTTGCGGATGAGTCAGTGGGTAGCAGTTGATTGGCTCCATGGCTAGCGATTCCTCCATTATCTTGGAAACCTCTTTCTCTTTCGGGTCTTTTCTTTTGCTTTTGGATGGCAAAAACACAAAAAAACGGCAAAGCTTCGCCCCTTCATGTATCCGTCAGCCGATACACTCCAGTGCGCTTTGCCGTATGACCCCTTCATTCCTCTAAAGTGCCTAAGCTTCAATAGATTCACTCAGGTTGTTGTGCTATTAGATTCAAACGGGGCTTTTACGAGCGGCTCATCGTCCCTTGCTGCTCATGATCGCATCTTTTTTGCTTACGTCCGTGCTTCCTTTAGCAAAATTTTAATTCATCCGTCCGTCGATTTCAATCTTTTTCCACTTTTTTATAGAAATGACAAACTCGTGACCGCTTCCCTCATCGCGCTTTCGTCGATCGGGAAAGGGCAACATGGCAGCAGCCGCCACGCCGAGCGCCATCAGGGAAAAGACGATGCGGGCCGGGCGAGCAGGCCGCCATCCGTGCGGCCGCACCTCTTCGTTCTCGAAGCAGCAGCTCCGGGATGAACCGACAATGAGTTCACCCGCAGCCGCTCCTTTTTCGTCTACTCCAGGATAGAGACGCGCTGCCCCAATGCGTTCAGGCCCGTGTACGTCCTCGTATCAAACTGCTCGACGCACAGCACCTCCGAGACCATCAGCGGCTGCTCGCGCACAAGCTCTTGCATTTGCGAATCGCTGTAAAATTCATACGCGTAACGGTGGAGAAGCCGTATGCGCCAAATTTTTTGTCCTTCTGCGGAAGTGAAAAACTGTTGCAGATGCGGGCACAGCCCCTTTTCGGACGCGAAGACTTGTTGGCAAGTCAGACAAGTATATTCCACGTTCATTCCCCCTGGCGAAAGCATTTTTCCTCCATAAAAACGGCTCCCACACGCATGCGCAAGGCAAATACGGGGAGCCTTCAGTGGACTGATCGGCGTGGGTGAATATCGGTATGTGATACTTACAAGTGTAAATTAAATAAAACCTATCGGTCAAGTTGGTATTTAGCCCAATTGCTTTCTGTCCGCGCTTTTTTTGCCGCAGACCGCGCGTGAAAATCTCAAGCCCCTGACTCCCGTTCCTCTTTTATGACTCCTGTTCCTCTTTTAAATGGAAAAATCTGGATAGGCATGCTAATACAGGATTAGCGGCCGGAGGAACCTCCCTTCCACGCTCGTTGGGGAGCCTTCTCCGCATCCCTTTCCTTTTCATGCGCCATTTTACAAACCAATCATTCAAAAGGAGGTATATAGATGGAAAATACGGTATATCTACCGTCTGAGATCACGAATTTTAAAGCGAAATCCAAACATTTTTTTCCTGTAGCGTGGTATAAGAAAATGCTTGAACAGCATCCGGTTTACTACCACGCGGGCACGAACACTTGGAATGTTTTCCGCTACGAAGACGTGAAACGGGTGCTGACCGACTACGCCTTATTTTCGAGTGTTCGCGAGCGTACCCTTGTCAATGTCGGAGCTGGCACAAAGGAAGGGACGTTTCCAGAACGCCTGAACATCCATGACAGCGACCCGCCCGAACACCGCAAGGCGCGCTCTTTGTTTTCGGCCGCTTTCACGCCGAGAAGCCTAAAAACGTGGGAGCCGCGGGTGGAACAGTCGTGAATGAGTTAATTCGCGAGATGGAAACGAAAACAGAAGTCGATATTGTCCAAGATTTTACAACCCCGCTGCCAATCATCATCATGGCGGCCGAGCAGGTCGTACTCGTACAAGACGACGGTGGTGTCCGGATAGGCGCGGGTAGTCAGGCGGCCGAAAGAGTCAGTATATCAACATGCGCAACGCTTGCCTGCGCTAAAAATTTGGATAGACTGGGAGCGGCCTTCACAGAGAGGAAGTTTTTGCAGGCAAAAAATAAACAGCAAAAAGCCGCCAGAACACAGCAGTGTCTGACGGCTTCCGGAACAAGAGGAACGTTTTTCTATCGCAATGCTTATTTATTCGCTTTCGCACCGAGCAGCTTCTCGGTCGCGTCTTCCAGAATCAAGCGGTTCGCAATCGGGCCGAAACCTTGGAACCACAGATCGTAGTCTACTTCGTACACGCGGTTGTTTTTCACAGCGTCCAGCCCTTTCCATACAGCGGTTTCCCGCAAGGACGACACGCGGTCTCCGCCTTCGTGCAGCAGGAAAATATGGTCCGGGTTGACCTCTGGCAGCTTTTCAATAGAGAGCGGCTGAAAGCTCTTGGCCGCATCCGGAATATTCGCCGGCTTGGCCAGTCCGAGGTCGTCGTACAGCACCTCGAACAGCTTCGGACTGTAGTAGCGCAGCTCTTTATCGGTGACGCGCAGGAACATGACGGTCTGGTCGGCCATCGCCGCTTTAAGCTGGGCGCGGTACTTCTCCACTTCTGCGTCGTATTCCGCGATCTTTTTCTTGGCGATTTCTTCTTTTTTCAGCATCTTCGCCAGGCGCAAATACGTCTCGCGCATTTTTCGCACGCCTTGGTCATCTTCAACCGGCTCGATGAAAATCGTCGGGGCGATTTTGGACAGTTGCTCGTTCAACTCGCCGAAGTTTTGGTTGCCGATGATTAAATCCGGGCTGCTCTGCACGATCAGCTCCAGGTTCGGCTTCGGAATTTGCCAGCCCAGGTTGACCGAATCTTTCAGCCCGTCTTTCAAATACCAGGTGAACTCGGTGGAGTTGGGGCCTGAGCTTGGCGAAGCCGATGGTGTGATCTCCAGCGAAAGCAAAAAGTCACTGATCCATGGATGAAGCGACAATATTTTTTGCGGGTCCCCTTTGACGACCGTTTTGCCCATATCGTGCTCGATCGTCTGCTCCTGGGCAGGTGCCGGGGCTGGCGCTACTCCCGCCTGCGCTCCCTGCTGAGCGGGACTGGTTCCGCAGCCCGCTGCGGTCAGCGCAAACAGGCAGAGCGCCCCGGAAATTACTTTTTTAAACGGTTGAAAGGATATCATGACTGAACCTCCGCGTTGTTATTGATAATCATTTTCACTTTAGTGATTATAGAGTAAGCCGCTGACCTGGCACAATTGACAAAATCTTGTTCCTATATGGACAAAATCTTGCGGCCGTCCATGAAAAAAAGCCACTTGCTGACGAAGCGGCTTACATGACAGAGACCTCCCATTGCTTGCTCTCGGCCAGATGGCTGATGGCGACGTCGATGGACAGGCTGTGCTTGATCGGAGCGTGACCGTTCAGCCAGCTCTCCACCTCGTACACCTGATGTTTCTGCACCGCCCGCAAACCGGACCACGCCTTGGTCGCCTGGAGGGCCTTGATCTGTTCTTTGCTCGGATTGGAATTGTTCGTCGACAAAAAAATGTGGTCGGGATTCATCGCCTGGATTTGTTCGAGTGTCACACAGACGTAATGCGTTTTGGTCGAAATCCCCGCCGGAGGTGTCAACCGCAAATCTTCGTACAGCACCTTGCCGAGTTGCCTTCTGCCGCCGTACACCCGGTATTCGTTGCAAGTCACGGTGAGAATCATAACTGACTCGTCACGGGCTTTGGACAAGGACAAGAGCGCCTTCGCCTGATTTACCTTTTGCTCGTATCGCCGCATCCAGTGCTTCCCTTCTTCTCCTTTGCCGAAAAAACGAGCCAGTTCCAGCAAGAGGCTTTGCCAGTCATCCCGCAAAATGATCGGGATGGTCGGGGCGATTTTTTTCACCGACTCCAGATTGATGTGGAACCAGTTCGAGCCGAGAATCAATCCGGGCTTCGCCTCTGCCAGCTCGTCCATGTCCGGCTTGTTCCAGCTTCCCGTCAGCTTTGTCTCGCTCAACTCGCGAGCCAGATAAGGCAAGTAGCCATCCACCTGGTCATTCCCGCCGTAGGGCAGCGTCGCAAACGGCTTGACCCCAAGCGCCAGCAAGTAATCGTTCAAATGCGGCAGCAGCGTGACGATCTTGTCCGTCTGGCTCTGTTTTCGATAGGCGGACGGTGTGACGCCGACTGTTCGCTTGAAAATGCGGCTGAAATAGAGCGGGTCTTTGAAGCCAACCTGCCGGGCGACGAGCTCAATCGGTTGGCTCGCCTTCAATTTTCGCTGCGCCTGGGCCATTCGCAGTTGTGTCACATAGTCAAGCGGGTTCAGTCCGACATGCTTTTTGAACACGCTGGAAAAATTCGAGGCGCTGATGCCGTGCATCTGTGCGACTTCCTTTAAAGAAATGTCCTCCTGATAATGCTGCTGCACATAAAGCAGCACTTTTTCAATCGCTTCCCGCGTCCCGCCTGTTTCTTCCGTTGTCAGCGGATCGGAGACGGCGAGGTACATGATTTCCTGGAACAAAATCGACTGCTTCCACTTGGCGAGCGGCTCCTCTGTTTCCGCAAGCTGCTCCATTTGCTCCAGCAACTGCGCAAAACGAGCGGCAGCCTGGGCAGACAGCGCGTGATGGCCAGGGGAAAAGACAGCCTTTGCTTTTTTTGACTGTGCTGGCGTGTCGCTCGCCACGGTATATGTAAACGAAAAATCGTAGAGAGACAGCGGCTTGCAGGAGCGGCCCTCCACCTCTACGCAGCAATCCGGGGCGAGCAGCACGATTTTTCCCGGCTTTAACAGGAGCGGGTCGCCGTCCACGCGCAAGATCCCCTCTCCTTCCTGGACGTAGAGCAGATGGTGCCCATCCTTCCATACGGGAGGATGCTCCTGCTGCAAACCGTATTGCTGCCGCTCCATTCGCTGTAAAACGAAAAACGTCTCTTTTGCGCATTCTAACGGATGTAAAAACACTCGGATGATTCTCCCTTTTGCGAATGAATGTAATTGATAATCATTATCATTATATAGCATGATCGCTTTGCGCAAAAGCCTGAACGATAACGAGCTAACAAAAAGCCCTATTCAGGCTTCCGGCTTTTGCCGGACCTCTTGAATAGGGGGTAAACGATCCGTCAGAAATCGCTTATGATTTGTCGCCTTTTGCCATGAACAGCGGGAGCGCCAAATACAAACCGTAGGCGAAAGCCATCCAGATCGTAAAGGCGAGCAACTGCTCATTGGAAAGCTTTGCAAAAAATACATCGCGGTTCCACAGCGCGAACGCATCGAGAACCAACCCGACTGCGCTCCCGATAATCCCCAGCTTGACTAACGCATACGGGCTGGAATCCAGCTTACGGAAGATCACGAATACGAGATACAAAGCCGCGCCTGTTGCCACTTCCAACCCCAAAAACGACAGAAGGAAGCTTTGCTCGTACGGGTTAACCGATCGTGTCTTGTTTTTGCCTTCATGACGGACTGTGCGGGATGCGCGGGGTGTACGCGAGCGGGATGTTTGTGACTTTGCTGGTCATGCTGTCGAGAGCGATCAAATCGTCGACGCCTACCTCGCGAACGGATGTCTTGCCCAATGCGAGAGTGGCAATCCGCATTTCATCGACAAACGCGCAAAAAAAATGCTCCAAATACTTGGCCGCCTCCTGCTCGTCAAACTCTTTTTGAGAGTGCCCGCCATAAAACAGGAGCTGGGTGGGCGGCTCCCACGGAATGGCCTTCGTGACCTGATCGTGCGCCATCCCCCAGAGCATGGCCGTGCCCAAATAGACGCCATCCACCCCCAGGGCCAGCGCTTTCAGGCAATGGCTTGGCGTATAGTACCCACCTCCGCTCAGCAGCGTAATTTTGTCCTTGACGCCGCGTTTTTGCAAATAGCGGACCGCTCTTGACACCGCGTAGATCGTCGGCAAGCCGAAGTCGTCCTGCAAGATCGGCGCGCTGCCCTTGTAGCCGCCTTGGCCCCCGTCCATACTGATAAAATCGACGCCAGCCATGATCGCCACTTCCAGATCGGCTTCCATGTTCGCGCTGGCACACATCTTGACCCCAATCGGCACACCCTCTGTCAACTCGCGGAGCTGGTCGACGAGCTTGCGAAGATCGTCTGGCTTCTGCACCTCTTTATGCCGGGAAGGGATGACGATGTACTCCTGGTCTGGCAGATGCATGACTTGGCTGGCCTTGCCACGAAGATCACGATGCGGGATAAAAGTCGCAGCTCCGGCGGTAGCGCCTTGGCCGATCCGGATTTCTATCGCGTCGGCTTGCTTGAGAATCTCCGGACTCTTTGTCCATGTCGCGGAATGATATTGATAGATCAAATATTTTGCGTTTTCTCTTTCTTCGGGTAAGAAACCGCCTTCTCCCGTATTCGTGACGGTGCCGACCGCAGCCGTCCCTTTGGCAATGGCGATCTTGGTTTTATCCGTCACGCCAACGCCAAAGCCCATCCCGCCAGCCAACAGCGGAATCTCCAGCGTCAACGGTTTTTTGGCCATCGGCCCGATGGTGAGGCGCATATCGACCTCGGCATTTTCAGGCGCAGGAAGCACCGACAATTGCGCGGGGGAAAACAGGAGACCGTCGTAATTCAAAAATTTTCGCGGCGTGCCGAACGGCCTGTCAATCGCGGTGCCCTCCGCAGCGCGCAAGCTGTTTTCCAGCACCTTTTGGGGAGAGACGCGCGTCAGCGCCGAGACGATTTCCCATATGTTTTCCGGATAGCGGTCGTTCATCACGATTTTGGCGAAGTGGCCGACCGCCCAGCGCACGAATCCGCGCGAAAAGCAAAACGCTACGGTCGCGAGCAACACGATCGCCAGAAATGCCCCGATACTCGCTCCGATCCAAATCGTCACCCAGTCTCCCATCGTGCCCTCTCCTTTTTTGCAGCCGAACGTGCCGTTTCCTACTTAGTTTGGTTTCATGCAGGAAAAGATATACTTTCGGGCAGACAAGAAAAAACCCCCTTTCGCGTTCCATTCGCGAGCAAGGAGGTTTTCGCTCATTTTTTGTTGACGATGTGGATGGCGTGTCCGAGGGCGGCTTCCGCTGCTTCCAGCCACACCTCGCTCAAGGTCGGGTGCGGGTGGATGGTGAGCGCCAAATCCTCGACTCTGGCAGCAAGCTCCAGAGCCAGCGCACCTTCTCCGATGAGGTTCGGCGCATCCGCGCCGACTACGTGCATGCCCACTAGCAGGTGCGTGTCTTCCTCGACGACCACTTCTGCGAAGCCGTCACGCTCGTCGATCACCAAAGCTTTGCCGTTCGCCCGATACGGAAACGACGCCGTTCTGACCCGATAGCCCTGCTCCTTTGCTTCTTCTGGCGTCAGGCCGACACCGGCGATTGGCGGGTCGGTAAAAATGACGTAAGGGACATACGGCGAGTCCACGCTGCTTGGCAAGCCCGCGATGACTTCGGCGGCCACGATGCCTTGCTTCGAGGCGCGGTGCGCCAGTGCAGGCCCGGGCGTCACATCGCCAATGGCAAAAATGTGCGGCTGGTTGGTGCGGCACTCGGCATTGACGGGAATGTAGCCTTTTTCATCGATCACGACTCCGGCTTGCCCCAATCCGATGTCGCTCGTGTTCGGCACCCGGCCAATCGTCACCAATGCTTTGTCCACCGTAAGCTCTTCGCGTCCGTGCGGCTCAGAGAGGACGGCAAGTGTCACCTGGTCACCGCTACGCGAGATTTCCTCGACTTTTGTCGCCGTCTTCACGCTTATCCCCAGCTTTTTCGCCTGCTTCCGCACTTCCTGCGTCAAGTGGGGAGCCGTCTGCGGCAAAATGCCTGGTGCTGCCTCTACGACCGTCACGCTCGTTCCCAGCTTGGCAAGCGCCATGCCCAGCTCCATCCCGATATAGCCGCCGCCAATGATCGCAAGCGACTTCGGCAGTTCGTGCAGGTTCAACAAGTCCGTGGAATCCAGAATACGCTCATGGTCCGGCGCCAAAGCCTTCGGCGCAAAAGGGCGGGAGCCTGTGGCAATGATCGCCTGGCGGAACTTGTACGTCTCAAAATCGCCGCCCGTCTCGACTCCGATCCGGTCGGCAGAAAGCAACGTGGCGGAGCCTTTGACTACCGTCACTCCGTTTGCCTGGCAAAGCTGCTCTACCCCCTGGCTCAATTGCGCAACTACGAACTCTTTCCACGCTTGCCAGTCCGGCATGTGAAACGCCGCGCTTCCGTCCGGCAGCCTGATCCCCAGCTTGCCCAGCCCGGCCAGCTTATGGTACTCGCCTGCGGCATGAATCAACGCTTTGGAGGGAATGCAGCCCCGGTTGAGGCACACGCCGCCCAACGCCTCTTTTTCCACCAGGACGACCGATTGGCCCAACTGGCCGAGGCGAATGGCCGCCGCATAGCCGCCAGGGCCCCCTCCGATGACGACAACGTCTGTTTCGATTGCGATTTCCCCAACTACCATTTAGACCATCTCCGCGAACAATAGATTCGGATCTTCGAGCAGCTCCTTGATCCGGTTGGTAAAGCGCACTGCCGTCACTCCGTCGATCAGCCGGTGGTCAAAGGACAGCGATATGTTCATCATTTGCCGGATCACGCCTTCCTCTTCGCGCACGACCCAGCGCTTTTCCATTTTGTGCAGGGCCAAAATCGCAACCTCCGGATGGTTGATGATCGGCGTCGCTTGCAGGCCGCCGATCGGTCCCACATTGCTGATCGTAAACGTCCCGCCTGTAATCTGCTCAAGCGTCAGCTTGCCTTCGCGAGCAAGCTCAGCCAGTTGTTTGATCTCCGCTGCCAGTTGAAAAATGGATTTGCGGTCTGCGTCCCGGATAACAGGCACGATCAGCCCGTCCGGCGTATCGGTTGCAATCCCGATATGATAAAAGCGCTTTAGCAAAATTTCGTTGGTAGCATCGTCAATGGAAGCGTTCATGACCGGATATTCCTTCAGCGCGATCACCAGCGCCTTGATGAAAAACGGCAAAAACGTCAGCTTGAGCTGCTTTTTCTCGGCATGCGGTTTCAGCCGCTCCCGCAGCGCCTGAAGCTGATCCATTTCCAGCTCGTCGACAGAGGTGACGTGCGGAATGACCGTCACGGATTTCACCATGTGCTCGGCGATTTTTTTGCGGATGCCTTTCAGCGGCAGACGTTCGATCAGGTGATCGCCCACGCCCACGGGCAAGGCCGACGCCTGGGAGGCCGCTTGCTTTTGCACGGGCTTTTCCTGTTCTGCCGTCTTGCTAACGGCTGCTGGCGTCACTGGACGCGCAGGCTCCGCCGGCTCGTTCACGGGAGCTGCGGCAAAAGCAGTCGCCGATACTTCTTGCAGCGCGCGCTTTTGCCCGGCGCTGGCAAACTGGCGCAAATCTTCTTCGGTGACGCGTCCGGCTGGCCCCGTGCCGCTCACCTGTTCAATGTCGATTTTCATTTCTCGCGCCAACTGCCGCACGTACGGCGTCGCCAAGGAACGGCGCGCCCCTTGACGAGCCGGAACCGTAGCGGTCGATTGCTTTTCCGGTGCAGATACAGGCGTAACAGTCGGCTTCGCTTCCGTGCCCTCTCCGCTTGCTGCCCCTGTGTCGATCACCAGCAGTACCGTTCCCACCTCGACCGTGTCGCCCTCGGCAATGCGAATTTCCTGGACGACCCCGGTTGCCGGAGCGGACAGCTCTGCGCTAACTTTGTCCGTCTGTACCTCAATGACAGGCTGGTCCTGGACGACTGCTTCGCCCGGGCGAACCAGCACCTTGAGGATTTCCCCTTCATGCATGCCTTCTCCCACATCCGGGAGTTTGAACTCCACCATGTTCCTCGCTCCTTTACGCTAAAACGTAAGCGTTTCCACTATGCCGCTCATGACGCGCGCGGGCGTCGGCAAATAATCGTCCTCGATGCTGAACTGCGGGACAGGCACGTCAAAGCCCGTAATCCGCTTCACGGGAGCCTTCAAATAAATCAGCGCCTCATCGTTAATGATCGAGATGATTTCCGCTCCCATCCCTGCGGTCTTGTGCGCCTCGTGGACGACGACGGCGCGCCCGGTCTTTTTGATCGACTGGACAATCGCGTCGCGGTCGAGCGGGTAGATCGTGCGCAAGTCCACGACCTCACAGCTCGCTCCCTGCTCACGCTCAATCCGCTTCGCCGCTTCCTCGGCTACGCGCAGCATCGCTCCCCAGGCAAAAATCGAAATATCCGTCCCTTCGCGCACCACTTTTGCTTTCCCGATCGGCACGCGGTACATCTCTTCGGGGACTTCTTCCTTGAAAGCCCGGTACAGCTTGGTCGGCTCCAAAAAGATGACCGGGTCCGGGTCTTCCATCGCGGCGATCAGCAAGCCTTTTGCGTCATAGGGCGTGCTCGGCGCCACTACCTTCAGCCCTGGCACGTGGGCAAAAAACGTCTCGACGCTCTCCGAGTGCAGCTCCGGCCCGCGAATGCCTGCGCCGTATGGCGTGCGAATGACCATCGGCACATGGTACTGGCCGCGAGTCCGGTAACGCATCCGCGCTGCATGGGACACGATCTGCTCGAAGCCGGGATAAATAAAGGCCAGAAACTGAATCTCGACGACCGGAATCAGCCCGTTCATGGCAAGCCCGATGGCCGCCCCGATCATGCCCGCCTCGGACAGCGGCGTATCGACGACGCGAGTGGCCCCGTATTTGTGAATCAGGTCTTCGGTCGCGCGAAAAACCCCTCCGTTCACGCCGACGTCTTCGCCGAGCAGCATGACGCGCGAATCTTCTGCCATCTTTTGATCCATGGCTTCCGTAATTGCTTGAATCATCGTCAGTTTGCGAATCATGCCGGGATGTCCTCCTTCTTCGCTGGCTTCGCAAGCTCGCCTTCCTGCTCGACTGCCATCCAGGTCGGCTCTGCGTACACGTGCTTGAACATGTCTTCCGGCCGGGATTTCGGATAGCTCTCCGCTTCCGCCAGTGCCGCGTCAATCTGCTCGTTTGCCCGGGCGATCAGCTCCGCTTCCTTGGCGTCGTTCCACAGCCCGCGCCGGACGAGGAACGTGCGCAGCCGCTGGATCGGATCGCGCTCGCTTCTCCACTCCTCCGCCAGTTTTTCCTGATCGCGGTACTTTTTCGGATCGTCTGCGGTCGTGTGGGCGCCGTAGCGGAATGTCACCGCTTCGATCAAGGTTGGCCCTTGCCCGTTCAAAGCCCGCTCCACCGCTTCTTGCATCGTCAGCCAGACGGCGAAAATATCGTTGCCGTCGATGCGCACGCCGGGAATGTCATAGGCGGCTGCGCGCTGGGCAATCGTTTTCGAAGCGGATTGCTGGGAAAACGGCACGCTGATCGCATAGCCGTTGTTTTGACAGAAAAAAATCGTCGGCGTCTGGAACACCCCGGCAAAGTTGAGCGCTTCATGGAAGTCGCCCTCCGACGTCGCCCCATCGCCAAAGTAGGCCAGGCTGACGTGCTGCTCGTTTTGCAGCTTGCTCGCCCACGCCGTGCCAACCGCGTGAACCATCTGTGTCGCAATCGGCACGCATGGCGGCATGATGTTCAAGCCTTTCGGGCTGATGCTGCCCTCCATATGGCCCATCCAGTACAAAAACACGCGCGCCATCGACTGTCCATGCACAATCGCCGCTGCGTGATCGCGGTAAGTGGGAAACAGCCAATCCCCGGGCTTGAGCGCCAGCGCGCTTCCGACCTGCGAAGCCTCCTGCCCTTCAAACGGCGCGTACGTCCCCATCCGCCCCTGGCGCTGCAAATGGATCGACTTGCGGTCGAACAAACGCACCCGCACCATCTGTTCATACATGTTTATCATCATGGACTCATCCAGTCGCCCGTCAATCGCCGCTGTCAGCTCTCCCGCAGGAGTCAATACCTGATATAATGAAGACATGAAAACATCCCTCGCTTTCTCCATCGTTCACCATAACGTATGAGCAAGTTGCGTGCCAAGCGAATGAAAGCGGTTTCTTTACAACGAATGTACTTGATGATTCATTTTGCATATGCATTTTTGCGCACGGATGCTCAATTCTGATTATTTTGCAAACAAGCAACAAGCCATGCCCAAGGAGGAACACCATGTATCAGACCAAATTTTTCCAGGGAAGCGACAATACCGAGCTCGTCCAGTTGATTATGACCATTTTCAAAACTTCCCACGACGGTCTGGCGATCTGCGACCGCAACGGCTATGTGCTCCTGTACAACGACGCCTATTTGAGCATTACCGGGATTCCTGCTGATATCCTGAACAACTTCAGTTATATTGAACAAAAAGAAATGCACATGGTTCCGGATTCCTCCGCCGCCAGAGCGATCGCGACAAAGCAGACGCATAGCGTCGTCATCCATTACGCCAACGGCCGGACGGCGATCAATACCGCGACGCCGCTGCTCGATCCAAACGGGGAGCTGCTGTTTGTCGTCGGCAACGTCCGCGATATTACCGAGCTGAACAAGCTACAGCAGGAGCTGGAGGAAACGCGCCAGATCAATTCTTCGTTCCAACGCGCGCTAGAGCAGATCCAAAACGACATCGACTCGGGCGGCCAGATCATCTACCGCAGCAGCATGATGCACCGGATCGTCTCGCTGGCGAATCGCTTTGCGGCCAACGATTCGCCGATTTTGCTGCTTGGCGAGTCCGGCGTCGGCAAAGACGTTTTGGCGAACTACATTCACGCACAGAGCGGACGCTCGGGCGAGTTTATCAAAATCAACTGCGGGGCGATCCCCGACCATCTGCTGGAGTCGGAATTGTTCGGCTACGAAAAAGGCGCGTTCACCGGAGCCAGCCAGGCGAAGGAAGGACTGTTTGAGCTGGCGCACAGCGGCACGGTCTTCCTCGACGAAGTCGGCGATTTGCCGTTTCCGTTGCAGGTCAAGCTGCTGAACGTTTTGCAGGACGGCAAAATCAGGCGGCTGGGCGGAAAAACGTCGCGCCAGGTGAACATGCGGATCATCGCGGCGACCAACAGCGACCTGGAAGCGATGGTCGAGCAGAAGCAGTTTCGCCAGGACTTGTACTACCGGCTGAACGTGCTGTCGCTGACCATCCCGCCCTTGCGCGAACGCCGGGAAGATATTCCCGCTCTCGTTTTCTACTATTTAAAAAAGCTGGAGTGGAAATACCAGCAGGAAATGCGCCTCGAAACCGACGCGCTGGAAGCGCTCGTCGATTACGACTGGCCAGGGAACGTCCGCGAGCTGAAAAACGTCGTGGAGCGCTCCTACCACATGTGCGAAAATGGACGCATCACGTACGATCAGCTTCCCGCCTCGATTCGCAATTCGCAGCATAGCGCGCTCCCGCTGCATCTGGCTAAAATGGAGCAACCGCTTGCGCTCAAGGAAGCGGTCGAACGGTTTGAGCGGGAATACATCCAGCGCGTATTGAAAGAAACGAGCACGATGCAGGAATGCGCGGACAAGCTCGGGGTGAATATATCGACGCTCGTGCGCAAAAAACGCGGGCTTGGAATCAAATAGCGGTAGGGACAACGATCGCGATTGCCGAAAGTATTACGGAGCGAAAAATTGGATGGGGAATGAACGTGAAGGTTTATCCGATCAAAAACACCGAGTTGCACGCTTCCAACATGATTATGGGCAATATGCGCCTGACCCAGCTTTCCCTGGCAGAAGCGGAAAACTTGATCCGTACAGCGCTCGAAGAAGGGATCAATTTTTTCGACCATGCGGATATATACGGACAAGGCCGCTGCGAGGCGCATTTTGCCGACGCCATCCAGATGAACCCGGCGATTCGCGAGAAAATGATTTTGCAGAGCAAATGCGGCATTCGCTCCAAGGAAAATTACTACGACTTTTCCAAAGAGCATATTCTCGCCTCGGTCGACGGCATATTGAAACGGTTGAAAACGGACTATCTGGATATTCTGCTCCTCCATCGCCCGGACCCGTTGATGGAGCCAGAGGAAGTCGCGGAAGCTTTTCAGCAGTTGCAGGACCAGGGCAAGGTCAACTATTTCGGGGTGTCCAACCACAACCCCGCGCAAATCGCGCTCTTGCAAAAGTACATACCGCAAAAGCTCGTGGTCAACCAAATCCAGTTCAGCATCGCGCACACACCCTTGATCGATTCCGGCATCTCCCTGAACATGAAAACAGACCAATCGCTCAACCGCGACAGTAGCATTCTGGAATACTGCCGTCTGCACGACATTACGATGCAAGCGTGGTCGCCTTTCCAGCACGGCATGTTCAGCGGCCCGTTTCTCGGCGACCTGATTCATTTCCCGGAGCTGAACAAGGTGATCGACAGCATCGCGGAAAAGTACGAGGTGACGAACACCGCCATCGCTGTCGCGTGGATTACCCGCCATCCCGCCAATATTCAAGTGGTGCTCGGGACGACCAATGCGCAACGACTCAAGGACGCGTGCAAAGGGGCAGACCTGAGCTTGACCCGGGAAGAATGGTACCGCATCTACAAAGCGGCGGGCAACCTGATTCCATAAAGGGATAATGTGGGAGTCACTTGCCACAGTGTGCTCTGATGCTCGATCAGCGGAGCGATTTTCTCGTAGGCGCGCGCTGCCATCAGCGCAGGCAGCTCGGTTCCTCGCCCGTATGCGGTCGTCAACCGTTGCCAAGGGATGTGTACGCCATCGAGCTGGTCGTATCCTGTCATTTTGCTCTCCTCCTTTTGCCTGGAAAAAGAAAAGACACTAACCGAACCGTTAGCGCCTTTTCCCTTCATCATGACTACTGAGCTGAAAAACCGCCCATATATGTAAAGCTTATCTCCCGCACTTGCACCTGCTGCCTGCCGACCGGGCTCTCCAGAACAACAAAATCGTGTGGAGCGGCCAGCAGCAACTGTCTGCCGATGGGCGACAAGAATGAGATTCTGTTGTTGTCTGGATCAATGTCTGTGGGGTACACCACAGTGAATGATTCCTCAAAGCCATCCTCTTCAAATAGCACCTTCACGCTGCTGCCAAGCAAAGTCACTGACTTGAGCGACTCAAACAGCGCACTGTCGTCTTTGGCGAGCAGTTGTTCCAGCGTCTGCTTGTAGCGCTGGATCATGTCGTCAACCGTCTGTTTTTCTTTTCCGTAATCCCGGACATAATGATCGAAAAAGAGCGAATATTGCTCATCGAAAAAGACAAGCTGGTTAATCAGATGCTTTCGCGTGCCTTGCAAAATACTAGGGTTCATAATAAATGTCACCCCCCAGTTGTTTTTCATAGACGAGTTTGATGAACGCCATGTTTTTCATCGAAAAAACCTCCTTAGAAAAATAGCCCCCGAAGGGACTCTCTTTATTGTAGCAGGAATTACAAAATGATTCCATTCTATGCATCGGCTGTCAATCTCTTAGGAGAGCTGGGACAGTCTGTAAGGGACAAAAAAAGTTTCCTCTACTTCGGTTGCTGGCAACGGTCGGCTGAAGTAATAGCCCTGAATTTCCTTGCAGGCGTTTTCCGTCAAAAAGTCCAGTTGGCCTTGTGTTTCGATTCCTTCCGCGATCACGTCCATGTTCAAATGCTTCGCCATCGAGATGATCGTCGCCACGATAGCCTGGTCGCTCGCATTTCGCGTGATGTCGGTAATGAAGGAGCGGTCAATTTTCAGCTTATGAATGGGCAACAGCTTGAGGTAACTCAACGAGCTGTATCCGGTACCAAAATCGTCGAGACTGATTTTCACCCCAAAATCGTTCAGCTTGTTGAGAATTTCCGTGGACAAATCCGGGTCCATCATCATGCTCTCCGTAATTTCCAGCTCCAAATATTTCGCTTCCAGCCCCGTTTCTTCCAGGATGTCGCGAATGTATTCGACCAGGTTCGCCTGGTGGAACTGCCGCGAAGACAAGTTGACGGAGACGGGAATGAGCGGCCCGCCTGCATCATGCCATTCTTTCATTTGCCGGCAAGCTTCCCTCAGCGTCCATGTGCCGATGTCGTAGATGAGTCCTGTTTCCTCCGCCAACGGAATAAAAATGCCCGGCGAGAGCATGCCCTTTGTCGGGTGGTTCCAGCGGACAAGCGCTTCGACCCCGATGATTTCATTGCTGAGCGCCTGCACCTGCGGCTGGTAGAACAGCGTAAACTCATTTTCCTTGACTGCCTTGCGCAAGTCGCTTTCCAGCTCAAAGCGCAGCAGCAGTTGGTTGTCCAGCTCGTTGGTGAAAAACTGGTAGCCGTTCTTGCCGTTTTTCTTCACCTCGTACATCGCCGTGTCGGCATTTTTCAGCAATTCCTCCACAGTTGTGCCGTGATCGGGATAGATGGCAATGCCGATGCTCGCCGAGACGTAATAGTCGTTGCTCTGCAGACGGTACGGAATCTCAATCTCCTTGACGACCTGCTCGGACAGCTCCGAAAAATCCCGGTCGGAGGACACGTTTTTGCAAATCAGCGTAAATTCGTCTCCCCCCATCCGCGCGATCATGACGTCGAATCCTTCGGTGCTTTTGCGAATGCGGTCGCTCACCTCTTGCAAAAAGCGATCTCCGTACGTGTGTCCAAGCGAATCGTTAATCAATTTAAACCGATCAATATCCAGCACCAGCACAGCAAAACGGGAGTTGTCCTCCCTGCTTATCTCAATCGTCTCCTGCAACGTTACATGCAGCTTCCTCCGGTTGGGCAAGCCCGTCAAATCGTCGTGAAGCGCCTGGTATTCGATAATCGCTTTCGCCCGTTGCTCCTCCATCCGCGTCTGATGCTCGTACGCTTCCAAAACCAACTGCTGTTCGAGGCTGAGCAGCTTGGTGACAGCCTGTGCCAGACCGGAGCAGTCCGGGTGAGTGCCTTGCAAACTATCGACGATGCGCAGCAAGGTGCTGAGCAGATTTTGAAACGAGCCCATATACCACTTCGAGGGCAACCCGATTTTTTGGTGCACCATGGCAATTCGCATCCGTTTTTCAACAAAAGCCTCATCAATACGGCCGTCGAACATCTCAATCAAATGGCTGGACAACGTTTGCCGCAGACGATTGACCGTCGTATGGCTCGTAATAATCTCTTTTAATGTATCGACGTGCAGGATCGCTTCGTAGAACGAGGCGGTGATTTGCTCAATTTGCTCCACGACGACAGGACGAAGCCCTGCAATCAGCTCCAGGTCTTTTTGCGTCAAATTAATCATGTTCAATTGAGCCAAAACTTCTGGGTTACCTTGTAAAGAGATGCGGGGAGAATCATCGTTTTGCCCAATTGACGACTCGCTGCATGAATGGTGATCGTTCTTAAATAGGTGAGAAAAATGATCCATTCCACAAAACTCCTTTGCTGCCTGAACCAAAAATTTTGGACTCATGCCGGGTTGTTATGTCTACACATTCGACATGATTCTACATTTTCCTCCCATGTTTATCCATAGGTTGCACAAGATTGTTACAATATTCCAAACAAGCTATGCTTGACCGTTTGGAGGCTCACCATCGGCTGCAGCGATGCGGATTTCGTACCCATCTGTCTCGGTTTCATCATGGCCGTCTACTCGCAGAAAATGCAGGGCCAGCCTCCGCTGCCTGCGGTCCGTGACCGTTCGTGACAATGGATAGCTGTTTTCCCGCATTGCGGCATCTTGCCAGCAAAGACACCATCCCCTATGATAGATGACAGAGTGTAAAAACACAGCTCCGGTTGGTAGTCCGGACGCAGGAGGCAGCTTTTGTCCCTGTCAGTAACCTTCCCCCCTCGGGATGTCCGACACTCTTGATTTTTACAGAGGGGGCGGTTTGGATGAAACTAACCGTTTATTACGATGGACAGTATTGGGTTGGCGTGGTCGAGCATGTGGACAGTGCCCGACTGCGGGCGTGCCGGTTCATTTTTGGTGCGGAGCCAAAAGACGGCGAAGTGCTCGATTTTGTCCTGCATCGGCTGTTGCCTGGACTGGACAATCGGAAAGCGTCCGTGGAAGTGCAAGAAGCCGTTCCGACCAAAGTCAATCCGAAGCGGCTGGCCCGTCAAGTTGCCAAAGAGTTGCGCACAAAAGGCCCCTCGACCTATGCCCAGGAAGCGATCAAGCTGGAATGGGAAACGCGCAAGGCCGAAAAAAAGGTGGCCGGGCGCAAGCAAAAGCTCGAACGCCTGGAGCAAAAATGGCAGCGAAAAGTGCAAAAGGCAAAAGAAAAGCACAGGGGCAAATAATCTCCCCTGCGCGCGACGCTCACGCCCCACAATCCGGGCGTGAGTTTTTTCCTATTAGGTTATGGTTTCGCTTTGGTCTGGACCAGTTGCGGCTGAAGCGAGCTTTTTTCAAACGGGTTATAGCCGAGGACGACTACTTTGTCATCTTCCGTGACGATGACATGATAGTGCGATCCGGGTCCCTCGATGGCGTAGTCGTACGTGGACGCTACCAGGCGGACAGGGCGAGGAATCTGTTTTTTCACAAGCGGGCTCCAGTCTTTTTCATACAATTGCCCGTCCTTCGTGATGCGCAGCCGGCCGCTGGCAAAGGCGATCCCTTCCTCCGCCTCCCCTGCCACGCTGACTTGCGCGATGTTCCATTCGTCTTTGTGGCGGTCCAGTTGAAATTGCAGCTCGCGGACCGCGCCCGCATCGGATAAAGCCCATACGGAAAGCGGGTCGGCCGTGTAGCGTACAAAATATTGCGGAGCCAGCTCCCGCACGCCTTTTACGCCAGGTACGCTTTGAAACGAGGGCTGCCTGGCAGTTTGCTCGGCGTACAGCACCTCGCCCTCTTTGGTTGTGGCGAAAAACAGGTAAGCGTTGGCGTACAGCTTGGCAATGCGCGCTGCCACGGCCGGGTCGATCTGCGCAGCTTCCATCTCGCCGACCGTGATGTTGGCGGGCACGTAGACGCCGTTTTTCTCGACCAGCTCATGGCGCAGTTCTACGGCGAACAGGCCGTCATCCGCCAGGCGCAGCAGCAGTCGTTCTTCCCCAGCGACCACATCTTTGACAGTGCCCGGCAGCGCCAACGTCTGGCACGTGCCGAACTGATCGGTCCAAAGCTGTACATGGCCCGCCGTATCCAGCGTGACTGCCGCATTCAACACGCTGTCAATCGTCTGGACATTTTTCGGCCCTGCCACCTGGTAAGGCTGCCGCTGCTCGTCGATCCCCCAAACCGTGCCGTCCTTGCGCACAAAATAAGGCTGGCCAAGTCCGGTTGCGATTTGCCTTACGTCCTTCAGCTCGCCGATCTCGGTCCACTCCGTGAAAAGGCGCGGCATTCTGCCCAACTGGCCTGTCATATTGCTTCCCCAGGAAAAGACGTGGCCGGATTTTTGCAAGGCGAGGATGTGATCGGTGCCTGCCTGCACATCGACAATATCGGTCAGGTCGGCAATCCGGACAGGCAGCTCGACCCGATCCGGGTACTGCTCGCCGAGCATCCCCAGCGTGTTGTGGCCCCAGCCCCAGAGCGTGCCGTCCTTTTTGCTGAACAGGTACAGCCCGTCTCCGCCAACCGCCATCTTGACTGCCTCGTCGGCTTCGCGCGGCGCCCGCGTCCACGTTTTCTCCTTTGCATTAAAGAGGTAAACCTCGTCATTTGCGGTCTGGATCATAGCCCGATCCGAATAATCGAGCGCGATTTGCTTCACCGCTCCCGGTACATCCACGACATGGGCAAGCTCGGCTTTCAGCTCTTGTCGCTTTCCGTCCAAATAAAACAGCTTGCCGCTTTCCTCTTGCAAAAACAGGGAGAAGGCCGAGCCGTAGAGCGCGCTGACTTTGGCAAACGACCCCAATCGCCGCGGCTGTCGCTCTCCCTGCTTGAGCGTCCACACGGTCCCGTCGTCTTTTAACAGGGCAAGTATCTCTTCGTTTCCGATTAGTTCGCGGATCGAGCGGATGTGATCGAGTCCCGCGATTTTTTCCGGCTGCGCCTGCTCACCCAGCCGCCATACATCACCTGCATTCGTCAGCGCGTAGCCCCATGTGACCTCCTTGACGTTCTCGATGCCTGTGAGCTTTTGCGGAAAATCCAGCCACTGGCCTGCCTGCACGCCCCAGCGCCACGCGTTGCCTGCCTGGTCGATCGCATAGGAAATGCCCGGACGCCAGCCGTACCCGGCTTCATCGAAAATAACGCCCGTGGCAATTTTCCGGATGCCGGACAGAGGCGAGGCGGAAGCTTCATCGAGGGACGCCAGGGAGTTTGCAGCAGGCTTCTTTTGCCCGGCTTTTTGCTCGTCCTCGCCGCACGCTTTCGTCGTCACTTGCCTTGCTTTTTCCGCCACCGTTTTACTGCTAACAGCCTGTTTTTGCGCAGGAGCTGTTTGCGCGGCTAGCTGTTGCGCTTGCACGCTTCCTGAGACTGCGAGCACCAACGCCAAACTGCTGCACAGCCATGCTTTTGCGTGATTGCCGTACCACATTGCCCGTTCCACCACCACTATTGGGATTTAGAGGAAAATCAACTGGTTAGACGTGCGGTGGCGGCAAAAGTTACCTTTTTCCAACACAAGTTTTTGAAAAGTTTTCTCTTGCACAGATTGTGGAAAATCTCCATTTATGATAGAATCGAATCAGAACATTTGTTCGGTTTTTGAGGCTAGGTAATAGAGAGAATTTCAAGGCGTGCGCCGAATCTACCATGCACTTCCTGTTCTGTGAAAATAAAGCATCAGACTGGGGAAATTAAGTTGTAGACTGAAAAATAACATAGAGTAGACTCAGGTGGCGGCGCTCAACTAACGGGCAGGAGCAGCATCCTTAGCCTGGAACAAGCATTTCGACGCACTGGAATTTCCCCTCAAGTCCATGACCAAAAAGGAGGAACAATGAACATGACCGCATCTGCACCGGAGTTCACCATCGCCCGCACCCTGAATGCCCGCCGCGAGCTCGTATGGCGCGCCTGGACCGAGAAGAACGATCTCGCCGCCTGGCTCCCTTCAACGCCGCTAGAGTCTATCTCCTTCGACGTCCGCGAAGGCGGACGCTACCGCTATACTATGGTCAATAAGCAGACCGGCCAGGAGTATCACACCGGGGGTGTGTTCCTTGACGTCATTCCTTTCGAACGGCTCGTCTTCACCTGGGGTTCCCCCGATGATCCCGTCGAGGGCACCCCTGTCGTGACCCTGACCCTTACCGCACAGGGCGAGCGCACCGAGATGATCTTCCACCTGCGCGGATTCGCTGGTCACCCCGGCGATCAGTATGTGTACGACGGTTGGTCTGGTACGCTCGACAATCTGGCGACGCACCTGCGCGACCAGTAAAAGTAGACGGCAGCAAGAACTAAAGAAGCAGCCTTCGCGGCCTCCCGCAAGTTACGATTCTGCTAACAGATTGCCGCGCAGCGCTGGAAAGAACCATTGCTTTTTTCGTTCAACCTTGCCATTGAACAACCGAAAACCGCTCGCTCAAAAAACAGCGGCAGTCTCAGCCTTTATTTTTGAGTCCTAGTCCGCCGCTGTTTCTTTTACGCGGTCAATCTACCACTTTTTTATAGCGACTGCTGATTTTACTATTCAAAAACCGCGCAGGTTCAATAACTTTAGTCTAATCCTATATTTTCCTGTGGCACTTCCACTATCATGCGAAAGGCTACGAGAATGAGCTTGAAAGCGGAACCGTTCGAATAACGGAAAAAGGGCGACTGTGCAAGCAGCCTTTTTTCTTCCTCGCGCAAAAGGGTACGGCAGGAGAGGGAAAAAGCCAACCCCTTTGCAGCCAATCGGCACACGCAAAGGGGTCAGGCGCTGTTTTCTGGCTCTGGCTGGCCTTTATTCAAGCGATCAATACGGCTCCGCCGGATGTCCATCCTGTTCGGCCTGACGCACGCCAGCGCCGGGATTGGTCGCTCCCATCGGTCCGCCGTGGCCGTTGTCCCGGTTCCGGCGACCTTGCTCGATTCCTTGCTTCACCCGGGAGCCGTACTCTTCGTCGCACTGGAAAAAGTAATCGAGCATCTTCTCCTGGATGCGCCGGTCACAGGACAGGAGAGCATCGGTCAAATTGGCGATCAGGTCGTCTTTTTCCCAGTCCTCCATGAGCCGGTACCGTTCGCCAGCCTGTTTGAAATCGTTGGTGCGGTCGATTTTTTGCCGGACGATCTTGCCCGCGACCTCTGGTTGATGGTCGGGAGCGGACTGTTTGGCCTCGTGCAAACCGCCGATCGTGGACGGCTCGTAGTTGATGTGCGGCTGCTTGCGGTCGACCCGGTACAGCATCTGCCCGCCTTCCTGGTTGGTGGCGACGTGCTTTTTCGGCGCGTTGATCGGCAACTGCAAATAGTTGGCTCCCACCCGATAGCGCTGCGTGTCGGAATAGGAAAACGTTCTGCCTTGCAGCAGCTTGTCGTCCGAGAAGTCCAGGCCGTCGACGAGCACGCCTGTACCAAACGCGACCTGTTCTACTTCGGCAAAGTAGTTTTCCGGATTTTTGTTCAACACCATTTTTCCGACAGGCAAAAACGGAAATTGCTCCTCCGGCCACAGCTTCGTCGGATCAAGCGGATCAAAATCAAGCTCGGGATGCTCGTCATCGCTCATGATTTGCACGCACAGCTCCCATTCCGGATAGTCTCCCCGTTCGATCGCTTCGTACAGGTCCTGTGTCGCGTGATTGAAGTTTTTCCCCTGAATTTCCTCGGCTTCTTTTTGCGTCAAGTTTTTGATCCCTTGCGCAAGCGGCTGCCAATGGTACTTGACCAGCACCGCTTCGCCCTTTTGATTGACCCATTTGTACGTATTGACGCCGGAGCCTTGCATCTGCCGGTAGTTCGCCGGGATGCCCCACGGGGAGAACAGAAACGTAATCATGTGCATCGCTTCAGGCGTATTGGAAATGAAGTCAAAAATGCGTTCGACGTCCTGAATGTTCGTCACCGGGTCTGGCTTGAACGCGTGGACGAGATCAGGAAACTTCATCGCATCGCGAATGAAGAAGACTTTCAGATTGTTCCCTACCAGATCCCAGTTCCCGTCCTCCGTGTAAAACTTCACGGCAAAGCCGCGCGGATCGCGCAAAGTCTCAGGCGAGTGCGTGCCGTGAATGACGGTCGAAAAACGGACGAACACAGGCGTTTTTTTGCCGCGCTCCGCAAACAGCTTCGCTCTCGTGTACTTCGCAACCGGCTCATCCCCGACCGTTCCGTACGCCTCGAAGTATCCGTGTGCGCCTGCGCCACGCCCGTGCACGACCCGCTCCGGTATTCGCTCACGGTCGAAATGCGTAATTTTTTCCAGAAAATCATAGTTTTCCAGAACGGTAGGACCGCGATTGCCTACTGTGCGCATATTTTGGTTGTCTGTGATCGGATGGCCCTGCCGATTGGTCAGCAACTCTTCCTCGGTTGACCTGCCCTGTGTGCTGTTCTTCGATTCTTCCATGTTCATCCTCCCTGTCCAGTTTCTCACTCGATCATGAGAAATGGTTTCCGAAAAAGGGAGTCTTTATGCAAAAAAGCCCGGCGCTGAACCGAGAGCAGAAGAAGCGGCAACGTACCCGCCGTCTTTTCCCAGTAGCGGAACGGTCTGGCTGCGGTTCCATTCGGCTGCGATCTGAACATCCTGCGGATATCCTTTTGCGGCAAGCTCGCGTCCAGAGCCGCTTTCCGCGAGGACGGCAGCAAGCTGCTCGTTGGCCGCCCGGAATGCGGCGACCGCCATTTGCGCTTCGCAGGAGAGCTGGTAGCCGCTTAATCCGTCGAGGATCGCGCCTGCGGCCAGCATGTCTTCGATGGCAGGACGCAGGGCGCCGTTGGGCCATCTTTCTCCGCAGGCGATCACGCTCACGGTTCCTTTGTGCGCGTTGATGAAGCGAGCTACCGCCGCTGCGTTTCGCAAGCAGCCTGCGACGACCACGGCTCCGCTTTGCTGCGCCAGCACAGTGCAGGTCGAACCGTTGGGGGAAGGCAGGACGAGTTTGCTCCCGGCTGGAATCGTCGCGAGACACGCCGGAGAGAGCGACACTGGCTCTCCGCGTTTCCCGGCGAGCAGTGCTCCTTTTTCCCGCGCGTAAAGCGCTGCCGTCTCGTCTCGCATGCGGTACGGATAGACGATCCCGCCGCGCCCGCACACGACATCCACACAGGTGCAAAACGACAGCACATCTATCATGACGACGATGTCTGACTGGGGCGCCAACTGTTCTACCCCTTCATATCCCCATTCAAACCGCGCCGTATAGTCTAGCTGTTTAAATATGGAAGCTTCGCTCATCCATTCCACCGCTTTCTATCAGAAATGGTTACTTGTCCCCTTACGTTCGCCGTTACAAAAGGAGACAAGACTTAATATTGTAGTATTGTCCCATTAGTTAAACAACAAGAAATGGAGTGATCTGGGATGTCTGAAATGGAGTTTGAAAGCACCAGCGACCGAGGGGGTGGAAGACCAAGGAGAACAACTGTTTACACGACTGGCATTCTGCAAAACAACCTGAACACGGCTCTTACCGCTCACATCGACTTGGTCAACCTCAATGACGAGCCAGTGGAGGTGCGTGTGCAAGTGCTGAACTGGGGCACAGCGGTCACACAAACCAATCCGGTAGGTTCACTGCTCGACGTCACACAAACGCTCGCCGCAAACACACGGGTTGCGCTGAACGCGACTGTCGTTGCAACGAACCACTACGAAGTGCGCCTGACTGTCGGCCGCAACGGCAACCGTGAAAATGTCCTTCTGACCACGTATGGCCGTACTTCTATCGGCGGCGGTCAAGTCAACGGCCTGTCTGTTCTGCCTAGCCAACTGCTCACCATAGAAGTCGATGGCTGCCTGTAATTCTCGCTTTCCCTGTAAAAAGAACTATGGCTCTAATTCCATAGTTCTTTTTTCTTTTTCGATTCAGCTATACCAGGACGGGATGCGTCTTTCAAACGCGTCGTGCTCCTCGACAATCGTCTGGATCCGCTTCATCATGTCCGGCAGCAGCGCGGGGACAGTCCGCTCTGTCCAGATGATCGAGGAGAAAATGGCCATCGCCGTGTACACGTTGTACAGCGTCCAGAAAGAGTCGGGAATTTCCTGCCCGTTCCAATAGCCCGCCAGTTGGCCGTTGCAAAACGGAACACTCACCTCTTTGCTGAAAAAGGCGAGCTTGACGAACTCATGCACCGGGTCGCCCCAGTCGTAGCGGTTGAAGTCGATCACGCCTGCGTAGCTGCGGTCGCGGACGATCAAGTTTCCGACGTGAAAATCGTCGTGCAAAAAGCAGCTCGGCCGCCCAGCCAGCAGGGGCAAGTGTCGGTCAATGAATGCGAGAATGCGCTCGCCGTCTTTGAACGCGGAAGCAGAGGCAGCGTAGGCTGCTGCATACATGCGATGCTTTTGCACACAGCGCTCTGCCCATGGCGATGTCGACGCGGGAGCCGCGAGCTGGTGCATGGCGGCCAAATCCCGTCCCGCCAAAAAGCCGACCTGCTGTTGCTCGCTGTCCGTGAAGGTCGGCAGTGCGTCCCGCGCATCCTCTCCTTCGATGTAAGAGACGAGCATGTAGCAAATGCCCCATTCTTTTCGCACGCCAAAATCGAGCGGCCTGGAAGCTTTGATCGGCAGAGGCTGCAACGCCTGCAACCGCGCATACTCCTGCTCTTTTTGCCCGGCTTGCTCGTAGCTGGCTACCCGCAAGACAGCAGGGCCTCCTGCTGCCAACTCGACGCGATATTTCCGGTCTGCCGAATGCCCTTTTTTGATTTCCTCCACGCTCCCCGCCTGTTGCAAAAGCGGAACCGTTTTTTGCAGCGACACCAGCCAGTCTTCCATTTCGTTCACTCTCCTCCCGGTCTGTGATAAAAAGCAGCATGCTCGATTATACGACAGCCGTGGCAGCAATTGGTAGAAAAAAACGCCGGGAAGCTCGATTTGCTTTTTGCGTGTACAGACGAAATCTTGCCGAAGTTGATGGCGCAGCTCGCAGCGACGGGCGAGAACGCGGCCTTTCAGTTTGGCGACCCGGTTCCGCCTTCGTTCATCGGGCTGTTCGGCCACATCCAGGCGCACGCCGACTTTTACCGGGTGATGCTCGTCAAACACCGTGATCTTGCGAGAAAAAAAGAAACTGCCCGCTGACGGACAGTTTCTTTTATAAAGGAGACTTACAGTTTTACTACGTTCTCAGCTTGAGGACCGCGGTTGCCTGTTACGATGTTGAACTCAACGCGCTGGCCTTCTTCCAAAGTTTTGAAGCCGTCGCCTTGGATTGCGCTGTAGTGTACGAATACGTCGTCTCCGCCTTCTACTTGAATGAAGCCGTAACCTTTTTCTGCGTTAAACCATTTTACTGTTCCGTTCGCTTGCATGAGAAAACCTCCAAAAGTCAATTTGAATATGCTAGTCATATTTACCGAAGCAAATAAAGCTCACATATCATGAAGAAATACCCCAGAGCGAGATCGCGATACGCCTTCATGATATGTGAAGTTGATCTACTTCGCTAAAATGAAAGTGTCATAGGACGGAACTGCCATGTTAAAACCAAAACTTTTTGAAAACCTAAAACGACGAAAGCCCTTCCTCTCTTCCATCCTTGCGGCTCCGATGACCGCGCCAGTGTGAATCGGGATTTCAAAAACGTTATCCATCAGCATACACCTCGAAGATTTAGGCTCAAGTATTCAAGTAGCATTATCATTCTACCATAACCAGACCATAAAAATCAACCATTTACTACTACTCTATCAGAAAGGCAACTGCTACAATAGGCTCGGGAGGGATTGCGAATGCTAAAAAACATCTGGACGAAACAGGAAGTAATCGAGTTGCTGGAAAAACAGACACCTGTACTCATCCTTGACGTCCGCGACGAGGCAAAATTCCGGAACGGAACGCTCACCAGCGAATTGGCCGCAACCAAAAACGTTCCCTATGTGCACATGCTCGAACGTGACAAGCCCTTAGATGAAGAAACAGAATCCGTGGCGCGAAAAGCGCAGGTCATCACGGTCTGTACGTCGGGCAACAAAGCGCAAAAAGCGGCTGCTCTGCTGCGCGAGCACGGATACGAGGCAAAAGCGCTGCTCGGCGGACTGACAGCGTGGAACGAGCCGGAGAGCGAGGGCGAATAAGCCCAGTAGCGCCAGCGTTTCCAGCGGTTTGGCAGATATTACTTCTTTATTTCGGGTGGGATAGTCTGATATTCTGGGTCATGCCAAACCAATAAGCCGAAGCTTCCTCACGAATGGAAGTGCGGGGGATCTTTTTGTGGGTCACGCATCCACTAAGGGGTGAATCGCTCGAAGGAGCGTAGGGTTGTTTCCTCAATCCGAATCCGACAACTAACCTCGTAGGCCAAAAAAAGGAGACGATGTTGAATATGAAACGTTTTGGAGCTACTGCCATCGCGATGACTCTGGGATTGGGCTTGGCTTTGACCGGCTTTACCCCATCTGCATCTGCTGCAGCCAATTGCCCGGTACCAACTGGCATACAATACCAAATCCAGTATCAATGGATTCCATATATGGGTCAGCTTCCATTTGCACCTAGCGCACAGCCACAACAGCCTGCCGCGCCAGTAAATCAGGCGCCTGTACAAAAGCAGCCCGTACAAAAGCCGGTGCAACAAGCGCCACAAGCACCAGCAAAGCCAGTACAGAACGTCACAAAGCCGGCTGCTCCGGCGAACCAGGCCGACCAGGCACAGGCTGGCGACTTTGCCAAGCAGGTTGCTGATCTGGTCAACCAGGAACGCGCCAAAGCAGGTCTGGCGCCTGTAACGATGGATGCTGCCCTGTCCAAAGTCGCTCTGGCGAAAGCAGCCGATATGTCGAACAACAACTACTTTGACCACACCAGCCCAACGTACGGTTCTCCGTTTGACATGATGAAGCAATTCGGCATTTCCTACATGACCGCAGGCGAGAACATCGCCATGGGTCAACGCAGTCCGCAAGAAGTGATGACGCAGTGGATGAACAGCGAAGGCCACCGCAAAAACATCATGAACCCGGCCTTCACCAAAATCGGTGTCGGCTACACCAACGGTTACTGGGTTCAGGAATTTATCGGCTAAGAACGTCTTTCCCTGTACACGAAAGCCGGGTACTCTTTTTCCAAAGAGGCCCGGCTTTTTTCGTGTGGAGCTATCCTTGCTCCGTATTTGCCGCGTTTTTCGCTTTGGGGGTGCAGCCGCAGCCTTCCTGCTCGTCAAACAGAGCGACTTCCTTCTGGTTCATCTTCTGCTTCGTTGGATAGGCAGAAACTTGCTGCAGTTCGGCATTGACATCAGACGATTGATTCATCCGTATGGCCCCCTCGCCGCTATTTGTTCGTGGTACGTCCCTAGTATGCGCGAAAAACAAACCGGGTCATTCCTGCCGATCGCTGGAAAGCGGCGCAAGGAAGCTGCCGCTGTCAGACAGCGCCGTGTCTACTCATGATATGTTCCAGGTCTTTCAGTGCTGCCGCCGCCGCTGCTGCCGGGTCCGACTTCCCGCCCACGACCATCAGTTCGCCCATGACGTCTGTTTCCACGCGGATCGCTTTCGTCGTCCCTTTTACTTGGGCAAAAGGATGCGTCGCATCGACTGCGACAAGCTCAACCGCTGCCGCTACGCCGTCTGCTGTCGGCCGGATCGTGCCGATCAGCTTCGGCACCCGTCCGGCGCGTTTCCACTCGGCGATTTGGGCGGGAGACAGGTCGCGAACGCTCGCCCGCGGGATATCGGAGAGCTTCAGCCTGGCGTCGAACACGGCGTTGGCCAAAATCGCGATTTTCGAGGCCGTATCCCAGCCGTCGATGTCGTAGGTCGGGTCCGGCTCGGCGATGCCCATTTGCTGCGCCCGGCGAATCGCTTCCTCGCTCGTGACGCCTTCCTCCATGACGCTTGTCAAGACAAAGTTGGTCGTTCCGGTAAAAATGCCTTCCACATGCTTGATTTCACAGCCCGCGAGATTGTAGCTGAACAGGTCGATCGTCGGCAGGGCGGCCGCTGTTGCGCCGCTGATTTTTAACTGCACGCCTTTTGCTTTCGCCAGGGCAGACAAGCCGGCGTAGTCGACGACGAGCGCGCCTTTGGACACGGCGATCGCGTGCATGCCGCCTGCAAGCGCCTGACGGATGTAGCGAAGCCCTGGCCCCCCTGTCCGGGCATCAGACGGGCCTGCCTCGATCAGCACGTCCGCTGCTACGGTCGACAGCCACTTTTCTGCCTCCCATGCCGGATGAGCGGGCTGCTTGGACTGCGTCAACGACTCAATCTGTTCGTTTGCAAGCCCTTCAGGATCGTAGAGCGCACAAGCCGACCTGGCGACCCCCACCAGCCGGACGTCTGCCTGGTACAGCTTGCGGTACCTGTCCTGGCGCTGCGCAAGAAGCCGCGCAATCTGCTTGCCTACTGTTCCGAATCCTGTCAGTACGATGTTCCAACGCTTCATTTGTCATTCTCCTTGCTGTCGCCAAACGGTTTCTATGCTTTGCGGTACGTCTCTCTTCTGTAGGCCAAAATGGCGTTGGCTTCCTTTTGCCTGAGCGGCTTTCCGGTTTTGGCAGAGTACAGAGCTTCGACGTGGTCGATGAACAAAACGCCTTCGAGATGGTCGATTTCATGCTGCACGCAGCGGGCGAGAAAATCTTCCGCTTCCAGCACGGTCGGCTCGCCCCTGCGGTTTTGAGACTTCACTTTGACGTAGCGCGAGCGGCTGACAATTCCGACGACGCCGGGGATGGACAGGCAAGCCTCCGGGCCAACCTGCACGCCGCTCATTTCCACAATTTCGGGGTTAATCAGCTCGATCAGGCCGCTGCCGCAGTCAATGACAATCAGCCGCAGCGGTACGCCGATCTGTACGGCCGACAGTCCGGCCCGTCCTTTTTTCGCGTAAAGCGTCTGCTTCATGTCTTCCGCGATCATTTCTGTATGAGGAGTCATGGATGAAATTCGTCGTGACCTTTCGCGCAAAACCGGATCGCCAAGTCGTACGATCGTCCGTTCTGCCATCGTACAATCCCCCCTGCCCCTATATGTGCTTACACCGTAGCAAAGCTTTTCGTTCCTTGTCAAAGGAATCCGTGCAAAAATCTGAAAAATCCCCGCCTGCTAGATGACAAATGCATGTAGATGCGCTATCTTTATTGATGATGATAAACAGATGTTCCAAAGGAAGAGGGAGGCTACCATGCATTCACTGGCATCACAGCTGAATGACACGATTCAGCGGGAAAATCCACACGTTTTTGACATGCTGTCCAACATCGGCAAGCTGATTTACTTTCCAAAAGAGGGCATCCTGAGCCAATCGGCTGAAGCGAAAGCAAAAGCGAAAAAATACAACGCCACCATCGGCATCGCGCTGGAAAACGGACAACCTATGCATCTGAAGGTGATTCAAGACAACCTGTCTGCCTTCCAGCCAAAAGATTTGTATGAGTACGCTCCTCCTGCCGGAAAGCCTGAGTTGCGCGCAGCATGGCGGCAAAAAATGATCGAGGAACAACCTGCTCTGGCAAACTATTCCTTCAGCAACCCGATCGTCACCAACGCTCTGACGCACGGGCTCAGCATCGTGGCCGACCTGTTCGCAGACAGCGGAGACAGCGTGATTATCCCGGACAAGAACTGGGAAAACTACGAGCTGACCTTCTCCATCCGCCGTGGTGCCGAAATGGTCTACTATCCATTGTATAACGACGAAATGAAATTTAATGCCACCGGATTGCGCGATGCGATCCTGGCGCAAAAAGATAAAGGAAAGGCGATTGTCGTCCTGAACTTCCCGAACAACCCGACAGGCTATACGCCCGGCGCAGAGGAAGGCCGTCAAATCGTCGCAGCTCTCAAGGAAGGCGCAGAAGCTGGCATCAACATCGTAGCGGTGACAGACGATGCGTACTTTGGCCTGTTCTTTGAAGACTCCCTGCACGAGTCGCTTTTCCCAAGCCTCTACAACGTGCATCCGCGCATTCTTCCTGTAAAAGTCGACGGAGCGACCAAGGAAGAGTACGTGTGGGGCTTCCGCGTGGGCTTCATCACATACGCCGCTCCTTCCAGCGACCTTTTGGCCGCCCTGGAACAAAAGACGTTGGGCATCATCCGCGCCACGATCTCCAGCGGAGCGCACCCATCGCAAACGTTCGTCCTGCACGCCCTCACCTCTCCGGAGTTCAAGGCGCAGAAGCAGGAGAAGTACGAAATCATGAAAGGCCGCGCCAACCGCGTGAAGCAGTTGCTCGACAGCGGAAAATACGACGACGCGTGGAGCTACTATCCGTTCAACTCCGGCTACTTCATGTGCCTCAAGCTGAAAACCGTCGATGCGGAAATACTCCGCCAGCATCTCCTGGATCAATACGGCGTAGGCACAATCGCCCTCGGCCAAACCGATCTGCGCATCGCCTTCTCTTGCATCGAGGAAGGCAACATCGACGACTTGTTCGATTTGATCTACAACGGCGTCAAGGATTTGGAAAAAGCCTTGGCTAAATAAAGAGGTTGGAGTAATAAAAAAGCGTTTTGGCCCGGAAGCCAAAGCGCTTTTTTTGCTATGGGCAAGCTGCCGCTTCTTGTTTCCAAAGAGGACGACCAGCCCGGCAGGTTCATGGCGATGCGATTACCGTTCCAGCGTTGTGCCTTTTTGCCTTGTCTGCTGCGTGCCGACGAAAATGGAGGCAAGCACGAGCAGCATGCCGATGCCATGCAGCCAGGTGAACGCTTCGTTTAAAAACAGCACGGCGACGAGTGCCGCGCTGATCGGCATCATCCCGGTAAACAAGCCGGCCTTGGACGCCTCGACCTTGGCGACTCCGTTGTACCAGAAAAAGAACGACAGGACGCTGGCCGTCACGGCATAGTAGACGAGCAGCCACCAAATATGGGCGGGAACCAGTCCCCAGTCAAAGCGGATGCCCTCCCAGACGGCAAACGGCAAAAACATGGCGAAGCTGATGACATTGATCGCAGCCGTCATTTGAAACGGCGTGATTTTGCCCGACAGCCGCTTGGCGAAAATGGTGAACAGCGCTTCGCTCACGACTGCCAAAAAGACGAGCAGGTTGCCGAGCATGCTCGCCAGCGTCTGTGCCCCTGCTCCGCCCGTAAACGTAATCAGGGCGATGCCGCATACCGAGAGAATGATCGCCACGACATTGTTCACCTGAAGCTTTTCCTTCAAAAGTCAGAAGGAAAAAAGAGCGATACAGGCAGGGACGGTGCTGGTAATGATCCCTGCTGCCGTCGCGGTAGTCCATTGGACGCCGTACAGCATGCAAATACTGAACAGAAACACGCCGAAAAACGACTGCCAGAACAGGACGCTTCCCTCTTCCTTTTTCCACGATGTCTTCCACTCGCCGCGCAAAGCCAGCAGCGGCAGCAAAATGACCATCGCGAGCAAAAAGCGCAGCTCGGAAAACAAAAAGACAGGGACGTGCGAAACGATTTCCTTTCCGATGGAAATGTTCATGCCTACCAATGCCATTGATAGGGCCAACTGAATGTAGGCGAACAGCAAGCGTTATCTTTTCCTCCCTTCGTGCTCCTACTCTTTTCCATTCGCCCTGCCCCAATTCCTTTTACTGTGAAAAAATGTCGCGCTTTTTTCAGGCTAATGGCTGCAACTGCTGCCTGCGATCCGCCAAACGTTTTCTCTCTTTCGGCTACCCGGCGTTTTGCAGTTGCTTTTGCACAGGCTCGCTCGCCCGTTTTTTTTCGGCTGCGCCCACGAGCAAGGCGCCAAATGGCAGTTTGCCCAACCCGTACGACAGCAAAAACGAGCCGGCCGCACAGATGGCAAAAACGACCAGGCTCTCGATGATCCCGGTGTGAAACAGGCCAATCGCGCGCAGCCCCTTCATCAAGTAGGTGAGGATCAATGCGTGCATCAAATACGCGCCGTACGAATACTTTCCGACAAGCCCGAGCCAGTGCGTCCAAGCCGCTTTCTTTTTCCCGAGCCAGAGCGCCAGGCCGTACACGCCCAAGAGCGAAGCGACGGTGTACAAAAACATGGACGGCTTCAAGGAGGTCGCGACATTCAAATTGATAGTGCCGCTGTTAGAGTCGCGGAACAGCTCGTAGCCAATCCAGACGTACAACAGGCAAAACGCCGTCGCGGTCAGCGGCCAGCGCTTGCGCAGACTGTCCCTGAAAGCCGGCAGGGCCACGGCAGCCACACCGCCGAGCAAAAAGTAAAAGAAGTAGTAGAAGCTGTTACGATCGCGGTACTTGATAAAGTACGCTTCCAGCCAGCCCCCGGTAAATTCGCCAGGGTGCGCCGGAATATAGCGGGCGGAAAACCACATCAAGCCCGCATACACGCCCCCGGCAACCGCTCCGACCGCAAGAAGGCGGAGGCGGCCCGTGACCAGGCGATGCAAAAATCGAAACAGCTTTTGCCACAGCGGATAGAGCAAATAAAACTGGAAGATCATCACGACAAACCACAAGTGATAGGACGCAGTTCCCGTCACGAGCTTTTTGGCGATTGTCCACAAAAAGGCGCTGCCCTCGCCCAGCGGCTTCGTCTGCACAGCCAGGTAGATGGCCGACCAAATCCCGTACGGCACCAAAATTTCCGTTACCCGCTTGCGCATGAAAGAAAAGTAGTTGACTTTTTCGTAATAGTTGTAAAACAAGACCAGTCCGGTAATAAAAATAAATGCCGGAACGGCGAATTTTAGCAGATGAAACAACATTCCATATACGATAGCCGCTTGCTCGCTCAACCCTTTTTCCCTGATAAAGACGCCGATCACATGCTGATAGACGACCGCGAGAAAGGCAAAGGCGCGAATGAGGTCAAGCTCTGCTATTCGTTCTTTTCGGCCCATAGAAACTACCAGATCCTCCCTGTTTTATTGGACAAGTGTCATCCTCATCTTACAGATCCGTACGGCAACAGGCAACCCTGCATGTTAGCAAACTTCATTGGCGCAGCTTAGTTGCCCTTATACTGGATGAGAATCTTCTAAATTCTTATCTGTACAAAAAGGCCGATGCCGCCGCGGCATCCGCCTGCTTTCTTTTTTTATTGGCACATCCAGAAGGGGTCGTTTGCCCAGCCTGGCTTTCGGTCATTTCTTAGTGCTGCACCTCGGAATGCGGGAGGCCGCCTGGAACGGCGATCAGCCCAGGCCGCCTGACAAAAGCCTTCACGTTTATGTCTACCTCGATATCGGAAAACACCTGATTCCAGTCCGCTCGCACTGCCGCAAACTCTTTTGGATAGTTGCGATGAAACTGCTGGGCGAAGTTCAATATATCTGCCTTTAATTCCTTTTGCACCTGTTTGAGCGCGAGCCGGACTCTCGTTTTGATATCTTCGCGCAGCGCTTCCTCGACCATCGCGATCTGCTGGGGATTGTTCAAGGTCAGCCTGGTGCCGTTTTGCACGATGTCTCCCTCCGTGTCGATATCCACGAGCATCTTCCATTTCCCGTTTTCGATCCGCGGCGTCAGCTTGGTCACCTCGCGAATCGGGTTTAACGAGACGAATCCGTGTTCCTGTTTGAGCTTGACCGTCACCGTCGTGTTGGGGACTTCATTCCTCAGCCAGAGTACCCCTCTCGTCGTCCGGTCAGACAAAAGACCGATCATCTTGCCATTTTGAAAGACAGCCGTACCCGACAAATACGGGCTTGTCTTCTTCGGCTGTCCTTTCTTCGGCGGCTTCATGATGTCGATCATCGGCAAGGCGGCCGCCTCTGTTCTTGCGGCAAACATTTTTTGCAAATCGAGCAGAGTGACCGATAGCCCGACATTCATGTCAGACAGCTTGCGGACTACTTCGGCGGAGTATCGTTCGAGCGGCGGCAGCATCTCCAGAACTTCGCGGGCTTGTCCCCTGCTCACGTACACGAAAGCCCGGTTGCGCGGCTCGGGGTGACGGGCGTAATAGTCGACGTACTCCTTCAAGCCGTGCCGGGCGAGCGCTTGCCCGTAAATATACACCTTGCAATGGCCCCAGAACACTTTCCGCGGTATTTTCAACTGCACTTTGGACATCGCATCGGCAATATTGACCCCTTTTGCCGTGCGAATGAGCGTCATCGCGTTCCCTGCTCCGCTTCCCTCGCTGAGCGAGCGCGGGATGAACACCTGAATCGACAGTTCGATATCGTTTGGCGATGACCAGTCGATGGCGGCAGCGGTCACGAGTGCGACATCGTTTATCTCCACGCGGTCCCAGCACCCGCCAAGCAGACCTGCGCACAGGCAAAAAAGGAAAGCAAGCCGCTTCATCGGCTCCTTTCCCCTTCGAAGGGCGAGAGTTTCGCTAGCGGCCAGATGAAGCTCTCGACCCCGCGCGCGTACACGAGCAGATCAGGCTTCTCGCTGATCGGCAGCGCGAACGGGGCGAGCATGGAGTTTTCGCGGATATGCGCGTCGGCCCGCTGCAGCATCCACGGCTCATGGAACACGTTGGCATAATAAAGTCCGTTTGTTTTCTTGCACTGGCAAAACAGCGTATAGCGTTCGGTCAGCCAGTGCTCCAGCGTACCGGCGCGGGCGAGGGCCGGCTCGGATACAGGCCAGTAGCTGCCGCGAAATGCAGCCGCATCCGCTCCTGCCGAAAACCGCTCCGACTGAAAATCAATGCGGTCAGCGTGAACAAGAAGATCCATCTTCGTATGATAATAGGGCAGCCGATACCAGTACTCGGCGATTTTCGTCACGAGCAAATGAGAAGTATCCAGCGACAAAAAGTAAACGCCTCGTGTGGAGCCTGCCCTCACATATGTTCGCACATTGATCTCGGGGAAGGTCGTGACATACGGGACTGGAAACAGGCGGCGGAGACGGACTCTGGTGAGCAGAAACGGAATGACGCTGATCCAGGCGTGCCCGTCATACGTATCCAGTTCCAGGCCTGCCGGAATCAGGCTGCGGATCGCCTCGGGCGAAACGGCCCAGTGCGCAAACAGCAAATGCTCCCACGTCTGCGTCATCCTCCAGCCTTTCTGTTGTCGCTTTTCCCTGATTGGAATGATTCCCTGGCTCATACGAATCCCTCCCCAACGTCGCCAGCCATCGTCATGTTTGTTCAACTTTCCGCAGAAGAATGGAAGGCGAGCGGTACTTTCGTCACTTTGCTCGTCAACTCATCAAGCGCTACGAGGTCGTCTGCTGTCACATCACGTAACGAAGTTTTTCCCAGGGCGAGTATGGCAATTTCCATTTCGTCTACAAAAGAAAGGAAAAAATTCGCCAAGTATTTGCTTGCTTGCTCGGCGTTGAATTTGTCCTTCAGCTTTCCCGGGTAATTCGTCAGCTCTGTCGGCGGCTCCCAAGGGATCGCCTTTGTCACCTGATCGTGGGTCATCGCCCACAGCATGGCCGTTCCCATAAAAATGCCATCCGCCCCCAGCGCAATCGCCTTCAGACACTCGCCAGGGGTCGTGTAGCCGCCACCTGACAAAAGCGAGATGCGGTCTTTGACCCCTCTCTCCTTCAAGTACTGGACGGCCCGGCACAAGGCGTAAATCGTCGGCAAGCCGAAGTCATCCTCCAAAATCGGCGGGCCGCCCTTCGTCCCTGCCTGACCCCCGTCAATGCTGATGAAATCGACGCCAGCCTGGATGGCAATTTCCAAATCCTGCTCCAACACAGCGCTGGCGCATATTTTCACGCCAATCGGAACTCCGTCTGTGATCGCGCGCAGCTTGTCGACCAGCTTGCGCAAGTCTTCCGGGCTGTTGACCTCCGGCTGGCGCGAAGGAATGACGACCATTTCCTCGCCCTCCACCCCCATCAGTTGGCTTGCCTTGCCCGTTATGTATTCACTGGGGATAAAGCTGGCCGCTGCCGCCGTCGCGCCTTGCCCGAAGTGAATTTCAATGGCGTCTGCCTGCCGCAGCGTCTCCGGCTCCTTGGACCACGTGCCGGAATTGTATTGAATGATGAGATACTTGGCGTATTTTCTTTCCTCTGGCAAAAGCGGCCCTTCTCCCGTATTGCTCACGCTGCCGACAGCCGCCGTTCCTTTGGCGATCGCAATCTTCACGCTCTCGCTGATGCCGATGCCAAAGCCCATGGCCCCAGACAGGAGCGGGATATCGAGGGTCAGCGGCCGTTTTGCCTTCGGTCCGATCGTGATTTTCATGTCGACCTCGGCGTCCTCGTCAGCCGGCAGCACCGCAAGCTGGGCCGGGGAAAAGATCAGCCCGTCGAAGTTCAGAAATTTGCGCGGACTGCCGAATGGCCGTTCAATCGCCTGCCCTGTCGTCGCACGCAAGCTGTTTTCCACGACGTAGCGCGGACTGACCTTGGTCAATGCCGACACCATCTCGAAAATATTTTCCGGATAGCGGTCCGACATCAATCGCTTCATAAAGCGCCCGAGCAGCCACTGCACCGCAGGACGAAACGTGAAAAACGCCAGCAGCGCAAACAGGATGCCTGCAACGAGCGTTCCTACAAACGAGCCTATTAAAAAATCCATCCATCTCCCGTTCATTTCATCCACCTCCTGCGTGCATGCTGGTTCCAGCCTCTTTTGCTGCTTGCAACCGTCGCTTGACGTGCGCGACTACCGTTTTTCTTGGCTTGCCGGATAGCCCACCGATTCCGAGGTCAGTCCCGGGCGGCGGATCGCAGCGTGAATCTTCGTGCTCACCTCAACCTGCGGGTAGATTTCGTCCCAGCTTTGTTTGACTTCGTCCCATTGTTGCGGGTACTTCCGATGAAAAGCGGCGGCAAAGTTGGTCACATCCGCGTGCAGCTCCTTTTGCAAATAAAACAACGCCAGGCTGACGCGGGAGCGGATTTCGTTTTCGACCGCTTTTTCCACGAGCGCGATGCTGCTCAAATCCATCATGTTCAGCCGCGTTCCGTTTTCGACGATGTCGCCCTCCGTATCAATTTTGACCAGGATGGACCACTTCCCATTCTCGATCTTCGGAACCAGCTTCGTCGTAGCCCGAAGCGGGATGACCGATATAAGCCCTTGTCCCCCCGGAATGTTGACGCTGACGGATGCGCGGATGATCTCGTTTCGCAGCCAGAGCAAGCCTCTTGTGGCCTTTGTCGTCAGCGCGCCAATCATTTTATCGTTGCGGAAGATGGCCGTTCCCATCAAGAGCGAGTTTTCCTGGATTTGCGCCTGCTCGTCCAGCTTGCTCCCTTTTTGAATATAGGGAAGGGCCACAGCCCGGGCTTCTCCATTGAGCATGTTTCGAAAATCAACCAAGGTCACGGCCATGCCGATGTGCAGAGTCGCGTATTCCCGCAGCGCTTCCGCCGTGGAACGCTCCAGCAAGGTTTTAATCCCGAGAATTTCCATTGCTTTTCCTTTGGAGATGTACAGATAGGCCCGGTTGCGCGGCTCCGGATGGCGCACGAGAAAATCGATATGATCGGCAATCCCTTCTTTGGCAACCGCTTCTCCAAACAAGTAAATTTTGCAATGCCCCCAAAAAACTTTGCGGGAAAGCTTGGCCTGAACCTTGGACATCGCATCGGCAATATTGATCCCTTTTCCGCTCAGCACGGTCGTCAGCTCGCGATCCGCGCTCATGGTCGGTCCGCCGAGCCCGCCTTCCCCCACCGCTCGCGGGATAAGCACCTGGATACTCAACACAATCTCGCCCGCTCCCCCCTTGTCCACAGCAGCCGCAGTAATAATCGCAAGGTCGTTGATCTCCGTCCGATCCCAGCAGCCGCCAAGCAACACACAACAGGCCAACAAAATTAGCACGCTCCCTCGCGCCCTCACCCGGATTCTGCCTCCTCTGTCTTGCTGCGCTTCCCGCGCATGATCGCCCAGACGAGCAGCCCCGCCGGAATGAAGCAAAAGAACAGCGTCAGCAAGGCCGGAATCGCAAACGTGGTGACATCTCCGAGCATGGAGAAGCTCGGAATGCCCCAAAAGCTGAATATCACCGTCAACACTCCGCTCGGCAAAATGAGCGGCTGGTAAGTAGTCAGGTTCAGCCATTGCGCGGTGCCGAGCACGGTCGCGTAGTAAAACATCGAGACTTTGACGAAAGCGCCGATAACCCAGATCGCCATGACGGCCGATTCCATATTCTCAAAAAAATCGGCGACGTTTACATACTTGGCCGTATCCATAATCGGAAACAAGATGTTGCCGAGCGCGTCCCCCATCAAAAACAGCGTGACCAAATTCGCGATCGTCATCGTCAGCATGGCGCCGGCCACTACGAAAAAGGCCGACCGCGCACCTTGCCTGCGGTTGGACAGGAAGGGCAGCAGGTAGGAAATCAGAAACACCTCGGTGAACCAGCCAAGCGGCGTGACCGCTCCTTTCATCGACGGCAACACCCCGTTGTCCAAAATCGGAAACAGGTTGCCAGGGTCCAGAGCGGGAAAAACAAGGCCGATCATCAGCAGCAGCGGGAGGATGAACACCGGGAAAAACACTTGCGCCGTCCGCCCCAGCACCTCGATGCCGCCTTTTACCGCGAGCGAACAGACGAAGATCAGGGCGGACGAGATGACGCCAAGCGGGGTTTCCTGCAGGAACAAGGCGATAAAATCCGCATACTCCCGCACGATGATGCCGTTTACTTGCAGCAAAAAGTACAAGTACAAGAAGCCGAGGACTGCCGCAGGAACTTTTCCGGTAATTTCCCGCGCATGTTCGATGACCGACATGCCGGGGAAGCGCTTGTTGAGATGGATCGCAATCCACACGCTGAAAAAACCGATAAGCGAAGCCCATAGCGGAGTGAGCCACAAGTCGTTTTGCGCGTGCTGTGCCATGATGCTTGGTCCGACAAGCATCGCTGTGGACACGAGGACTGGATACATCATCATCCCCATCTGCAAGGCTGATATTTTTCCCGTTTCGAGCATGGTTCCTCATCCTTCTTGCTTTTCGGAATGGGCACTGCCGGACACCGCGGCTATTTGGGCTTGGCTTTGCTGCTTGCCTTTTTTGCGCCAATAGGCGAAGCCGAGCAGCAGCAACGGGCAAATTGTCTGCATGAGCGGGCCGTAAAAAGGGAACGCGACAATGTCGAAGCGGCCTGCCTCGTTCAGATTCGGCATCGACCAGAAGCTGAGCGCCGCAATGAGCATCCCGATCGGAATGACAATCGGGCGATAATCTGATAGCTCCAGCCACTGGCTCGTCCCCAGCACAGTGGCGTAGTAAAACACGCTGATTTTGACGTACATCCCCAAAATCCAGACGGTCATGACCACCGAGTCCAGATTTTCAAAGAAGTCCGCAATGCTGATGTAGCGAAAGGCGACCATGACCGGGTACATGTAATCCGCCGCCTGCCGCCCGAAGACGAGCAGGATGAAAAAATTGATACAGGTCAATAGCAAGGCGATCCCGAGGATGACGAGCATTCCTGCGCGCATGCTTTTGTCCCGGTTCGTCACATACGGAAGCAAAAACGACATCAGGAAAACTTCGCTGAAGTAGCCTTGGGGAATCAGCGCCCCTTTCACCGACGGCAGCAAGCCGCGTTCAAACATCGGGAACAGAAACTCGAAGTGCATGTCCTGGAGCAAAAACGGCATCAGGAGCAACGGAAACAGGAAGAGCAAGAAAAAGCCTTGCGCTGTCCTGCCGATCACCTCTAACCCTGCCCTTACGGCATACGCGCACACGGCTATCATCGTGAGAATGACGACGCTGATCGGCGTTTGCGGCAAAAAGTTCCCGATGATGAACTCGGCATAGCCTCTGGCGATCAGGCCCGTCATGTGAACGTAAAAAAACAAAAGAAGCAGTCCGAAAATTTTTCCCGGGACTTTGCCGATGATATCTGTGCTGTACTGGATCACCGTTTGCTGCGGATACAGCCTGTTCAATGCAAACGCGATGTACACCGTAAAAAATCCGATTAGCGATGCCAAGAAAGGCGACAACCACAAGTCGTTTTCCGCGTATTTGCCCGTGTAGCTCGGCACCACAGTCACAGCCGAGGCCACGATGGCTAAAAAGACCATTTTGCCCATCTGAGCGGAAGAGATTTTTCCCTGTTCTAGCAAACGCCCCACCCTTTTTTACTCCAGAAATTGACCTAGCGGCTTGAAAATCGCATTGATGAGCGTAGTCGGCCCCGGCAAGTTCGGCAAATCCAGCAACGACAAAACCCAGCCTGTGAACAGCAGGGTGATGAAGGACACCTTGTCCCGCCTCGGCAAGCGCGAAAGACGCGGCCATTCGAACGCGAACAGGATACAGGCAAAGGCGCTCATCGTGACAATCTGGCCCCATTTCAAGCAGGATCTCCCCCTTTTTCCGGACCTGGCTTCTGGTCGGCCCCCTGCCTTATTTTTTGATAATCGCCAGTCAGGTGCGGTCGCTCGTTCATCATCCACCACGGCGCGCGGACGATGGTGTCTTTCCACTCCGAAAACTTCATCGGCCCGACTGGCGTCAAATAAGGAACCCCTAAAGAGCGAATCGTACTCAAATGAATGACGGTGACGATGATGCCGAGCATAATCCCCAACAGCCCGAGCGTGCCCGCGAGAAACATCATGGGAAAGCGCAGCAGCCGAATCGAGATGCCTGCGATGTAGTGCGGAATCATAAAGGAAGCGATCCCGGTAATGGCGACGACAATGACCATCGGAGCGGAAACCAGCCCCGCCTGTACGGCAGCCTGACCGATGACGAGCGCGCCCACGATACTGACAGCGGCACCTACCTGTTTGGGCAGCCGGACGCCAGCTTCCCGCAGCGCCTCGAATGTAATCTCCATCAGGAGCGCTTCGACCAGGGCGGGAAAAGGCACGGGCTCGCGGGACGCCGCCATGCTGATTAACAGAGAGGTTGGCACCATTTCGTGGTGGTACGTAATCAGCGCCACGTACAGCGAAGGCAGCAAAAAGGAAATCACCGTGAACAAGTAGCGGAGCCAGCGAATCGCAGTACTCGCAATCGACCGTTGGTAGTAGTCCTCGCTCGATTGCAGCAGGGAGAACAGCGTCGTCGGCGCAATCATCACAAACGGCGTGCCGTCTACGAGAATGGCGATCCGGCCCTCCAGCAAGTTGCCGCACGTCACATCCGGGCGCTCCGTCGTCAAAATTTGCGGGAAGGGCGAAGCGGGATAGTCTTCGATCATCTCCTCGATATACCCGCTCTCCAGCACGCCGTCGATGTCGATCCGGTTCAGCCTCGCCCGTACTTCCGTGACCAAATCCGCGTCCACAAGCCCGTCCACGTACGCGAGCACGACTTGCGTCTTCGTGTAGCCGCCAATCTGCATTTGCTCCATTTTCAATGCCGGCGTCTTGATGAGCCGCCGCAGCAGCGCCGTATTGACCTGAAGCGATTCGGTGAAGCCTTCGCGCGGGCCGCGGACGACTCCTTCGGCCATCGGCTCCTCGATTTGCCTTTTTTCCCATCGCGCCAGGCCAAAGGAAAGAGCGCGCTGCTGCTGATCGATCAACAGGATCGGATAGCCGTTTGCGACAGATTCCAGACAGTCCTCGAAGGTCGCCAGCTCATGCGTTTTCGATACGGACACAACATTGTCCAGCAGCTTGCTGATCGCCGAATCCTTCGGCAGCTTCGTCTTCATCAGCACGGACAAGACGGTGCGCTCCAGCTCCTCGTTGTTCGTCAAGCCTTGGATGTAGATCGCAAGCGCCCGGGTCGATCCTCCGATGCGAAAAGAGCGGAAAACCACATCGGCGCAATTGGCATAAAAAGCGCGCAGTTGCTGCTCGTTCTCGGCAAGCTCCCTGTGCAAAGGCGTATGCGAAGGCACTGCCTGCTGTTGCTGGACCCTTTGCTTGTGCGATCTCCACCATTTTCGCGCGTTCCGGCTCACACCCCCACCCCCTGATTCCCAAACAGTCACGCTTCCCCCCGGAATGAGTCAAGCTGTGAAATGAGTTAGGGAAATTTTGCCCCATTCATGCCACTTTTATCCTGTCTGTCCGCATGGAATTGGACGAAACGGCCTGTTGGCAAAAGAAAAAACGCCCGGATCAACCGGACGTTTTGGAACGCAGCCATTTCCACAAATAACAGTAACAGGATGTCAGCACAAGCACGACAGCGATCGTCATGAGAGTGTCAAAGCGCATGATAGCCTCCTTCTCTTTCCGTACTCTTTTACTACGAGCAAGCCCGGGAAAAAGTAACGGTGTTGCATCAGGCAAAAACAAAGAGCCCCGCTTGTGCGAAGCTCTTTTGCCAGCCATGCCCCTATTAATCGGGTTGGGAAGTCGTTTTCCCGTGTGGACGCAAAGCTCTTTTCCACATATCCAAAACCATGCCGACCGCAACAGCGATCAAGGCAGGCAGCAGCCAACCAGCGCCCTCCTTGTAAAACGGCAAAGCCGTCAGCACGCCATCCCACCCGCGAGCGAGGAACAAGACATTGACCAAATCGGCCAGCCCGAACAGCGCGACGACCCCAACTGTCGTGATGTAGACGAGCGAAGTCGCCGGAATGAACCGCTCCACCAGCGCGAGCAAAATAAGAACGATCGCAACCGGATAAATCGCGCCGAGCACGGGTACGGATACGGTCAAAATTTGCGTCAGCCCCATGTTCGCCACGATCATGCTCAAGACGCTGAGCACCGTCACCCATCCTTTGTACGGCAAGCCGCCGAACAGCCCATGAAAATATTGGCTGCACGAGGTCACAAGGCCAATCGACACACAGAGGCACGCGACGGTGAAGATCACGCCGAGAATCAACGTTCCGCTCGACCCGAACAACTGATTCATCATGTTCGCCAAAAGCTGTGCGCCATTTTCCGCCTTGCCCAGCGAAGCGGCGGAAGCGCCCATGATCCCCAAAATCACGTAGATGACTGTGAGCAATAGCCCTGCCCCGATCCCCGCGCGGATCATGCTCGCCGACAGCTTCTTCGTGTCGGTAATCCCTTTGGCGCGCAACGTGTTGGCGATGACGATGCCAAACACAAGTGCGGCCAGCGCATCCATCGTCAAATACCCGTCCAGAAACCCTTGGACAATCGGATTGGTGCCGTACTTCCCTGTCGGCGTCCCCATCGCTCCGAGCGGCGTCACCAGACTTTTCACGTAAATCAGCGCGATCAAGGCCAGCAAAGCCGGTGTCAGCAGCTTTCCAAAGCGATCGACGAGCTTGGAAGGAGACAGGCTCAGCCAGAAGACGATCAGAAAAAAGACGACCGTGTACACGAACAGGCTGAGTTTGGAGGCAACCAGCGGTTCAGGCAAAAACGGAGCCATCCCCATCTCGAAGGCAAGGCTTCCCGCACGCGGAATCGCGAGCGCAGGCCCAATCGAAACGTAAATCAAAAACGGAAAAATAAGAGCAAAAACGGGATGAACCCGGCTCGCCAGGCTGTGGAAGCTGCCAGCTTTTGCCACCGCCACCACGCCGAGAATCGGCAAGCCGACGGCCGATAAAACAAAGCCGAGCAGCGAAGACCAGACAAGCGAGCCTGCTTCCTGACCGAGATAAGGCGGAAAAATCAGATTGCCTGCCCCGAAAAACATGGAGAAGAGCATAAAGCTGATGAGCATCCATTCTTTTTTAGACATTGTTGTCATTGTCGAACATACTACCTCCCTCCATAATGAGAGGCATTCTATCAACTTTTGATATAATACGCCAGTGCTTCTCCTTTTTTCGCAATAGCAAGTGCATTGCGACAGCTTGCGCAAGGCCCGGCCAGCCAATCCCGGAAATCGGCTTGTCCACGCCAGAAAAGCGATGGGATAACCACCTGTCGCTTTTCTGGCTGCACCCGACTAGGTGGTTATCCGCTCATCGTTTTCGCATGGCCAAAATGCGTCTGTAAAAAGTCTGGTCCAAAAGCTGTTGAAACAAGGACAGCGACGGGCGAAAATTCGCTTCGATAATCCACGGCTTCCCGTGAATGTCGATACCCATATCCAAGCCGATTTCCCGCAAGGTCGGGTACGCTTTGCCCAAGCAATGTCCGACCGCAAGCGACACGCTTCTGATCTCCCTGAGCAAATCCGGTCCGGCCGCGACGTTGGACTGGCGAATCGCGGTGCGAAGCGGCAGCACCTTTCCCCTGCTGCGCGCCACGTTCGTGACGACGAAGCCTGGTCCAGCGAGCTTTGCCACCCAGCCCGTGATGAGCCAGGGCGAAGCTTTGCCAGTGCGCTGCAGCATCACGCGCACGTCAAAAGGCTTGCCGTTGATCCGGCCGAGCGGAATGCGCGGCTGCAGCAAATACTTTTTCGGACGGAACAGCGAGCGGACGTACTGCACGGTTTTTTCCTTGCCTTCGATAGTCCGCCGCACATTGCCGCTATGGACGAGGTAGCGCTCTTCGCCCAGGTCGGTCAACTGGATGATCCCTGCTCCGCCTCCGCCGCCGGATGGCTTGAGCATCACGCGCTTGTAGCTTTCCGCGTACTCCCATAACGCCTCCGGAGAAAACAACCGGGTCTTGGGCAGGTGCTCCCGCAACAGCTCATCTTGGACCATGTGCTGATGCTTGCCCCATTTTCCTACGTTTGGCGCTTTTATGGCAATGTCTCTCCATTCGTAATGAGATGATGCTCTTCGATTTTGGTGATGCGATTGTGTTCATCCACAAACACGACCTTGGGCACCAGTTGATCGCATTCGCTCTCGTCGTACATGCCCATGCTTAAAATAATGACGATGTCGCCTGGGGAAAACAGGTGGGCAGGCGGGCCGTTCAGACAAATTTTCCCGCTTCCTTCTGCTGCCGGCAGAACGTATGTTTTCCAGCGCGTCGCATTGCGCAGGCTGGTAATTTGCACAATCTCGTAGGGCTTGATATCGGCCGCTTTCATCAGGGCCACGTCAATCGTAATGCTTCCGACGTAGTCCAGCTCGGCCTGCGTCACCGTCGCCCGGTGGATTTTACCTTTGCACATGTGGCGTTGCATCGGATGTTCACTCCTTTTCAAACCGCTGACATCAGTCTATGTGCGAGAGAATGTCCGGGAAACCATGGACAGCCAAAAGGATTGCTCACGCCGTACAGACTGCCTGTGCCAGATCAATTCCATAGGCGGAGCACAGCTTGGCGAGCTCCTCCACCACGGTTTGCGGAAAAGGAATGCCGTCCTGCTTGCGGGCCGTCATGATTCGCTGCTCGATCTCGCCGGGAATCAAAATTTCCGCGACACCGGGAGCAGTCGGGACGTTTTTGACTTGGCGAATGTATGCGTCCATGCTTTGCCTGAATGCATCGAGCGGCAGGAAGCGCTGTACGTCGATGCACAGGAAGACGTGTCCGATGTCTTGCGGGTCTTGCCAGTTGTCGTACAAGCTTTTCACGCCGGGGCCGACCGCCGCGCCCGTGAGCAGCCCGCAGACAATATCAATGAACATGGCAAGTCCGTAGCCTTTTGCTCCCCCGATCGGCAAAAGCGAGCCGAGCAAGGCTTTCGTCGGATCGTGAGTGGGCAAGCCGTCGGCGTCGATCGCCCAGTCTTCGGGGATGGCGCTCCCTTTTTTCGCAGCCAGAGCGATTTTGCCGCGCGCAGCCACACTCGTCGCCATGTCGAGCAAAAAAGGCGGCTGCTCGCCAGCCGGAATGCCAATCGCAATCGGATTCGTTCCGAAAAACGGCACGATCCCTCCGGTTGGTGCCATGGATGCGGGCGCATTTGACAAGACGAGCAAAATCAATCCCTCGTCCACTGCCTGCTCCGCATAGTACGAACAGGAGCCAAAGTGGTTGGAATGCCGCACCCCGGCCAATCCGATGCCGTGTTGGCGAGCAAGCTGCTTCGCTTCGTCCAGCGCCGCTACTCCGACGACAACGCCGAGCTGATTTTTGCCGTCGATGAGGGCGGTCGCGCCTTGCCGGACGACGAGCGCTGGCGGCTGCGTCAGCTCGATCAGTCCCGCCTCGATCCGCTGCACGTAGATCGGCAGCCGCGACAAGCCATGGGATTCGACTCCGCGCAAATCCGCATGGACGAGCGACCGGGCCACAAGCTGCGCGTCTTCTCCCCTGACGCCCGCGCGAGAAAGGACCTGTGCAGCGACCTGCTCCAACCCCTTCCAATGAAAGCGTGTAGGGTTCACCTTCGCTTTCCCTCCCCGATCTTCGTTTTTTCGATCTGCATCTGAATATAAATATGTCGGCGCCGCAGCGACCGTCACAGGCATTGACCCGGTAGCGGAGAGAGCGGCTTGCCGACACGGCGGCACGCGAAAAAGAGAAGCCCCTTGCGCTTTTCGCGGCAAAAGGAGCTTCTCTACTTTTACGGACAGTTTATTCGTATGTGGCGACAGTCGAAACGATCCGGTCCTGCAGCTCGACGAAAAAGTCCTCGTCCTCGACGAAGCCGTTGAAGATGATCGAGACGATCAGCCTCTCGCCGCTTTTCGTCGTGAGATAGCCGGACAGGCTGTTTACTCCGGTCATCGACCCGGTTTTGGCATGCAAGCTATGGGCGGCGGCCGTTTCCACCAGCCGGTTTTTCAACGTACCGTCTACGCCCGCGACAGGCAGTGACGCCTCGTAAGTGGAAAAAGCCGGCTGCTTCGCCATGCCTTCCAGCACAGTGGCGATGTGGCGGGCCGAGATGAGGTTGTAGCGCGTCAGCCCGGAGCCGTCCACCATGTCAAAATTCGCCTTGCCGCCCATTGCCTGCACAGCTTCCTGGACGACTTGTGCGCCTGCTGTCGCGCTGCCTTCGCCTTTTTTCACGGCGCCTAACGTTTTCAACAGCATTTCCGCGTAAAAGTTGTCGCTTTTCTTGTTCAGGTACGAAACGATTTCTTTTAACGGCTGCGAGGCAAATTCGTTCCACTTGACCGCTGTATGAGGCACAGGCGAAACGAGCAACTCGCTGCCCGGAGCGAAGCGGACGCCCTCGCTCTCCAGCGCTTCCTTGAGCAGCGTCCCGACGTATTTCGCAGGCTCCTCCACAGGCACGCGCTCGTAGTCGCCGGGATGGTCGAGCGGGAGGTTTCCGGTCAGGCGAATCGTATTCGTTCCCCGGTCGCGCACGATGGCAAACGTGTTTTCCTGGCCTGGCTCTACCGTTTTCGCTTCGTTGATGACCTCTGCGTAGGACGTTTTCGGCAGCAGATTGAACGAAACGGCGTCTCCAGCTTTTGCGGCAGGCTCGTACTCGACCATGACTGTGCCGCGGTTTACGGACAATGCGCCGAGCGTCGGGTTGTAGTAGTAGCTCTCGTCATCCCAGGCCCAGCCCAGACCGAGCCGTTGCGCGTCGAAGTAGCTTTCGTCGAGCACCAGGTTCCCCTGAATCTCTTTGACTCCTTGCTCTTTGATCCAGGCGGCGATTTTTTCAATCGAGACGCCTTCCTGCACCTTCAGGGCGTTTTCGGTGTGCAGAGATGGATCGCCGTAGCCTTTGACGTACAGATTGCCTCGCTGCACGCCGTTTTTGGCGACGGGCGCATCCCCGTACAGCTCCGTCTTGAACGTGTAGTCCTCTCCGAGCTGGGAAAGCGCCGCAGCCGTCGTCAGCAGCTTGAGGTTGGACGCGGGCGTGAGCAGTGCATCGGCCTCTTTTTCGTACAAAATGGCTGCGTCCCCCGTTTTGTCTAGCGACTTGACGAGGACGCCTGCGGTCATGCCGACTGCCTGCGGCTGCTCGAACAGCGGATCGAGCAAGGCCGAGAGCGCGTAGGTTTTTTTTGCTTCCGGTGGATCCCCTTGCACGGCGGCGAGCTGCGGATAAGACGCGAGCAGCGTGCCCACGAAGTCTTGCAGGTCGCGCGCATACTTCGACTTGTAAATGCCGTTAATCAGGATGGAAAAGGCCAGCTTATGGCCGTTTTGCGCCGTGACGTAGCCGGACAGGCTGTTGACGCCGCCCATCGAGCCTGTTTTGGCGATGAGGTTTTTCGCTGCCGCCGTACCGAGCATTCTGGTCTTCAACGTGCCGTCGACGCCCGCGACTGGCAACGATTTTTCCAACTCCACGCTGTAGCTCTGCTGCTGCACAAACGCCAAAAGCCGCACGATCTGCTCGGCTGAAACCAGGTCAAAACGCGACAGGCCCGAGCCGTCAACCTGGCGATAGCCGCTGTCGATGCCGGCACGCTTCATGACGTCCGCTACCGCTTCACTTCCGGCTGCGAATGTGCCCGCCCCTTTTTGCGTCGCGCCGAGCGTCTTGAGCAGCATTTCGGCGTAAAAATTGTCGCTCTCCTTGTTCAACTCCACGATCACTTCGCCGAGCGGCTTGGAGAGATGGGTAGAAAAAGGCACGCCGGATTGCACCACTGTCTTTTTCACGGCTGCGCCCGGATTCAGCCCGATGCCTTGTGCGAGCAGTTGCTCTTTCCAGACATCCCCGACGAACAGCGCCGGGTCCTCCAGCGTGACATCCTCCTCATACGGTTTGGCGGCAAACCCAATCGTTCCTGTCAGCACAACCTCGTTTTTTCCACGCGGCCGCTCAAGTGTGATGTTGGACTCGCTGCCTTCCACCGTCTGCAGCTTGTTGATGACTTTTACGTATGTAGTAGCCGGTTCCATCGCCAATGTCGGTGGCGCATTCACGGCCTTCCCCGGTGTAACGGTCAACGTCGTGACATTTTTATGCACAGAAAGAGCGCTCAGTTGGGCGCTGTAGCCATACGGCTCATCATCCCACATCCAACTGACGCCAAGGCGCGTATCGTCGAAGTAGCTTTCGTCCAGCAGCAAATGGCCGTTGATCCGCTTGATCCCGGCCTGCTTCAATACGCTTGCCATCTGCTGCAAGTCCGCTGGCGTCAAGGTCGGGTCGCCGTAGCCTTTCAACACCAGATCGCCCTGCAAAACGCCGTCCGAACTGACCTTTCCTTGCAGGAAAAGCTCCGTCTTCCACTGGTAGTCCGGCCCGAGCTTATCCAGTCCGGCAACCGTGGTAAACAGCTTCATGTTCGAGGCGGGAATGTAGTTGCGCTCGGCGTTGTGCCGATACAAATACGTTTTGTCCGTCAGGTCGTAGACGACAATCCCCGCATACAGCCCCACGCTGTTCTCGTCGCGCTTCAGGTCCGTCAAGTATTTCTCGATGTGATCGGCGAGCGCGCCCCTGGTGGCGGTGTCTTCCCTCGCAAAAGCAGGAGACGCCGCGAGCTGCAACACAAGCGCAAAAAGCAGAAAGCACGTACAGACGCGTCGAAAGACAACCAACTGATTCATGTTACCCTCCTTGTCCTAGTCTTGACGTTTTACGCAAATTCCACAGTACGCCCCAATGATAGCATCTATTTAGACTTTTCGGAATATTACTATCCTACTAAAAGGAAACAGAGGATGAACCTTGGCTCTATCGACCATACTATCGGCATGACAACGAAGAGCGAGGGGATATTTATCCATGCGATACCGCCTGCTGATCCTCATCATCCTGCTGTGCGCCGTCATGCTGCCCGTTTCCGCCGAAACGAACATCGGCCATCTCCATGTGCCGATCACTTCTGTCCAAAACGCCAAAGAGCTTGTCCAGCAAAGCGACTACATCGTCATCGGCTGGATGGACAGCGCGCATAAATCATACCCGACGGGGCGCAGCATCCCCCAGGGCAAAATCGTCAATTACACCCAAACCTTGCACGTCAAAAAAGTGTTCAAGGGCGCATCGCCCCGCTTGCTGACCGTGCTCAGCATAGGCGTCGAGCCGCTCCCCGACACTTCTAGCTCGCTGAACCTCACGTACACGGGCCCGCTTGGCGAAGGAAACTACCTCGTGTTTTTGCGCAAGGTGAAAGGTTCGTCGCTGCACAGCCTCACCGGACTATGGCAAGGCGTGTACCCGCTGTACCAAGGCAAAACCATCGCCTTGCAAGGTGTCGGCTTTGCCGACTTCAATCAACTGTCGTTGGAAGAGATCGAGCAAAAGCTGAAAAGCCTGCAGCCGTAAGCAAAGTCGCCAAAAAACCGCTCCCGTCCGGCGAGCGGTTTTTTGGCGTGCACCTCAAGTCAGCTTCTCATGACGTAAATGAAAATCACCATAGAGACGGCACAAGCCAGCACACAGCCGACAAAACCCAGGATGACCCATTTGTTGTTCGTTTTTTGATCGTGTTTGTCGCTCATGAAAACTTCCCCTCGTACAAGCATTCCTCTCTATTATAGGGGGGTTTTGCCTGAAAAGAAAACCGTAATTCCGTTCACAGCAAATTCACACATATAAGCTATGGATTATATGATGATTTGTTGGTAAAATAAGACTGTAGCAAAAGCTTTCTGTCATGGAAAAACGCTTACAGGAGAGTTCACTATGACACGAATTGCCCTTTTTTTATGTTTGCTCACCCTCTTCACCTTCAGTTATGTTCTGACCGACGATTCTTCTCCCACTGCGCTTGAGGCGATCGAAAGCATGCGAGAAGAAATCGGCACCGTTTTTCATGAAGCAAGTACAGATAAAGGCACATTGTTCTTCCTCGTTCGCGAGGATAGCCAGATGATTGACGCCGAATTTGCCAAGAAAACGATCCTTGGCTGGAAATGGGGAAATGGCGGCAGTCACACCATCCCCGCTGTTTCCGAAGTTCCGCTGCCTGATTCTGCCTTTTCCACGCAATACATTGCCAATGGAAAAGAAAACCCGTTCGACTCCCCGTTCCCGATGCTGTTTGGCGTCATTCTCGACCCGGAAGTTGACAGCCTGATGGTCGTAAGCGAAAAGACCGGAAAGGCGCTCCAGGCGGAAATTATCGACAACGAGCTGTTCCCCTTCCGTCTGTGGTACGCCCAGCTCCCGGTCAAACAGGGCGAGATGTTTTCCATCACGGCTTTCGGCAAGGACGGCGAAACTGTCGTCTCGGAAAAACAGATTTCGTAACCGCTCTCGCAGCGAAAGCACCAGCTCGCATCACCGTTGCATCGTCCCTTCTCCCCGTTTCCCACATGACAGGAAGCGAAGCGCTGATGAAATGGAACGTAGCAAATACGTTCAGGAAGCAAAAGAAAACGCCGCTCATAACAGGCTCCCCTCCAAGCAGACATGGATCTGCCAGCCACGCCACCGTGGTTGGCCGCCTCTGCCCGGAGGGGGTTTTCTTTTCGTTACGCCGGTTGTTCCTCGATCAAGACGTTTTCAGCGACGATTTTCATTTCTGAAAAAGGGCATACCAATCTTTTGTGAAATATTTCAAAGCTGTACTCCCCTTTGTCTTCACACAAGCAGTTTTTTGACACCGCAGCCACACACTGAAGCTGCGTTTAATCTATAAAAACACTCGCTTTTTTTCTGTGCGCGACAACAGAATCCCCCTCTCCAGAATAGAAAAGGGGGATTACGGGCGTCCAGCATGTGACGATGCTGCCTTTTCCATACGTCATGTAATTCCCCGGGAGGTGGGCGCAAGCGAACGCGATGGCGGCGACAGCGATGCCGAGCCAGTAGGCGCTGCTTGCAAGCCCGAGCTTCTGGGCGAAAAACACGACAACGGTCATCACCCCGAGCCGCACGAGCACTTCCTCGCAAACCCCACCGTAAAAAGACGAGAGCAAACCGAGGAATCGTGATGAGATCGCTGCTTGTCCCCTTTTCGCGGTCATGTGCGGCTGAAACCAGCAGCGGTCCACGAAGTTGACCACGATCCCTGCCACAACCCCCGAGACGACGGAGACAACCCAAAAAGCCTGGAGCGAAAAAGGTAGCGCCACTCCTTGCGACGAGTGCTCTACCACCCACAGCCGCAGTCCGGTTGCAGGCAAAAGCCACAAACCTGCCGCAGTCGCCAGAGCGAGCAATACAGAGGTCTGAAGCATCATCACCGCAACCAGGACTGGGACTGGCGGGACTCTGCCAGTGGGATGGACTTCTGCTTGTAGCTGCACTTGCCTGCGAATCGTCCTGGACTGCACCGGGATGATGCAGAAAGCGCACAGCACGCTGACCGTCCAGATTAGCCAAAAGTGTTCCACAGCGACGACCCCTGCCTAGATTTCAGATCGCTCCAGGAAGTACCAGCCCATGAAGAAAAACACGATGTTGAGCGCAAAGACGCCCGCCAGCCCCGGCAACCCGGTGATCGCCGCTTCAGCCAGCGTCGAATTTTCCTGAATCATCATCATCGCGGCATTGGTCAATCCCCCCGGGGAGACCATGTCCAAAAATTTGCCGAGAAATTGCGGGACGGTGAAGACCACGATATTGAAGACCAGCGACGCTCCCCCCGCCCCGACGGCGTTGTTAAAAAAGCTGGAGGCGCAAAGGGTCGTGGTGACGACAAGCAACAGATTCGGTATGTACATGAACGTCCCGAGCCACACGTGCGCCCAATCGAGTTTGCCGAAAAGCAGCTCCGTGTAGTAAGCGGTTATCCCCATCCCGATCAGCATGCTTCCGATTGTCAACGTGTAATAGGTAATGGCTTTGGCGAGATAGTACTTGGCCCGGCTGACCGGCTTGACGAATACCATGGAGGCAACCCCTGACGCTTTTTCCCCGGCAATCGTGCCCATGACGACGAGAATCAGCACAAAAGTGCCGAGCGAGCTGAACTTGCTGATCGCCGTCGACAGCACTTCCGGAGCAGACGGGGTGGGAATATTGATGACCGTTCCCTTCGGCAGTCCGGTGGAATTGGCCAAAATATCCGGCAGCATCTTCATCGTAATCGGCTGTGTAATCATCAAGGCGATAAACACAATCGGAACGATGAGAATTTTGTACGTTTTCATCAGTTCCTGAAATTCTTTTCGAATCATTGGGTAGGAAGTCATCCATTCACAACCTTTAGGAAAATATCCTGAAGTGTCAATGCTGACAGACGGTAGTACGCAAGCGTTCCGCCCGACTCCAGAAGAATGTGCGGCAAGCTTTCCTTGGCTTTTTCCATGTCACTGGCCATCACCTTGTACGTGCCCCCATCCTGGCTCCACTCCCTGACCCACGCAAGCCCGTCCAACACATCGGTCAAGTCAATGTCCTCCTGATCGAGCTTGAACTCGATTACCGGCTCCACGTGGCTGGCTCGCAACTCTTCCAGGCTGGACGACAACAGCACGGTGCCGTCCTTGATGATGATGATGTGGTCGGCGATTCTCTCGATGTCATCGAGAATGTGGGTCGACATGAAGACGGTCATGTGCCGCTTCAGCTTTTCGATCAACAGCAAAACGTCGTGTCTGCCCATCGGGTCGAGGGCGGAGACTGGCTCGTCCAAAACGAGCAGCTTCGGGTTGTGGATGAGCGCCTGGGCAATTCCCAGACGCTGTTTCATCCCTCCGCTGTAGCCGCTGATCGGGCGGTTCCGCGCCTCGCTGATTCCGCACAGCTCCAAAAGTTCATTGGTTCGCTCTTCCACCGTGCGCTTGTCCAGCCCGTACAGTTTGCCTACCCAGTGCATCCACTCTGTCGCTGTCATGTAGTTGTAAAAGGCGGGAATTTGCGGGCAATAGCCGACTTCGCTGGTGACCTTGTTGCGCTCGGTTACGACATCGTAGCCGACCTTTCACCTTGCCCGCTGTCGGGGCAGCCAAGCCTGTGAGGATGCGGATCGTCGTCGGTTTTCCCGGCACCGTTTCCGCCGAGAAAACCGACGCAGCCGATGCTGTCGATGGTAAAAGATACATCCTTCAGCGCTTTATGGTCTTTGTATTCCTTTGTGAGACTTTCGCATTCGATTACGCGCAAACCATGTCAACCCTTTCTTCGTGTCTTGGGCTAGTCTTTTCTGCCTACGAAGAAATAACGATGGGACCCAGGGTGTTAATAAAGACGATACCGAGCGCCCACGGCCATTTTTTCCCGCCTGCGACTCTGGCTGGGTCGCGGCGAACGAGGTCGATCAAGGCGATAATCATCAGAAGCAATTGAATGGCAATAAGCGGGGCGAGAAGCTGCATATCCGGCATCGAGCGTTACTTCCAATTTTTTCTAGTTTTTTAAAGTTTAGCTCACCACAACCTTGTAAGTTTACGGGGGACATTCCGTTATTTCCCAGTAAGTTACAAAAACAAACCTGCTTCCCTTAGCTCAAAAAGCCGTGAAGCAGGATATCGCCGATCGCGTGGGCAATCATCGCGTACTCCAGCCCGCGCTTCCAGTAGAGGTAGCCAAACAAAATGCCTGCCACCCCGTTCAAGGCGATGGTCCGGACAAACAAGAGCGGAGTAATCTCTCCAAAATAGACGGACGCTGCCGGAAGATGGCCGAGCCCGAACAAAAAGGCTGCGCCGAAAATTCCGATCCAGTACATCCACGGCTTTGGAGAGGACTGACGCCCGAACAGCTTGCTCAAAATCCAGACCACGAGTGTCATCATGAACAGCCGTACCATTACTTCCTCGTACACTCCGCCCTGAATGGCGGTCAGGACGCCTGCCCAGACCGGCGCATTCAACTCTTGCGCCTTTTCCGCGAGTATCGGCATGAGCGGTTGAAAAATCAGCCGTTCCAGCAAATAGATCATCAGCGTTCCGAGCAGCCCGAAGATGACCGCCTGCACGATTCCTTGTCGGTTAAACGATGCACCGCCCGTTTTATACAACCATTTCCGCAAGATCGGAGCATCCAGCCCGACCTTGCCCGCCAAAGTCAAGCCCGCCCACGAAAGCAGAAACGCCGTGATGCTGCCCTGCAAGACGAACAAGGCGATCACAGCAGGCAACGGAAGCGGCACCATAGCTACCGCATCCCCTATCATGGTTAGCAAGTAAGGCGTGGCCGCGACAAACCCGATCGCACTCAGCCCCGACAAAAATAACGCTATTTTCAAGTTCTTCATTTTATTTCCTCCTTTTGGCATAGTAGTAACTGCTCCCCATCGTGACAAGAATCGTTGCCACGATCAGAAACAACAGCACGATAAAGTGAAGCGGTGCTGGCAAAAATGAGGTGAGGACGATGAGCAGCCCGCCGATAAAAAATACACGGGACCCCAGTTGGTGGGTCTTTTTCCAGACCTCTTCGCTAGCCAGCGTCCACGGCGTGCGAATCCCGATCATATAGTTATGGCGAAAACGCGGCATAAAATTGCCCATCGTGATGAACAAAACCCCGAGAATGAGCGTCGCTGCGGTCGCCATGTTCACCATATATCCGTAACCATATCCGATGATAAGGCCGTGGATGACGAGGAGCGCAACCATCAGCGTATGCATGATCGCGTCCTTGCTGCTCGCAAACTTTTGGTAGCTCTGCTCGCGATAGCGGGAAGCCAGAAATAGTACCACCATCATGATCGGAACAAAAGCTACGCCCACGAGCTTGGGCGCAAAACCGTCCGGCTCGCCGTTTATTCCCCAGTGAACGGCCATGGTGTCAGGCATGGAGGGATAACAAATCACCGCCATCACGACGCTGGCAAGGAAACACAAAATAGTCAAGCGGGATATTTTCATTTCATGACTCCTCTTTCGAATGGAATTGAATAAACCATTTCAACAGGTCCTGAAAAACGGTCGTATTTAACGAGTAGTAAATGTTTTGCCCTTTTCGCTCATCGAAAACCATTTCAGCCTGCTTTAACAGATTGAGGTGATGCGAGATGCTCGGTTTTGTCATTTGAAAATGCTCGGCAATTTCCCCGGCCGTCCTGTCTTTTTCCCGCAGCAGATCAAGAATTTTTCGCCTTGTGGGATCAGACAGCGCCTTAAAGGCATGATTCATGGACATAGTGATCGATCCTACTTTCAGAATATCTTTATTAGATATTTAGAAATTTATCAAAATAACTAACTCAAAGATACCATGTAAAAACCTTCCAGTCAACTCACCTATTGCCCCTTATGCAAACCCCCCCGACAACCTCGCCCTGCGGAAACGAGAAATCGTTCCGGGCTGTTTGGCTAACGGGGGGTTGCTATTTGCTTCTGCGCTTGTGCTTATTTCACCAGATCGCGCATGATGTCTTCCACTTTCACATCGGTCGTAATCAGCTTCTCTTGTTTCATCCAGTCGATCAACGTTTGCCACGACTCGGCTGTCATGGAGCCAAACGGCTTGTCGCCCGCATCCATCAACGGAATCAGGATGTCCAGACTTTTTGTTTCGATGTCTTTTTCCAGCGGGAACTCAGCGGCTTGCTTGGCGAGCAGCAAGTCGAGCGCCTTTTCCTTGTTGTTTTTCACGTAGTCTTGGCCTTTGGCAATCGCGCGCAGGAAGCCTTCGACCGCCTGATGCTTTTTGCCAAGCGTCTCGTCGCTGGTCGCGAGCACAAGCTCGTAGTAATCCGGCACGCCAAAATCAGACGGCTTGATGACGTGAACCGGGATGCCGTTTTTCTCCAGAATGAGCTGTTCGTGGTTGATATAGCCGCCTACTACCGCGTCTACTTTTTTCGCAGTCAAGGCCGGAACGATGTCAAAGCCGATGTCGGTAAAGGACAGGCCGGAGTCGTCTGCGCCCGCATGCTTCACCACCTGGCGAACGATCGATTCGTCGAGCGGAATGGACGGGTAGCCGATATTTTTGCCTGCCAGCTTTTGCGGGCTGTCGATGTCGCCGTCTTTGCGCGTCATGATGACGTTGAGCGGATGGCGCACGAGTGCCGCGACAGCCACGACCGGAATCCCTTCGGCGCGCGCCTGGACGAGCTGCGGCTGGTAGCTGATAGCCAGGTCGACTTTGCCTGCCGCCGCCATTTTCAGCGGATCGTTGCTGTCCGATGGCATTTGCAGGTTGACCTTGAGGTTTTCTTCCTTGAAAAAGCCTTGCTCCTCTGCGGCGTACAGGAAAGAGTGCACCGCATTCGGATACCAGTCGAGCGCGATCGTCAGCTCGGCTGGTTCCGCCGCTTGTTCAGCCGGAGCTGGTGTCTGCGGCGCGGTCGTGCCAGCGCCAGACTGATTGCCGCACGCAGCAAGTCCGGTAGCCAGCGTCAGGGCCAGGATGGCTTTTGTCCATTTATTACTCATCGGTTTCATAGTTTGATCTCCCTACTTTTCTTACTTGGATGTTGGGTGTTTCGCTTTTGTGTGCGGGGACAGATGGCGCTCGATCCGCCCGACGAGCCAGAAAAGCAGCATGCCGAGGACGGAGAGCAGCAGGACCGAGGCAAACAGCGCAGGCGCCTGAAAATTGCCCGATGCCCGTCTGCCGAAGTAGCCAAGTCCCTCGCTCGCGCCGAGCCATTCCCCGATCGTTGCACCCGCGACACTGTATGTCGCAGCCACCTTCAAGCCGCTGAAAAAATGCGGCAAGCTCGACGGCAGTTGCAGCTTCGCGAACATTTGCCAGCGGGTAGCGCCCATCGTTTTCAATAGCTGCAGCATTTCTTTGTCGGTAGAGCGCAGTCCGTCATACGTATTGACGACAATCGGGAAAAAGGTAAACAGGATCGTCACCGCGATTTTTCCGGACAAATCGTATCCGAACCACAAAATAAAAACAGGGGATAATGCTATAATTGGAATCGTTTGGGATATGACGATATACGGATAGACCAGTCGCTCGACGACTCGGCTCATATTCATCGCAAAAGCGAGCAAAACGCCAAACACGATCGAGACAGACAGGCTGAGCAGCACTTCCTTCAAGGTCGCCCACAAATGCAGCCCGAGAAGCGAGCCGCGCAGCTCCCACAGCGCCAGCACGACTGCGCTCGGCGGCGGCAAGATGAACGGCGGCACGGCCAGCAGGCGGCAAACACCCTCCCAGGCGACGAAAAACAGCGCGATGGAAATGCCGAACCAGATCCCTCTGCCCATCACGCTTCCCTCCCCAGCGACTGCAACCTGGACTGCTCTGTGCGCAGCAAGGCCCAGATTTGTTCGCGCAAGGCCAGAAAGCCGGGCTGATTCCGGCTGCCCACCGCTCGCGGCCGCGGAATCGACACGTGCAGCTCCACAGGCTGGCGAATCGGCTTGCCCAACAGGACGATCACGCGGTCAGCAAGCAAGATCGCCTCGTCGATGTCGTGCGTAATCATCAGCATCGTACTGCCTGTCTCTTGCCATTTTTCCATCAGCCATTCCTGCATGTCGAGCCGCGTAATGCCATCGAGCGCGCTGAACGGCTCGTCGAGCAGCATCAGGTCTGTCCCGGACAAGAGCGCCCGCAAAAAAGACACGCGCTGCCGCATGCCGCCGGAAAGCTGGGCAGGATAGGCGTCTGCCCACTCGTGCAGTCCGTACCGGGGCAGCTCTTGCCGGACGCGCGCATGCGCTTCCTTTTTCGGCACGCCTTTGATCTCCAGCGGCAAGGCGGCATTTTCCACAATCGTGCGCCACGGCATGAGCAGATCGCGCTGGGGCATGTAGCCTACCTGCCCCAGCCGCTGTTCCATCCGTTCCTCGCCCAGCCGGATTTCTCCCTGTTCGGGCTGCAAAAGTCCCGCGATAAGCTGAAACAACGTGCTTTTTCCGATCCCGCTTGGCCCGATCATGCTGACGAACTCGCCTTTTTTCACTCGCAGATCAAAGTCTTCGAGAATCGGCGTGCCTGTGTAGGAAAAGCGGACGTTGGAGAAAGCTAGTTGATCGCGCACGGCCACATTTCCTCTCTATAGGCCATATCCCAGAACATGTACTCCATTTTGGAGGTGTTGACGAAATACTCTTCCAGTCTCGCCAGCTCCTGCTCGTTTTTCCCGTCTGCCAGCTCGTTCATGATGTCGATCAGCCAGATCGCAAGCTGTCCGAACTCGTCCGAGCTGTACATCCGCACCCACTCGCCGTACAGCTCGTGGTCCAGCGCCCCTTCTACCTGCGCCAGCCGCTTGCCGATCTCCCAGTAGCTCCACGTGCACGGTAAAAGCGCGCTGACCAGCTCTGCCAGCGAGCCTTGGTGCGCGACTCGCAGCATGTAGCTGGTGTAGCCCAGCATGACAAAGGACGGCTCGGTCGCTTCCAGCTCCTCGCGGGAAATGCCGAAGCGCGCCGCATACTGGCGGTGCAGCTCCATCTCCATGTTGAGCGTCGATTCCTGCAGGGCGGCGAACCGGGCGCTCGTCTCCAGATCGTAGGCCTTCACGCTGGCGAGCGCGAACATTTTGGCGTAATCGATCAGGTAGATGTAGTCTTGCTTCATGTAAAATTTGAACGACTCTACAGGCAACGTGCCGTCACCCAGGCCGGTTACAAATGGATGCTGGTGAACGCGCTCCCAGATCGGGGCGACGCTGCGTAACAAACGGTCTGTAAAGGTTGCCATGCTTTTTTTCACTCCTTCGCTTCCTTTGGCGTGTTGCACCAGCTCGCGATAAAACGGGCCATAATCTGGGCAAACCGGACAAGCTGGTCAGGATCAATCGACTCATCGACGGCATGGGCGTGCTTCAGCTCGCCCGGGCCGAACAGTACGGCGGGAATGCCTGCGTGCGCGAACCAGCCCGCATCTGTGACGGTAGGAGACATGTCCACCACAGGCGCCTCGCCCAGCTCGCTCTCATAGGCGGCTTGCAACTGCGCCAAAGCCGGATGCTCCGTGTCCAGCTCCAGGGACGGGAAAATTTCTCCGCGCTCCTCGATCATGGAGCGACCGCCCCAGCGAAACACAGGGGGATGGTCGCGCAGCCACAAATCGGCCGCCGCTGCGCGTCCGACATGGTCCTCGATCTCGCGAATGATCTGTTCGTATGATTCGTTCGGATAAAAGTGAACCGTAATCCAGAGCGCGCAGCGATCCGCAATAAACGCAGCATGGCGTCCTCCCTCGATCACGGCAGGGTTGATCGTATTGCTGCCAGCCGCAAAGCCGGGGTACGCCTTCATCACAGCCCAGTCGCGTTCCAGCTCCTGCAGCGCCGTAATGATTTTCGCCATTTTTTCAATCGCAGACGCGCCGCGCACGCCGCCTCCGGCATGGATCGTTCTCGCCCGCATCCCGTCGTGCAAGGTCGTCGGACTCTCAATCGTGATCCAGCCGGTAATCACGCCGCCCTGCCCTTGCATGTGCAGGTTGCTCGTGTCGACGACGATGGCGTAGTCCGCCTGGTAGCCGCGTTCGAGCGCCACCAGCGTCCCGGCTTCGCCCGCTTCCTCGCCGATTACCGATTGGAACAGCAAATCGCCTGCCAGCTCGACGCCGTGCTCGCGCAGCATCTGGATGGCGAACAGGCTTGCAGCCAGTCCACCTTTCATGTCTGCTACACCGCGTCCGTACAGCCGCCCGTCTGCGCCGCGCGTCAAGGAAAACGGCGGATACGTCCAGCTCGCAACGTCGATGTGCCCGTTGATAATCAGGCTGTTCGCCTGGGCGGAAGCGCTGCCCGGCAGTCGGCCGACGACGTTGTCATCGCCGGGGTAGACGGTCCAGCGGTCGACCTCAAAGCCGATGGCCGCGAGCCGATGGGCGAGTACCGTTTGCGCCGCGTCGCTGTTTCGCGCTGGCGGACTTACAGTCGGATGGGAAACGAGCTCTGCCAGGAGGGCAAACAACTCTTCTTTGCGCCTGGCAATCGATTCTACCGCTTCTGTCAGTCGGTCCACGCTACTCAATCATCCCTTCGGTCGGACTGCTCGCCGACGCGTAGCGCTTTTTCGCAATCCGTCCCGCGAGGAAGCCTTTGCGCCCCGCTTCCACGCCGAGCTTCATCGCTTCGGCCATCAGCACCGGATTGTCCGCGAGCGCGACTGCCGTATTCAGCAGCACGCCGTCCGCGCCCAGCTCCATCGCTTTCGCGCAATCGGCTGGCGACCCGATGCCTGCATCCACAATAATCGGTACTTTCGCGTCCTCGATGATGAAGCGGAGGTTGTTTTCGTTGACGATGCCTTGTCCGGAGCCAATCGGGGACGCGCCCGGCATGACGGCATGCACGCCCACTTCCTGCAAACGCTTGGCGAGAATCGGATCGTCGTTGGTGTAGGTCAGCACGATGAAGCCTTCTTCGACCAGTATTTTCGACGCTTCCAGCGTGCCGATCGGGTCAGGCAGCAGCGTTTTCGGGTCGCCGATGACCTCCACCTTAATCATATCGCACAAGCCGGATGCTTTCGCCAGACGGGCGATACGCACCGCTTCCTCTGCCGTATAGGCTCCCGCTGTGTTCGGCAGCAGGGTGAATTTTTTCAGGTCGAGCTGTTCCAAAAAGTTCGGCTCTTGCGGATTTTCCAAATTGAGCCGGCGAATCGCAAACGTCAAAATTTCTGCTTCCGACACCTCGACTGCTTTTCCTTGCGTTTCCAAATCTGCGAATTTTCCGGTCCCGAGCAAGAGGCGGGAGCGAAACTCGTAAGGGCCAATTTTCCATGTATCCATGCTGGTCATCCTCCTCCGACAAAATGAACGATTTCGATGCGGTCTCCGTCTGCAATCGGCGTTTGTTCATACCGGGAGCGGTCGATGATCTCTCCGTTGCGCTCCACGACGACAATCTTCTCTTGCAGGGAATACGAAGCGAGCAAGGCGCGGACTGTGTTGATCTCAGCCGACAGCTCTGCTGTTTTTCCGTTCAGCACAACAACCATTGTATTCCTCCTTCTTGATGGCACCTGTCGAGGGACGAAAAAACGGCCTCCCTCGCTTGCCGGAAGTCACCCCAGTCAAACGGTGGAAGCCGTATATGTATCCCATCGGACAGATGGAAGAAAAAAACCATCCGCCGTGGGATGGTTGAGTTGATCTCATCATCTGGTAGCAGCATTCCGGCAAATACGCCGCAACTGCCGCACCGTGAAATCGATTCATATACCTCTTCCTCCGCTGGCATGACCCAGGTCAGGTTCAACGGTCAGTAACACGCTCGTTACAATCTCAGCCGACGATGCTCGGCCCCCGTTTGGTAGTAAACCTATGAAATTGTCGTACGTTCGAGTATTACAGTACCATTCTATTTCGTGTTTGTAAAGGTTTCCTTGTACATCGCTTCCAGTTCAACCAGGCAGCGCTCGGACCAGGCCGCCATTTTTTTCAGCTTCTCCATTTCCCGCTCCATCGCTTTGCGCACGGACTCCTTGTAGTCCGGCACTTCGCCGTTGTAGCGGATGACGGATGCGGCCGGGGTCATGAATTTTTCCTGGTAGGAGAGCGCTGGGCGCTGGTGGAACAGCGGCACATCCACCTCGTAGGACGTATGCAGGTCGCCCTGCTGCGGGTATTTCGTCACCGCCAGCACCTTGACCAACAGCTTCGTATCGTGAATTTCCAGCACTTCCGCGATATATTCTCCTGTCCGCTGCGTCACGCGAACTTTATCGCCGGGGTTCCAAAACATCGTCGTTTCCTCCTCGCATCATCCATCATGGTAGGGGCCAGGCGTGAACGGCCTTGCCCACAGCTAGTCCGTCAGGCCAGCGACTGGGCAAGCAGCTTGCGGGCGTGCGCCAACACTTCGTCCGCAGCAGGCGCTGGTTGACCGCCGCCCTGCGCCATCGCCGGATTGCCGCCGCCTTTTCCGGCAATCAACGGCAGCGTCTCCTTGATAAGCTGGTTGACGGCGACGTTCACGTCCTGCCCCCGCGCAAACACAAGCTGGGTCTTCTCGTCAGTCGCTGCGGCCAGCAAGCATACGACGTCCGGCGCCTCCGCGACTGCGAGCTGGGCGTACTGCTGCAGTTGCTGGATCGTTTTGTCCGGGAAAACTTGCGCGATGACACGCACAGTTCCCACTTGCTCTGCCACGCCGAGCTGCTTTCGGACTTCGCCTTCCAGCAGTTGCTTTTCGGCGTCGGCGAGCCTTGCTTTCAAACTGTCCCGTTCGGCCAGCACGCGCTCTGCCTGCGCGATCAGCTCCGCCTCGCTGGTCGCAAACCGCTTCGCCAGCTCGCGCACAGCCGCCTGCTTGCGCGTGTAATCCCGCAAAGCCCGCAAGCCGCAGATGAACTCCAGCCGGATGTTTCCGCGATGGCGCTCCCAGCCGAGAATTTTAATCATGCCCACTTCGCCCGTGCGCGCAGGATGTGTGCCGCCGCACGGATTGTAGTCGTACTCGGGGATGATGACGACGCGGACATTTTCCGTGACCGTCGGCTGTTTTTTCAGCGGCAACGTAGCCAGCTCCTCGTCGTCGACAAACCGGGCGATGATCGGATGGTTTTCCAGCACGACCTGGTTGGCCCGCTGCTCGACTGCTTCCCACACATCCGCTGTCAGCTCATCCAGGCGCACGTCGATCGTCACGCGTTCTTTTCCCAAATGAAACGCGACCGTCTCCGCCCGCGCGACTTCCAGAAACGCGGCGGACAAAATGTGCTGTCCGGCATGCTGCTGCATGTGATCGAAGCGGCGGTCCCAATCGATCTGCCCGACCACTTCCGTGCAGTCCTCCGGCAGCGGAGCTTCCAGCCGATGACGCACCTCGCCCGCTACTTCTTCCACGTCGATGACCCGACATTCTCCGAGCGTGCCCACATCCCCGGGCTGTCCGCCTCCCGTCGGGTAAAACGCCGTCTGGCTCAGCACAGCGTACGGCGTTCCATCCTCTTCCGTACCCTGCCGCAGTACGCGCGCCGAAAACGTTGTCGCATACGCATCTTGATAATAGATTCTGTCTTCCATCTTTGCTCCTTGCCGCCGGAGCGGAAAGCCATTTGCGCTTTTTCCATTCCGGCCATTTTCTCCCGCCAAGGGTGATATTATACTAATAGAATAGAGATCGTGGAGGGATGATCCGTGAACAAAAAAATCTTTACGCTTCAGGAAGCGAACGACTTGTTGCCCTATGTACGTGAAGAACTCTCGTTTTTGCAAAAATCGAAGCGCTCTTTCTACGAAATGTATCAAAAGCGCGAGCAAATCAAAAAGCAGCAGCCCGTTGACGAAGAGGCGCTCTTTTCGGTGGAATGCCAGCTTGAGTTTCTCGAACTGGAAGCGAAGATGCACGTCACCCAACTGATCGGCAAAGGCATCCAGGTGAAGGACATCGACATCGGCCTGTTCGACTTTCCCGCGATCATCGACGGCGAAGAAGTGCTCCTGTGCTGGCGCGAGGGCGAGGAATCCATCACCCACTACCACGGGTTGCGCGAGGGCTTCATGGGCCGCAAGCCGATCCGGTGACGGCTTTTTTAGCCAAACAGCCGATCCATCTGCTGTTCGCGCGCGAGGCGCTCTTCCGGGCTTGCCAGATCGTATTTTTTCAACAGGTGAAACAGCTCGTTCAAACGCTCCTGGCTAAGCTCTCCTTCCAGCATGCGCTGGAACTGCCCTACCCGCTCTTCGGACAAAAACGGCGCTTGCTCGGCCAACTTCTTTTGCACATCCTCTTTGCTGTGATCCAGCTTGCATTCTCCCATACTTTCTCTCCTTTTCTACGTATTCTTGTTCCATCATACCACGATTGCTGCCAATCGAAAACGTGACCGGGCCAACACTTGCAGCGGCCCGGCGTTGCTGAAAAAGCACGCGCGAAACAGCGAGGGGCGCGTTTTGTCGGACAGCCTGGCTGTTTTGTACCCGCCTCTGGCGACGAACCGCTATCTGTTCTGCAACGAGTCGTCGTCCATTGCCGGGAACTGCGCCAGCCAGCAGACAAAAGGAGCGTGTACCCTCCTGACTGGCTGACAGGCACACGGCGAAAAAAGTACCAGCCGGAAAACGAAAAAGGCGTACAAGCCGAAAGTGGATTGCACGCCTTCTCGCTACGCCCGTTTGCGGACGCGGAAGTTGCTTTCGATCAACAGCCAGTTTTGCGGAAACGGCAAACCGAGCTTCCAGTAGCTGACTCCGCGTATGCCCAGTTGCTTCACCAGATCGAACTTGGCTTGAATCGAGCGGGCGTCCTCAAACCATACTTCATGCCGCCTGCCGTCGTCTGCCGTATAGTGGAAAAACGGCGCCTGCGCCCGGTAATCGTAGCGAATCACGGCGTTTTCCCGCGCCGCCAAGGCAATCGCCGCTTGCGGACTCAACGCTCTCGCCGTCGTCCCCTGCTCATAAGGCAGCGTCCAGTCGTAACCGTACAAGTTTTGGCCCATCAAAATTTTTTCGGCCGGCATTTCGGTCAGCGCGTATTGGAGGACGCGACGCACAGGCCCGATCGGTGACACGGCCATCGGCGGCCCCCCGCTGTAGCCCCACTCATACGTCATGATGACGACAAAGTCGGCAATTTCGCCAATCGCCCGGTAATCGTGGGCGCTGTACCATCTGCCTTGCTGCTCGGCGCTCGTCTTCGGTGCCAAAGCGACGGAAATCATCATCCCCTGAGCGTGCGCCCGGTCGCGAGCCCTGCGCAAAAAGCGGATGTACGCCTCGCGATCCGCAGCCGGGAGCGCCTCCATATCGAAATGGATGTCCCCCATCCCAAGCTCTCTCGCCGTTTGAAAAATGTTGTCGAGCACCTTGTTTTGCAGCTCCTGGTCGTTCAGGATAAGCCCGCCCAGCTCGGTGCTGAACTGGTCGTTTTCCAGGTTGGTGACGACGAGCATCAGCACGACCTGGTTTTCTCTTGCAATGGCAGGAAAATCGTTCAATGGCGGCCGGGCCAGCGTCCCGTCCCGCCTGATCCGAAAGCTGAACGGCGCCAGGTACGTCAAATGCGGTGCCGCCGTGCGCACGTCCGCTTCCAGTGCTGCCGACACCGTCCTGCGCGGCTCCGCATACGCGTTGAAATCCGCCGCCCGACGCGGACGGGGCGGGATGTACAAGCGTTGCCCGATTTGCAACGGGCGGTACTGCGATATGTTATTGACGCGGGCCAGCTCGCCTGCGCTGATCTGGTAGCGCTGCCCGATCGTGTACAAGGTGTCTCCCTGCCTGACCCAGTAGTAGCTCCCGACAATCGGAATCACCATCGCCTGTCCCGCGACGAGCCTGCCCGGATCGGGTAGCTCGTTTGCCTCCGCGATCTCCTCAGCCGTCGTCCCATACGCTGCTGCTATTCCGGACAGCGTCTGTCCTTCTTCCACGACATGGATTTGCATGCGCCTCCCCCTTCGCAATATGTCTCTCTTTCTTTTATTCAGGACGAAGGAGATAGGTGTTTGTCTAGACGAGTGTTTTCAGCACGTCGTACAAATAACCGACGGAGCGCAGCGCATAATGCCTGCCTGTGACCTGTTCCCCGCGAAACAGGAACAGGGCCGGGACGCTCGTGATTTGCAGCCGCTCTGCAAGGGCTGCGGCCGTGTTGATGTTGAGCTGGTACAACGGAAGCGGCCCCGGGAGCGCTTCCCTGGTGACGTGCAGCATCCGCTCCGCCAGCTTGCAGGTGCCGCACATGGGAGTGTAGATGAACAAGGCGAAGGGCTTGTTTTGTTGGCAAAGGCGGTTGAGCGTGGTGGTGTCGATTTCTTGCATCTGGCGCCTTCCCTTCCTTTTTCTTGATTCTTTATGCTAGGCATGTCGGGAATGCCTTGTCAATGGGCGGAGGGAAAAGGAAAAGAACGGAAATGAACGCACAGCCAACTATCTCAATTGATACGTTTCCCGTTACCTGCAAAGGCTTCATCACCGTGTGTTTGATATTCATACTCCCATCGGCTACGCGTCGTAGGAGGAAGGCCTGAAGCTTTCGCAACAGGGGAGACTTTCATTCCTTCATGCATGATTTGCAACACGGCAGTTATCTTTAAGGCGTTGTCATACTTTTACGCATAGAAAAATAACCTCTTTACACAAAGTTATCCTTCGTCTTAACTCCGTGTAAAGAGGATTGATGAAAGTCCAATATTGGTCTTACCTTCGTGTCAAGTAAATTTGGGAAAGTCGATACATCACATGCTTCTCCACTCATTAATCGGGTATCTCTCCAAACCAATACGAACATAAACTCTGATTCACTTACGTAATTCTCTCGGTTTAGTGTATTTAATCTATTGACAGAGGTCCATTTATCATTCCTCATAAATATTCATAACTTCACCCTCTCCCCACATTCTGACATATACAGTATACTTTTTTTGTTCTTGTTTATCATTGATACCTGTAACATACAATCGCTGTCCATATCTATAAGAAGGTATATCTGCTCCAAGTTGTTCGATAGGAACATTGTATTTCTTGCTTATGTACTCAATAGCATGTTTGTTTGCTGCTATTCTACCATTGATCGTTCCGAAGAATTCAGAGCATCCACTAACAAGAACTGCTAGGATCAAAAGAACCCCAACGATTTTTATAATTCGTTTCAGCATATTCTATATCTCCTTACGTCTAGAGTAAGTCTCTTACTTACCCTAGACGTACTATTAACTAATTAATATCTATTGATACCATAGTAACAATATCCTCATGAGTTACATAATCGATATAAGCAACACCGCCTACACTATCATGGATATACATTATTTCATCGCCATCACCTTCAATATATCCTACTCCTGTTGTCCAATGGTAATCATAAACATATTCATCCCCCCAACTATCGTCAAACACAAACCAATCATCGAATTTAATTGCTAGAGGTCTATCTGCTCTAATTTCCGATTTATAGGTAGTGAAATTATTGAAACTATTTGTTTTAACAGAATACTTACCTCCATGTTCATTAGTGTGAATTTTTATAGCATCTCTTAGTTTGCCAGTAGTCATCCCTAAAACTGTCCCTCCATGTGTATCCCACATGTGGTTAATCATATCCGCTTCCGAGTAATAATCAAGTCCGCGTATTTTACTTTTGCTTTCTTCAGATCTCCAGTATTCAGCTATTGTTGCGAGGGTAGTCGGCCCACAAGAACTAGCTGGATAGTCCACACCGCTCCCCCATTGATTCATTATTTCAACACCTTTGATATAATCCTCTTTTACTGCTGCGGTTGAAACAGCTGATGTATCTTTACGAGATGTGGTTTTACTATCAGAGATAAACAACTCCCATTTATCTATTGATTTTGAGTTTTTCTTAATGCGCAATTCTCTTTTATCTAACTGATTACTTTTGCTTACGCTTTTCTGCATCAAAGAGCTTTTATTCAATGCATCATTAATTCTATCTACAACATTTGTATCACTTTCAGCTTTATAGAGAGTCACATTACCAGCGTAATAATATTTACCATCATCGTCTATGATCTTAATATCAGGTTCGCCACTTCCGGCTGAGAAAAGCGGTGAGTAGTCAGTATTGGATGATAGTAACATAAAGAAGCTCTCTTCCCCATTCTCAAACTGATAATAGTAACCTAACTCGTTATCATCAAGGTCATAAAATGGAATCACATTGGTTTTGTCTTCAAACTCTACAGTAGTCTTCAATCTCTTCAAATATTCTTTTGCTACTTGATCTACAACTTCTTCTGTCACTTCGTTGCTCTTTGCTTGTGCGACAAATGTTGCTTGTACTAAGATGAGCGATAATGCAAAAAATAATGAGATTAGTTTCTTAAACACCAAATTACCTCCTTATGTATTTTATTACACATTATACCATTTCGTATCAACATTTGCACTCAGAATCGTCTATAATGTTTTGTCGATTCCGACCATTTTTAATGTGCATCAGGAATAACCTTGTAATTAGACATTGTGTAATACGATCCAATACATTAACACGATCTTCAATCTATCTTCCCCAATTTCGTTCAAACTATTTACTAAGAATTCAAACTGTAACGCGGTGTTTGCCATGCTAACGGTCACCAAGTGAAGCAGAAGCCCTTTTCTTATGAGAGCAGCTATCCGTTATCGACCGATGATGCGGTGGAGTAAGCAATCCTCTTTTTCCCGCATTCACAAAAAAATACAGCTATCTGCAAGCAAGCGACAAAAAATGCCGATGCTCCTCTACAGGAAGCATCGACTTTTTGCAAATGTAGAAAACCCTACCGCCCAATACTCACCCAACCTGCTTCTCTGTCGTCGTGCAGACCGCGGACGAATTCCAGCTTCCTTTGTCCTGTGCCTTTGCTACTTCGTACATCTGCGATACCGTGCCTCCGACGAGTACGGGCACGTGCTGTTCGTGGGCTGCTGCTGCATAGAGCTGCAAGTCTTTTGGGCATGTGGTCGGCGCAAAAGGTCGCGTTTTGGTAAGTACCGTACAAAATTTTTGAATGACCGATGCCAGCATGTACGGATCGACGCCGGTGTTGCGCCGCCCATTTCCGCCTGAATTTTGCCGCCGCGCGCCTCGACTGTTTGCCCAAAGCCAGTCAGTCCAGCTTACGACGATCACGTAAACGAAATACCCTTGATGAAAGGTGCCCTCCCGTTATTCCGTATAAGAATCCGCTCTGGGCAAAAAAGAGCCAGATCCCGCGCGGGTCTGGCTCTTCTCCTTCTGTCAATCACAATCAGCTAACTATGTCGCACACGTCCAAGCGCAGATTACTTGCGCAAGCTGCGGCGCAAAATTTTGCCCGTGCTGTTTTTCGGCAGCTCCGGTACGATTTCGACCAGGCGCGGCACTTTGTACTTCGCCAATTTGTCCTGGCAAAACGCGACGATGTCTTCCTGGGACACCGCTACTTCTTTGAGCGCGACAAAAGCTTTGACTGCTTCGCCGTGCACTTCGTCCGGCACGCCGATCACCGCCGCCTCGATAATCGCCGGGTGCTGGTAGAGCACTTCCTCCACCTCGCGCGGGTAGACGTTGTAGCCGTCGACGAGAATCATGTCTTTTTTGCGGTCTACGATGTACACATACCCTTCCTCGTCCATCCGCGCCATATCGCCCGTGTACAGCCAGCCGTTTCGAAGCGTGGCGGCCGTATCTTCCGGCAGTCCCAAATAGCCGAGCATGACATTCGGGCCTTGCACCACCAGCTCGCCGACTTCGCCGCGCGGCAACTCGTTGCCCTCCGGATCGACGACCTTGTTCACGACATGGGGGATGTCCACTCCGACCGAGCCAGGCTTTCTCGTCCCGCGCAACGGGTTGAAGGCAGTGGCCGGAGCCGCCTCGGACAGCCCGTAGCCTTCTAAGATCATTACCTCGTACTTGGCTTCGAACTTGTGCAAGAGCTCGACTGGCATGGATGCGCCGCCCGAGCAGCAGAGACGGACGGAAGCGAAATCTTCCTTCGTCGCATTCGGCAGTTGGAGCATGTAGTTGTACATTGTCGGAACGCCCGCAAAGCAGGTCGCTTTTTGCTCGCGGATCGTATTGACCACTTCTACCGGATGGAAGCGTGGAATGATGATAATGGATGCGCCGTAGCGAATCGGACCGTTGAGGCAAACCGTCATGCAAAAGACGTGGAACATCGGCAGCACCGCCACCACCCGATCTTCGGGGAGCAGCTCGAACAAAATCCCCATCGCTTCTGCATTGGAAGCCATGTTGCGGTGAGAGAGCATCGCGCCCTTCGGCTGCCCGGTCGTGCCGGACGTGTACAAAATCACGGCGAGATCGTCTTCGTGTCGCTCTGGCTCGACAAAGCTGCCGTCCCCCGCTTGTGCGACCTGCTCCAGCGTCAGCTCATCGCCTGTCGCCTCCGTGTAGATGAGATGTGTCACATGCTCCAGTTGTTCCTTCAAGGGGGTAAGGACAGGTTCGAGCGCGGCGAGGGCGATCACGGCTTTAGCCTGGCTGTTGGCGAGGATAAAGCTGATCTCCCGCGGCGTGTAGATCGGATTCATCGGGACGACGGCAGCACCTGTCCGCAAAATCGCGTAGTAAGCGCTTACAAACTGTGGCCGATTGTCCATGATGAGCGCAACAGCGTCTCCTTTTCCGATCCCGAGCTTGGCCAAGCCGGAGGCCAGCTCATCCACCTGCTGGTTCAATTCTCGGTACGTGGTCGTCTCCCCCGAAAATATGTAGGCGGGATGGTCCGGGAAATTTTGTGCGCTTTGCCGCAAGTTTTCATTCAAATGATACATCACATCTACCCCCTTTTCAGAAAATTTTAACACCTGAAACGAGCCGGATAAAGCATTTCTTTTAGGAAACCGTAGGGATTTCTGCGAGCAACGGCGTCTTTTTTTCTTCCCGTTTGGCAAAGAGCAGAAAGAGGACGCCGCAGCCGACAAACAAGAGCGCATTCACGATCATCGCATGGCTGAAGCCGACGCCGACATTCCCTGCTGCCTGCACAATCGAGCCTGTGACGAGCGGAGAAATAATCCCGGCCAGCGTGACGAGACTGGACAGCACGCCTACAAGCAAGCCCGTGCGCTCTGGCAGCATGCTGCTGACGATGACAGAGGCGGCCGTGCCCACGGAAAAAGCAAACCCTTTTCCCAGGCAGAGCGCGATCAGCACAAGCGGCGTCGACTGCACGAAGGTGACCGCATAAAAGCACACGCCACCCAAAATGATCGAGACTCCCCCTACCAGCACGTACGATTTGCGGTAGCTGCGATGCTTTTTATAGAGGCGATCCCCTGTCCAGGAAATCAGGATGGTCATCAGCCCTGCCAAAAGCCCCATCCCGGCAATCGAGTAGGCCATTTGCTGATTCGTTAAATGGATGACTTGCACCAGGTAGACAGGCTCCCATACAGAGGCAAACGTCGTGCCCCAAATTTGCGCGAAATAAATGAGGAAGCAGAGCAAAAACGTCGCCGAGAGCAGGACGCCGGAGATGTCTGTCCACTTGGCTTTGGGCAAAGCTGCCGCAGGCTTTGCCGCCTCGACGCTGATCGGCGGTCTGTCCTTGCCGACCCACAGCCAGATCAAAAGCCAAATCAGGCTGAGAGCGCCCATGAACGCCCAGGCAAACCGCCAGCCGTTGCTGTCAATGAGCGAAACCAGCAGCGGAGCCGAGGCCACAGCGCCCACAAAAGCGCCGAAGTTGACGGTCGAATAGACGAGGCCACGCTTTTCTTCGGGAAACCATTTGTTCAGGTGGCTGACCACCGTCGCCCAAAACGGGCCTTCGCCGATGCCAAGCAGCACCCTCGCGACCACGAGCATCGGCAATCCGGCGATCGCATAAGCGCCAAACTGGATGACCGTCCAGGACAAAGCCATGATGGCGAGCATCTTTTTCGTCCCGATCCGGTCCGAGAGCGCCGCCCCCAGGATTCCGGCGATCGAGAAAAACCAGAAGAAGCTGCTTCCGACCAGCCCCCACTCTTTTTGCGACAGGGAAAACTCTGCCATAATCGGTACCGCAGAATAGCCCGCAATCGTTTTGTCCGCATAGTTAATCATGTACAGCACGAACAGCATGACCATGGTGATTCTCGCCATCATGTGAATCACTCCATTCAAGTATGGGATGGAAAGCAGATTCGGCGCAGCCAGCTCAGCCTTTTTGCAGCCGCACCCTCCCGATGCCGTTGTCCATTTCGATAACCGTGCCGTACGGTTCGCAAAGCGCCCGCAGTCCGAGCAAAATCTCCGGGTTCGCGCTCAGTCTCGGCCAGCCCATCCGATAGACAGGCTGCTCGAAGCCAAGCTCAATCGGGTGCAGCTCCAGCTCGACCAGCTCGCCATTTTGCATACTCCACAGCGGAATGACCGACTGCCACACCTCTTTGTGCACGCACAAGCCGCGCGTGTAGTTCGCGCTCATCGCCTCCAGCGCGTCTGCGACGTTGTGCGTATGGTCCAGCCCGTAATGTTCGTAAAAATCGGCCGGCTGCGTCGTCACCAACTCGGTCTGGAAGACGAAATCGCCCAGGCTGTAAAAGATCGGCCTGTTTTTGTAAATTTCGATGCCGCGCAGCAGATGCGGACCGTGCCCAACCACGGCATGCGCCCCGGCGTCGATACACGCTTTGGCGAAAACAGGCAAAAAGTCTGCGGGCACCTCTTTGGCATCGCCTTTCATCTCATGCGCGTGAATGCTGACCACGACGTAGTCGGCGCGCCGCTTCGCCTCCCCGATCCGCTGCACGATCCGGGCCAGATCGCGCGGATGCGGCTGAGTCGTCGTCCCCTCCTCTTCTCCCGCCATAAAGCGGGCGTTTCCGAACAAAAAAACGTCTTTGCCCGGATCGTTCATGAAGCCTTCCTCGATCAATAGCTTGTTGAAGGCGTTGATGTCTGTCACAGCGGCAATCTCTTGCAGCCTGGCGAGCTTTTCCGGCTGCAAATAATGCGTCATGACGTAGCGCAGCGGATTGATTCCGGGGCGGCCGATGCTGTCTGGACGCTGTTCGCCCGCCGCCCACCACGGATGGAACGTCGATGTCGCCGCGATCAAGGCCACTCTCGCCGACTCGCATTCGAGATAGCGGGGAGCGGACGCCTCCGCGAGATTTTTGCCAGCGCCGGCATGGACGAAGCCGTATTCATTCAGGTGGCGCTCCGTCGCTTCCAGCCCGCCGTACAAATAGTCGAGCGTGTGATTGTTCGCCCAGCCGATCATGTTAAAGCCATAGTCCTTCAATACCTGCAACGAAGCTGGCGGCGACATCGCCCAGGTGCCGCCGCTTTGCGCGCTCGGATAGCCTTCGTTGTCGTGCACGGTCGACTCCAGATTGGCGATGCGCACATCGGCACGATGCAGCAAACGGGCTACTTCCTGAAAAGCGTGATCGCGATAAGGCAAGTCGCGTGTGAGAAAGCTGTCGCCTGTAGCGGCGAACCAAACGGGCAAAGACATGGCTGCATCCTCCCTTACTTTTTTGATAATCGTTGGATTTTAATAGATCGAAAAGTCTTCTTCCTCTTCTCCGACGAAGGAGTAGAGCTTCGAGCTGATCTCATCGTAGTGCTGCAGCCGTTGTTGCACACGCGCAGCATCGTGGACCATCACCCCTTTGACGAGGACATTCAGCACCGAAAACAGCGTAGGCATGCCGCTGGTCGCAACAGGCTGCGGCGTCGTGATTTTCAGCAGCAGATCGGCAGCCTGGCTGATCGGCGACAGCTCGCCCTCGGTAATCGCGAGCACTTTTGCCCCCAATGCCTTGGCGGAATGCACCATGGCGACCGTCTCGCTCGGATGGCGCGGAAAAGAAAGCGCAATGACGAGCCACTCCTGCTCGCGTTCGGTCAAAAAGTAGTCGGCGTTGTCGACCGCGCCCGTGTACAGGTGGGTGTTGCCCTTGATCGCGTTCAAGGCGGAAAACAGCCACTTCGCCGGGATGTGGCACCAGCGAAACCCTACGACGACGATCCGGTGCGCCGCCATAATGCTTTGCACAGCCTGATGCAGCAAGCCGTAGTCGATCTGCTGCAAGCTTTGCTGGAGGTAGGCGATGTCGGTTTCTATGACCTGGTGCGCGTAATTGTCGCGGGTGAGCGCAGCTTCGGTGTCGCGGTATTTCTGGATCGGCCCCTTTCTCTGGTCGCCGATCAACAGCGACTTTTTGATCTCCTCCTGCAACTCTGTGTAGCCGGAATAGCCCAGCGCGTAGCAAAAACGAATGACGGTCGCCTCACTCGTATTCGTCAGCTCCGCGATTTTTTTGGCCGTATGGATAGCTAGCAGGCTCGGCTTTTCGAGGGCGATTTTGGAAATGATCTTTTGGCTGGCGGTCAAATGGCCGTATTGCTTGCGAATGCGTTCTTTTACGTGCTGGTGCTGATCCTGATCCATACCGAAAAGACTCCTTTGCGTTTCGTTTGGTGCAAGTTTTGAGAATAGTATATCTTTTGCATTAATTCACTTCAATACATATTGAAAAATGTAGTTTATCCTTCAGTTTGCTGCCTGCCATCGCTGTACGACCGGAACTCCATCCGGATGGAAACACACTCGCAGCGAAGCGCACGGCAGCCACAGCAGACCATGCACACGCGCGGCGCGATCCTGAAAGTAGCGTTCGGTGCGTGCTCACAAGCCTTTGACATCGTTTCGGGTTCGTATGATACACTATGGTTCAAACAGCCACCCAAGGAGGTACGCCAGGATGGGCACAGCCACACACGAAGATGCGATTCGCACCCTCTACCGGCAAGTCATTCGCGGCTGGAACGAACACAGTGCATCCGGCATGTCCGCTCCGTTCGCGGCAGACGGCGAGCTTATCGGCTTTGACGGCAGCCATCTGATCGGACGAGCCGCCATTTTTACGCACCTGCACGACGTTTTTTCCCACCATCTGACTCCCCCCTTTGTGTACAAAATCAAGTCCGCATGCCTGCTCAGCGAGGAAGTGGGGATGGTTCGCGCCATGGTCGGCATGATCCCTCCCGGAAAAGACGAGCTTGATCCAGCGCTCCATGCGCACCAGACGCTCGTAGCGAAAAAGCAGGGCGAGCAGTGGGAAGCCGTACTGTTTCAAAATACGCCTGCACAGTTTCACGGACGGCCCGAGCTGGTCGAGCAGTTTACAGAGGAGCTGCGGCCGTTGGTGCGGCAACAGTTGTTTTGACGTTGCGGCTTTCCCCGTGCCGCATTGTGTGTTTGCCCTTGATCCCTTAGTGCCTGCGTGCCGCTCACAGCAAAAGCCCTCAACCTGTCGGTGAGGGCTTTTGGCATTGCTTTTGTTGCTGTATGCTGTTTCTTGCAACGGTGACTACAACTCCGCCTTCCGCTGCTTCCTCAGCGCGTAGCGATGCTTCGCCTTTTCGTGCTGGAGGCGCTCCTCCTCGGTTTCCGGGATGACGGCGGGCACCAGCGTCGGCTTGCCTTGCTCGTCGAGGGCGATCATCGTCAAGTACGCTCTCGCGGTCATGCGTTTTTCGCCTGTCAACAGATTTTCCGACTCCACCTTCACGAACACTTCCATCGACGTGTTGTGCGTCCAGGTGACGTACGCTTCCAGGTTGATCGCTTCCCCTGTCTTGATCGGCGCGAGGAAATCGAACGAATCGCTGGACGCGGTGACTACCGGCTTGCGGCAATGGCGCATCGCCGCGATGCAGGCGATCTTGTCGACGTACGCCATTACTTTGCCGCCGAAGATCGTATTGTGATGGTTCGTATCCGGCGGGAAGACGAGGTCTGTCAAAAAAGTTCTCGACTGCCCGACAGGCCGTGCTTCTGTTGCGATCTGGGCTTCTGTTGCCATCTGTGCTGCTCCTCTCGCTCATGCTTATGCTTTTTGTGCCAGGCGGTTTCGTACTGCGTGTGTCGCCGCTACCATGTTTTTCAGAGACGCGATTGTCTCCTCTCTGCCCCGCGTCTTCAGCCCGCAATCCGGGTTGATCCAGAATTGCCCTGGCGGCAGGACTTGCACGCCGCGGGACACCATTTCCTCGATCTCGGCCACAGCCGGAACGCGCGGGCTGTGGATGTCGTAGACACCGAGGCCGATCCCTTTGTCGTACGTGCACGTCTCGAACACCGAGACGAGCTCGCCGTGGCTGCGGGAAGTTTCGATCGAGATCACATCGGCATCCAGCTCGCTGATGACGTCGATGAAATCGTGGAATTCGCAATAGCACATGTGCGTATGAATTTGCGTGCCAGGCTCGACTGTCGAGGTAGCGACCCGGAACGACTTGACTGCCCAGTCCAGATACGCGGCTCTGTCTGCCTGCTTGAGCGGCAAGCCTTCAAGCAATGCCGGCTCATCCACCTGAATCATGCGAATGCCCGCCGCTTCCAGCGCCTCCACCTCTTTGCGCAGCGCCAGCGCGATCTGCTCGCACACTTCCTGACGGGAGACGTCGTCGCGCACGAACGACCAGTTCAAAATCGTGGCAGGACCTGTCAGCATCCCTTTCACTGGTTTATCCGTCAACGACTTGGCATATACGCTCTCCTTGACCGTCATCGGGGAGACGAACTGCACGTCGCCGTAAATGACCGGCGGTTTGACGCAACGGGAGCCGTACGACTGCACCCAGCCGTTTTTCGTGAAAACGAAGCCGTCGAGCTTTTCGCCGAAATATTCCACCATGTCTGTCCGCTCGAACTCGCCGTGCACCAGCACATCCAGGCCGATCTGTTCCTGAATGGCGATCCACTCGCGGATTTGCTCCTGAATGAACGCATCGTACTGTTCGACGCTCCAGTTTCCTTTTTTGAACTGCTGTCTGGCCTGGCGAACTTCTGTCGTCTGCGGGAAGCTGCCGATCGTCGTCGTTGGCAGCAGCGGAAGCTTCCACGTCGCCTGCTGAATCTCGCGACGCTCGTGGAACGGCACTGCCCGCTTCGCCGCTGTCGACGCCAGCGCTTTTCTCGCCTCCTGCACTTCCTGGCGGTTCCGTGCCGGAAATTGGGCCAAGCGCTGCAAGTCTTTCTCGTTCTGGGCGATTTCCTTCGAAATAACATACTTTCCATATTGGAAACCTTGGACTAATAAGCGCACTTCAGCCAATTTCTCATCGGCAAACGCCAATGCGACGCGCACTTCTTCCGGCAAATCGGTTTCGTCTTCGACGGTAACCGGAACGTGCAGCAGGCTGCTCGACGGCTGAACCCATACCCGTTCTGGGGCTACTACGGTGCACAACGTTTTGACCAACTCCCACTTTTCCTCCAGGGCCGAGCGCCAAATGTTGCGTCCGTCGATGACCCCGGCGCCGAGCACTTTGTCTTGCGGGAAACCGTGCGTCGTCAAGTTCGCCAGGTTTGCTGTTTTCCCGTGAACAAAATCAAGGCCCAAGCCGTGGACAGGCAGTTCAATCAGCTCCTCGTACCAGTCCACTGCTTCAAAGTACGTCTGCACCATCAGCTTCAGGTGCGGCAGCGCCTGGCTGAACTGCTCGTACACGCGACGAATGAGTGTTTTGTCTTGCCCGGTAAGATCGAGGACAAACGCAGGCTCGTCGATCTGCACCCACTCGACGCCGTGCAGTTCCAGCTCGCGAAGGACGTCCACGTACAGCGGCACGATCTGATCGACGACGCGTTCAAATTCGTCTTTGGCATACCCTTTGGACAGCTTGACAAACGTGTACGGCCCGACGATGACAGGCTTGCCGGCGATCCCTAGCTGATCTCTCGCCTCCAGGTACGCTTGTAGCGGCCTGTTTTCCGTCAAGACAGGCGTGCGCTCGCCGAACTCGGGGACGATATAGTGGTAGTTCGTGTTGAACCACTTGGTCATTTCGCTGGCGACCGCGTCTTTGTTGCCGCGCGCCATCGCAAAATACGTAGCCAGCGGCACCGGACCGCCCGCATACGCGAACCGCTTCGGAATCAGGCCGAACATGACCGCCATGTCGAGCATGTGGTCGTAGAACGTAAAGTCGTTGACCGGAATCCAGTCGATCCCCTTTTTTTGTTGTTTGACCAGGTGCTGCTTGCGAATTTGCTCCATTTGCGCAAGGAATGTCGTCTCGTCGAGTTTCCCCGCCCAAAAAGCTTCCAGTGCCTTTTTCCACTCGCGATCTTTGCCGATCCGCGGGTATCCCAAGTTGCTGCTTTTCATTTGCTTCCTCTCCATCCTTTGCGATCATTTTTTCGATTTCGCCCAATAAAAAAGGCATCTCCAACGATCAGAAAGAACGTTAGAAATGCCAAATAAACACTGAGATCACAGCATCCTAACACCTCCCTATCTCCCGTAGGTTAAGCAGTGTTGTCGAAACAGGCAGGTCTCCTGACTTGAGGATCATGATCTGCACAACGCCTTCCCAGTCAGCTCGACCAGTGGCCAAAAGTTGTGCAAACTCCCCTCATACAGTGGCGGGACCGTGTCGGATTCTCACCGACTTCCCTTTTCATCCTTGCGCCGATATTCATCGCCAAGGAACCTGTCTCCACTCATATGAAATTGTCGGTATGAGTGCATGTGCCCCAAAAATGGGCGGGACACACCTTTCTTCATACAGTAACACGTAAACCAGTTTTTGTCATGCTAAACTATTTCCACTTTGCAAACTGATGTCAACGTTCAGGCTGCTTCCTCATAATGCCTGTCCTATTGCTTGGTCAGGCGAAGCTCACGCGCGCGCAGCGATGGTTTGCGCATCAAATAAACGAGGTAGCCGCCAACGCCCCCGATCAATGCAGGCAGCAGCCAGCCCAGGCCGATCGTGTACATCGGCAAGTAGCGGGAAAAGACGTCGTTGATCGCCGCAAGCTCGACCCCGGCAGCATTCAGCCCGTCAAACAGGCTAACGAGAAACGTACCGAACAAGCTGCCTTGATACACCTCTGGCCGACCGCCAAACCTTTGATGCAAAAACGTCAAAAAGATCAGCGAGATGGCGATTGGGTACATCGTCGTCAAAATCGGAACAGACACCTTGATGAGCGCAGTCAACCCGATATTGGCGACGAGCGTGCTGAACACAGCCAAAATGACGGCAAACTTTTTATACGAAATGCGCGGAAACATAGCGTGGAAAAACGACGAGCACGCCGTAATCAATCCGACGCTGGTCGTCAGGCACGCCGCAGTAATCATCAGGCCGAGCAGCAGGCCGCCGTAAGAACCGAAGTAATAATTCGACACTTTGGCCAAAATTTGCGCCCCGTTTTCCAAATGGCCGAGCTTTTCCACGCTGGAAGCGCCCATGTAGGCAAGCACCGAGTAGAAAAACGCCAGGAGCGCACCCGCAATCAGCGTTGCTTTGGCGCACGTCAGCAAAATTTGCTTTTTCGACGTAACCCCTTTTTCCTTGATCGCATTGACGATGATGATGCCGAATACAAACGCCCCGAGCGCGTCCAGCGTCAAATAGCCGTCCTGGAATCCTTTGAAAAACGCCTTGGACTGGTAATCGCCCACTGGCGCTTGCAGCTCGCCAATCGGATACACGATCGCCGTCAGGACGATGATGCCGATAAACGTCAGCTTCATCGGTGTCAAGACTTTTCCGACTACATTGATAATTTTTCCAGGATTGAGCGACAACAGGCAAGCGAGCGTGAAGAACAAGACGGTAAACACAATCAACGGAAAAGGCCCGGCCTGCTCGGACAAGAACGGCTTGATCCCGATCTCAAACGAAACATTCCCGGAGCGCGGAATCGCAAAAAACGGCCCGATCGCCAAATAGAGCAAAATCGTGAAAACAAGACCGAACAGCGGGTGCACACGGCTTGCGAGCGAACGCAAATCGTCTTTACCTGAATACACCAACGCTGTAATTGCCAAAAGTGGCAAGCCAACCCCTGTCACGAGAAAACCGGCGTTGGCTTCCCAGACGTTCGTTCCCGCCATCTGTCCCAGCATCGGTGGAAAAATCAGGTTGCCTGCTCCGAAAAACAGCGCAAACAGCATAAATCCGATGATGACGATAAACGAATATGAAACTTTTTGAAGCATGACAAAAACCTCCTGTGAGTAAGAACGAAGGGCCTTGTAAGGAACCCTCAGATTAGTGAAAAAATTCACGAAGTCTAGCGGCTCGTCCAGCCTCCAGCCAAACTGGATAACACTGGATTCATTGTCAGATAAATCAGTCCTCCAGACGCATGACACGATGATTCTGCGACTCTCGTCACTGCCGCTTTGCTGTTCCAGCCTAAGCCCAACTCGGCTCGACCGGGTGGCAATCAAAAGAGCCGACACATCATTTATTTATAACATAAATATGAATGAAAAGGTATTTTAAAATGAAGAATTCTTTTATTCCTTTCTATAAAAGATTCTTGATCGAGAAAATCTCACAGGAAGGAATGTGGGCAACTCATCCGCTACTTCGCGCGCGCCTGTGCATGCGCGCCGCTCGCCCCTTTTCGCGTAACGGGCACGACAAAAAGGCTGCCGTCTGTAGACAGCAACCCTTTTAAACGATCGTTTAACTTTTTTACTCAAAGCGAAAATCGTCATCCGTCAGCGGCTCGACGTTGAGCGTGCGGACGTAGCCATTGCCTTTTTTCGAGAAGAAATCATGCTGCTTCGTGTGCGTGCGAATCCCGTTCAGGACGATCGGGTTGACTTCCTCCTCGGGGAAAAACGGCTCCAGCCCCAGATTCATCAACGCTTTGTTCGCGTTGTAGCGCACGTAGGCCAACACCTCGTCCGCCAGGCCAATCTCTGTGTACAAGGAGACGGTGTACTCCTCTTCGTTTTGGTGCAGCTCGTGCAATAGCGCGTACAGCTCCTCTTTGACCGTCGCCTGCTCCACGACGCTGAGCCGCTGGTACACTTCCTGCGCGAGCACGCCGACGTACAGGCCGTGAATGCTCTCGTCCCGGACGATCAGGTCGATGATTTCACCGCTGCTCGTCATCTTGCCCTGCCCGGCCAAAAAGAGCGGGTAGAAAAAGCCGCTGTAAAACAGGTAGCTTTCCAAAAAGACGGAGGCGACCATCGCCATGTACAAATCTTTTGGCGTCTCGATCTCCTGGTAGCGCTTTGCGATCAGCGCCGCTTTCTTTTGCAGATGCGGACTCTGCTCCACCCAGGCAAAAATTTCGTCAATTTCCTCCGTGGCCGCGAGCGTCGTGAAAATGCTGCTGTACGATTTGGCGTGGATTTGCTCCATCATGCCCATGAAAGCCAGGACGGCTTTGCGCTGCAGCCCGTCCACATGCTCCATGATTTTCGGCATCCCGACGCCGCCTTGCACGGTGTCGAGCAAAGTCAGTCCGCCGAGCACTTTTTTGTACGTGTCCCGTTCCGAAGCGCTGAGCTCCATCCAGGACATTTTGTCATCCGAGAGCGGAATCTCGTCATCGGTCCAGAACTGCATGATGTTCTGGTTCCAAAACGTCATCGTAAAATCGTCGTCTGGCCTGTTCCAATTGACAGCTTTCATTAGGGCGTTCCTCTTCTCTGAAAAAACTTTGTTCCATGCCGGATGGTTCCTCACAGTAAACGGCTTAAACGGCGCAGCTAATGCACTCTTCTACCGTCAAATGCTTGGTGCGCGTGTAGTAGAGCGACTTCAAGCCTTTTTTCGCGGCGTAAATATAGTAACGCGCCAGCTCTCTGGTCGAGATGTTGCTGTTGACGTGCAGCACGGTGGAAATGCCTTGGTCCACATGCTCCTGGATTTCGGCGATCAGATCGATCACTTTGAACTGGTCGATCACATAGGCAGATTTGTAGTAAAAATAGTTTTCCTGCGACAAATACGGCATCGGGTAGTAGGTCGTCGAGTTCGCGTACGTTCTCGTTTCGATGTGCTCGACAACCGGCATCACGCTCGACGTCGCATTCTGAATGTAGGAAATGCTCTGCGTCGGCGCAATCGCCAGACGGTACGCGTGATACAGTCCGTTCTTCTGCACCTTTTGCTTGAGCGCGGCCCAATCCTCCGGCGTCGGAATGTGCATGCCTGCGAACAGTTGCTTGCCTTTTTCCGTGCGCGGACGGTAGTCGTTTGCGAGGTATTTGTCAAAATACGTGCCTTTGGCGTACTCCGACTGCTCGAAGCCCATGAAGGTTTCCCCTTTGGCCATGGCGATCTCCATGCTCATTTCCAGCGAGTAGAAGTTCATCATCATGAAGAACGTGCGGGCGAAGTCTTTTGCTTCCTCGCTCTCGTAGGCGATCTTGTTTTTCGCCAGGTAGCCGTTCAGGTTCATCGCACCCAGCCCGACGGAATGCAGCTCGCGGTTGGCCTTTTGCACGCCTGGCGCATTTTCCACGCGGGTCACATCGCTCACGGCGGTGATCGCCTCGATGCCCTCGCGCACGGATTCGCGCACTTTTTTGTGCTCCATCACGTTGACGATGTTCAAGGAAGCGAGATTGCAGCTAATGTCGCGGCGGATGATGTCCGGCTCGCCGTAGTTGGTAATCGTGGACGTCTCCTGGAGCTGGAAAATTTCCGTGCACAGGTTGGACATTTTCACGGAGCCGATGTCCTTCAGCGCGTGATTTTTGTTCGCGTTCGTCTTGTTCATGATGTACGGGTAGCCCGACTCCATCTGGATCATCGCGATCTTGGTGAGCATTTCGCGGGCGCTCATGACTACCTTTTTCTTGACGCGCTCGTTTGCCACCAGCTCGTCGTACATCTCGTCGAGATCCAGATCATCCAGATGGGCGCCGTACTCCTTGTAGACGGAGTAAGGAGCGAACACTGTCAACGGCTTGTTTTCCTCTGCCAGCTTGTAAAACACATTCGGCACGATCAGGCCGATCGACAGCGTCTTGATCCGCGACTTTTCATCGGCATTGATCTTTTTGCAATCGAGAAACTCGTTGATATCCCAGCCGAAGATGTTGTAGTAGGCTGCCCCGGAGCCTTTGCGCTGCCCCATCTGATCGGCGTAGGAAAACGCGTCCTCCAGCAGCTTGAGTACAGGCATGACGCCCTTGGCTGCGCCCTCGACGCCTTTGATCGGCTCTCCGCGCCCGCGCAGCTTGGACAGGTTGACGGCCACGCCGCCGCCGATTTTCGAAAGCTGCATGCAAGTGCCGAGAACGTAGTTGATCGAGTTCAAGGAGTCGTCCATTTCCAGCAGGAAGCAGGAGACCATTTCGCCGCGGCGGCTTTTCCCTGCATTGAGGAACGTCGGCGTCGCCGGCTGGAGTCGCTGGTCCATCATCGACACGGTCAGCCGCTTCGCCAGTTCGAAGTCTCCGCGCCCGAGCGAGAGCGCCACAATCGCCACCCGATCCGGGTACTGCTCCAAATACATCGATTTGTCGTCTGTTTTCAGGGCGTAGTCTTTGTAAAACTTGGAGATAGCCATGTACGAAGCGAATTGAAAACCAGCGTCATGCGCCAGGCGGAACACTTCATCGACCTGTTCAACCGTGTAGCTTTCATACACATTTTCATAAAAGTCATTTTCGATCAAATAGTCCATGCGCTCTTTCACGCTGTTGAAGGTCATCGTCTTCGCCTGTACTTCTTCCATGAAGACCGCGACTGCCTCTCTGTCCTTTTCCAGTTGGTAAAATCCGTCGCTTCCTCGCTGCATCAGTTGGTTGTTCAATTCAATGTGTCGCAATTGCTGCCACCCCACTCGTAAATTGTTCCACGTCACGGCCGGTACCGGACAGTTCGAATTTGGAAATGACCGGAACGCCATATTGGCTGGCGATCGTGTCTGCGCTTTTGGCAAAGCTGGCTCCCCAGTTGCGGTTGCCGCTCGCCGACACCCCGCGCAAATAGACATGATTCCGCTTCAGAAAACGGTCCACCTTCTCCGGCACCTGGCCAAAGCCCGTCGTGTACGTGACCAGAATGAACGGCTCGTCGATCACCATCTCCGGATCAATCTCCACGCGCGGCAGATCGAGCTTGCTTACGAATCGTCTCACGTTTCCTGTTTTCGAATCAAAAGCGATTAACATGTCCCTCATCCTTTACTGCTGTTCTATACTTTTTTAGCCAAAGTAAAAGCGCATCCGACGCCAAAATGTCGAATGCGCATGATGATCCCCATCGTATCCATCCGCCGAAAAACGAATGGAGCGCTCGAACACTTCCCTATCTCCCGTAGGTTACACAGTGCTGACGGTCAGGCAGGTCTCCTGGCTCGGGGTCATCGCTCCATTCGTGCCTTCCCGATCAGCTAATCAGTGGCGCAAAAACCAAATGGAACTCTCTCATCACAGTGGCGGGACCGCGTCGGAATTTCACCGACTTCCCTATTAAGTCTACCAAATATAGCGTGGCAAACACCTGTCCGCATCAATATGTAGTTGGTAAAACTTACTTTACCTCAATATATCGTAGGAGTCAAGCTCGGCATGCTCTATTTTGGCAACTGATAATCTCTCTCATTTCTCTATTGCCAATCTCTGGTTTGCGTCCATATAATAGGTTTCATGCACAAAAAAGGTGACGCCACCGGCCGATTGGAGAGTGACCCCTGATGGAAAGCACGGTTTATGAAGCAGTAGCCATTCCGCGTTCGCAAACGAGAAAAATGACATACAACGACCGCACGTTCCACATCTTCGTCAGCATCCCCGACGTGGCTTTGCCGCCGTCCGGCTTCCCGGTCATTTACTTGCTGGATGCCAACTCGGTGTTTGGCACCATGACCGAAGCGATTCGCCTGCAATGCCGGGTTCCGGAAAGAACGGGCGTCGATCCGGCCATCGTCGTCGGCATCGGCTACCCGACAGAAGCGCCGTTCCACCCATCGCGCTACTACGACTTCACCCATGTCGTTCCCGCATCCGAGCTGCCCGCTCATCCGCGCGGCGGCAAATGGCCGGAAATGGGCGGGGCAGAAGGCTTCCTCAGCTTCATCGAAGACACGGTGAAGCCCGCGATCGAAAAGGACTTGCCCGTCGACCGCACGCGGCAAACGATTTTCGGACATTCGCTCGGCGGCTTGCTCGTGCTGCATGCCTTGCTGACCCGGCCACACGCGTACCAATGCTACATCGCCGGCAGCCCGTCGATCCACTGGAACGAAAGCGTCCTGCTGGAAGAGGAGCGCCGCCTGCCGTCCCTGCTCACAGACGACTTGCGGGTCAGAGCGCTGCTCGCCATCGGGGAGCTGGAAAACGACGGCCGCTTCCACGTCAACGTCAAGGCGCAAGCGATGGCTGAACGGTTGTCCGCCATGGGCAACGGGCAGATCGAAGCGTCGTTCCGCCAATTTCCGGACGAAAACCACACGTCTGTCCTGCACGTCCTCATCAGTCACGCCATTCGCTTTGCTTCCAAGCCAACTGCCCGCTAGTCAGGGCAGTTTTTTCTTTGCCTCGCTCCATGCACACAAGCAAGCAAACAAGGCAGTCGGCACACGCAAAAAACCGCTCATACGAAAACGATGAGCGGCCATGCATGCACTACTGCTCTTTTCGCCTATTGCAGAGACAACACCTTGTTGATCTGCGGCAGCTCCTCGATGGCAGCTACGACAGTTGGCGTAATCTCTTCGTCGGTGACGCAAATCAACAGGGCGTTTTTCCCCTTTTGCTCACGCGACACATTCATCTTGGAAATATTGATCTCGTGGTCAGCCAGCTTGCGGGACACGTCGTAAATGACGCCCGGATAGTCGGTATGGTGCACCAACAGACCGTGAGCGCCCGGAGGGATCCGACAGGCGCAGTAGTTGATCTCGCTGATGTACACTTCGCGCCAGTCCTGGGCAAACGTGTATTTGTTCGCTCCCACGCGCAAATTCGCCAGATGGTTGGCGTACTCGCCGGAGCTGTTTTGAACCGAAACGCCGCTGCCAAGTCCATCCACCAGAAGCGAAGCGATCTCTTCTTTATTTTCATGGGCCAAAATGCTCAGGGACGCCCCTGCGAGCTGCGGCTCCAGTCTGCGAATCAATTGGGCCAATTCACGAAGTCCAGCATATTGGGTCATGTAATACCCTCACTCTCCCAGTCAGGTTAATCCTTAATGCGGAAGAATCCACTCTTCCGGTTCCTTGATAATCGAGGAATGGTTATCGGAGCGATACCAGGCTGTCAGGCTTTGCCCATCTTTCGTGTACACGATGCGATAGATGGTGTTACCCTTTCCGCTTTTCGGGAAGGGACTCTCCTCGGGAGGAACCACTGTCACACCACCTGCTTCAATCACGCCACCCTTTTCCTTGATGACGCTCTCGATCACGGTCATGTGCTCGTTGCTCGTGGCCGACATCCCCACGTAAGCGAGTATTCCCAGCAAAAGCGCTCCCGCCAAAAACGAAACAATAATCACTTTTGACTTTTTCGTAGCATCCACCAAGCGCTTCCCCCGTTATTCAATTCTCTTTGTCGATCAAACGCACCTTGTCAATCGTACCTCCGCCCAGGCACACTTCCCCATCGTAAAAGACGACGGCTTGGCCAGGAGTAACCGCTTTTTGCGGCTCGGCGAAAACGACTTCTACGGTGTTGCCCTCGCGGATGTGCACCGTCACTTGCTGGTCCGGCTGGCGATAGCGGAATTTCGCGGTGCACGCAAACGATTCGGTCGGCTTGTTCGCGCTCACCCAGCTTACGTCTGTCGCCAGCAAGCTACTCGAATACAGGCGGGGATGGTTGGAGCCTTCGCCGACGATCAGGACGTTGCGCTCCAGGTCTTTGTCCACCACAAACCACGGCTGGCCGGTCTTGCCGTGCCCGCCGCCAATCCCCAGGCCTTGGCGCTGGCCGAGCGTGTAGTACATCAGGCCGTCATGCTGCCCGATCACGTCTCCGTCTACCGTTTCGATATTGCCGGGCTTGGCTGGCAAGTAGTTTTGCAAAAACTCGCGGAAGTTGCGTTCGCCAATGAAGCAAATCCCTGTGCTGTCCTTCTTTTTCGCGGTGTAAAGCCCGGCTTCTTCGGCAATTTTGCGCACCTCGGGCTTCGGCAAATGCCCGATCGGGAACATCGTTTTTGACAACTGCTCCTGGCCGAGCACATTGAGGAAGTACGTCTGGTCTTTGTTGTTGTCCGCGCCGCGGATCAGCTTGTACTCTCCGTCGATGAACTTCACCTGCGCGTAATGGCCGGTGGCGATGTAATCGGCTCCCAGGTCCATGACCTTGGCGAGCAGCTCGCCGAACTTGATTTCACGGTTGCACATCACATCAGGATTCGGTGTGCGCCCGCGTTTATATTCATCCAAAAAATACTGGAACACCTTGTCCATGTATTCTTTTTCAAAATTCACGGTGTAGTATGGAATGCCAATTTGTTCACAGACGCGCCGGACATCCTGGAAGTCTTCTTCCGCCGTGCAGTGGCCGAATTCATCGGTATCATCCCAGTTTTTCATGAAGATGCCGATGACGTCATATCCCTGTTGCTTGAGCAGGTAAGCCGTCACGGAGGAGTCGACCCCGCCGGACATGCCGACAACGACGCGTGTATCTTCTGGTCGTTTCATAGTCTTTCTCCTCTTGATTTAATTTGTCCATCTACAGATTACCATGTTTCGTCCAACAATTCATGTCTTGTTGCACTTTTGTCGGCCCAATGTGAAAAACGCCTGCCGCAATGGACAGCGACAGGCGTTGATGAGCACGTTATTCACTTTGGGAAACTTCGTCTTTAATCTCGGAGCGGAACCCTTCGATGCTCTCTGCACGGCGCTGGTTTTTCGCCTCGATGTTCGCTCGTTCCTCTTCGGAAATCTCGCCCGCGTGTGCCGCCAGGTAATCTTCCGACTCGCGAATGCTCTCTTCCGTGTTTTGCAGCATTTCTTGCAGCTTGGCTGCGTTGTCAGAACGATCGTCCGGTTTTGCCATGAAAAACACTCCTCACTTTGCCAGTATGATTCACTACCTGTACCATTGTGCTCCGTTCGCGGAACAATTATGTATGATAGGATAGAGAGAACGGACTTTGCGAAAAAGAAGGTTTTTCACATGGCTTCTCTGGATTTTCTGGAACGAAAGCTGCTGCGGATCATAGCGGAGACAGACCCTGTCCGGCTCAAACGCCAATGGGTGAGCAAGCGCGCCGAGTCTTCCGGCGAAAGCGAGCAGCGCAAACGAATCGCCCTCTTGCTGCGCAGGCTCGACAAGTTGCCGCCAGCCAAGCGTCGCGAGGTGCTGGATTTGCTCGCGCAGTTCAACTGGAACGGATAGGGCATTAGAAGATGGACGGACCGATGTGCCAGTGCCCGTCTGTTTTCAGCATGCGCCTCACGTCTACTATCGCCTCGCGATGGAGGGGGCCGTAAATGTGCGGATACAAAAGCCCGTCCTTGGCCTGCTCGTACTTCACGGGCGAAGGCGATTTTGTCTCGTCCACGACGAGCACGTACAACTCCTCGTCGAACGCGCCGTACACCCGGTCTGCTACCTTGCCGAGCAGCTCCTCGCCTTTTGTGGCGTGAATGAACCCTTCCTGCTCGTAGTCGCGAGGCAGGTAATGGTCTTTGTCCGCCCATTTCTCCCAATAAGCTTTTGGGCACATACAATAAATGATCGATGGCTGCATGTTGTGTTCTCTCCCTTGTCGCACCGCTTTATTTTTTCCCCATCGCCTTGTTGAGATGGCGCATGGCTTTATCGAAAAACATCTGGTCGAAGGCGCCCTGATCGAACTTCCATTCAATGAAGTTTTTCAACGAATGCAAATCTACCCACGCATCCTTCGCTTGCGGGTTGCGGTCAGGCACTTCGCCCGTGACTTCTCCTTCGTAGACCAGCTTCGCCATCTCTGCCGGGTGCATCCCGATCTGATAGGCGATCTGATGTAGCGCTATTTTCATGGAATCCCCCTGCTCTGTCCATTCTGGTTTCAATTATTCATCTATTTTGCCAGTCTTTTTCCTCCATGCCAACCCCTGCTCTCTCCGGCGAAAAAGGATTTCCGCTTGCGTCCGCATTTTGATAGAATGAACGCACAAAAAGTCACGACGCTGGAGGATTACAAGTCATGTCCACTTCCGATAACAGACCGCGCAAGCAATGGTACCGCAAAAAAGTGGTCTGGATCCCGCTTTTGTTTGTCGCCTACGTCTTTTTCGTCAACAGCTCCTACCTGGCTGCTCCGCCTGCCGGCTCTCCCTTTTTGCTCGCCCACCGCGGAATGGCGCAGACCTTTCACATGGAAGGGCTGACGAACGAGACGTGTACAGCCGAACGAATTTACCCGCCGGAGCATCCGTATCTGGAAAACACGCTGCCGTCCATGAAAGCCGCCTTCGCAGCAGGTGCCGACGTCGTGGAATTTGACGTCCACTGGACGAAAGACGGGCAATTTGCCGTGTTCCACGACTGGACGCTCGGCTGTCGCACGAACGGCGACGGCGTCACCAGAGATTTTACCCTGGCCGACCTGCAGAAGCTCGATATCGGCTACAACTATACGGCAGACGGAGGACGCACCTATCCGTTTCGCGGAAAAGGCATCGGGCTGATGCCGTCGTTAACCGATGTGCTCAAAGCGTTCCCCGACGAGTCTCTGCTCATCCATATCAAGAGCAATGATCCAAACGAAGGACAGGCGCTCGCGGACGCCTTGCAGGCTCTGCCAAAAGAACGGCTGGAAAAGCTGACAGTCTACGGAGGCGACGAGCCGGTCGCCGCCGTGAAGAGCCAAATCCCGGAGCTGCGCGTCATCTCGATGGATACGATGAAAAGCTGTCTGATCCCGTACATAGCGGCGGGCTGGTCCGGTTACGTTCCCGACGCCTGCGCCCACACCCAGCTCCACATTCCCGATCAAATCGCGCCATGGCTGTGGGGTTGGCCGAACCGTTTCATGGCGAGAATGGAAGCAGTAAATACGCGCGTCATCCTTGTAGCCGGAAGCGGCGATTTTTCCGCAGGCTTCGATACGCCTGCTGACCTCGACCGGGTGCCTGCTACGTTTACGGGCGGTATCTGGACGAACCGGATTGACCGGATCGGACCTGTTTTTCCCGAAAAATTCGCAGGGAACTGAAACGATTGCCAAGCGTATTCGTAAATACGAATATAAACCGATCCTACACGACGACTGGGAGTGATGGAGATGTTAAAAAAGCTATTGAAAAATTTACTGGGTAATCACTCGACTTCTTCCCACAAATACCGGAAATACAGCAGCAGCGACTACAAGTATCGCAAAGGATACGGTTCCAGCCACGGACATCGGCACGGGCATGGGCACTCCCATTACGGCAGCTCCCACTACAAGCGGAAGCACTCCAGCAGAAGTTTTTTCAGCAGCTAGGCGGTCCCGTCCCTTGCATGCGCACGCGTAAAAACACTCTGTTTGCCTGACAGCAGAGTGTTTTTTGTCGTTCAGACGGTCATTTAGTTAACATAATAAATATTATGTCTCGTTCAAACAAACGCCTTCCTATGCTACAATATGGAAAAGGAGCGTGCACAAATGAACCCTTCCAAATCGTTTTACTATACAGTCGATCACGCCATGGTGGATGAGTACAAAAAAATGCTCGACTTGATGAAAATTCCTTACACGATCGAAGCCCCTGTCGCTTTGCTAAAGGAGGGAGCCGATCAGTATTCGTTCGTGTTCCCGAACATGCCGGGCCGTCTGTACCAGATGGTGAGCAAGCTGTTCAAGGGCGATGGCAAGCCTTATCCGCAATAGGCAAGCTATCCGGGCAAAAAAAAGGACCCATTTCTGGGTCGAAGATAGGAAGTGGAGAGAATGCATGCTATGTAATATATACTAACATATCATGGTCGATTGTCAATGCTTTTTGGCAATTTTCTTGATTTCGTGTTAGGTTTTCTTACATAATATCTTTTTACTTCCTCATCCAAACGAAAAAGGAGGGCATAGTCGCCCTCCTTCTTTTGTGCCTGCCGCCAAACTCCAAGCTCAGCCGCGCACATTCACGATCTGCTCCAGCTCAATCCATTCGCTTCTCGTTTCGTTGACCAACTGGACTTTGCGCGCTTTCGGATCGACCCACTTGACCACGCCCCACATGCTTTGCGTGTTGCCGCACTCGCCGTCCAACGAAACCCACCAGCTTACCGTCACCGCGTAATCCTCCCTGCCCGAGTCGCGAAGCAAATACAAAAACGATTCGCGCTCCTGCTTCGTGACCCCCGGCGGAGTAGTGCGCTGCCGGGAAGCTTGCCGTCCCGCATAGCTAGTTCCGATCCCCACTTGCTTTCACCCACCCTAACCTGCACAAATCGTTGACGGCGCGCCTCATCTGGCGATCCGCCGCGATTGTGTTGATCTCTATTCCGTTCTCCAGCATTTTGTAGACACGAAGATGTACAGTTGTCAGCACCGGAACCCGCTTCATCACATTGTGGACGGGCACAACTATTGTCTCCAGCAAAAGCCTCACCTCGAACGTACGTTTGTATGTATTATATACGAACAACATGCGAACAAGCAATAAAAAAAAGCAGGATTTCCCTGCTTTCTACTGCGCGGCTTCCTGGATGATTTTTTTCGGTGTTTTCTCCACGACGTCCAAAAACTTGCCAAAGGTGGAAGCGAGCGTCTGCTGGAACAGCATCCCGAGCACGACAGGCAGCGCGACTGTCGCCGGGAAATACGTAATCGCCATGACCGCTCCGGCACTGATGTTGCGCATCCCGCTGTTAAAGGTCAAGGTCACGATCACATCGCGCTCCCAGCCAAAGAGCCGGGAGATCCACCACCCGAGCAGGTAGCCCAAAATCGCGAGGAAAAGAACGACCAGCGCCATTCCCAGCAGCCTGGCATCAAAGGCGTGGAAATAGCTTGCGACCATCGAGCTGTTGATGGCAACGACGACACCCATGCCCAGCTTGGAAAACGGAGCGAGCTTGGGAGCCAACGTCTTTTTGACCCTCCCCTGCGAAAAATGATGCAGCAGCATCCCGGCAAGCGACGGCAGCACAATCATGTAAAACAGCCCCTGCATCATGTCCCACGTGTCCATCTCCACCTTTGCCCCGAGCAAAACGTACATGCCAAACGGAACGACAAGCGGCGAAATCATCGTATCTAGCAAAATAATCGAAAGCGTCAGGGCAATATTGCCCATGTAAATCGACGACCAGAGAAAGCTGGAGATCCCGGTCGGTATAAGTGCGGCCAACAAAAAGCCTGTGACGACATGCATGTCGTCCGGGTAGAGCAGATGAGCCACTCCCCAGGCGATAAACGGCATCAGCGCATGCAAAATCAGCAAATTGACGACGAGCGGCAGCGGCCGTGTCAATACTTTGGCAAATTCCTTGAACCCCGCTCCCAAACTCCCGGCAAAGGTCATAAAGGCAAACACCCACGGCGACAAAAAGGCATAGGGCTGAAGATGAGTCCCGGCCAACACGCCAATCGCCACACTGCTCGGGGTCAATACCGGCATTATTTTTTCCAATGACTTGTTTACTCTTGCTAAAACATCCACACTCTCCACCTCATTCGCTTCCGAAAACGCTCCACGGATCTTCTCTCACGGCTCAACGAAAAATCCCATCCTCTTATATTACGCACTAGGCAAGTTTATTTCCATAGTAAAGAGATAAACATGGTAAGACAAAGTGTCGAAAAAAATGATTTTATCCGCTCTTGCGCAGGCTGCCAGACAAATCGTTGCATACTTCTCTGTCATCGGGTAAAGCCTAAGGCAAGGAAAGGAGGTATTTTTATGAACGGAATGGATTGGGTAGAATTTATCCGCAAAACCGAAGATAAAATGTACCACCTCCATCGGGCCATTGATGGGATTTGTAATGAGCCGGATTACAAAGAATCCGTTTCTGCCCTGACCGAAGTGGTAAGGGATTATCAAGTGCTGGTTGAGAAAGCGAAAGACGAGCTGCGCGGCGTCGACTTGCATCGTGACCGCGATCATGACCGTGACCGTGTTCATGGCGATTGCTATTAAACGAATCCAACTCCCATCCCGGGAGTTTTTCTTTTGCCCTCGATGCGTTGTTCATCGGCAACCGTTCGCCTCGCCTGCTTGTTCACCGACCGCAAAAAGCCTCGGCCACCTTTTTGGCAAGCCGAGGCGCTAGACCGCTATTACCCTTTCATTTTCTTTTCCAGCTTTTTGCTCGCTTTCTTTTTCTGGCACGCTTCCTTGACATCCGTTGGCCACGGAGCGCCGCTCATCGCTTGCAAATCCATAAACAGCTTCTTGTCAGAGGTCACGTGGATTTTTGAATCCGGAAAAGCCTCCTTCAGCTTGCCAGAGACTTCTTTTTCAATCGACTCCAGCCGAAAGCGGTTGAAATTGCTCACCTTGATCGCCAGGTTCAGGTCTTTGTCGATGTGGACGGCTGCCACTTCGTCAATGCCATCCACCCTGCCTGCAATCGCCTTTGCCTGCTCCTCCCATTCGGTATGGCGCACGGGCGCCGGAGTGCACAACGGCTCCGCGTCGTTTTTCTGCTGGGTTTGCGCGTTGTTCTTGCCCGTGCAGCCCGTAATCGCCAAGACAAGCGCCAAAACAGCAAGGATCGTTCGCATGCGAAACACCTCCAGACCAATTTTCCCTTTCTTTAGGATGACCGGAAATGGAGCATGTATGAATGCGCGATCCTTCCATGGCAAGTTCTCGCCAACGCACAGCCGAAAGTATGGTACAAAAGACCTGAATATGTATGGCTCGCTTTTGTTGCAAGCAAGGCTTTCGTCGCAGCAAAAAACTTGGCTGCGCCAAGACATTGGCAAGGCTTTAGTTGCCCTCATACTGGATAAGAATCTGTATAAAAAAAGCGGTGGCTCCTCTGCATTTTTGAGCCACCGCGGACCCCAAGAACATTGTGAGTCCTCGTATAGAATATACCAAAAGCGCGTCAAAACGCGATAGGAGATCATTGGATGCCGGACGGCAAAAAAAAATCCCAGCCGCAACTTCCGGCCGGGGCGTACGGGGTAGTACGCATATGTCATACGTGAATGATCTAATCATAAAGTACGATCTCCCCCTAAACAACGATCAATTTTAGGTAATTATACCTATGTATGGAACAAAAAAATAGCGTCGACCTATCTGCATAAATTCAGTCGAACGCATCGAATCCCCAAGTTGGATTATACTAGCTAGCTTGGATTACTTTTCTATTATCGCTAGAATTGGACGATAATACCATTCGAAAATAATGGTAACGGACGCAATTGTTTCCTCTATTTTTCCGTAAGGTTCCATAACAAATACCATTATTCCTCAAAATATCCAATTATGTTACAATGTACATGGTGATAACGATGCTCATTTTGTTTCGATTTTTTTTGGAAATCATTCGCATACTGATTTGCATGGCCATTTTTTTGGTGGTGACAGGCCCGGTGGTCACCTTGTTTTTTCCCGAACAAGCGCCGGGGGAAGGCATTTTTTTGGCGCACGCCGCCTTGTTTCTCATCCTGCTCATTTACTACCGCAATCGGCTGCAGCAATCTAGCTGGTTTCCAAGCAAGCACAACCACCCGCTTTCCAGGATGGCTACCGCGCTGCTCTCCTTTAGTGCAGCCATATGCTTTTTCGCAGCCATCTACATGACGTACCTCCAATAATTGTCGTTGACAGAAAGTGAGTGCAAATCCATTGACTGCAAAGCTTGCCTATACGCTCAGCACGATTTTGTTTCTAGCCAGCGGGTTGCTCTACACGCTTGAAAGAATGCTCGCCTACTACATCTGGATCGGGCAAATGCAAGCCGCCTCTGCCACCGGGCAGTTTCCCACGCAGCCGGAGCTTCCCTCCCTGTTCACCAACGGCTTTGTGACCTTTTTTCTGGCGGCAAGCCTTTTTCTCTTGATCGTCGGGATCGTTTTGTCGACTCCCAAGCAGCCATCCGTTCGTCCAGGTCACGAGTCGGGCGCCGCGAATCCTGCCGGGGGGAATGCTTCGTCCATTGGCGCGCGAGAGCACGAAGCTGAAGCAGCGACGGGAGGCTTTGACAGGCTGCCAACGTATTTGGTTTACGGAATCATAGCGTTTCTGGGCTTTCTCATCGTCGTTGGCTTCCTCAATTTCTTGCGCTGAAATCGCCTTTGCATTTCCAATATTTCGACGATGCAGCTTTTATGATATGCTGTTTTTGCCATATGCTCTTTTCGTAGCCTTGTCATAAAAAGGAGGGAAACCATGAATCGCGAACAATGGACAGCCGTAGACGAGTATTTTACGCAAAAATTCGTTTCAGCCGATCCGATCCTGGAAGCCGTGCTGGAAAACAACGCTTCCGCTGGCCTCCCGCCTATCGACGTCGCGCCCAATCAGGGAAAATTTCTCCATCTGCTGGCACGCATCCAGGGAGCCCGGACGATTTTGGAGATCGGGACACTGGGCGGCTACAGTACGATTTGGCTAGCCCGCGCCTTACCTGCCGACGGTCGGCTCATCACGCTGGAAGCGGCATCGAAGCATGCCGAGGTGGCCAAAGCCAACATCGCCCGTGCCGGGCTGGAATCGGTGGTCGAGATCAGGCTTGGAGACGCCTTGGACAGCCTTTCTGCGCTCGCGGATGAAAAACAGGGACCGTTTGACCTCATCTTCATCGACGCCGACAAGAAAAACAATCCGGACTACTTCCGCTGGGCGCTGAAGTTCTCGCGAAAAGGCAGCGTCATCATTACCGATAACGTGGTACGCAAAGGTGCCGTCGTCGACGAAGCCACCAGCGATCCGAACATTGTCGGCGTCCGGCAATTCGCCGATCTGGTCGCAAACGAGCCGACGGTTAGCGCGACCGCAATTCAAACGGTCGGCAGCAAAGGCTACGACGGCTTTGCCATCGCGCTGGTAACGGAAGATCCGCGTTAACGAGCCGTACAGACATCCTGCGAAGAAAACCCCGTCGTTTGCGCTTGCTGCAAAGACGGGGTTGGTTTATTTCAGCCCATATTGGCCTTTGACTTGCAGCTTGCCATCCAGAAAGGTAAAGCTGGCGTTGCTGCCTGCCGCTTCCCCTTCGTACATGTAGACCACGGCATGAAATTGCTCTCCTTTGTTGCCCGCTTCGGAGAGCAGCTCACCTTCTCCGCCGATGATGTTTTTCACTTCGTCATACGTCATCCCGTTTTCTATCTGGTCAAAGGCTGCTTTTGTAATTTTCGCCTTGTCGCTGTTCGCCGACTCCGTGCTGGCCGCCCTTTTTTCTCGCCGCAAATGGCAACTTTCAAATAGAAAGGTTGTGCTTTTGTGAATACATTGCCATGCCAAGGCTGCAAAGGCTTATGCTGCGGTCCTGTGCCGATCACGGAAAAAGAGCGCAAGCACATACATAAGAAGCTGAAGGCCATGCCGAAAAAGCTGCGCGAAAACTTGGAGCAGCAGCCCCGCTTTAGCGGAACCTGTATTTTTTATGACATGAACAAAGATCAGTGCGGCATTCATTCGTTTCGTCCGGAGATATGCCGCATGTTCGGCTATCACGAAGACCTCGTCTGCTTTCGCAAGCCGGAGCTGGCCACCAAAGGAAAGGTCGCAATCAAAGAGAGGTACATCGGCCACCTGAGCATTGATTTTACGTGGAAAGATTTTCGCTGACACTCCGCTTGCCATGGCGCGTCGCTTCTCCCCCTCTCCTGTAACCAAAAATCCCCCAAAACCGTATTGTCCATGGGGAGGGAGCTTCGCCTATGTTCGACGATATTATAAGCAACGGAATCCTTTGGCTGCTTTTCATCGCCTGGGTATTGATTGTCGCGTCACCGTCTTACCGAATCAGATGGCTGTATGTCCTGGCTATCGGGTTGCTCATCTTCTCGATCTTTTGGGACTTTTCCGGGTTTGAAGCCGAAATCCACCGGCATGGACACTAGACGTAAAGAGAAGGAAGGCGCTGTTGAAATTTCCGGGAGGTGTCTGCTAGATGGGACCGTTCATCGGCTTTGGCCTGCTCGCTTGTCTGGCTATCACGCTTTTTCTCGCATTCGAAAGGCTGATCGAGCGCAGCCTGCCCACTGACAGCTTTTTGGCAGGCATGCTGTTAAAAACGATGTTGTTTCTACTCGTGTGTGCGCTCGTCTATTTTGCGTTGCCGTGGTTTAGCGGCCTGTTTGTATTCTAAACGGTGCCGTTCGAAAAAGCTTGCACGACGAAGGAGACAGAGCTGTATCGGGCGGTCGGCAGCAGCACGTACGAACGGCGCTCCAGATCACACACCTGGCTTGGCCGAAGCGTTCGCTAAGAGTCGTTTGGATGAGCGAACAAAAAAACCCGCCTTTTGCCAAAAGACGGGGACTGCCAGCAGCCTGTTCGGCTCTGCTACTGTGCTGTTTTTGCTGCCGCGATTATGTCGTTTCCTTCCAATGCTCCTGAATGTACGCGTCGCGCCCGGATTTCTCGCGGTCTTCCTTGTAATGCTTCGGATTTTTCTTGTGGTAGCCCTGGTGGTATTCTTCTGCCGGATAAAACGGAGCAGCAGGCAAAATTTCCGTGACAATCGGCTTCGAGAAGCGGCCGCTCGCCTCCAGCGCTTTTTTGGACTGGACTGCCAGTTCGTGCTGTTTTTCATTGTGCGTAAAAATGGCTGTGCGATACTGGCTGCCGCGATCATGAAACTGCCCGTCAGGATCTGTCGGATCAATTTGCTGCCAATACAGCTCGAGCAGTCTCTCATAAGGGAACAGCTCCGGGTCGAACGTAATTTGAACCGCTTCCCAGTGCCCGGTCTGCCCCGTTTTGACCTGTTCGTAGGTCGGGTTCTCGACCGAGCCCCCTGTATAACCCGAGACGATGCCTCCGATCCCTGGCAACTCTTCAAACGGAGTAACCATGCACCAGAAGCACCCTCCGGCAAATGTCGCTTTTTCCATGCTGTCTTTTGCCTCCTATCCATGCCTTGCCCACGAGAAAATTCGGTATATCTCCCTTCATTGTACTAGAGCTCTCTACCAGCTTCTAGCAAAACTTGGGGCCAGCCGCATACTCTCGGCGAATTTGCCGGAGCCATTTCTCACCCGGATGGTTTATAATGGCGGAGTAGATCAACAGATGCTCAGCGGGTGGGAGGTAGCTTTCATGTTCAAACTCGAAAAGTTTCAAGGAAAAAAAGAAGAAAACTACGAACTGGTCATCAAACAGCTAGAAGCGCTGCTTGCAGGCGAATCCAACCAGGTCGCCAATCTGGCAAACGCCGCCGCTTTGCTGAACCAATTTTTCGAGGAAGTAAACTGGGTCGGCTTTTACCTCAACGACGGGAATGAGCTGGTGCTTGGACCGTTCCAGGGGCTGCCTGCGTGCGTGCGCATTCCGTTTGGCAAAGGCGTATGCGGCACCGCGGCGGAGAAGCGGGAAACTGTTCGCGTGGAAGATGTGCACTTGTTCCCCGGCCATATCGCCTGCGACGCCGCATCCGAATCGGAAATCGTCGTGCCGATCATAAAAGACGGCCAGCTTCTCGGCGTGCTCGACATCGACAGCCCGCGAAAAAACCGATTTGACGAAGTCGATCAGCTTTATTTGGAAAAGTTCGTGCAGGCGCTCGTTCGCTTTTTGTAGGCGCGCTTCCGCAGGGCAGGAACGAATGCTGCCCCTCCGTGTGCGGAATGTAGCTTCGTCCATCTTTTGGGGCTTTGGTGCAGCCTTCGTTGCCTTCCTGCCGATGCGACTGTTTCTCTCTTCTTGGCTAGTAAAAAAAGAGCAGGCTCCCTCTGCTCTTTTTTGCTTTCATGGACTTGCTTTCATTTTCGGCAGTAGTGTTTTGCCCGCTCTTTTATCACTTGCTTTTTCGTCTTCGCTCTTATTCGCTGCACGGCGCTCGTCTCCCAGTTGCAAATCGCCCCCGGAATCGGCGCATAGAACCGAAACGCGCGGCTTTTTGCCTCGTTACTTGCTCTTTTTCCAGATCAAAACAACGAGGAAAGCGACGTGCAGCATCAATAAGCCCGTCAGCAAGTAATTCGTGGTCTGGATTTGCTCCTGCAGCGAAGCGAGCTGCCTCGTCACCTCCGACAAGGAATGGCCTGTTACGTCGCCTGCTTGCCGGACACTTGCGGAAAGATCGTTCAAATATTGGTGCAGCTCTGTAAAGTCTACGTTTTGCATCGAAACGCCATCCTCTTCCCAGGTTTCATTAGCTTGCAACGATTCTGTCATTTGGCCTGGCCGTGTCTATCGGAAGAGGCAAAAAGCGGCGTTTTTTCGATCTTGCTGGCGCACCTGCTGTTGCCCATGGCGAGGGACGCCTTTTCTAAGCGGGTATCAACCGCTTGCTTTTCTCCATGTTGCTTTCCTTGATATCCCAGCCGTTTACTTTTGCGTACGTCTTTGGCTCCCAAGCAGTTCATCGAGCTTTTGATTGCGCTCGCGGTCAAGCTGTATTTTTGTTTTCATGAAACTGAGCGCTTTCGCTATCGCATAAATGACAAACGCGTAAAACAGCAGCACCGGGAGGAAAACGATCAATTGGACCAGCATTGTGTTCCATTCCAAAGCGACAGCGCCAAAATCCAGCACAGTTCCAGCCCCCTTTCTCTCTCTTGATGCAGCCCCATTGCCAGGCTGGATATTTTTCCAGAAGACAGAATTTCCCTTTTTATATTACCACTATCTCCCAAATACGCAAGCAGTGTGTCGCTCTTTCCCTGCGGACTGCCAAAAGCCAAACCATCTCCCTTTTTATTCCATTCCCTCTTGGAAAATGGTACCCTATATATCGTAAGGCAGAGAGGAGGCTTTTTTATGAAAAGACTGGCTTATTTAGGGGCAGGATTGTTGACCGGCGCCCTGTTTCTCCTGTTTGAACCGAGGCATCGGATTGACTTTGTCGAGGCTCTCCTCGCCATTCTCAACGTAGTAGGCGTTCTCTTCCTGGCCTTCTTCGGACTCGCGATTGGCGTTGAAGCGATAAAAAGTCTTTTTCGAAAAGAACAATAGCGAAGCGTTTATCTGTCATTGCTGTCCCCGCATCCGAACGCAATCAATGGAAGAAATCCATTCTGCGAGCGAATTTGCTGACCAATTTGTCCAACTTCGTGCAAGCCAGCACAATATCTCCGCGCCGCCTGGGAAGAAGCTTCGCTCGATGTCTGGCTGGATGTGTCCGGCGTTCCCCGAAAGACCATCCCTGTTCCTGTCCTTGAGCAGCTTGCGAGCCATTCAACAAAGGTGCGTCCGTATCGCCGGCAGCTTTGTCGACTACTCTACCGCCCCCAAAGGAGAATCCGATGAACGAGCAACTTTTCAGTGCGCACCTCACCTTGAGCAAACTGGCCCCAACCGATTGGGAGCTGATCCGCTCCATTTACTCCAACCCGGCGCTCATGCAACACATCGGGGCAGCGATGAGCGAAGAAGAAATTCGCCGCAACTTCGAAAAAGAGCTCGCTCCGTGGAGCCTCGATTCGACGCATTGGCTCACCTGGATCATCCGCGAGGCGGCGACCAGCAGCGACGTCGGTCTGATGAGCCTCTGCACCCGCAGGCGCGAGCCGCTCACGGCGGAAGCAGGCTTCATCATCGTAGAAGCGCACAAAGGCAAAGGCTATGCTACCGAAGCGCTCCAGCTCGTCTTCGACTTCGCTGCCAGTACGTATGGATTCAAAGTGTTTACGGCCGTTTGTTCGGAAGAGCACGCCGCTTCCAGGCGCGTTTTGGAAAAGGCCGGGATGAAGCTGGATAAAATCGTGCCGGAGAATACGGAAATTGCCGGAAAGCTGGTGAATGACTGTTTTTATTCGTTGGAAAAGTGAGTCTTTCGTCGGCTTTTGGCAGGGAGAAATCTCTCTACCAGTAGCCTGCTTCCTACCAAAATGCAAAGGGTGGTATTCGTGTTCCACATTCGAAAAGTCCAGATGGAAGATTTGCCGCAGCTTGTCGTCATTGAACAGCTCTGTTTTTCGGAAGAAGAGGCGGCAACGAAAGCGGCGTTTGCAAAGCGGATTCAGATGATTCCAGATAGCTTTTATGTTGCCGAAGAAAACGGGGAAATTGTAGGGTTAATTAACGGCCCCGTCATCGAAACCGCCTACATAACCGACGATTTGTTTACGCATATAAAGAAAAACCCGGCAACCGGCGGGCATCAAAGCATCCTGGGACTGGCGGTCCACCCGCAGTTTCAAAAGCACGGCATCGCAGCAAAGCTGCTGATGCACCTGGAACAAGAAGCAAGACAGAAACATCGTGAAACGATCACCCTTACCTGCAAAGAAAACTTAATTGGCTATTACGAAAAGCATGGTTACGTCAACAAGGGGCTCTCCAGTTCTGAACATGCCGGAGAGAAGTGGTACAACATGATAAAAGCATTATCGTAATTTTTCGCGTACGGGCCATGATGAGAAAGCGAACGGATATCGCTCGCAAGCTTTTGACAAGCTTTTAAACGGCATACACCCCACCATTCGTCTGTGGGGTTTCGTTTTGCTTGCCTATCAACTCAACACCGCCGTTTTAACAGAGCCGTTGATAATAGAAGCTATGCTGGATATCCGAGACAACACGGAACGCATCGTTGCCTGTCAGACCTGCATCCCCCATCGACAACAGCCCGACGAACAGGCTGGCGTAACATTTTCCGTCTTTTTTTGCCCCAAGCAAACCTTTATGGATATCTTTTCCTTGACTTGGAGGATGCTGCTGCTATAATAAATAACAGAGGAATGAAACATTTTCACTGTGTGTAACAAACAGGACAAGCCAGTCTCGACGTTTTGCGGGTGTAGTTCAATGGTAGAACTCTAGCTTCCCAAGCTAGCGGCGTGGGTTCGATTCCCATCACCCGCTCCATACAAAAGCTTTTGAAAGCCTTGCTGATGCAAGGTTTTTTCTTTTCCTTCTTCCGCATAGACATGCACCACAAGCCCAAAAAGCGGTTTAACCCCCTGGTTAAAAGCTCATGCGAGGCCATTTCTTGGGTCAAACACGCAAATGGTGTTGACTCCCCTGCAAAGATGATGCTACATTGTAAATGTATGTAAAAAATTTCGAAAGAGGATTATTAAAAGATGGATTATATGAGACTACGTTCCCTGACTTTGAATAAGTAATTGTATATTCAAAGGCTCTGCTTGTGTGAGCAGGGTAAACGGGATTAGTCTGCCTTCTTTTAATAATCTTCATTTTGCATGAAATATACGGCAAGGTGTAGAAAGGTAGATCATACTGCCTTTCTTTTGTTATGCACATTTCCCCTTTTCTTTTCGTATGGCACAGGGGATCTTGTTTCGCTATGGCCACTTACGCGTAAATTGGCGTACGCGGAGGTCTTCTTCCGTTTGCTCTCCATCACAGGCAGAGTGCCCGTGATTTCCATTTGGAGAGGAAGAGATACCGTGACCAAAAAGAAGCATACGTACCATAGCAAAAAAACCCGTCGTGAAGACGCCCCGAATTTTTTAGGCCAGCATTTTCTCCACACGAAAAAGCTGATTCATGAGCTTGCCAATCAGGCACGGTTAAGCCGGGCGGATACGGTGCTGGATCTGGGGGCCGGAAAAGGCGCTTTGACCGAGGTTCTCCTTCAAAAAGCCGGAAAAGTAGTGGCAGTCGAGTATGATCGCCGCCTGATCGAAACTTTGAAGCTAAAAACAGCGCACAACGGGAATGTGACGATCATTCAGCAAGATATCGTAAAGCTGCAGCTTCCCAAAGAAAACTTTGTTGTCGTGTCCAACATCCCCTATTCCATCACGACTCCGATCATGAAAATGCTGTTAAACCACCCGGCGAGCGGCTTTCAGAGAGGCGTTCTCGTTATGGAAAAAGGAGCCGCCAAAAGATTTACAGCCAAAGCGGTCAAAGATGCGTATGTGGCCGCCTGGAGAATGTGGTTTGACATTTGTTACGTAAAAACCGTGCCGAGGGAATGTTTCGCTCCCCCTCCGAAGGTGGATTCGGCCATTCTTTCCATTACGCGAAAAGCAAAGCCGCTTGTCCCGCTGAAACATCACGTCCTTTTCCACCGACTTGCCGAACACATCCTGAAAGCGCCAAAGGCAGCGATCGACGACGCTGTTCGGGGCATTTTTACCCCTCCGCAAATCACGCATTTAAAGCGAAACCTGAAGGGAACAGCGGATTTGCGGGTGGAGTCTTTAAGCGAGGAGCAGTGGGGCGTAATGTTTGAGACGATGGTCAAATACGTTCCGCCGTTCAGATGGCCAAAAGGGAGAAAAAAGTAGCCAAACATCAGCGCGCAGTCTCAAGCCGTTGCCGAACAGCCGAACATTTGCAAGCAAAAACAGCCTGCCAGCTCTTGGGGCCTCATCCCCTTGGAGCTGACAGGCTTTTCCGTTTGCACTCTTTCTCAGGCGCAGATCGTAACGCATAACGCACGCATTTAAAAGAACGGCGAAAACTGGCGAAAAGCCCCCAGCCCCCGATGAGCACCCCTTTTTTGCTCCCCGGTTTCGAAAAACTGACGATTTTCTCGCTCTTTTCCATCGCCAATGGCACTTTTGGATGGCTCTCCGGTTGGGAAAAGGCGTCACCCTCGTTTTTTCCCGTCAGCGGACGACGAAGCGATTGGACGGGCGCGGCAAGCCGAGATGTTCACGCAGCGTATTACCGCTGTATTCCGTGCGAAAAATGCCGCGGTTTTGCAGTTCGGGGATCACGTAGTGAACGAGATCGTCCAGCGATTGCGGCGGCATCAGCAGCAGATCAGACTCAGGCCGGCCGTATTTGGCCAAGCGCCGTTTCAGGTCGAAATAAAACGATTGCGCTTCCGGCAAGGTGCGTAAAGCGGTGAACACGACGTCTGCCCCCTGGGCCGACCGTTCCTTGAACGTATCGGACCGCCCCGCCTGGACGATGACAGGATGCCCTTGAATCGGCCTTGCCACGTTCAGCGGACCGCGCACGGAAAACCACGTCCCTTCGTGATGCAACGCATGAATTTTGCCAGGATCGGCGAAATCGCCCGCTTCCCGGTCTATCTTGATCGCATCGTCCTCCCAACTGTCCCACAGTGCTTTTACCACATCGAGAAATTCCTCGGAATGCGCGTGCCGCTGCTCGTGTCGCGGGCGGTGATCGTTGCGAAAGTTGTGCGCGTCCAGATCGCCAATCGAGGTGACGACGTTCCAGGAAGCACGGCCGCCGCTCAGATGGTCGAGCGTCGCCAGCATGCGCGCGACATGGAACGGCTCATGGTAGGTCGTCGACACCGTCGCAGACAAGCCGATATGCGAAGTCGCACCTGCAAGGGCAGACAGCAACGTCAACGGTCAGGGCCAAATGTTGATCCCCCGGCGCAGTTCCTCGGGGCTGTTCGCTGATACCGTATATTTATCCGGTTGAAAAATATAGTCGAGCTTGCCTTCCTCTGCCGTTCGCGCCAGCTCACGATAAAAGGCAAAGTCCAGGATTCGTTCCGGCTGTGCCGCCTGATCCCGCCAGCCCCCGCCGGAAGAACCCGGCGCAATGAGCGAAGTAGACAGCTTCAACTGCTTCTTGCCATTGCTCATGATGGACCCACCCCAGTCATTGGTAAATCGAATAAGAGACGGTCAACCATCTCCAGTTGCCATTCCAGCGTAATCGCGTCGTAGGAAGCCCAGCGATGCTCGAGCACATGCACCCGGCCGTTGCGAACCGCTTCATGGTTTTGCCAGCCTTTCGTGCGCTGCAATTCGTCGAACCATTCTTGAAATTGCCGCTCTCTTCCGCGGATGACGATCAGCTTGTCTACCTGCAAATCCGCAAAGCGGTCGAAGTCGATGGGCACTCGGCGAATGCGTTCGTCCTGCCTGGCTTGGTTCACCAGCAAGCCTGGAGCGGAAAATCCGAGCACCTCGTAGATGGTCGGGAAAAGACGCGGAGCATGCACCCACACCTTGCCGTTGTCTATGCGCAGGACAGCCACTGTTGTTCCCGGAGAAACCAGTGGCCGCAGTCGTTTCGAAACAGTCTGTTTCTTCGCTTCATAGCGCTCCAGCCACTGGCTGGCTTCCGCCTCTTTGCCGAGCACCCGTGCGATTCGCTGCAGGCGCTCGAACACTCGTTCGTCCCAAGGGACGACGATGACAGGGGCCAGTCGGGAAATGAGGGAAAACTCCGAGCGCACCATAAAATCTGAGGCCACGATCAGATCCGGCTGCAAAGGTTCAATTCGAGCCAGCTCCACTTGGTTGTCGCCGATGCTCTCGATGCTGCTCGCGATCTCGCGAATCGAGTCCAGCGAAATGTCGAGCGCGCCAATCGGCTTGACGCCAAGCGCCAGCATGTCGCCCACATAGTGCAGCGTGACGATTTTCGTATCGTAGCCCCGAAAGCGCGCATATTGTTTCGGGGGAAGGCCGACGATTTGTTTGAACCGTCGATTGAAAAAATGGGTGTCTTTGAATCCGCTGTTGCGCGAAATCGTATGCAACAGCTCGCCGCCGCTAAGCAGTTCTTCCTTCGAGCGGTTGATGCTGTAGGCGGTCAAGTAACCGATCGGGCTTTTTCCCGTCGCCCTTTTGAACAAACGGGTAAACTGACGAACGCTGAGATTCGCTTGCCTCGCCAATTGCTGCACGGTCAGCTCTTCGGCGTAATGCTCGTGCACATACTCAATCGAACGCTCGATTGCAGCCGCCGAGTCCTCTTCTTCTACCGTTCGCGTTTGCTCGAACAGGGAGCACAGCAACTGCTGGAAAGCGATCTGCCCTTTGAATTGCTCCAGCTCATCTTCGCTCGGCCAGCGCCGCAGCAAAGCTTGACAATCGACGAGTACGCGATGAGCCGGCTTCATCCGGAAAACGCGATCGAACGGGAAGCAAAACGTTTCCTCTTACTTATTTCGTTTGCTGGAATCGGCGGAGACTGTCCGAAACAGGTGGTACAAATTACCAGAATATTAAGGCGATGGGATCCCGTTTAGTCTCCGATTATTGTAAATTTGCTCAAACTTAGTTTGAAGTGGAGCGAGCAGTAACCACAGTGGACGAGATACAAGCAAAACTTAATGATGTTGAATACGCAATATGAAATAGAGGGTCGAAGAATGTGGTTCCGCCTTTTTTTGACATTTCAAGAATACTTGCTAAACGAATGTTTTTCACAGATCTTTCCAGTCCAGCAATAGATCTAGTAACTTGAGGAAGATTTTTTGATCCTCAATGCTCCTTGTTTGCAAGCGGGTGACGATTCGGGTCAATGTATACTCTTGAGAATCTGGATTAGAGTGGATTGACCGAAAAAGATTTTCTAACGGAATCCCCAGGGCGTTTGCCACCTTTTCTACACTCCCCAAAGTGGCGTTTTTTTCTCCACGTTCCAATTGCCCAATATATGTAGTGTGGAGATTGGCTAAGTGGGCTAATTCCTCTTGGCTCAATCCCTTTGCTTTGCGGTATTTTCGAATCCTTTCCCCAATAAGCTTTGGCAAGTCACTCATTCTACCACCTCTTAGGTAACTGTATCTTTAGTCTTAGGCTCCCCCAAGAGACAATAGATATAAAAAATAAAACGATGATATACTATGAGTATTATTTTTTTGCAAAAAACGTCGAAAAAAGGCGAATAAAGTCGTATAATGGGTTTAAATACCCATGCCTTTAGCGCTATTATCTTTTATAACTGGTGATTCAAGTGAAAAGATTGGGAGTTTTCACCACGTCAGACGAAAATGGAAATCTTTTAGAGGACATCATACGAAAGAAAATGTTTCAACATGTTTTCCAACCGCTGTATGTAATGGAAAATTGGAAAGTATTCGGGTATGAAGCTTTGTTACGTTGCAAGTTTTTCAAAAATCCCGAATTGCTTTTTCGTTTGGCAATTGAAAAAAACAGATTGTATGACTTGGATATTTGCTCCGTTCATCATGCTCTGGCTAAAAGTGGTACATCTTTTGAAGGATAAGGGGTATGCCATTGCAATTGATGATTTCGGTAAAGGGGAGTCATCGTTGCAGACTGTCATTGAACTTGAGCCAGACTTTGTGAAATTGGATCGATATTATGCCGTGAAACTTTCCGCTTCAATTAAAAAACAAAACGAGATTCAGATGCTCTTGAAGCTTTGCCAGCAAAAAAACATGAAATTGATATTGGAAGGGATTGAAGAGCCAACCGATTTAGCAATGGCTAAGTTATTGGGAGTTCATTTAGGGCAAGGATACTTATTAGGAGAACCCTTGCCGATCAGCGAGATTCACTAAAAGAAGGGGTAAGTGTGTGATATGGAAAAGGTGATATGGGGAAGTATCCTGACTGTGTTTTTGATTATTCTGATACTTTTGCTAATACACTGGATCTATATGAGGCAATTAAGAAAAAAGGATGACCAAATCTATCTATTAAAAGAGTCACTGACTGACCTAAAAGCCAAATTGAGAGATACGGAAAGAAGAAGGGCTTTCCGAATAAATCTTCTGGATCAGGTATGCATATTTGAGTTTATCGATTTTGGTGATAAATTATTGGAACCTTTGATGCAAAGAAAAGGAGAAGGGAAGATAAAGAACATCGGCCGTACAGGTATAAAATTGAGCTGTGAATTTGATTTGCCTGTCAGAAAACAGGTTTTTTTGCAACTCTATTTTGTGCTTGATGATGAGGAGTTTACTTTTAAAGGAAAGATTATACGAAAAGAGGAACTAATGAATGAAATAATTTATGGAATTGACTTTATTGAAGCGGATCCCAAAGAAGAACAACGATTACTTCAGGTGATACAAAGAATGGAAATTGAAAGAAGGAAGAAGACGGAATAACCATAATAAAGTTGCGCACCTGTTTCAAGAGCTCTTCACCGTAAAACGTGCTTGATCTCCCTCTATCGCAGTTTTTCGTAGTTATGTAGCCGGTTTACACTCCAGTCTAATGCGAATCTTGAATCTCTCTAGATTGCGGTAGCCGTAGGCTCTTCGTTTGATTACCTTCACTTTGTTGTGTGTCCCTTCAATCTTGGCATTCGTTACCCGAAAGGAAAAATAATTCTGAATGGGCTCTTGCCCCTGGACAATCGTTTTGGCAATGGAACGAACCGCAGGAGTCGGAGAATAGAGATGGTCGACAATCCATTTCTGAAGCGCTTCCTCCCCTGCCTCTTGGGTTTCAACGGCATACACGGTTCTTATGTCTTGAAGCGCAAAGTAGAGTCGTTCCAGATGTGGATCTTCTGCTAACCAAATCTTCAGTTCCTCAAGCTCTTCGGGCTTCAGCTTGTCAGGAATCGTATGGAGCAGGCGTTGCTCATGTCTGCCCCGACGATGTGTTCCACGAGCATGAGTGCGTTTTCGGGTAGCTTCCAACGCTTTAGTGTATTGAATCGCCGATTATCGTCAATGGTAGGAGATTGGGGCTGCTATGTCAAGGAGGGACATGATTTGGTAGCAGGCCACCTACAGGAGAAGAAAGGTTATTTCTACATCGTCTTAAATTATAAAGACGAATGCGGAAAGAGGAAAAATAAGTGGATTTCCACGGGTTTGTCTGTGAAAGGCAATAAGAAGAAAGCCGAAGCATTGCTTATTGAAGCTCGTAAAAATTTTGAAGTTCCCCAACAAGTAGATCAAGAAAACCCATTGTTTTCTGATTTTATGCTTCAGTGGCTGGAAATGATGAAACATCGTATTGAAATTACAACGTATGCTTCTTATTCAAACGCTATAAAAGAGAGAATAGCTCCCTATTTCAAAGAAAAAGGGATTCGGCTTAAAGAATTGCAGCCAAAGCATATTCAGGATTATTACCAATATGAATTAGAGGTCCGCGGCGTTACGGCGAATACGGTTATTCACTACCACGCTAACATCCGAAAAGCGCTTCAATATGCGTTTAAAACGGATATGATTCTATCGAATCCCGCGGATAAAGTAGAACGCCCGAAAAAAATAAATTTGTCGGCAGTTTTTATGACAAAGAAGAGATGAACAGGTTATTCGACGCGGTCAAAGGCGATCCAATTGAATTAGCCGTATTGCTCGCTGCATTTTATGGCTTACGTCGAAGTGAAGTAGTCGGGTTAAAGTGGGATGCGATTGACTTCAAGAATAAAACCATAACCATTCAACATACTGTGATCGAAACGTCTGTTGAAGGGAAACTTATTATCGTAGAGAAAGACCGTACCAAAAATAAATCAAGTCATCGTTCCTTGCCGCTGGTTGCAGCATTTGAAGAACTTCTATTACGGATAAAGAAACAACAAGAACAAGACAGATGCCTATATAAAGATTCTTACTGCACCGATTACCTCGATTACATTTATCTGGACAAGCTAGGGCATCGAATTAAGCCAGGATATATTACGCAACACTTTCCCATCGTACTCTCAAGGCATAATTTGCGACGAATTCGCTATCACGATTTGAGGCATAGCTGCGCCAGCCTACTTCTGGCCAATGGAGTTAGCATGAAAGAAATACAAGCATAGCTGGGGCATAGCGATTTCTCAACAACAGCAAATATTTATGCCCATTTGGATGTCAGTACGAAAATCACTTCAGCCCATGCAATGAGCGAATGTTTACAGCTTTAAAAAACAAAAAAATTCTTTAGGTTATTAATCCTAAAGAACATTCTCCTAGATTATGGTGCCGGTGAGAGGACTCGAACCTCCACTCCCTCGCGAGAACTTGATTTTGAGTCAATCGTGTCTGCCATTCCACCACACCGGCATGTAAACAAGCTGTAGTTTAATACTAGCACATTTTCGCTAAAAAATCAATGGTGGGGAGAGACGGATTCGAACCGCCGAACCCGGAGGGAGCAGATTTACAGTCTGCCGTGTTTAGCCACTTCACTATCTCCCCAGCTTAGCGTGCGCCTGCTGATTTTCACTTGTATCTATCAGAGACAACGCTTTTAAATCTACCATGAACAAGTTGATCCGTCAATAAATTTTACTCAATGAATTTCCGTTTGCTGCAAAATTTCCTGCGCCCACTGCTGAAAAACGGCGAGAGCCTGCTCCACCTCCGGAAAATGACGTTGCTCCTCACAGGCGTAGTCGGGAAATTCGAGGATGCGGTTTTTGCGGATGAGCACTTGCCCTGCCTCGCATTTGATCTCCAAAAAATACGGCACAGACTCGTCGATGCCGAAGCGATTTTCCAAAAACTCGTACGTGCGCACCCACTCCAAAATTTGCACTTCAGAGGGCTGCAAGCGCAAAACTTGCTCCAGCGACATGATCGTTTCGTTTCCATAGTAGTGCATGCACTTTCTCCGCCTTTCTGCATGAAAATGGACGGAGCCGCGACTCCGCCCTGTATTCGTCCTTTTCGCTTCTGCCTTTCCCTAAATCGCGGAAAGCAGCTCTTTCAATTCCTTGACGATGACTTGCTGGTAGCCGGTTCCTTCGCCGTACTGCTTGAGCATTTCCGCGCGCGCTACTTTGATTTTTTCTTCGTAGTCCGGCGCGTTGCGGTCGGGATTTTGTTGCTTGAATGCCGTCATGACTGCCTGGACGTGGCTTGGGCGCGGGCCCCATTTGGCCAGGACATGTCCGCCTGTATCTGCGAAAATAACGACCGGGATCGCGCGGCCGCCCATGGTCAAAAACTCATCCATCAGGTCGAGGTGGTCTTCCATGACCATGATTTCGACAGGCATGTCCGTTTCTTTCAGCGCGTGGAGAACGACGGGCAAGTTTCGTACCACGTCCCCGCACCATTCTGCGGCGAGAATCAGGCATCTGAGGTCATCCCGATGTTGCAGCGAGGCAAAAAACGCCCGCTCCTGCTCATCTGCCCAAGCAAACGCTTCCGACCAGCTTTGGAAAGCCTCCTGATTTTTGGTCATGCCTTCGACGAACGCTTTTGGCGTCAGTCCCGTGCGAAACTTATGTGCGACATTTGCAGCCATGTGCTTGCCTCCCATGTATGTATGTGGACTTGTTCTAGTATCTTTTCCACAGCAGGAGCAAAAGTCCTTTTTCTGCGAAAAGCGGCTCGCCGTTTTTCCTGCCCGGAGATGCGGCTGTGTGCGGTCGACAAACGCGACGCTGGCTTGTCTAGCTTACTCGGATTTGCCAGGCGCTTGCTTGTCCGCTTCCTGCTCCTGCTTGGCCAGCTCCATCATTTTTTGCAAAAGAATGTGCTGCGGCATGTGCATCAGCCGCTCCAATGGAACATTCAAGGCTTCGGCAAGCTTCACTGCGGTTTCCGGCGAGATTTGCAAGGGACGCATGAAAACAGCTCCTTTCGGTTGCGAAATGCGGTCTTCTCAGTATAATACATGGCGTCCGAAGCTGCCAGAGAGGGCGGCCCCAATCAAAAAGAGATAATCCCCTGCTTTAAGCCTTCTGGCAGGGATTATCTCCTGACGATCGGGTACCTGTTTTCGCTTACGCCTTTGGTTTGGTAAGAATACAGGGAACCCCGTTTCCAATCGCACCAGGCTGGGACATGCGCTCCAAATACGCCAAGCCGCGCGCGCATTGCTGCTTGCATGCCAGGCATGTGCTGGAGGTCACGATTTTCAAATTCAGTTGATTGGGGTGCTGCCGACTGTTTCTTTTCTTTACCTTTTTGCCCTTGGCCATCCGATCCCCTCCCTTTGCCCTGGTTCACTCCAGTCTATGAGGGAGAACAACCCTGTTCTTTAGGCAAACATACAAAACGGGATCGCTGTCGGCAAAATGGGCCAACGCTCGCTTTGACGGCAAAAGAAAACCGCCGGGCAGCGTGCGCCAGCGGTTCGGATGTTTCGTTCGCTACTTTTTCTCGTTCTGAAGCTGCCGAAGCTCCAGCTCCAGCGTGCTTGCGTCAATCATTCCGATGATTTTTTTGCGAATAATGCCCTGTGCGTCGATCAAGTAAGTCGTGGGGAAAGCCTGTACGAGATAACGGTTGGACACCGAGCCGCTTACGTCCATCGGGATGGGAAAGGTTAACTTGTAAGTTTGCACAAAAGCTTGCGCGGCTTCGGGGTTGTCGCTGCTCGTCACGTTCACCCCGTACATGTCAATCTGTCCGCCGTACTTCTCATAGATTTTCTGCAAATCCGGCGCTTCCATCCGGCATGGCCCGCACCAGGATGCCCAAAAGTTGAGCAGCAACGGCTTGTTCCTTTTTCCCTCGACCTTGTACGTCTGATTGTCCAGGCCAGTCAGGGTAAAGTGAGGCGCCATGTAGCCTACTTCCGGTTTCTGAACATCTGCTACGACTGACGCTGATGACTCCGGCTTCTCCCATACCGCGATTCCTGCTCCCGCAATCACCAGCACCGCCAGCAACAGCTTTTTCATTTCGTCACCTCTGCATGACTGATCTTAAAATCCTGTAAAGCCTCCGAACAATTGAATGAGCACGCGCGTAATGTCTGTCAGTTTGTCCGTGTACAACAGCACGCCGAACAAAATCATCACGCCGCCGCCGACTTTCATGAATTGATCCGAATACTTGACGATCGCGCTCACTTTACTGATGAAAAACGTCATGACGAAGAACGGAATGGCAAACCCGAGTGTATAGGCCAACGTGTACGTCAAGGCCCGAGACGGATCGGTGACTCCGAGCACGATAATGCCGGAGAGAATCGGTCCGACACAAGGCGTCCATCCAGCAGCATAGGTCATTCCCACCAGTATGGACCCAGTATACCCCAAAGGGCGCGATTTTAAATCGATCTTGAACGACCGCATCATCCAGTCCATTTTAAACACTTGCAGCATGACAAGGCCGATAATGACGAGCAAAATCCCGCCAAGCTGCCGGATCAGGTCCTTTTGGTTGACGAACAGATTGCCAATCCACGAGGTAGACAGCCCCAGGGCAATAAAAATAATGGAAAAGCCGATGATGAAAAAAAGCGTATGTAAAAGGGCCTGCTTTTGGAAGACGGCTTTCCCTTTTTTCACTTCATCCACTGTCACTCCGGTGATGTAGGACAAAAAAGACGGATAAAGCGGCAGACAGCAAGGCGAAATAAACGAGAGAAACCCCGCCGCAAACGCCAAAAACACCGTAAGATTCCCAGTCATATGTACCTCCGAATGGTTGTTTCCTCCACTATATTCCTTATTGTAACGAATCTTTCTCCCCTTCAAAAGCGAAACCGGCACTTTGTCTTAAATCCGTGACAATTACGTTACCATTATCACCGTTATGGGCTACACGCACCGATTCCTCCGCCCTTTTTCCCAGCGGCAGCGGCTTGGGCGAAGATTTTTTCCATATTCATAGAAAAAAGAGGCGGACAATCGCTCCGCCTCTTCCTTCCATCTCCTGTTTTACTGCTGAATGCTAACCTTGCTGCCATCCTGCAGCATCGTGATTCCGGTTACGACAATTTTGTCGCCTTCTGCAAGGCCGCTTGTGACTTCGATCTTGTCGCTGGACGATTTTCCCGTAGTGACTTCTACCTGCTTCGCAATGTCGCCCTCAAGCTTGAACACGTATTGCTTGCCGTCGCGGTCAAAGACTGCTTTGCGCGAGATGACGAGAGCTTTCGCGCCGCTCGCTCCGTCGGATGGGAACGTCACATTGACGACCATGTCGGACTTCAGCTCATTGGATGGGTTCGGGATCGTAATTTCGATCGGATACGCTTTGAGCGCGGAATCCATCACAGGGCTGACTGCCGTTACTTTGGCATCAATCGTTTTTCCAGTCGATTGCACGTTCACTTTCACGACGGTGCCGACTTTGACTTTCGTGATGTCCGCTTCGGACAGGTTCGCTTTTACGAGCAGCGGGTTGGTGTTGACTACTACCACGACTGGCTGCTGCCCTGCCATTTGGCCGACCGCTCCGTTTACGCTGGAGACAAAGCCGTTGATTGGCGAAGTAACGGTCGCGTTCGCCAGTTGCTCACGGGCGTTTTGCAAGCTGACCGCAGCCTGTTTCGCCGAAGCCGCCGACACTTGCACGTTCGCTTTTTGCTGGGCGACCTGCAAGTTTTGCTGCGCGTTGTCATAAGCAGTTTGCGCGTTGGTCAACTGCATGTTCGCCTGCTCCATTTGCTGGGCGGAGATCGCTCCCTGCGTAAACAACTGGTTCATCCGCTGCTGGTTCAGCTTCGCGTCAGCCAAAGCGACTTCCGCCTGCTTCAGTCCGTTGCGCGCTTGAACGAGTCCCTGATCCGAGCTGCTTCCAGCCTGATTCAAGCTCGCCTGGGCCAGCTCGTATGCGGCTTCCGCCTGTTTGACGCTGTTTTGCAAATCTTTTTCATCCAGTTTAAACAGCACCTGGCCTTTTGTCACATACTGTCCGAGCTGCACGGGCAGCGAAGTGATCTTGCCGCCCATTTTCGGAGTGAGCTGTACTTCTTCACTCGGCGCCAGCTTCGCCGTCAGGCCCGACTCTGTCGTGACGGAGCCTGTGGCGACTGTTTCGACCTGGACAGGTGTTGCCGCTTCCACCGTTTCTGCCTGCGGTGTTTCCGCTTGCGGGCTGGAACAACCTGCCACGAGGCTTACGGCCAATACGGCCAGTATGACGGGTTTTATGCTAAGTTTCATGAATGTCCCTCCTCATCCCACAAACGCTTCTTACGATTCCAAAGCGGGAACGGTTTTCTTTTGTTTCTTTTCTTTCCGTTTCATGCGTCTTTCACGACGCTTTTTGCCGATATCGTCAAACCACGAAGTGACGACCGGAACCAAAACAAGGGTAATGAGTGTCGCAAAGCTCAGACCGAAAATAACGGTGATAGCCATTGGTGCCTGTGTCTCTGTACCCGATCCGCCGGAAAAAGCCAGCGGTCCAATCGCGAGGATCGTCGTCAGCGTCGTCATCAGAATCGGACGCAGACGGATTGGTCCGGCATGGAGAATCGCTTCGCGCAGCTCCCAGCCTTTTGCCCGCAACTGGTTCACGTAGTCGATCAGCACGATCGCGTTGTTCACGACCAGACCGATCAGGAGAATGTACCCGATCAATACGGATACGCTGATCGTCGTTCCGGTAACCAAAAGTCCCAGGAGAACCCCTGTAACCGTCGGCGGAACCGAGAACATGATGATGAACGGGCTGTAAAACGACTCGAACTGCGCCGCCATCACCATGTACAAAAGCACAACGGAGAGCAGAATCGCGAGCGCGAGGCTGCCGAACGACTCGGCCATGTCCTGGCTTTGTCCGCCGAACTCGACTTTGTAACCGTCCGGGAGATTCAGGTTGTTCAATTTCGCCGTAATCTCCTGTGTGACGGAATTCAGGTCACGCCCGGCCAGATCACTCGTAACCTTCACTTCGCGCGTCAGGTTGGAGCGGTTGATCGTGAGCGGCACGTCCACTTTGCTGATGGTAGCCACCGAGGACAGCGCGATTTGTGCCCCGCCTGGCGCAGCAATCCGCAGGTTGTTCAAGTAGTTGATGTCTTCTTGATAATTTTCAGGCAGCTTCAGGTTAATGTCAATCTCGTCATCGCCTGTACGATACTTCGTGACCGTTTGCCCCTGGAAGGCCGTCCGGACGCTGGAGAGAATCTGTCCTGTCGACAAGCCGTACAAGCTCGCTTTTTCCGCGTCGACCTTGACTTCAAATTCCTGTCTGGACGCTTCCAGGCTAGTTGTAACGTTGCTCGTGCCGGGTACTTTTTCGACCTCGCCCTTGATGATCGCACTGATGTCTTTGAGGACGGCCAAATCGTCGCCGCGCACATTCAGCTCGATTGGCGAGCCCATGGACATGCCTTCTGCTGCGCTCACCTTGATTTCCGGCCCCGGAATATTTTTCAGCTTCTGCTGCAAGTCTATGGCGATGTCGCTTGAGGAACGTTTGCGCTCTGTCACGTCGACGAGCAGCAGCGTGATCGTTGCCTGGTTGGAGGACAGCGTGCTTGCAATCGGCGAACCGTTGCTGCCGATCGACGTCGCCACAATGTCTTTTTCCGGCACTTGATTCACAATCTCTTCTACTTGCTTGGCGACTTTTTCCGTCTCAGCCAAAACGGTTCCGTTTGGCATCTTAACCGATACAGAAATTTGTCCCTGGTCCATGCTCGGGATGAACTCCGCCCCGATCAGCGGCGTCAGGGCAAGCGAGCCGACCATCATGACGACAGAAGAAAACATGACTGTTTTTCTGTGGCCCAAAGCCCATGCCAGCAGCTTTTGGTAGCCTTTTTCCACTTTGCCAAACCCGATGTTAAACCAAGTAACCGGGTTGATGCCACGATAATTTTCGTGATTCGCATGATTCGGTACTTTCTTCAAAATGCGCGAGCTGAGCATCGGCACCAGCAAAATCGAGAAGACGAGTGCCGCAATATGCGAGTACACGACTGTCAAAGCCAGCGGTCCGAACAGCTCGGAAGCAATCCCTTCCGTCAGGGCAATCGGCAAGAATACGCAAATTTGCGCCAAGGCGGAGGCCATAACGGCCGTTCCAACCTCTTTGGAGCCGTCGAGCGCGGCTTGCATCATGCCTTTTCCTTGCTCCCGCTGGCGGAAGATGTTCTCCAGCATAACGACCGCAAAGTCGATCAATGACCCCAGCCCCAGCGTCAAACCGGAAAGCGAGATCAGGTTGATCGTCTGTCCTGTCATGTACATCAACAGGAAGGTCGCGACGATGGATACAGGCAACACGATAATCGCGATCAGCATCGACTGTAGGCTGCCCAGGAAGAAGAACAGCAGGATGATCCCGACCAGTCCACCGAGCAGCGCGTGCTCCGCTGTTGTGTAGATCGAATCTTTGATGTAGGTCGAAGTGTCAAGCGTCGTAGTGATTTGCACGTGCTCCGGCAAATCCGCCTTGATTTTCTCCAGCTCTGCTTTTACTTCGTCGGCCACCTCGATGGTGTTTCCGCCGGAAGCTTTCGTAATGGAGATACCGAGGCTCGGTTTGCCATTTACGTAGCTGAGCTGCGTAATGTCTTCGAGCGTATCTCTGACTTCGGCAATATCGCTCAGGCGAATGGAGTTGGCCCCTACCGAAATCGGCGTCAGCGCGATTTCCTCCACGTTGGCAAATTCACCCTGGACGCGGATGTTCATCTTGCTGTCCCCTTCACGGACGGAACCGGCGGAGCCAGACAGGTTGCCGCTTGCGAGCGCCTGCTGGATTTGCTCCAGGGACAGTCCGTACGCGGAGAGCTTGGCCGGATCGACGATGACGTCGACGATTCGGTCCTGACCGCCGCTGATGGAAGCAGCCGCGACGCCGTCAATACGCTCCAGTCGCGACTGGATCATGTCTTCCGCGAGCTTTTTCAGCTTGTTGACATCCTGCTCGCCTGTGACGGCAAACTGGATGATCGGCTGGCTGTTCGGATCGATGCGCAATACCCGCGGCGCATGCGCGGAATCAGGGAGCATGCTCCTCACCTGATCGACTTTCTCTCGCATATCGAGAGTGGCCTGATCGAGATCCGTTCCCCAGTTAAACATGAGGATGACCTGCGAGGCCCCTTCAATAGACACGGATGAAATGCTGTCCAGGTTGGAAACCGTACCTAGCGCATTTTCGATCGGTTTTGTCACCAGTTTTTCTACCTCACTGGGTGAGCCCCCGTCCACAGACGTGACGACCACGGCAACCGGAAAATTCAGCTCCGGCATCAAGTCAATCGCCAAGCGAGGCAGGGAGACGAAACCGAAAATCAGCATGGCCACGGTCAGCATAATCATCGTGACCGGGCGTTTAATCGAGAGTTCAGACAGATTCAAATCCACTCACCTCTTCTGGAAAACTTGACATGGCTAATCGTGACACTTTCGGCATTGCCATTTGCCGGAAGCGACAATTAGCCTGTTATTTCTTTCTTTTGGGAGAACAATTGTTGCAGCGCATGAAGAGATGAGATCGCGTGAGGATCTTCCGGCTTCAATTCCCGTTGTTCAGACACGCGCTCCGTTAAGGAAACCCACACGATTCGGCGGTCGGTTTGGTCTCGAAAACGACGCACCAGATTTTCCTGCTCCAGCCTGTTGATTAATCCTGATGTGGTACTGTACGGAAGATCGACAGCCTTGCAAATTTCCCCCATCGTTTTTGAACCGTTGCTGAGCTGTTCCAAAATCAGCACCTGCTGCCAGTTCAGATCAGTGCTGTCCAGTTCCTTTTTGGAAATGGACGCAAACAAGGCACTCGCTTCTTTCAGGAGCTTAGCCAACTGAATCAGTTCTTTCATGAAAGCCTCCCTCACTATCCCACATGACCCATCTACATCTTTTATTAGCCAAGATTTATTCTACCTATAGTCATGAGTAGTGAAGTCTATCAGCAGGTTGATTTCCCGTCAGCGAGGGGTCTATCTGGAGATAGACGACACCCCGTGCTAGAATGAAAGTAAACGAGCATCCGGCCAGAGAAAGAAGGATATCTTTTTGCTGAAACTGAGTATAAAAGCGATTCAAAAACGTTTGCTAATCATCTGGTTCTCCATTTTGATCGTGCTGGCCTTGCTGCCAGATTCGTTCATGCGCGAGACTCCCTTACAGTTTTCTCTTACGATTGTACTATTCTTTTGTTACATTGTGGTATTCTGGATTTCAAAAAGGAACTGGAAGCCGTACCAATTTGAACTAGCTACGGTTATGCTCGGCACCATGGCGCTCTTAAAAAGCGTGTTCGCCGGAGGAGAAGGCTTCGGAATGATGCTCCCGCTCGCCGTCTTTATCGGCTTTTACATCGAAGGACGGCGTGCGCTGGCTTACGCGAGTTTTTTTGGCGCGTGCACCACGTTGTTTTTGTATTTTTACGGCATCCTCCAATTTCCGCATATCATTCCGTTTATCCTGACGTACATCGGCTGCTATATCGGGGCGCGGGGATACCGGATTCAAAGCGAGGCGTACAAAACGAACCAAGCCCATTTGGAGGAGCTGCAACAAGCCCATACCGAGCTGCAGGAAGCGCATTCCCAGCTTCAGGAAGCGGCCTTGCACTCGTTGCAGGTAGCGGTTCTGGAGGAACGGACGCGGATTGCCCGCGACATTCACGACGCGCTGGGTCACAGTCTTACCTCGCTGATTGTCCAGCTTCACGCGCTGAAGTACATGCTGCAGGACGGACCGGAGCACGCGCAGGAAGCCGTGCGCAACATGCTCGGCGTAGCGAAGCAAAGCCTGGAAGAAATCCGCACCTCCGTGCATACGCTCGCCATGGACAAAACATCGCTGGGACTCACTCCGCTGCGCGCTTTGCTGTCGCAGGCGCAAAAGCATACAGGGATCAAGATGGAGCTCATCTCATCCGAGCTGGATATCCCGCTGTCCCAGGAGCTGACGATCACGTTTTACCGGATTTTACAGGAAGCGATTACAAATACGCTGCGCCACTCCAATGCAAAAGAAATTCAGGTCATGATCGAGCAGCGGGAAGGCTCCCTCTACTTCTCGATACAGGACGACGGTGACATCACTCCCCAGGATCAAATCAAGCCTGGGTTTGGACTGACAGGGATTGCCGAGCGCATCAAGCAGTTGAACGGCAGCCTGTCCTATTCGGCAAAAGAACCGCATGGATTCAAACTCGATGTAAGATTGCCGCTGGAACATCTGGAAAAAGAAGGGAGCATACGAACATGACAGACCAAGCCAAAAAAATTCGTGTGGTCCTGGTAGACGACCAAAACATGATTCGCCAAGGGTTGGGCTACGTGATACAAATGCAGCAAGATATGGAGGTCGTCGGAGAAGCCTCTGACGGGGAAGAAGCTGTGGAGCTGGTAGGAAAAATCGTGCCAGACGTAGTGTTGATGGACGTGCAAATGCCGAAAAAGTCGGGGATTGAAGCGACACGGGAGATCATGAACATGCATCCGGCCGTCAAAGTATTGATTCTCACCACCTTTGACAACCACAATTACGTCGTGGAAGGAATCCGCGCAGGCGCTGTCGGCTACATGCTGAAGGACGCCGACTCGCAGGAGATGCTCGACCTGATACGCAGAGCCTCCCAGGGGGAAGCTCTTTTTCATACCGCGACAGCAGCCAAGGCGCTGGCGGAAGCCCTGCAAGTTCAGCGCAGCGTTTCCGAACACGCCTCTGCTCCTTCAGCCCTGCTCGATGAGCTGACAGACCGCGAGCTTGACGTCCTGCAACAGATCGCCTACGGGTATCGAAACGATCAGATAGCGCAAAATTTGTTTATTTCGGAAGGCACGGTAAAAACACACGTGCACCGCATTTTGCAAAAAATGGGCGTCGAGGACCGCACCCAGGCAGTCGCCAAAGCCCTTCGACTCAAAATCGTGAAGTAAGACGAAACATTTTCGTTTCAGCAGGCAGAAGGATAGAGCGAGACACGCGTGCCGTCGTCCTGCAAGCGCCATATCACCAGCCCGTCGTGCAGGCGGGCGGCAGACATGGCTTCCTGGACGGCGGCAATTGCTTTTTCCATGTCGATCACGCAGCAAATGACGGCAAGCTCGTCCCGGCTGTCGTCTCCTCCGTCACTATGCCCGTTTCCGGTCCGGCCGAGACATTCATCGAGCAACGCCTCGATAGCATACCTCATCTCCACATCTGCTTCCGACAGGTGCGGAAAGCTCACCACCAGCTTCTGCCAGTCTTCTTTTGCCAGTTCCGCATAGCCTTTTTCCTTCATTTCTTCCGCCCAGTTTTGCAGCACATGAGTCGGCTTTCCTTCGATTTGCTCAGCCACGATCGCATAGTGGTCGCCGCTCTCGCCTACCTGACCGTAATGGACCGTGTACAGACGGTCTTTTTCGTCATACCACGCTTCCCAGTAGCTCCACCTCTTTTCGTTTTTATGCAACATCCGGATCACTCTACGTTCAACTCCGTTCAGCCTTTTTGTAAATTATTCCACCAAACGACACAGTTTGACAACATCTTACATAGAGATTGATTCGAAAGACTTGCAACCTTTTGAGCTAAAAGGACTTCATACCTACTTAAAACAGATTAACCCGCACAGAACTGCGCCTTTTGGCGTGAAATCCGGATTGGACAGACGCCGCATTTTTCGGAGGAAGGCAACAAAAAAAGACGGATGGTTTGCTCCGTCTTTTTGGATAAGGAAACAGCTTCTATGTGTTTTCCGATACGGAAAGAGGCAGGCGGATTTCAAAGCGCGCTCCATTCAGTCGCGGCGAGTTGTCGGCAAAAATTTCGCCGCCGTGATCTGCAATGATGCGCTGGGTCGTGGACAAGCCAAGTCCTGTCCCCTCCTGCTTGGTCGTAAAAAACGGCACGAACAAATTGTCCAGACAAGCGGTACTCAGTCCCGGCCCGTTGTCCTCGACGACGATGACGACCTGGCTGATGGAGGCGTAGACGGTGACGCGCACCACGCTGCCTTGGGTCAGCAGCGCTTCAAACGCATTTTTCATGATGTTCAGGATCGCCTGCTTGATGCGGGAACGGTAGCCGAACACGTACCATTCGCCAGGGGTGATGTCGAGCTCCAGCTTGATCCCCCTGCGATTGGCTTCTGGCTCCAGTAAACGAATGACCCCAAAAAGCTCGTCCAGCACGAGAAAACGTTCGGAAACGATTTTGTCATCCCTGTACCGGGCCAAAACCAGCACGTCGTTCAACAATCCGTCGATGCGTTCGATCTCCGTCAAAATGACGGAAAAGTAGGACTCGCTGCGCCCCGCCTCTCCCTGCTCGCGCAACAACTGGATGAAGCCTTTGATCGAAGTAAGCGGATTGCGGATTTCATGCGCCATCCCTGCGGCTAGTTGTCCTACAGCCGCCAAAGCTTCCCGCTTGTTCAGCTCTTCCTCGTATCGTTTGCTCTCGGTAATATTTCGAAAAACGGCGATTGCTCCCCACATCTCGCCCATGTAAAAAATCGGACTGGTGCTGACTGTCGTCCATTTTGCACGGTATTCTGCCATGTAATGGCCTGACTGTCCGCGTTCGACGACCCATTGGACGAACCTTTCACTCTCGTGCGGCAAGAAAGCTTCGTCAATGTTCTGTCCGATAATTTGCTCGCGTTTGACGCCAAACAGATGGCACAACGCATGGTTGGCCTCGATAATTTTCAGCGTGCGATCAATCATCAAAACGGCTATGTCGCTCGAATGCAGCACCAGTTGGACCAGCTCCTGCTCGGCAAGCAGGGCGAATTGTTCCCCCTGCGCCCGCTCCAGAGCCGTGCCCGTATGTGGCTGCTGGCTCGGCGGTCGATGCTCCTGGCTGTAGACGCCCACGACTTGGGCAATCAACTGGTCCATCGCCAGAAAAAACGCGTATTGTCCCCGTAAAAGCTCAAGCTGCTCCGCCTCGCTTTGCACCAGCATGGCAGAGTCGTTGTTCATCTGCTCGACAATGCTGTCCCGGCACACCCGCAGGCATTGTACCAGCGTCGCAAGATTCAATCCTTGAAGCAAACACTTGTAAGCGATTTCGTTAATTTCTTGTTCTGCTGCTGTTGGATCATTCTCTTCCACAACTTCCGCCCAGCGAAAGAGCAGTTGGACAAGCAAAGCCTCAGTATGTGCGCGGTCTCCCAGAAGCGAAGCAGAGTGGTCGTGTTTTTCAGAAAGAAAAGAAAACGTTTTGGCCACCGCTGCAGGGGCCAAATGAGTAAGATACTTACTTATTCGATTTTTCAAAACGCTCTGACTCCTTTTCTTCTTCTTGCTTCATTGAGGCCTTCCTTCAAGTATGTATGATAATGATTCTATTATGGACACAAAACCGACATGATGTAAAGAAGAGTGTCCAACAAACAGGTAGATTATCGCCAGCCGATCCCGCTGACGTGAGAGGGTTGCCGCGCATGCCGTCTGCCGGCGATTGTTTGTAGACAACTTTCCTGCCAGAAAGCTAATTGAAACCGCCCTCTTATCTACTTCTATCATATCACGATCATGCATGAGTTTGGCAAAAAAACGTTTATTGTTCAACGATTAAGAAAAAAAGCATTTGCCCAGCAACGACAAATGCTTCCTTTTTCCTATGAGTGAGCTTTCACGATGTAGTTGCGCAAGTCGGATTTGACCGGGCTGTTCTGGTTTGTGCCAGCGTGAGCGCGCTTGAACGCTTCGCTCTGCGTCCAGTTTTGGAACGCCTGTTCATCTGTCCATTTCGTGAAGACGATGTACTCGTCGCCTTCTGTTGGCGCGAGGAAGAGAAACTCCAAAAACCCTGGAACTTCCTTCATCCGCTCGCCACCGCCGCCAAAAGCGCGTTCGAGGTGAGACTGGTAATCGGCAGGAACTTTCAATCGGTTCATTGATACGTACATGCTTGTCCACGTCCTTTTCTAAATGGGTTGCCCTTCCATTATACAACGACGCAGCGAAAAACAAAAAACCGCAGACGCGTCAGTCACGTCTGCGGTTGATCTGCTGCTCCAGCATAATATCCATCAACAAAGTGTCCTGCAACGGGTCTTTTGGATCAACCGTCAGCAAAGCCGCGACAGCCGCCATGGCGCAGCGCACGGACTGGTACGAGTAAAAAGCGTCGCGCTCCGTCTCGCTGAACAAGGAAAGGTCCGAGCGCTCCTGGACCGGATAAGGAAAATCGGTTTCCACGCCTGCCCGATCCAGCACGATCAGCGCCTGCTTGATCGCAAGTAGTGCCGCGCTGACGCTGAGCCCGTACTCCTGGCGCAAGTCATCCCATACTTGGAAAGCGGACCGCTCCACTCTCTCCTGATTCGGCCGTGTGATGATTCCCGATTTCCGCCCTTCCTTCAAAAGCCAGTCGACGAAGATGTCGTGGCGCGGTGGAAACGCATACACTTGCAGCTTCATTTCGAGTTCCGTCGGAAAATCTTTGGCGAAGCGCGCATGAGCCAAAGCCATCTCGTAGCGCCGGGATGGATGCCCGGGCACCGTCACAAAAACGGTATCCTGGCGAACAGCGGCAATCTGCAGCTTCGTCCTCGCCGGAATCCGGCCCTGGGGCGCTTTTTCCCGGCGGATGTTGCCCGGAATCAACTCCGTTCCGAACTGGTGATACTCCAGGGGAGAATCAATCCACGGAATCGGTTCGCGGGTTTGAATCTCGTACAGCCCGTTAAAAGTCACCCATTCGCCCGGACGTCGCTGACTGCGAATCAGGACAGCATGGACTTCTTTTTCCGGCGGCAATTCGGTATCCTGATCGTCCGGAGGCGGCTGGAGCCGCTTGTGCTCGATCAGGATGCAGTCGTTCAAGTACAGTCGCTCAAGCAACTCCCGTTTGCTGACCCATTCGTATCCGATCCGGTAAATCCGATTTTTCATCGGTTCCACCTCCTTTTGGTCGCCAGTATCGGTTTCCTTCGTGAATGAGTAATGTTACCCTACCATATGTATTCGTCTCTTTGTCCGTGCTAGATCGAGCGTACAATCCGCAGCAAGTCTGCCGCCGCTTTCCTGGGCGAGTCGGCCCGGCTGATCGCGCTGATGACAGCGACGCCATCGGCTCCCGCGCGTAGCACCTGCTCTGCATTCTCAAGCGTGATCCCGCCGATGCCCACGATCGGCAAGTCGCTGCCGACAGCCTCCCGGATGGCGCGCAGTCCCTCAGGTCCAATCGGCTCGCCCGCATCTGCCTTCGACGAAGTGGCGAACATCGCTCCTACCCCGATGCAGTCTGCACCACCGCTTTTGGCGGCGAGCGCTTCCTCCACCGTCCCTGCGGACACGCCGATGTACATGGCTTCGCCTACTTTTGCTCTCACCTCGGCCAACTGCATGTCATCCTGTCCGACGTGTACCCCGTCCGCTTGCAGCCGAACAGCCAGTTCCACATCGTCGTTGACGAAAAACAGCGCTTGCGCTTCGCGGCAAAGCTGCTGAAGCTGCCGTCCCAGCTCGTGGCGCTCCTCGGAAGTCAGCTTGCTGCCTTTGTCGCGCAACTGCAACGTACCGACTCCGCCCGCAAGCGCCTCGCGCGCGATTTCGATTGTCTTCTCGCTGGAAAATCCGCAATCCTGGGTGCCGATCACCAAATAAACGCCCATCTTTTCCCGAAGTGTTTGCCTGTCGTTCATTTTTCATTCCCCTCCCAACGATCCAATGCCTCGCGATAAGCCATAGCCACTGCCTTCGCATCTGCCGCATTGGTAATTCCCGATAGTACGGCAACGCCTGCGCAGCCTGCGGCGAGTACCTCAGCAGTCCGCTCCGGCGTAATCCCGCCAAGCCCGATCACGGGAACCGTCCACCTGGCCGTTATTTTCATCAGCTCGCCCGTCCCTCTGGGCGCGAGATTCGGCTTCGAGCCGCTTGGAAAAATGTGTCCGTACATCAAATAGTCTGCCCCTGCTGTCACCGCCTGTTCGGCTTCCGCGAAGGAATGGACAGAGCAACCTACTTTTTGTTCCCGCCGCAACACTTGCCGCGCGTCGCTGACCTCCAGACTGTGGTACGCCAGATGGGCGCCTGCACAGCCGGACGCGGCACTCACATCGACCCGATCGTTGACCAGCAGGCTTGCGAGCGGAACCACATTCGCCAAAGCCCGAACCCAGTCCATGCATTCCCTGGCGGTTCGCTGCTTTTCGCGAATATGCAGGTAATCCATCCCTCCGGCATAGGCCGCCTCGGCCATCCGCAGCACCTCTTCGAGCGTTTGCCTGCCGCTCGTAATGACGTGAAGCTCCCGGCTAGTGCGCATCTGCTTTGGCATCGGCACTGGCACCGCCTCCGGACAACGCCGTCAAGCATTCCTGCAGCCATCGCGTCGTCTTGTCGTCGTTGCCGGCAGGCGCTTGCGCGAGCAGCTCCACGACTAGCCTCCGCACGAAAAACGCTTGCTGCACCGTCAGTGGAAAGGTAATCGTTTTTGGCTTGATCTCTTGCTTCTCCAGCGTCTCCACTCCGGCCAAAAGCATATCCCCGATGGATTCGACCAGCTCGCGAAGCTGCTCGTTTTGCTTCAACTCGTCGTAGCATCCGTCGTAGAGTCGGCACAAAATCAAAAACGCCTGTGACGACATGGTCACCGGCTGTACGTCATGCAACGGTTCCGTCATACTGTTTTCCCCTCCACTCGCTTGAAAAACAAAACCTATTATAACACAACTCGTCCGGAATCGAACCATTTGCTGTGCGGGCCAGGCTGGTGAAAAGCAGAAAAAAACCGCTGAAAGCTCAGCGGTCTTTGGCGGTACCTTCGTTACGGTCATTGTGGTGGGATTGGCGCAGGTTCGTGTTCTGATCGTTGTGATCGAGCGTTTTCCCGCGGTTTTTCCCCAAGTCTTTGCTGTTGTTGTTTTTGCCCAACGGATTCACCTCCTGTGGTCATCACACACAGGATAGCGTAACCAATTTGGCACGGTTTATTAGTGAACGGTCTGGTGCCGGGTCCGCTTCCACAGCGCATGGACCAGCGCAAAGGGCAGACGCCAGCCAAGCAGAAAGGCCAGAGTCACGAAGTAGGTCACGCCGGCAAAAATGAGCGTGATCGGCACGCCCGTCCACCAGGAGCGGATCAATAGGCCAATCGGAGCCGCCAGCGTCCACGTGAACAGCATCGTGAGCAACTGCCGTCCCCAGGACGAGTAGGCGCGCTCCGCATAGGTGCGAAAAACGAGGATGGCGATGATCCAGCCGATCAAAAACGGAGCCAGCGTCTCGCCTATTCCGAGAAACGTGACTGGCAAGTTGTGGGCCAGCTTTCCATAGTAGACAAACAGCAAAAAGGCGAGCAGATCCCCGGCGAGCAGGACGCAGCCGGTTGGCAAGATGCGGAGTCTCATGTACACCCTCTTTTCTAAGCGCAACTAGAGGTATTCCTCAAGGTTCATCCCTATTGTACACATGCAGCTTTGGACCTACAATCGCCCCGCCCCTTTATTCACCAAACAGCAACATTTCCAGCCGTTGCTTCACCTCCGGCCACTCCCTGTCGAGGATGCTGAAATAAACCGAATCGCGAATGTATCCGTCCCGCATCACCATATGATTGCGAAGCACGCCCTCGCGGATGCCGCCGATGCGGGCGATGGCGCGCTGGGAGTTGAGATTGCGCGCATCGGTTTTCAACTGGACGCGAATGCAGCCAAGTTCTTCGAAGCAGTGGCGCAGCAAAAGCCATTTGCACTCAGTGTTGACAGCCGTTTTCCAGACGGCGGGGGTCAGCCACGTAAAACCGATTTCCAGTCCGCGATCTTTGCGGGAAATGGCGAGAAACCTCGTGCTGCCGATGACCTGCCCGTCCGCGCGGCTGACGATGGCAAAGGGCAGCTCGGTTTGCTCCGCCTCGTTTTTCAGCGCCTGCTCGATAAAAGCTTGCGCGTCTTCGCGCGTCTGAATCTCCACCGACATGTACGACCAGATTGGCGGAAAGGCCCCCGCAGCAAAAATTCCGTCCACATGCGCCGGGCGCAGCGGCTCCAGTCTGACCCGCTTTCCTTCCAATGTGACAGGCTCGATTGTTCGCATCTTCGTCTCTCCTCTGCTGTACTGCCCGGCTGTCCGGGCAGTACAGTTTCCCGAAATTTTTCCTATGATAAGGGGGGAGGAAGCCGTTGTCAAGAAGCGATAGGAAGCTTTGCGACAAACGAGCCGGCAGACGAACAGCTTGCGGACGGATCCCCTGCTGTATGCCTGAAGGAAAATCAGGCTTCTTCGTTAATCACGACTTGTTTTCCTCGCCGCTTCAACAGCAGCGGCACGACGAGCCAGGCCAGCGCGCACAGCAGAAAGACGGCGGACAGCGGCTTCGTGTAAAAAATCGAGAAGTCGCCGTTGGATGTCGTCAGCGCGCGGCGCATGTTGTTTTCGATCATCGGGCCGAGCACCAGCCCCAGTACGAGCGGGGCGAGCGGAAAGTCGTTTTTGCTCAAAAAGTAGCCGAGAATGCCGCAACTGACGAGCAGGATGAGGTCGAACGTGCTGATCTGTACCGCGTAGACGCCGAAAACAGAGATGGCGATAATCATCGGAATCAAAAAATGCGGCGGCGTCTCAATAATTTTGGCAAACACTTTGACCAACGGCATGTTCAGCACGAGCAGCATCAGATTTCCGATGAACATGCTCGCGATCAGTCCCCAGGCGATTTGCGGATGATCGCTGAACAACAGCGGCCCCGGCTGGACGTTGTACATGAGCAGTGCCCCCATCAAGATCGCGGTCGTCCCCGATCCCGGGATTCCGAGCGTCAACAGCGGGATCATTGCCCCTCCGGAGGCGGCATTGTTCGCGGATTCCGGGGCGGCTACTCCGGCGATCTCGCCTTTTCCGAAGCGCTCCGGGTGCTTGCTCCATTTTTTCTCCAAAATATAAGAAAAGAAAGAGGCCAGCGTCGCGCCTGCTCCCGGCAGCACGCCGATGAAAAAGCCGAGCAAAGAACCGCGCGCGATCGGAGCGGCACTCTCCTTGAGGTCTTGCTTCGTCGGGAGAATCCGGCCGACCTTGATAATTTCCTGCGAGGACTGGTCGTTTTCCAGAATCGTTTTGAAAACCTCTCCTAGCGCGAACAGGCCGACCGCGATGGTCAGAAACTCCAGCCCTTGATACAGGTCGGGGATGTCGTAGGTGAAGCGGGCGACTCCCGATACGTTGTCGATGCCAATCGTGGCCAGCAAAAGCCCAAGGACGGTCATCAGCAGCGCCTTGGTCATTGACTTGCCGCCAAGCCCGCTCACGGCGCACAGGCCGAGCAGCATGAGCGAAAAATACTCGGCCGGACCGAACTGCAGCGCGAGGTCAGAGAGCGGATCGGCGAGAAAGACGAGCGCGACCAGCGCCACGATCCCGGCCACAAACGAGCCGATGGCCGCAATCGACAGCGCCGCTCCCGCCCGTCCCTGCCGCGCGAGCTGATACCCGTCCAAGGTCGTGACGACCGAAGACGATTCGCCTGGCGTGTTCAGCAAAATCGACGTGGTGGAACCGCCGTACATCGCGCCGTAGTACACGCCTGCCAGCAAAATCAGGGCGCTCGCCGCGGCCATCTCCGGCGGCAAGCCCGCCGTCAAGGAAGCTGTGACCGGCATCAGCAGCGCCACTCCGCTCATCGGCCCGATGCCCGGCAGCACGCCGACAGCCGTCCCGATCAGCACCCCGATAAACGCGTAAAGCAAGTTATGCCATTGAAAAGCGATGAGAAATCCATCGGCCAAATAGTCCAGCGCACTCATTCCGATCCCTCCCTAGACGCCGAGCCAGGTTGGAAGTCCTGGAAGCGTTCCTTTCAGCAATTGCACGTACACCACGTAGACGCCGACGGAAAACAGCAAGGAGACAACCGCCGATTGCAGTTGGCTTTTGCTGCCCATGACCAGAAACGTGACGTAAAGAAACAGGGCGGTAGCGATCACATACCCGATTGGCTCCAAAAGCAGGACATACAGCACCGTCGCCACGAGCATCAGGAGAAACCGTTTGTACAAAAGTTTTTCGGGCGCTTCTGCCACGGCACGGTTTTTCGCCTGGAATGTCTCCCAAAACAGGCGCAGGCTGAGCAGGACAAGCAAGATGCCCAAGCCGAACGGAAACATGTTCGGCCCGACCTGGCTGCCGTATGCACTGGTCGATATATGCTGGCTCTCCGCGATGAAAAAAGCGCCCACTAGCGCAAAAGCGATACTGCCGTACCGATCAAACCTTGCGTTCATACGTACCTCCTTTTTCGATAAGGGAGTTGCAGACGCGTCTTTCTCTCCACCAGGAAAAGCGGACGCGCGCCGCAAAAAGCGGGGCAAAAAAAGGAGAGGAGTGCCCTCTCCCTATTTCGCCATGCCAAGCGAGGTCAACAGCTCTTTTACTAGCTGATCCTGCTCCTCCAAAAACGCCGTGAAGGTCGCCGCGTCCTTGTACTCGCTCTCCCAGCCGTTTGCGGCAAGCTCCTGCTTCCACGCTTCGCTCTCCGACAACTCTTTCAGCTTGGTATCCCAATACGCTTTGGCATCCGCAGGCATGTCAGCCGGGCCGAATACGCCGCGCCAGATCGTAAACGTCGCATCAATTCCTTGTTCTTTCAAGGTCGGGACGTCCTTCAGCTCTCCGCCCATTCGCTCTTCCGACGTGACGCCGAGCACGCGAACCTTGCCTGCCTTCACATATTCTCCTACGCCGGAGGCATCGGTCGCGATCATGTCGGCATTGCCGCCGAGCAAGGCCGCAATCGCTTCTCCGCCGCCGTCGTAGGAGACGTACTTGACCGTTTTCGGGTCCATGCCGTATTTGGCGGCGGGCAACACGCTGACGAGGTGATCCATCGAACCCGGAGCCGAACCGCCTGCGAGCGTCATTTTCGTCGGGTCTTTTTTCAGCTCGTCCAAAAAGCTTTTCATATCCTTGTACGGCGAATCTGCTCGCACGACCAGGGCGCCAAAGTCTTTCGTCATTTGCGCCAGTGGCGTCACATGCTGGAAACCGAACGGACTGTTCCCCTCTTTTTTGTTATGGTTGATGAGAATCGGCGGAGAGCTGACGAACAGCTTGTAAGGGTTGCCTTTGTCTTTGCTGACGTATTCCGCCATGAAGACGGTCCCGCCGCCGCCTGGCTTGTTTTCTACCGTAATCGCTTCGGTCACCAGCTTGCTCTCGTTCAATACTTTGCCGAGCGAGCGGGCTGTCTTGTCCCAGCCGCCGCCTGCCCCGGATGGAGCTACGAACACGATCGGCTTTTCCGGATAGTTGGATGCAGTAGGCACAGGCTGCGCGCCCGAGCCGGACGAGCCGCTGTTCGCCCCGCCACAGGCGGCCAGCGCGAGCGTAAAGAAAGCAGACAAAGTAATGAGCATGCATCTTTTCTTTTTCAAACAAAAATCCCCCTCGAACCCGTCGTTTTTGTAAGCGTTACCACGCTTGCCATTAACGTATCATGCCGGGTCTTGCGGGGAATAGTTTTCGTGCATAAGGTATATTTAGAAAATTTTAAACTTTTTGTTCATATTGTTCATGCCCGCTCTTGCAAAAAACGGTACTTTCTCTCCGGCCTGCCGACACTGCCGTAGATCAGGTCGGCTCGCGCCTTTTTTTCCTGCACCAGATGCTCCAGGTAGCGCCGAGCCGTCGTCCGGCTGGTGCCGATCTCGCGGCCGATCTCCTCTGCCGAGACACCTTTGTCGCCTGTCTGCCTGATCGCCTCGATCACTTTTTCCAGTGTCAACTGGTCAATGCCTTTTGGCACGGCTGACTCGCGCATTTTCGCCTGGATCGGCCGCCTGGTCAGCATCTGGTCGATGACATCCTGATCGACCTCTGTCGCCTCTCGCGTCCGTGCCAGATGGGCGCGATAGCTCTCCAGCCGCTCGCGAAAGCGCTCGAACACAAGCGGCTTGACGATGTAGTCAAAAACGCCGCCGCGCAGCGCTTCCTGGACCATCTCCATCTCCTTGGCTGCCGTAATCATGATGATGTCCACCTCGCGATAATGCTGGCGGATGTACCAGACCAGCTCTGTGCCGAGCATATCGGGCAAGTACACGTCCAGCAAAACCAGATCGGGACGTATGGCGGCGAACAGCTCTTTGGCGTCGCTGCCGTTAGTGGCGGTGGCAATCACTTCGAATCCCTCGATCTTGCTCACGAATCTTCGGTTAATGTCAATAATCCGCAAATCGTCCTCGACGATCAGCACTTCAAGCTTCTTCACTGCCAGTCCTCCCTTCTCGCGGCAAGGAAACGGTGAACAGCGCGCCGCCATAGTCGCTTTTTCCGACGACGATGTAGCCGCCCATCTCTTCGATGATTCCGCGCACTTTTGCCAAGCCAAGCCCCCGCTCCTCGCCCGCTTTCGTCGAAAACCCGTCTTCAAAAATGGTCTCGCGCCATGCGTCAGGCACTCCCGGCCCGGAGTCGGCTATCTCAAACAGCAGTTCTTCTTCCGTGTCGGCCAAGTAAATGTCGACGCGCTTTTGCGAGACGGCTGCATCGTTGACCGCTTCCAGCGCGTTTTGCAGCAGATTGCCGAGCAGCACGATCACCTGCTGGCGGTTGATATGCGCGGGAAGCGCTTCGAGATGGCTGTCCTGGTCGATCACAAACTGGACTTTCAACTCTTTCGCCCGGTTGTGCATGCCGAGCAAAAGAGCGCCAATCATCGGGTCCGGAATCCGTCTGGCGACAAACAGGATCAGCTCTTCCTGCGCCGATGTCTCGCTCGTAATCAGCTCGATCGCCTCCTGCACCGAGCCGAGCTGCAACAGCCCGGAGATCGTGTACAGCAAGTTGTGGAACTCGTGCGTCTGGGCGCGCAGCACATCCGCATAGCGCCGGACCTGGGACAGCTCCGAGGCGAGCTTGTCGATCTCCGATTTCGGGCGAAAGCTGCTGACGACACCGACGACCTTGTCCCCGAGCTTGATCGGCAGGCGGTTGACGATGATTTCTTTGCCGCTCGTGATCGTCTCGCGGTCGAGCTGTTGTTCCCCCGTCTTCAGCACCTCCGGCATGCGGCTATCCGGCAGCACGTCCAAAATGTGCTTGCGGTGAATGTCTTCCTCCGGCAATTCGAGAATGCGGATCGCTGCCTTGTTCATCATCGTGATCTCGCTGTTTCTGTCAATCGCCACGATCCCCTCCCGGACGGATTCGAGCACGGCGTTGCGCTCCACGTACAGAGCGGCGATCTCTTCCGGCTCCAGTCCGAGCGTCAGCCTTTTCAAATAGCGGCTCAGCCCGATGGCAAAGGCGATCCCGCAGACGAGCGCGATCAGCGTAATGAGCAGAACTTTTTTCTGGTAATCGCCAATGGCTTCTTCGATATCCTCCAGCAAAAAGCCGACCGACACGATGCCGACCACCGCGCCATTGTCGTCGCGAATCGGCACCTTGCCGCGCAAGGAAGGGCCCATGCTCCCGATCGCTTTGGAAATGTACGACTGTCCGTGGGTCAGCCCCGGCTCGTTGTCGCCGCCGACCATCGACTTGCCGATGCGGTCAGGCAGCGGATGCGCGTAGCGAATGCCTTCCCGGTTGCCCACGACGACAAATTCCGCTCCGGTTTGCAGCCGGACGTTTTCCGCGATCGGCTGGATCAGCGCAGACGGCGAGCTGCTTTGAAAAGCCCGGCGCAGTTCGGGGTCGTGGGCGACGATTTTGGCTACGCTCAGCGCCTTTTTCCCGATCTGTTCCTCGATCGACGAGGCTACGATGGAAGAGAAGACGGCCCCAACTGACGAAATAATCAAAATAATGCCGACCGTAATGAGCAAAATCATTCTCGTTTGCAGAGACATCACTTTTCGGGCAGTAGTCACAAATCGCTCACCTCTTGGTTCATCTTACCATCCCGGGCCGATAAAAAGGTAGCTTCATCGCCTATGTTCGTGTACAGTTAAAAGGGAATTACGGGGATGTGGAGGTATCTACAGATGCACGCGAACCTTCGTTCGTTCATAGAACAATTGCGCCGCGCCGGACAAGTCGTGGAAATCGACGCACCAGTCGATCCCCATCTGGAGCTGGCCGAGATTCATCGCAGAGTCATTGAAGAGGGCGGACCTGTTCTGCTTTTCACCAATGTCAAAGGAAAATCGTTTCCCGTGGTCACGAACTTGTTCGGGACCGTAGAGCGGGTCGACATGGCGTTTGGGCCAAAACCCGAGGCTGTCGTCCGCAACCTGGTGCACGGGATGGACAAGCTGTTGCCGCCAAAGCTCTCCGGCTTGTGGGAGCTGCGCGAGCCGCTGTTGGAAGTCATGCGCACGGGCACCAAAACCGTATCTGCCTCCCAAGCGCCTGTGACTCAAATCGCAACAACCGATGTTGACATGACCAAGCTGCCTGCCTTGACAAGCTGGCACCTGGATGGCGGTCCGTTCGTCACCTTGCCGCTCGTTTATACAGAGCACCCTGATACAAAAGAGCACAACCTGGGCATGTACCGCATCCAGATTTACGACAAAAACACGACGGGCATGCACTGGCAAATCCAAAAAGGCGGCGGGTTCCACTACCACGAAGCCGAAAAACGGAACCAGTCGCTGCCTGTTACCCTTACGATCGGCGGCCCTCCTGCCCTGATCGTCTCCGCAATCGCGCCCCTGCCGGAAATGGTGCCGGAGCTGGTCTTCGCCTCGCTCTTGATGGGCGACAAGCTGAAAATGGCGGAGGTGCCGAACCATCCGCACCGGATCGTCGCGGAAGCCGAGTTTGTGTTCGCGGGAGAAGTTCCTCCGCACATCAGACGCCCTGAGGGGCCTTTTGGCGACCACTTCGGCTATTACTCCTGGGAGCATGACTTCCCGGTGTTCAACGTGAAGCAGATGTGGCACCGCAAAGACGCGATCTATCCGGCCACCGTCGTCGGGAAGCCGCGCCAGGAAGACTATTACATCGGGGATTATTTGCAACGGCTGCTGTCGCCTCTCTTCCCTGTCGTCATGCCGGGTGTCAAAGCGCTCTGGACATACGGGGAAACAGGCTTCCACGCGCTCGCCGGCGCGATTGTGCGCGAAAGCTACTATAAGGAAGCGATGGCGCACGCCTTCCGCATCATGGGAGAAGGCCAGCTCACTTTGACGAAGTTTTTGATGGTGACCGATGTGCCGTGTGACCTGAGCAATTTCAAGCATTTCCTCGAAATCGTCCTGGCTCGCTTCCAGCCGGAGCGCGACCTGCTCATCGTCAACGATACGTCGAACGATACGCTCGACTACACCGGACGGAAGCTGAACCACGGCTCCAAAGGAATCATGCTCGGCATCGGCGACCCCGTCCGCGAGCTGCCACGCGAGTACAAAGGACAAGGCATTCCGAGCATAACCGATATTCGCGCGTTTTGCCCCGGATGTCTGGTCATTTCCGGGCCGAGCTTCAGCGAAAGGCCGGAGCTGGGCGAAGAGTTGCTGTCCTATCTCAACGAAAATCTGGCAGACTGGCCGATGATCTGCATGGTGGACGATGCGGCGATCGCCGAGAAGCAAAGCAGCTTCCTCTGGACCGTGTTCACTCGTTTCGACCCGGCTCACGATCTGTACGCCAAGTCGACGATTGTCCGCAACAAAATCCGCTACGAAGGGCCGCTGGTCGTCGATGCGCGGATGAAGCCTTTCTACCCGGATGAAGTAGAGACGCTGCCGGAAATATCGGCATTGGTCGACAAACGCTGGAACGAATATTTCCCAAAAGCATAGCATTGCCACCTGCCGTACGTCTGGAACGAATCGTTCCAGACGTTTTTTTTGCCCGGGAAAAAGCTGTACTTAGGGCTTCTTTCCCCCAATATAATGTTACAACTTGTATTCGAGACAACCTGGGGGCGGTTGTCCGAATGCCAGCGATTTTGTCAAAAAAAGGAGGGAAAGAAAATGAAGACGCAGGAAGATGCAAATGGAATTGTCACCCTGACAAAAGCAGGGGAAGACCTTATCAAAGACAGCTCGCTCTACAATGAAGGGCTGCGGCCGACGACGAAAGCTGAGCATTCGTGGACCGCGTACAACTTTGCCAGCCTCTGGATCGGGATGTCGATCTGTCTTCCCACGTACGCGATGGCAGCCGGGTTGATCTCGTTGGGCATGAACTGGTGGCAGGCGATCTTGACCATTATTCTCGGAAACTGTATTGTCCTTATCCCTATCCTTCTCAACTCCCATGCCGGGACGAAATTCGGCATCCCCTACCCTGTGTTCGCCCGGCTCTGGTTCGGCTCCAAGGGCGCTCACATTCCAGCGGTCGCTCGCGGGCTGATCGGAGCTGGCTGGTTTGGCATCAACTGTTGGTTCGGCGGAGCCGCCATTGATACGCTGCTCATGTCGATGACAGACTGGGCCAGTGTCCCCGGCCATCTGTGGATTTCCTTTTTCGGCTTTTGGCTCCTGAACGTATGGGTCGCCTATCGCGGTCCGGAAGCGATCAAAAAGATGGAAGCCTGGGCAGCGCCGATCCTGATTATCATGAGCCTGGCCTTGCTCGTCTGGGCGCTGACCAAAGCAGGCGGATGGGGGCCGATGCTCTCCGCTCCATCCACATTCACCTCTGCCGGCGAGTTTTTGAAGGTCTTTTTCCCGGCACTGACAGGCGCGATCGCCTTCTGGGCAACCATGGCGCTCAATATTCCGGACTTCTGTCGCTACGCGAAAAGCCAAAAAGCGCAAATCGTCGGCCAATCCTCGTCCTTGCCGACGACCATGGGCTTCTTCTCCTTCATCGGGGTAGCCGTCGCCTCCGCTACCGTCGTCATTTACGGAGAAGCGCTGTGGGACCCTGCCGCCGTACTGGCGAAGTTTTCGCCGCTCGCCATCTTCCTCGGCACGATCGGCATCATTCTCGCCACCTTGACCACCAATGTGGCCGCCAACATCGTCGCCCCCGCCCGCGCCGTGGAAAACCTCGCGCCACGCCGTCTCTCCTACGAGGCCGGAGCAATCATCGCCGGTGTCGTCTCCCTGCTCATGCAGCCGTGGCATATTTTGGAAAATTTCGGCAATTACATCTTCCTCTGGCTCGGTACGTATGGCGCGTTGCTTGGCCCGATTGACGGAATTGCGATTGCTGACTACTGGCTCGTGCGCAAAAGACGCATCCATCTGACGGAGCTGTACAAACCGAACGGCATGTACGCCTACAAGACAGGCTTTAACATGCGAGCGATCTGGGCCATGCTGATCGGGATTGCGATTCCGTTTGTCAGCAAGTACATCCCCGGCTTCCATATCATTTGGGACAACGCCTGGACGGTCGGGCTCTTGATTTCGCTTGCGATCTACACGTGGATGATGAAAAACGACGCCTCGATCATGAGCCAAAAAGAGTACGACCAGATCACGACACAAGCGCAGGAGTCGCGCGCTTCCTGAATCGGAATCCGCATCACGGCAAAAAAAGACTGACAACCATAACGGGTTGCCAGTCTTTTGCTTGTTGCCGCAAAAACACACTACCATTTGAATTGGCTGATCGATTCCTGCAATTCGTGGGACAGCTCGTTCAAATTGTTGCTGGAGCGGGCAATTTCCTGCATCGCAGCGAGCTGCTCCTCTGCTCCGGCCGAGACGGACTGCGTATGTACGGCCGCTTCCTCCGACAGCCTGTTCATCTCGTCCATGGCGGAAGCAACCTGCTGCACGCTCGCCGACATTTGCTCGGTCGCTGCGGATACTTCCTGGATTTGGCCTGCCACGTCCTTGGAGGAAACGACGATGCGCTCGAACGTTTTTCCCGCCTCCTGAACGGCGGCAGCCCCTTTTTTCGCCTCTTCGGTCCCGGCCAGCATGACGGAGACGACCTGGGTTGTCTCGTGCTGGATTTCTCCGATCAGGCGGGCGATTTCCCGCGCCGATTCCTCGGATTGCTCCGCCAGCTTGCGAACCTCATCCGCCACCACGGCAAAGCCCCGGCCCTGCTCTCCGGCCCGCGCTGCCTCAATCGCCGCATTCAGCGCCAACAAATTGGTCTGGGAGGCGATGCCTGTGATTACATCGACAATTTTCCCGATCGCTTCCGAGCGGACGCCGAGCTGCTGAACGAGGTCTGCCGCGTGGTTCACGCCTTGGGAGAGAGAATCAATTTGGAAGACCGCTTGCTGAATCTGGATATTCCCTTGCTGCGCATCATCCGCTGCCACTACCGATGCTTCGGAAACGGCGCTGGACGTGTCGGCAATCCGTTGAATGGCAACAGACATTTCCTCCATGACGCGCACGCTTTCCTGTGTGCGCTGGGTCTGCACTTCGGCCGTCGTCGCAATCTGCTCGACGCTTCCCATCGCCTGCTCTGTGGCCCGCACGGATTGCTGGGCGCTTGCCGACAGTTCCTCGGAGGAAGCTGCGACTTGCTCTCCTGCGACTTTTACTTGCTCGATCAAGGAACGGAAGTTGGCGACCAGCTCGTTGAAGGCAATCCCGAGCTTGCCGACCTCGTCTTTTGCTACGTAAGTCACCGGAGCAACCGCCAAGTTCCCCTGAGCCAAATCTTCCATGCGGCTTGCGACGACGCGCAGCGGATCGGCAATCATCCGGGAGATCAAAAATCCGAGTCCGCCCGCCAGGACGATCGAAGCTCCCCCGACGATCAGCAAAAGCAGCACCGCTTTTTTCGAATCGTCCCAGTTTTGCTGCTGCATCCGATCCGCCTGGGAAGACTTGTAGTTCGCCCATTCCAGTTGTTCCTGATTGATCCAACTGAGCGTTTTGTCCGTCGCCCGATAGTAGGCGTAAGCCTGATCGGTCTTGTTTTCCTTAATCAGTTGGACAACCTCGTTCTGGTCTTTGCTGTACTGTTCCAGAAGCTCCTTCAGCTTACTGACGCGCTCTTGTTCTTTCTCGTCCAGGCGAGAGTTCTGGAGGTACCTAAACGTCTGGTCGGCAGAGGCGATGCGCTGGTCCAGCTCGGCCTTGTACTGCGCGAAGACAGCAGGGGCAGGATCGAGAATCATTTTGTAGATCAACCCGTCAATAGCCCGAATGTCTTGTCGCCAGTCGTTAATCCACTTCACTGGAAGCAGTTGCTCCTCATACATGGCCTGCATCCGTTCCCCGGATACTTTCACGTGAAAATAACCCGTGATGCCGACGCTGCACAAGAAGATCGCCATCAAGACGACCAAGCTGAACATTTTGGCTCTAGTGCTGAGGTTACGTAGTAGATTCATTGCTGTAGGTAATCCTCCCGTGTCCATAGTAGTAAGTTGAAAAAGCTCGAATACTGTCCAAATCTTACCAAACTCTGGCGAATCCGTCGATAGTCTTGGGTGATTTCTCACACTTCGAGCACAGAGAGAAGCGAAATGTCTTCGATTTGCGCGTCAGGCTCATAGCAAACATAGTACGTAAGTTCCGGGCTGATCCAGTAGCGAATCCCCCGGTATCCACAGGCGAGCAGGTAGGCCCGCACCTCATCTCCGGTCCATTCCAGCCATTCCTCGTGCGCAAGCCCGGCCGCGCGCCGCGCCAGCTCATCTGCCCCGTGCCTGTGCCGCAGCGCCTCGCTGCGCAATTCATTTTCGCCGAAGCGCTCGTCCAAACAGAACAGCCCCGGCAAAGCCACCTGCTGCTGAAGCACGGCGGCTTTGTCCCCGATCGTCTCGGCGTGGCAGATCGCGTACTGTGCCGCGACGACCGGATTGCTCACCAAATAGACGCCCGACCCGAACACCGCCTTTGCGCTCGCTCCATTCGTAAACTGGCGGCGTTCTGCCCGTTCGTAGCGCTGCGCCCTGACTACCCGCAGCGCTTCCTGATACTCCACTCCGCGATAAACGGTCTGCTTCATGATCTGGCCGCTCCTTTCCGGCGTTTTTCGCAAAACCAAAATCGTGCCCACATAGGAAAAGGAGGAAGACGCATCCCTGGCGCCTCCCTCACCTCGTCTTACGGCAGCAACTTCACCATGTCGTCGTACGTCTCCGGGCGACGATCGCGATAAAATTGCCACGTATCCCGCACTTCTCTGATCTTTTCGCGGTCCATCTCCGCCACAATCACCTCGTCTTGATCGCGGCTGCCGACAGCGACAAACTGTCCGCGCGGATCGACCAGGTATGACTGTCCGTAAAATTCCCCCATGTTCCACGGCGCTTCCGTCCCAACCCGATTAATGGCGGCGACGTAGTAGCCGTTTGCCACCGCGTGTGCGGGCTGTTCGAGCTTCCACAAATACTCGGACAGGCCGGCGACGGTGGCGGAAGGATTGAAGACGATCTCGGCGCCGCCTAGGCCAAGCAGCCGCGCCCCTTCCGGAAAATGGCGGTCGTAGCAGATGTACACGCCGACTTTGGCGAAAGCCGTATCGAACACCGGGTAGCCCAAGTTTCCCGGCTTGAAGTAATACTTTTCCCAGAAGCCGCAGCCGCTGCTGCCCACCCCTACATGCGGGATGTGCTGCTTGCGGTATTTGCCCAGGTACGTGCCGTCTGCATCAATGACGGCCGCCGTGTTGTAGTAGGTGCCGATGCCGACCTTTTCATACACGGGCAAGATCAGCACGGTCCCGAGCTCCTTGCCCAGCGCGGAAAACTGCTGCACAGTCGGGCCGTTCGGCACCTCTTCCGCCGCTTCGTACCATTTCGTGCTTTGCTCCGCGCAAAAATAAGGGCCGTAAAAAATTTCTTGCAGACAGATGATCTGCGCCCCTTTGCCAGCAGCCTCCCGCACCATTTTCACATGCTTTTCGATCGCCTTTTCCTTGTGAAGATGAACCGGCTCGTCGCCGTGCACGTCATTTTTGGCCTGAATCAGCCCGATCGTCACTTTATCCGCCATCTTGCTCCTCCTCACCCCAGCATTTGCATTTGGCTATGGTCTGGCAAACGTCGACCGCTTCACGTAGCGGCCCGCCCCCGCATGGCCGACGAACTGCTTGTTGCGGACGACGAACGCGCCGCGGGAAAGCACAGAAATGACGTCGCCGTGAACCTGCATGCCTTCAAACGGGTTGTAGTCCACATTCATATGGTGCGTCTCCACCGAAATCGTCCGCTGCACAGTCGGGTCGAACAAGACGATGTCCGCATCGGAGCCAACCGCAATCGTGCCTTTTTGCGGGAACATGCCAAACAGCTTGGCGACTTTGGTGGAGGTGATGTCCACGAATTGATTCAGGCTGATTTTGCCTTTGCGCACGCCCTCGGAAAAGAGGATGGTCATGCGATCCTCAATGATCGGGCCGCCATTCGGAATTTTCGTAAAATCTCCGCGGCCCAGCTCTTTTTGCCCGGAAAAGTTGAACGGACAGTGGTCGGAACCAACTGTTTGCAAAATCCCGTTTTTCAGCGCGCTCCACAGTACGTCCTGGTTCCACTTTTCCCGCAGCGGCGGGGACCAGACGTATTTCGCCCCTTCGAAGTCCGGCTTTTCCAGCGCGGTGATATCGAGCACCAAATATTGCGGACATGTTTCTCCGTAGACGTTCCAGCCTTTTTCGCGCGCCTCGGCGATCCGGCGAACGGCGTCGGCGCAGGACACGTGCACGACGTACAACTGGGCATCCGCGAGCGCCGTGAGCGCAATCGCGCGGCCTGTCGCCTCTCCCTCCGCTTCCGGCGGACGGGTGTAGGCGTGGTAGATCGGATCGGTATTTCCTTCGGCCAGCGCCTGCTTGGTCAAATAATCGAGCACGTCCCCGTTCTCGGCGTGCACTTGGACCAACGCCCCTAGCTCCTTGGCGCGGATCAGCGTCTTGAACAAAATTTCGTCGTCGGCCATCAGCACGTTTTTGTACGCCATGAACACTTTGAGTGAAGTAATGCCTTCGTTGTTCACGACTGACTCCAGCTCTTCCAGCACATGGTCGTTGGCATCGGACACCATCAGGTGGAAGCCGTAGTCGATGACGGCTTTGCCCCTCGCTTTTTCGTGCCAGGTCGCAATCGCGGAGTGGAGCGACTCCCCTTTGCTCGTCAGGCAAAAGTCCACGATGCTCGTCGTCCCGCCGAATGCGGCGGCTTTTGTGCCCGTGAAAAAGTTATCGGATGTAACCGTGCCGCCAAACGGCATGTCGAGGTGCGTGTGCGGATCAATGCCGCCCGGAAGCAAATAGTACCCGGTTGCGTCGATAACCTCCGCATCCGTTGCTTGCAGGTCCGAGCCGATCGCGACGACTTTTTCGCCGTCGATCAGCACGTCTGCCTGATACGTGTCTGACGCCGTCACAACCGTCCCGTTGCGAATCCATTTTTTCATGACCTTCCTCGCTCCTTTCCCCTGCCGTGCATAAATGAGACATCCCGTTCCTCGTACATGCTATGCCGCAGACGCCCCATTCATGCCATCGGCCCTAGAACTTACGTCTCGCAACTGCCCCCGCCTGCCAAAGCAGCCTGGCGCTGGTTCCAGGAAAGCGGCGGCTTGCCCGTCGGAATCTCCACCATCTCGATCGTTCCTTCCACCGGACAGACAATCGAGCACAGGTTGCAGCCGACGCAGTCTTCCTCGCGCACTACCAACCGCTCTTTTCCCGTTGCGGCGTCCTTGACGATATCAATGCATTGGTGCGAAGTGTCCTCACAGGCGATATGGCATTTGTTGCAGTTGATACAGGTTTCTTCGTGGATGCGGGCGACTACTTTGTAGTTGAGGTTCAAATGGCCCCAGTCCGAATACGTGTGCACGGCCTTGCCGACGATGTCCATGACCGAGGCGATTTTGCGCTGGTCGAGGTAGTTGTTCAAGCCGTCGATCATGTCTTCGACGATCCGAAAGCCGTGGTGCATCGCGGCGGTACAGACTTGCACGCCAGTCGCACCCATCAGCAAAAACTCGACGGCATCCCGCCAGTTGGAAATCCCGCCGATGCCCGAAATCGGCACGCCGACAAACGGATCGCGCGCACACTCGGCGACCATGTTCAGGGCTATCGGTTTCACCGCTGGTCCGCAATAGCCGCCGTGCGCTCCTTTTCCGTCCACGTGCGGTATCGGCAGCCATTTGTCCAGGTCTACCCCCATCAGGCTGTTGATCGTATTAATCATGCTGATCGCGTCCGCTCCGCCCGCCGAAGCCGCCCTGGCAGTAAAGCGAATATCGGTAATGTTCGGGGTAAGCTTGACGATGACAGGCGTCTGGGCCACTTCTTTTACCCATTCGACCTGCTGGCGAATGAGATCGGGGTGCTGCCCGACAGCCGAACCCATGCCGCGCTCCGCCATGCCGTGCGGACAGCCGAAGTTCAGCTCCAGGCCGTCGACGCCAATCGCCTCCACTTTTTTGACGATCTCATGCCACGCCTCCTGCTTGTGCTCGACCATCAGCGAGGCGATCAGCGTATGCTTGGGAAACCGTTTTTTCGTCTCATCCATTTCCTTCAAATTGACCTCAAGCGGTTTGTCGGTAATCAGCTCGATGTTGTTGAACCCGAATACCCGCTGCCCGCCAAAAGTCAGTCCGGCAAACCGCGACGTGACGTTGATGATCGGATCTCCCAGCGTTTTCCAGACAGCTCCGCCCCAGCCCGCTTCAAAAGCCCGCTGGACCTGGTAGCCCGAGTTCGTCGGTGGCGCAGATGCCAGCCAGAACGGATTCGGGGATGTAATCCCTGCTAGATTGATAGAAAGATCGGCCATGATTGCTCTCCTCCATCTTTTTGGCGCTGCCACGGGCACGCCGTACTCCCCTGCTAGGTTCACGTGCTGCAAAAAATGCTTCTACAGTTCAGTCAGAATCTTCTGTACATTACTTCCCTAGACAAGCTGCTTCTGGTCGCGGATCGCCTTGTCGATGGCATAAGCGGCACGCTTTCCGTGATTGGCCGCGTCGACGACCATCGCGTCCGTTTTTCCTCCGCCAAAAATGACGTCCCCTGCGGCAAACACTTTCGGGTGCGACGTCCGGTAGGTGCCGTCCTCGACGGTGACGGTGCCGTTTTGATGCTGCAGGCCAAGCTGGTCGATCAGCGACAGGTGGCGATTTTGCCCAATCGCTTTGACGACAAAGTCCACCTCGATGAAAAACTCGCTGCCCGGGATCGGTACCGGACGTTTTCGGCCTTTCGCATCCGGCTCTCCCAGCTCCATCCGGATCAGCTCCAGCCCTGTCACGCGCCCTTTGTTCCCCAAAACGCGCGTCGGAGCCACGAGCCAGCGAAACTCCACGCCGTCCTGCTTGGCGAACTCGTATTCGAACTGGTAGCAGCTCATTTCCTGCACCGTTCTGCGGTACAAAATCTGCACATTGTCCGCCCCCAGCCGCTTCGAACAGGTCGCGGCGTCAATCGCCGTATTTCCGGCGCCGATCACGACCACTTTTTTGCCGACCATGTCCGTGGTAAGCGGCTTCGTTTTCGTATCTTCTACCAAGGCAATCGCATCCAGTACCCCTTCCAGCTCTTCCCCGGGAATATGCAAGGAAGGCACGCTGCTCATCCCCACCGCCAGCAACACCGAATCGTAGTTGGCAACGAGCTCGTCTGGCATGATGTCGACGCCGATCCGCGTGTTCGTCTTGATCGTCACGCCCAACGCCTCGACCTGCTCGACCTCCCAGAGCGATATTTCCTGCGGCAGCCGGAAAGACACGATGCCGTATGTGTTCAGCCCGCCCGCTTTTTCTTTTGCCTCGTAGATCGTGACCTCGTAGCCGAGCCGGGCAAGCTCTCGCGCCGCCGACAGCCCGGCTGGCCCCGCTCCGATAATCGCCACCCGCTTGCCGTTCGGATCGCCTTTTTGAAACAAGGCCGCGTTGTTGCGGATCGCCCAGTCGGTCGCATGGCGTTGCAATAGCCCGATCATGATCGGTTTGGAGGCGTGATTGAGCACACAGGCTCCCTCGCACAACTCCTCCGTCGGACAAACGCGCGCGCAGCTTGCCCCAACCGGATTGGATTCCATGATCGTCCTCGCAGAGCCGAGCAGATTGCCTGTCGCGATTTTGCGAATGAACGAAGGAATGTCAATCGAGGTGGGACAAGCCTTGATACAGGGCGCGTCGTAGCAGTACAGACAGCGATTCGCTTCATCGATCGCTTCCTTCGGCTTGAGGGCGCTCACCACTTCGCTGAAGTTTTTTTGCAGGTCATTCGGGACGCTCATCCATATACAGCCTCCTTGCCAGCTCGAATAAGATGCTTGCTATTAATCAATGTGCAACATCGCCGTTTTATGCTTGTTTCATTTCCTATCGCCATATGTTCGCAGTGAAATCAATCGCCGCTCGCAGTCATGAATGATTTCACGCCCGAATAGGCTAACAGTAACCACGTCGGCAAAGGAGTCTGTCACGATGAAGGACAACGCCCGCAAAATCGCGCAGGTCAAACAGCAAATCGCAGAGCTTGCCGCGCTGCTTGCCGAACTGGAAAACGAGCAACAACGCTATCACGAGCAGTCGGAACAGCGCAAAGCGTACATGTCCTCGCGGGAAATTCTCGAGCTATTGGAGCAAAAGCAGGTCCGCATCGGCAGCATGGCCACGATCAAACGATGGTCGGATCACGGCTATTTGGGCAAGGGCGTGGACGAACGGGAAGCCTTTCCGCTTTTGGCGAGCAAACAGGGCAACAAACGGTTTCTGTATCCGCGCGAGGCGGTGCTGTCGTTTTTGTACGAAAAAGGACTGCTCGTCCCCGCGTACGAAGTGCTGGACCGCGTGCAGCTTCGCCGTGCCAGCCGGGACGCAGACTGGGCATTGGTCACCGCTGTGTCGCGCCGTGACCTGCGCTTTTTCTACCAAGTTCAATTGGAGACAACGGGAGAAGTCGTGCTTCAAGTACCGGAAGAAGAGTTGTTTCTCCCGTAAGGAGGCACTATGGAACTGGCCGTCATCATGCTGGAAAATACCGCGGACAATCAGGAGTTGTCCCGACAAATTCGCGATTTTCACAAAAAAAGGGGCAGCCCCTCGCCATTCGTTTCAGCGAAGAACTGACCCATATTATTTTGGAAGCGCCTTGCCTGTACATACCGGACCCGGCGCAGCTCGATCCGCGCACGATTGTGGACGGACAAATCCGCGAGAGCGGCGGACATGGGGAAATTCACCCGCGCCACAAAGGAAAGACCGTCAACCTGCACCTGGATTCCGAGCTGGTTGCAGAGCTGGAGCAAATTCGCGCGCTCGTCAGCAGCAAGACACAGCATGAGGTAATCCGCGAGCTGTTCGTGCGCGGCATGCGCGCGTATTTGGCGGAAAAGGAAGGCGAGCAAAGCGAATGAACAGACAGCGGTTTGGTCACCTCCAGTACACGTGGAGGTGGCTTTATTTTTTCCAGGCAAGGAAGACGCGCTCCCCGGCAAGCTGGTATTGCACGGTGTACGTGCGGCTGTCCGCGCTCACGAACGCAATCTCCTTTTTCGCCAGGTCGAGATGCGTTTCGTTGACGTCAAACATCGTGATCGGCGCCGCCTGCTGCTCGTCCCAGGACAAAATGACAGTCGCCTTTTGCGTGGGTACATGGTAGACACCAGCCCCCATCATCGTTTCATAATAGATCCAGTTGTTGTCCAGCCAGACGGCTTTATTCAAGTAATGCCCCGGAAACAACTGGGCGACGGGCTTGTCATTCGGATCGTAAAAACGGATGCTGGCGGAGCTGTAGAGAACTTCCGAGTCGATGACTGCCACCGTTTTTCGGTCCGGCGCAAAAATCCCTTCGCTTTTCGCTTGCAAAAGATTGGCCTTTTCCTGCTCGATTCGTTGCTTTTCGGCCACAAACAGCGCATCTTCCGGGGAGATGCTCACATAGGGAAGCTTCGCCAAGGCAGGCAGCGCGTCTTTTGCCGGAAAATTGCTGTAGATCGTCAATGTCGCCTCTTCCGGCGCACCGTCGTAGGCGATTCCTCTGGACGGATACTCCCAGGCATACGTGCCGATTCCGTGCAGATGGTAAGTAAAATCAGGCTGACCCCAGGCGGCAAAAATCGAAAAAGGCCCGGAAGCAGCCGGCTCGGCGAGCTTTTCGCCATACGCTTGCAAATGCTGCGCCATATCGACGAGCGCCCGCGTGTCGGGAACGCGATCGCGGCGATAGAGGGAAAACGCCTTCGCTTTTTGCTCGGCAAACGTGACAAACAAGTAGTAATCCTGGTAAGAATAGCCGATCAGCCCGTACTCCTGTTCTGTGAAGGCTGGCGTGCCCAGCTTGCGCAAAATCTCCTGCTGCGACGTCTGAACGGTAATGCCCGGAACGATTTCTCCCTTGAAGCCAGGCTCTGCCAACACCCCGAACGCTCGCCCGTTTTCATCCCACTTGACGGCAATCCCCGCCTGATAATACACATAATCGTCGAACGACTTGACGGCTTGTCCCAAAAATTTGCCCAGCGCGTCCCGTTGCCATTGGCCGCCCTGGAACGCGTGGACGAGCGAAACTTGCGCCAGCTCCTGCGCAGCATTCGCTTGACCTGTTGCGGTCTGGCTCGGCGCAGTCTGTTGCAGGCCCGTCGCCACGCTGGCTGCCGAACCGATTGCCGTTGCGGTTGCAGCCAAACTAAAGCTCGTAAGCAAAAGAAACACATATTTCGCGAACACGGTAGTCCCTCCCCGATCAGCCTTTCCTTGTCTATCTATCCCAGTTTAGCAAAACATGCCGGATTTTTGCGAACATTTTCTCTTTGTTTGTCCCTTGTGAAAATGGCCACTGCTGGACAGCCTGAAGCTTTTGCCAGCGGGTTATACGTTAGTGCTCCATCCGGATCAGCGGGCGAGCGAAAAAAGCCTTGCTTCCCACTGCTTGGGCAAAGCAAGGCTTTTCGCTATTTATCCGATCCTCTCCGTTGACGGACAGGCTTATTTCGATTCGCCGTGGAGGTAGTTGTAGAATGGCTGGTCAACCCAGAACTTGTACGTTTCCACGTTCAGCTTGTCGCTCAGTTTTTTCAGGGCCGCCACCACTTTTGGCGACTCTTCGTTCAGGGAGAACGACTGGACGATGTAGCGGCCTTCCTTGATGACGTTGTTCGTAATGATCGGATAGTCTGCCAGCTCCGTGCGGGAGTGGTAGAGCGGCTGCCACCAGGACGCTTTCAACAGCCCTGTTACGTCTTCCTGGTTTCTTTTCGCGTATTTCAGCACCAATGGCTGGAAGCGCTCCTTCTCCTCCTTGCTCGCAAACTCGAAGCTCAGGTCGTATTCTTTTGCATAGGCGATAAAATTGCCGTTTTCGATTTGCACGACCTGGTAGTCATCCGACTCGGTCGGCTCGCCCCACTCTTTCAAATAGATGAAGGCGGATGTTTTCGGCTCGAACTGGACTTTGGCGTCGATGCCTTCACTTTTCAACAGGCCAATCAGTTGAATGGCGTGCGCGATATCGCTGTGTCCGTAAGTAATGGTGCGCTCCGGATCAAAGTGCGGATCGAAGGCAGCATCCTTCAGGTTGTAGCCGGTAATCAGGTTTTGCTTGAGGCCCGTGTCGATGATCTGTTGCAGCTCTCCTGCCTTGATAATCGACGATTCGCTCCAGGCTTGCGCGAGCTTGCCGTAAATGTCCGCCTCTTGCACGCTGCCTAGGTAGTTTTTGTAGTCGCCGTGGAACTCCACGACTTTCCCCAATAGTTGGACAGCCAGCTCTCCGGTCGTGTCCCCGTCTGCCTTGATCGCGGCCAGCGTGCTCGCGGACACAAGCCCGGTGTCAAGGGCAACCGCTACTTCCTGTGCGGCCTGCAGGGAGAGCGCTCCACCCTTTTGGTAGGAAATGCCCGCCGCTTTCAGCGACGCTGCCACTTTATCCTCGCTGTACGTGTAAGCCAGCTCGGACAAGTCCGCTGCCTTCACAGCCGCGCTGATTGCTTCCCAGGCTGCGATTTTCGTCGCTTGCGCCTGCGCTTCGGGAACGTAGGCTTTCGCGCTCGCTTCTTTTTCCGTTATACTTTGGGTAGCCGCAACTACCTTGGCGAGTGCCTGGGAAAATTGCCCGCGCGTCACCGCCTTGTCAAGCGAGATGCCGTATTGCTGCAACAAAAAGCTGCCGTACTCTGCCTCGGCCGATGCGCTCGCCGCTTCTTTGGCCAAGACTGCCACAGGCTGATTCGCAGCCGCTGCTCCCGCTGTCGCCGGGAGAACCAGCGCAGCGATGAGCGCCGCTTTGTGGGAAAGCTGAAGCCACTTGTTCGATTTCATCATGACGGTTCCTCCTTATGTATGAAGCCCAAACATATCATTACTATTCCTATGCGTTCACTATGATATATTGTCATCTACCTTATCACCTGTTCTTACTGTGTGTCAATCCTTTCTAGTTCAACGCAAAAACGCCCTTCCGCCAAGCAAAAAAGCAGCTCGCTCCATCTTCCAATGCGAACTGCTTTTTTTCAACGCAACTACTTCTCGGTCAACTCCGACCATTTGTTCACTTTGACGGGCGGCTTGTAGTCGCGCAGACGGTCGAGCAAAACAGCCGGATCGCTCTCGCACACGACCAGCTCTCCTTGCATCCGCGGGATGAAGCCTTCCTCTGTAGCGTGCTGCACCATTTCCATCAGCGGCGTATAGAAGCCGTCCACATTCAACAACCCGATCGGTTTCGAGTGAAGCCCGATCTGCCCCCAGCTCACCACTTCAAAAATTTCTTCAAACGTGCCGTAGCCCCCGGGCAAGGCGATAAAGCCATCGGACAAATCGTTCATCTTCGCTTTGCGCTCGTGCATCGTGACGACTTCATGCAGCTCTGTCAGACCCGTATGTACGATCTCGCCGCGAAACAGTCCGGTCGGCATGACACCGATCGCTTTGCCGCCGCCTTCGAGCACCGTATTCGCCACTCGTCCCATCAGCCCCATGTTGGAGCCGCCGTAAACCAGTTCCAGCTCTCTTGCAAGCAGTTCTCTCCCCAGCGCTTCTGCATATTGGGCATAAGCCGGATTTACGCCTGGATTGGAACCCGCAAACACACAGATACGTTTCATGCCATCCTCCTGGATCCATTAAAGTTGAGTGGCTTTCGTCACCACTTTTTGGTGTATAGTACAATTATACAAAAATCTAGAAGGGACAGATACATGTGAATATCACGGAATTTCAGAAATGGGTAGGAGATTTTTACGAGGAGCGGGGCTGGACGCAGTACGGGCCGTTTATTCGCGTAGGCTTTCTCATGGAAGAAGCCGGCGAGCTTGCCCGCGCCGTGCGCGCCATCGAAATCGGGCGCGATCGGCCGGACGAAGGGGAAAAACAGGCGGACGAAGCGCGCCAGGAGCTGGTGGAAGAGCTCGGCGACGTGCTGGGCAACCTGATTTTGCTCGCCAACCAGTACAACATTCCGTTTGAAGAGATTCTCGACGCTCACAAAGCGAAGCTGCAGAAGCGGTACGAGTAGCGGACGGAACGGTTTGTTCGCCTCCGCCGTCGCGAACAGCCAAACATGACAGCAGACGCCCCGGCCTGCAAGTCACACACAGGACCTGCAAGGGGCGTCTACTGATTTTTGGCCAAAAGGCTCTATCTCAAACTCCTATTCCAACGTGTCAAACGCTTCCTTCATGACGCGGGCGATAAAGTCGATGTCATCGCTGGTTGTAGAAAAAGGCGGCGACAGAGTCAGCACGTTGTTGAAGCCCGGAATGGTATCGCCGTTGCGGCCGATGATAAGCCCGCGCTTTTTGCACTCGCCGATGACCTGCGTGAGCTTCGCAGGCGCGGCGGGTTCTTTCGTTTTGCGGTCCTCGACCATTTCGATGCCCATCAAAAAGCCGAAGCTGCGAATGTCGCCTACATTCGGGTGATCGGCCAGGAAGGCGAGCTTGGCACGCAATTCGTCCCCCAACTGCTCGGCGCGCTCCACCAGCTTTTCCTCTTCCATGATCTCCAAGTTTTTCAATGCGAGCGCACAAGCCGCCGGATTTCCGCCAAACGTGTTGACGTGGCGGAAATGCAGGTTGTTGCCCTGCTCGTTGAACTTGTCGGCGATTTCGGCGCGCACCGCCGTGGCCGACAGCGGCAGGTAGGCGCTCGTAATGCCTTTGGCCATCGTGACGATATCCGGCTTGATCCCGAAGTTTTGGTGGCCGAATTTTTGGCCGGAGCGGCCAAAGCCGCAAATGACCTCGTCGACGATCATCAACACGCCGTACTTGTCGCAAATCTCCCGCACCTTCGGCATGTATTCCGGCGACGGCACGAGCACGCCCCCGCCTGTAATCGTCGGCTCCATGATGACGGCGGCGACGGTTTTTTCGCCTTCCCAGTTGATGACCTGATCGAAGTATTGCGCGCATTCCAGATTGCATTTGCCGTACGACTTGCCCGCAGGACAGCGGTAGCAATAAGGCGGCGGCACGTGCAGGAACCCTGGCGCGAGCGGCTCGTACTTTTCTTTGCGCACAGCCTGGCCCGTGGCAGCGAGCGCGCCCATCGTGTTGCCATGGTAGGCGCGGTGCCGCGAGATGAATTTGTAGCGGCCCGGCTCGCCGTTCTGGTGGTGGTATTGGCGGGCGATTTTGAACGCGACCTCGTTTGCCTCCGATCCGCTATTGGAGAAAAAGACGCGATACTCCTCGCCCAGCCACTCGCTCACTTTTTCCGCGAGGCGAATGGCCGGCACGTGACTTTGCGTCAGCGGGAAGTAGGCGAGCTGTTTCAACTGCTCATAGGCGGCATCTGCCAACTCCTGCCGACCGTACCCGACGTTGACGCACCACAGGCCGGACATGCCGTCCAGGTAGCGGTTGCCGTCGATATCGGTGATCCAGGAGCCTTTTGCGCCTGTCACGATCATCGGATTCGGGTTGTAGGGCGACATGTGATGCCACATGTGCTCGCGGTCGGCCGCAAGCAGGCTGTCCTTGTCGTACTCTTGCAACAGTTGATCTTGCTCCATCGCCTAAGCCTCCTTTATTTTACGAACACTTTTTGCGAGCCGATGCTCGTATCGCCATCTTCGAACCATCTGGAGGTAACCGTCTTTTTCTTCGTGTAAAACAGGACGCCGTCCTTGCCGTTTGCATGCAGGTCGCCGTAAAACGATTCTTTCCAGCCCGAGAAGGCGAAGAAGCCCATTGGCGCAGGCACGCCCACATTGACGCCGACCATGCCGGCCTCCACGCGCTGCACGAACTCCCTGCCCCATTTTCCGTTGTTGGTATAAATCGTCGCACCGTTGCCAAAGCGGGAGCGGCTAATCGTTTCCAGGCCCTCTTCAAAATTTTTCACGCGCATGACGCTGAGCACAGGCGCGAAAATCTCGTCGCGCACGATGACCATTTCCGCATCGGCCTGGTCAAAAATCGTCGGGCCGAGGAAGTAGCCTTTTTCGTGCTGCTTCGCATCCTCCCGTCCGTCGCGCACGAGCGCAGCACCGGATGCGAGCCCTTTTTCAATGTAGCTGTGCACTTTGGCCAAATGCGAATCGCGAATGACCGGACCGAGATCGACGCCTGCCTCAAGCCCGTTGCCCATCACAAGCGCGTTGGATTCTTCGATCAGGTGCGCCACCAGCTCGTCAGCGATGTCCTCGACAGCGACGACCGCGCTCGCCGCCATACAGCGCTCGCCCGCACAGCCAAACGCCGAACTGACGATCGTTTTCGCTGCCCGCTTCAGGTCGGTGTCCGGCATGACCAGATGGTGGTTTTTCGCGCCAGCCAGCGCCTGCACCCGTTTGCCATGGGCGGCGGCTGTCTTGTACACGTACTCCGCCACAGGCTGCGAGCCTACGAACGAGATCGCCTTCACATCCGGGTGTTCCAGCAGCCCGTTGACGACATCGTGGGCGCCGTGCACGACATTGAACACCCCGTCCGGCAAGCCCGCTTCCTTCAGCAGCTCCGCGATGCGAATGCAGGACAGCGGCGTGCGCTCCGACGGCTTGAGGACGAACGTATTGCCCGCGGTAATCGCGATCGGATACATCCACATCGGAACCATCACAGGGAAATTGAACGGGGTAATCCCGGCCACGACGCCCAGCGGAAAGCGAATCGCCTGGCTGTCGATATTCGCCGCGATATTGGGCAGCGTCTCGCCCATGAGCAGCGTCGGCATCCCGCACGCAAACTCGACCATTTCCAGCCCGCGCAACAGCTCTGCCTGTGCTTCCGGGAGGTTTTTGCCGTTCTCCAGCGTAATCATCCGCGCCAGCTCGTCCTCGTGCTTCACCAGCAGGCTGTGAAAACGAAACATGATGCGCGCCCGATCCACGACCGGAGTCGCGCTCCACCCTGCGAAAGCTTCCTTCGCAGCGGCAACGGCCTTGTCCACGTCTTCTTTCGTCGACAGCGGCACGCGGGACAATAGTTCGCCCGTCGCCGGGTTGGGCACGTCCTCAAAGCGGGCTGCCTGCGATTCCACCCATTGTCCCCCTACGTAATTCTTCAATGGATTTCCAACAGCGGCTGTGTTCATCCTTTCAACTCCTTGCGATCATTTGTTTGACAATTCCATTTTATCCAAAAATAAAACCGCTCATCACTAGACAAAATGACAATCATTCGGTAGGATTCATCATACATCATGTCAATTGCCCGTCCTCGGATCGTTTGTGGAAGACGGGCAGATAGGGGGCTGCTTATGAGCAATGACTGGCGACTGACCATCGCCGAGGCGATCAAACGTCCGTTGTTTCGGCACGCCGAGGTCGTGGCGGGCCACCGGGGCCTGGCCCGGCCTGTGCGCTGGGTTCACGTTCTGGAGACGGCCGATACGGGCCAATTTTTAAATGGCGGCGAGCTGATTCTCTCCACCGGACTCGGCTTCGGCGAGGCGAAAGAAAAGCGGCTCGCCTATTTGGCCGAGTTGATCCGGCGCAAAGCGTCCGGCTTGTGCGTGGAGCTGGGAGTGTACATCCCGTCGATTCCGGCGGACATGCTGGAGATGGCCAACCACCACGAGTTTCCGCTCATCGTCTTCCATCAGCCTGTGCGCTTCGTCGATATTACGCAAGATTTGCACGAGCATCTCATCAATCGGCAAATGCAGGCGCTGCGCGACCTCGAAGCGTATTCCCGCGGCTTGCAGCAGCTCAGCCTGCAGGCGGCGGGCATCCCCAAGCTGCTCCAGCATTTCCAGTCCGCAGTGCAAACCCAGGTGCTGTTTTACTCGCCAGACGTCGCTGCCCAGTACGTTCCGGCCTTGCCGCACGCAGTCCAACTGGAGATGACCGAGCTGATGCGCGCTCATTTTGCGCAAGCAGACACGAACGACGCCAGCGTCCGCTTTCACGCGTTGTCACAGACCAAGCAGTTGATCTATCAGCCGGTGATGGCAATGGGCCACCTGCTGGCCTACGTCGGACTGATCTTGTACGAGCGCGAGGCAGACGAGTATTTGCTGTTGACGCTGGACAACACCGTCTCGGCAATGGCCCAGTTTTTCCTGCGCAAAATGTTTGCCGAGGAACAGACGCGCGCCATGGAAAACCGTCTGTTCGACGAACTCATTGCCAACCGCGCGATGCGCGAGGAGCATATGCGCACGTTGCTCGGCCTGTCCGGCAGCAGCAAGGCGCCTGCATACTACACGCTCATCATGTCCTGCGAAAAAAACACCGACCAGACAGACGATGCCCTCCCGCCGCACGATCTGACGGCGATATTCCGCTCACTGCTGACGCGGCAAGGCTTTCGGCCGTTCATCCGCTGCACGGGCAACCGCTTCTACGTTTTGCTGATCGACCAAAAGACAACGGCGAACGCACGGCGGGCGCTGGAAAAGGCGTGGGCAGACATGAAGCGGATCGCCGGACAAATGCTCGGAGCGGACGCCAGGATTTGCTGCGGGATCGGGCGGGTGGGCAAACGGTTGTCTGACGCCGGAAGACACTTGGCGGAAGCGGAGCAGGCCCTCGCTTTTCAGCGCGAAGCGACGAGCCCTTTTTTCACGGACCTTGGCTTGTTTCGCCTGCTGTTTCATATCCCGACCGAGCCTGTGCTGGCGAGCTTCATCGCGGACTATCTGGGCCCGTTGCTTGCGCACGACCAAAAGCATGGCTCCGCCCTCGTCCACACGCTGCGCGTCTACCTCGACGCCAACTTGTCCAAGCAGGAGGCTGCCGAGCGCTTGTTCATTCACCGCCAGACGCTCTACCACCGCCTGGAAAAAATCGCGGAGCTGCTCGGGGACGACTACGCCTCCCCGGAGCGCCGCATCTGTCTGGAGATCGCCCTGCGCGCGCGGGAATGGCTGCAAAAAGAAGAGGGAGGCGTCCTTGCGTAAAAAAGGCCAGCTCCCGTGCCGTTCACCGTTTGCGCAGCGACGTTGGACAACCAGGCATTCGCCCTTTTTGCCGACGCTCTCGCCGCCTTTTGGGCCAAGACGCATTTTGACCGCCACACATCTGAAAGCGGATGAGAAAACTTGGCTGCGCCAATGGCCAGGCGCTGCCTTACTTGCCCTTATACCGGATAAGAAGCTTATGCATTCTTATCTGTACAAAAAAAGACACAGCCCTTCGCTCGCGCCAAGAGCAAAGGCTGTGTCTTTTCCGTTTATTCATCGCGCTCGCCGTGCTGTCGGGAGTAACTAGCGCTTTTTCGTTCGTCCCGGATACCGCAAGTCCATGCGAAAATTCGCTTCTTTGCCGTCCGCAAGCTCCACTCGCACCTTGTACAGACCGGACTTCGGCAGCTTCACCGACAGCGCTTCGGGATTGTCCGTCCCCGTCGCGACAGCCAGCTCCTTCTTGTTGTTGTCGTACACGTACACTTGCAGGTCCGCTTCCTCGTCCCATTCCAGCGACAAGCTCATCTCTCCCGCTACAAAGCTGCGGATGACGTACTCCTTGTAAGGAGTCTTTTTGTTCAGCGTCCCTTTTTTCCATTCGCTTCTGATCTCATAGTCTTCGTTGCCCTCTTGGCCGCTGTTGTCGTCATCCTCTTCCTGGCCGTCTTCGTCCTCATCCTTGACCTTCGCCCATTTCCCGGTCGTGGCGATGGCGTACGGCTGCGGGCCTTTTGGAACGTTGTAGCCTTCCACGGTCACGGTGTACGTCCCTTTTTCCGGCTGCAAAATCCAAATCTGCTCGACGTTGTTCAGATTGTCTACCTGGTCGTCGTACGGCGCTTCGAAAAAGTCGTTTCCGTTCAGGCGCTCGCCGCTCGGGGTCGTGACCTTCAGATTCAAGTCGTTGACCAGAGTGCGCCGGGCGGCAAACGAAGCCGGATAGTCCGTCCAGGCAAGCGTGATCGCAAGCGGCTTCGAGCTGTCTGTCACCTTGACCGCGTACTCGGCCTTTTCGCGCGTCCGCAACCCGTCCTTGACGTCTTTGTAGCTCGTCTGGATCGCCTGCTCCAAGTTCGCCCGTCCGAAGCCTTGCTTGCGCATGTCTTCGCCGAGATCATCCGCGCTCGTCAACAGCATCGCTTTGAGCAGGGCACCGCTCGGCTCTTTCTCCCCCTGCTCGTCCAAATACTGCCGGACTTGCGCGACGCCGCCCGCGAGAATCGGTGTCGCCATGCTCGTGCCGCTCATATAGGCGTAGTAGTCGTTGAAGCGCTTGTCAAAATTTTTGCTCGGCGCAAGCGAAGAGCGGGTCGACAAAATCGACGTGCCCGGAGCCACGATATCCGGCTTCAAACGTCCGTCCGCTGTCAGTCCGCGACTGCTGTCTTCCCATACCTCGTCCTTGTTATCCGAGTGGTCGCCAAGGCTCGGGCGGACGTTTTCCGACGCGCCAACGGCGATCACATTTTTGGCGGTAGCCGGGCTGCCGACGCTCTGATAGCCAGCAACTCCAAAGTTGCCCGCCGCGATCAGCGCGGTCATGTCCGGATGCTCCCACAAAAATCGGTCAAACAAAAACGAGCTTAAACTGTAGTCTCCTTTGTCATTGGCGCCCCAAGAATCCGAATGAATCCGGGCGCCGTCCTCGTACGCTTCCTGCAAAATCGTTTCCACGTCGGTCACCAGCTTGCCGCTGCGGTCTTCAATTGAGTGAAAGACGAGCTTCGCGTCGGGAGCCATCCCTTTGTACTGCCCGTTCGATGCCTCGCCTGTGCCAAGAACAGCCCCGGCCACGTGCGTGCCATGCCCGTGCCTGTCGCTGGCATCGTCTTTTCTGCCCATGGCGTACAAGCTTTTGACCTGGCCTTGAAAATCCGGGTGCATCGACTTCAGGTCGCCCGTATCCAGCCCTGTATCCGCTACGCCGACGATCTGTCCCTTGCCAGTGTAGCCTGTAGAAGCCAGCTCGTCCGCATGGATGATCGTCGCTGCGATGTCGTTGTGCAGTTCATTTTCCGGGACAGGGACGATCGCGATGACGTCCTCCGATTCGATAACTTGTCCAATCGCGTCTTCGTTCATCGTGACGATGGAGATATGCGGCGCGATCTTTGGCGACTCGATCTCTTTTATATCTGCTTCATCCGCCAGCCGGTTGACGGTGCGCAGCATGTCCACCTGTTGGTCGAAGCCAATTACGGCTACCTCTACGGCTTTCGTTTTTCCCAGGGTGGATCGCAACTGCGGAGCCAGCTTGGCCTGCGGATGATACGGAATCACTTTTTTCACAAAGGAAAGCCGCTCGATTTCTGCGCGTTGCTCCTCGCGAGCCAGCTTGGCCAAAAAGGCGTAATCCGGTATGTAATCGCCCAGAGTAGCACCCAAATCTTCCAGTTGTTCTTTCCATTGTTCGCGCACCGGGCCGGACAACTGGATGACGACGAGGTCAGAAGCGCTCCGTCTCGACGATGTTTTCTCTATCGCCAGCTCTTCCTTGGCTTCGATCTCGATATGTCCCCGTCTCTCTCCCGGCTGCTGCCTGGCCTCTGCCGGCAAGCTTGCCAGCAGCATGCTCAAAGCGATTGTTGTCGATAATGTTGCCTGCCATCTTTTTTGCAAAGAAAAACACCCTTCCCCTCATGGCCTTGTTTTTCCATTATACGGGATCGGGTGAATTGTCAAAAGAGTAGGAAGGCAGACGCCTGGGACAAAAACTAGGCTTTTGTCCCATTTTCCTCGCTTTCCCGTGTCAGCAACGGTTGAAAGTCGCTCCATAAAAGCGTCGCCAGCAGCTCCTGGTCCCAGCTCTCGCGGGACATGCCCGTAATGCGCAGCGCCTGGTTCTGGATCGCCTCCTGCAAAAGATTGTAGCTGAACCGCCCGTTTCCATGCAGCCGCTGCTCCTGGGACGCTTTTTCCAGCCTTTGCCGAATCGCCGCCACGGCGCTGTCCTCGATCACATAGCCCGCCTTCTGTGCGGCCTGCTCTAAAATTTGCACAAGCTCTTCCACGGAGTAGTCGGGGAAGTGGATGTACTTTTTAAATCGCGACAAAAGTCCCGGATTGCTCAGGAGCAGCCCGTTCATTTCCCCGGAGTAGCCTGCCAGCACCACAACCAGGTTTTCCGCGTGTCTCGTCATTTCCTCGACGAGCGTGTGGATCGCCTCCTGGCCGAAGTCTTGCTGGCCCGGCCCGAGCAGGGCGTATGCTTCATCAATGAACAGCACACCGCCCAACGCCTCGCGCACTTTTCTGCGGGTGAGCGCCGCCGTCTGTCCGACGAAGCCTGCGACCAGATCCGCACGGCTTGCCGTGACGAGGTGACCGCGCTTCAAATACCCGACCTCCTGCAACATTTGCGCGTACAGTTGCGCTACCGTCGTTTTCCCCGTGCCCGGATTGCCTGTAAACACCGCGTGCAGCTCAATCGCGCTCTTGGGCAAGCCTCTGGCCGCCCGCTCCTGCTGCACGGCGACATAGGCGGCGATTTTTTTCAGCTCGGCCTTCACCGCTTCAAGCCCGATCAACGACTGGAGCTGTGCTTCGGCGGACGATTCCGCAGTCGGCTGGGGCGCTTCGCTGACATCCTCCGGCCGCAAAATCGTGAAGTCGTCCCATTGCAGCGCTTTGCCCGCGGTCGCCCGCCCTTTGGCGAATATCGCGTCCAGCACCAGATTGGTGACGGTGCGGGCATTGCCGAACGTATCGTCCACCTGCGCTTTTTCGATGCGCTCCCGCAACGCCGTCTTGGCAGCATCCGTCAGCGTAAAGTCGTTTCGCGCCGCTACCGCGTCCGCAATTTGCACCAGCTCGTCTGCGTCGTAGTCCGGCAAAACAAAGTGGCCTGCCTGCGGAAAGCGGCTGTACAAGCCCGGATTGGCGTACAAAAACTGCCGCATTTCTTCCGGGTAGCCGGCGAGCATGACCACAAACCGTCCGGCGTACTCCCCGCTCGTCATCGCAGCCACCAGCGTGTCGATCGCGTTTTGCCCGTAGTCGCTGCCCGAGCTGTCCGGCCGCTTCAAGCTGTACGCTTCGTCGATGAACAGCACTCCGCCGTCCGCCTGCTTGATCGCCTCCATCACCCGCTGCTCCGTCTGCCCGACGTATCCGCCTACCAGATGAGAGCGGTCCACTTCGATCAACTGCCCGTTGGCAAGCAGCCCCAGCTCGTGGTACAGGCGAGCGATCAAACGGGCCAGCGTCGTCTTGCCCGTGCCCGGATTGCCCATCAGCACGAGGTGCAGCGGCAGTTGATCGTGCATGTGCCAGCCTTTTTCCTCGCGCAGTTTCCGGTATTGCAAAAACTGGGCAAGCTGGCGCACTCGCTGCTTGATGTCACGCAGTCCGATCAGGCTCTCCAACTGCTCCAGCGCTGACAGCTTGCTATGGCGCTCGGCTGCAGGCGCTTCGCTGGCGACGTCCGGCTCGTCTTCCGGCAAAAGCTGCGCCTTTTCCTGTGCCTGCAAATTCAGGGCGCGAATCGTCTCCTGCAACTGGTTCAACATCTCTGCCGAGAAAAACACGCCGGAGAGCGATGCCCCGTACGATTGGACGCGCTCCAGCAGCTCGGCCAGCAGCCTCTGCCGCCTGCCGTACAGGTCGACCAGACGTTCCGCTGTCGCTCTCGCCTGCTCGTCCCCCAGCTTATGTGCCGTATGCAGCGCTTCTTTGGCAATCGCCTGCCACTGCTCGATTTCCGCTTGGGCGAGCAGCGCTTTTTCGCGCAGCACCTCTACGGCTCGTCTTTTGGCGACGACATTATCCGTCTCGCGAACGGTCGGAAACCCGGTTTCAAACGGATGGCTGCGCAGTTGCGAAAAGGCGAGCCGCAGTTGTACACCCAGTGCGTACAGATCGTTCGGCTTAAGCGACAGCGCCCGCTCCAGCCACTCCTGCGCCAGCGCATAGCCGCCTTTTTTCGCCATGCGCAAAACGGACAGCCTGGTCAGGACCGCCGCTTCTGCCCGATCGCGCTGCTCGTCCGGACTGTCGGTACGTGCCTCTTCTATTTTTTGCAAAAGGGCCAAACATTCGGCCTCTGTGTATGCTTGAATTTGTGCGGGGTCGACCAGCGCGCCCTCTCTGGCAGGCTGCCGATCTCGCTCGTGTTGTTGTTGCATGCTTTTTGCTCCTCCCGCTCTTGTGTCATTCTTTGTTGTAGCACATTTGCAGGTGGAAGAAAAGGTGATGCGGCAAACTTGCCGCTATGCGCTTTTGCCAAGGCGCAGCCCGCCCGCGTTTTTCGCGGCAAACAGAACCGCGAGCACGAGCAAAAGTCCCGCTGCGCCAAACTCCAGCCAGGTGCCGCCCGCTCCGTACATCGCCGCTCCCGCTACGGGTCCCGCCGCCATGCCCATGTAGCGGATCAGGTTGTAGACGCCAATCGCGGTGGCCCGTTCCTGTTCAAACACTTCCGACAAGAGCGTAGTATGCACCGGCATCCCGATTCCGATTGCCAGAGCGAACAGCGCGCTTGTCACGACGAGCAAGACCAGCGATGCATCTGCTGCCGCCATGAACAAAAAAGTCGCAACAGCGTGCATTCCGGCTGTCCAGACGAGTGCTTTGCGCGATCCCCACCGCTTTTGCACACGGGCAGCCAGCTTGCTGCTAATCATAAAGACGACCGATGTGAGCAAAAACAACAGACCGATTCGCTCGCTGGACAAGTGGTAGCGGTGCGTCAGCTCGACGGGGATGAACAGCAGAAAGCAGTAATACGTAAACATTTGCGCAAAGCCGAGCAAAATCACGGCCGCTCCCGTCGGCTGCCGGAAAATATCGCAGTAGGCGCGCAAGTGAAAGCTTCTCGCGGCTGTCTGGCTGTTTTTCGTCTCCGGCAGCAACAGTCCGTTCCCGATGAGCAAAAGAACTGCGGTTACGGCCAAAAACGCAAAGACAGCCGAATGTCCGCCCACTCCCCCGATCCAGCCGCCGAGCAACGGGCCGATGGCTGGTCCTACCGCCAGCATCATCTGGTACGTTCCCATCGCATTCGCCCGCTCGTTGCCCGCAAACAGGTCGCCAATCATCGTGGCAGCCACAATCGGGATCGCGGCGAAGCCTGCGCCTTGAATCGCGCGAAAAACGAGCAAGGAAGCAATCGAATCAGCCAGATAGCAGCCGACGGAAGCGAGCGCATACAGGACGAGTGCCGGAATCAGCACCTTTTTCCGGCCGAACCGATCCACGAGCGGCCCGTAGACGATCTGCATCACAGCCAGCATGACCGTAAACAGCGAGATTGTCAGGTTGATCCAGTATTCGCTCGTCGCAAACGCCTTTTGCATGGCGGGCAGAATCGGCATAAACAAATTTTGGGCAAACGTTCCGAGCAAAATGGTCACGCCCAACAAGACGAGTACTTTTTTCGCATCCATCTGCGGTTTCACCTCATTCTCATAATTGTGTCCAAGGAAACAATTTACGAAAACGTTAGGGAGAACCCGAATCCGTCTCCCTTCACGTCTCTGCCCAGTTCTTTTCCAGCTCTTTTGTCGCTTCGCCAATGAACCGCGCGACAAACGCCAGCTCTGCTTCGCTGTAGTTGTCCAAAAAGCGGTACACGTTTTTCTCCAGCCGCGCGTGAAAGCTATCGTGAATGCTGTTCACCAGCTCGCCCACTTTGGTCAGGCGGAAAAAAACTTCCTTCTGGTTGTCTTCCAGTTGGTAGCGCTCCAGCAGCCCTTTTTTCAGCAGCTTCACCGTAATTTTCGAAATCGCGCTTTTCGTGACCCCGATGTTTTGCGCAATCGTCGTTACGTTCATCCGGGTATCGCTGCCAATCGCGGAAATGACGTGCAGCTCCGTGACCGAGAGGCTGCCCAGATGCTGGTATTCGGGAATGCTGTTCTGGATGAGGCGCAAGAGCAGCGCTTCGCGGCGTTTGCTCTGCTCCTCCTGTTTATGGAGAAGCGCGAGCCACTGATTCCAAATTTTCGTTTTCTGATCCAATTCAGAAGTCAGCTCCTTTGCCAATCGCCTTTTTGTTTCCTCGGAAACATTTTCACTGTATCACGTTTGAAGACAAGTGGCAAGCAAAAAACCGCAGCCCTGCCGTCCCGAGCTGCGGTCTTGCTTGAGCGTTACCCTTGCACATTTCCCAATTCCACGTCGGCGGCAAAATGGGCGCGCGCAGACTCCAGCACTTCGCCTTCCGAGCCTGCCGAAATTTTATAGTTCGCAACCACCTTTTTGCCGTTTCGCACCTGCACGTTGTACTGCGAATCGCCATCGTATGTGCATTCGCACTGATAGTCCTTGCCGTTGACCTGAATGTTTCCTTCCACAGCGGTCACACCTCCCCTCCTAGTGTGACCAACGCTCTTCTCCCTCATGCTACGATCAGACAAAAAGCTCGACGCTTCTCCCCGTCGCAGCGGACTCCATCGCCGCTTCGATAATGCGCAAGGCGTACAGCCCGTCTTCTCCTGTCACCGCCGGAGCAGTTCCCGTGCGAATCGCCTCGACAAACGCGTCGATGACGCCACTTTTGGTCTGTGCGTCATTGGTCTGCATCGCACCGATCTGGTAAACCGCTCGCTCGCCGCCTGCGGTCACGACCTCGATGTCCTTTTGCGGGTCGGCAAAAATTTTCATGATGCCGCGCTCGCCGTATAAAATCGTGCTGTTGTCCTCATCGCCGTAATAGCTCCAACTGAACGACGCCGTGCCTACTGCGCCCGACTGCGTTTTCAGGAGGCATACCATATGGTCGCACACCTCGATGGGCTGGCCCTGTTCGTCTTTTTTGTCCAGGACGTCTGCAAACGCGCTGACCTGAACGATCTCGTCCTGGAGCAAATAGCGCAGCAGATCCACCTTATGAATGCCCAAATCGCCTGCCACTCCGAGCGCTGAGCGCGCTTTTTTGAAAAACCACGTGCCTTTTGTCCGATTGGCGCTCCAATACTCCGGACCTTTATGCCCGAAGCTCGTCTTGAACGAAAGAATTTTTCCCAGCTCGCCTGCCGCGATCAGTTGCCGCGCCTTTTGATGGGCGGGTACGAGGCGCTGATTGTGGTCGACCATCAAAATCTTCCCCGAAGCGCGCGCTGCGGCGAGAATCGTCTCCGCCCCCTCGCTCGTCGTCGCCATCGGCTTTTCGCACAGCACATGCTTCCCGGCGAGCAGCGCCTGTGTGGTGATGATGTGGTGCATCTCGTTTGTCGAGCAGTCGCTGATCGCTGCAAGTTCCGGATGGTGGACGACTTCTTCCCAACTGCCAGCTACTTGTCCGCCGTACTGGGCTGCCAGTTTTTGCGCGCGCTCGGGATTGGGGTCGTAGACGAGGTGGATTTGTGTGTACGGATTGCTGCTGTACTCAGGCGCATGGCGATGCGTAGCGATCGAACCGCAGCCGATAATGCCGACTTTCAATGTCACGGTATCCTCTCCCCTTTTTCCTGGTTCCTGTCCGCCTTTTGGCAGAAGCAAGGCTGAAGTCGCAGGTTGTCCAGCTTGTCGGTAAATCATTTCGCAATATTCTCATTATACAGATATTTGCTCCGTTGGAAAACTTCGCTTCGGCCCGCTTTTTTGTCGTGGCATGCGACTGAAAAAGACGGCAAGCCCTTCCTAGGGCCTGCCGTCCTTTCCCACTGGTTGTTTTATTCGACCGAGTACACTTTGCGGCTGGGCAGCTCCAGGCAATGCAACCGCCCGCCGAAAACAGCGCCGCCGTCAATGCCGATGATGTTGTTTTCGCCGAAGTAGACGTCGTGCTTCCCGTGCAAATTTTCCGTCGGGGTATGCCCGAACACGACGGTCTTTTCCCCTTGGTAGCCTTTGTGGAACTCGTCGCGAATCCACATCAGCTTGTACGGGTCGGTTTCCGCCACAGGCGTCTGCGGATGCACGCCACCGTGGACAAAAATGTATTCATCCGTCTCGTGATAATGGGTCAGTCCGCCCAAAAAATCGAGGTGCTCCTGCACTTCCGGCGTCACTTCCAGAGACGCTGGCGCCCCCGATTCGGTCTGTGCAGCCGTGTGGCCGTAGCTGGCCAACGTCGCCTGGGCGCCATTGCGAAACCAGCGCTCGATAAATACCGGGTCCTGCTCGAACGATTTCACCATCATATGGTCATGATTGCCCATCAGGACAATCGCCCCTTGCGCATGAAGCTGCTTCACTTTTTCCACGACTTCTCTGGACTTCGGCCCGCGGTCGACATAATCGCCGAGCAAAATGAGCTGGTCGTGCTGCGGATCGTAATTCACAAGCTCCATCAGCGACTCCAGCTTGTCCAGCTCCCCGTGAATATCGCTGATTGCCAATATCCGATTCATCCTAACCCTTCTTTCTTCTGTCTGTACGCTTCCGCTTTTTCTGTTTCATTGTACGCTCCCTCCCGCGCGATTTCTACCCTGCGGGCTAGATTGTCTGGCAAAAAACAGACAGCCACGGTCGAAAAGACCCGTGACTGTCGTGCGTACGCCCGTTTATTTGCTTGGCATTTCGTTCCAGAACGTAATGTCGTCCACATCGAGCCGGGTGGTCGGATGACCTGGCTGCGCCGCTTTGCCCACGGCGATCAGCATAACGGTTTCGTAGCGGTCGGAAATGTTGAACGCCTCTTTGAACAATTCGGCGTTGTAGCCGCCCATGGGCACCGTGTCGTAGCCACGCGCTTTTGCCACGAGCATGAACTGCATGGAAACAAGCCCGCCATCTACGAGAGCAATTTCCTTAATCAGACTGCGCTCGCGATTTTCGTAGCGGCGATTGATGTTGGCGATCATCGTCGCCTTCGCCTCTTCGGTCATGTAGCCTGCGTCGATGGCTTTCTGGTAAATTTGCTCAGCCTGCTTGTAGCCCTCGTAGTCGCCCAGCACGGCGACGATCGCCGCAGCCTCGACGACTTGCTTCTGGTTGAACGCAATCGGCAGCAGCTTTTCTTTCAGCTCCTGCTCGTCGATGATGAGGAAGCGCCAAGGCTGAAGGTTGGAGCTGGATGGCGCCAACGTAGCTTCGGCCAGCATCTCTTTCAGCTCGTCGCGGGAAATTTTCACCGTTGGATCGTAATGACGCACCGATCGCCGTTCAGAAATGACGTCAAAAAAAGCCTTTTTGTTCATGACTTGTTCCATCTCCTTACTCCTCCAATCGGTAAGTAACTAACCTTTGTTTATAAAAAACGGAAGTGTTCAAACTGTATCATATCTGCCAATCTTTTGGCAATCCTTTGAACTGTAAGAAAACGTAAAAAAACGCTTTGGCACGTCCAGGCACTTGTACAAAAAACATGTACAGGTGCCTGGACGAGAGCCAAAGCGTTTGCTTCATCCGCTCTTTTTGCCTACACAGGCGAGAACGCCGACAGGACGGCGGGTTGTCTCACGGTTTCGTTGTTCGGCAGTTGCACGATGAGGTGGCCGCTGTCCGCATCCTCGCCGCCTTCCCAGCGAAGCGCGAATGGCTTGCGCTCAAAAGCGTCGTTCTCATCGAGACTCGCCAGCATCTTTTTCAGCGTGTCTGCCGTCACCGGAACAGGCACGCTCGGGCCTTCCTCCTGCGGAAGCGAAAGCAGCTTAGGCGCGTCTTCAAAATACAGGACGGTATCGAGCAAAAGCGACACCTGCTGCCAGCTCAATGGGGATACAAAAGCTTCAAACGGAGTTGCCATTTTCCATCATTCCTTCTCTTCGCCAGGTTCGAGATCGAACAAAGTGACAGGCGCCGCTGTCGACTTCGGTTGCACACTCGCGGATTCGCCCTCTCCAGAGCCTTTTGCTGGTTCTTCTTTTGCTTCCTCTGTCGGCAGGACGGTTTCGAACACAACGGATTTGACGCCGCCTTCTACCAGGTGGCGACCAATTCCGCCCTGCTCGTTGACGTTGACCAGGCTCGTGTCGACCAGCGTCCATTCGTTTTGCGCCGTCCACGCGTACACCGTCTCGTCGATGAACACTGCCGCAAGCTGGTGCGGGTGGTTTTTGCGCTTGCGAATAAGCTGTACGCCTTTTCCGGCCCGGCCTTGCAGCGGAATGGCCGCAATCGCTGTCCGCTTGACCACACCTTCGGCTGTCAATAGCGTGAAGGCGCGGCTGTCCTCTTCCTCAATCGGGAGCATGGTGACGACCGCATCGTCAGGCGCGAGCGTAATCGCCTTAACGCCACTGGAAGCGCGGCCGGTCGGGCTGACTTCTCCCTGCGGGAAGCGAATGCCCATGCCGTCTCGGGTCGCCCCTAAAATGCCGCCTGCTTCGCCTGTCACAAATACATGCACAAATTCGTCATCTTCTGATTTCAGCTTGGCAGCCACCAACGCGCTCGAACGATTGGTCTCGTACTCGGACAGCGCGGTCTTTTTAATCAGCCCGTTTTTGCTGACGTGGTAAACAAACAGCGGCTGCTTGAAGTTTTCCACGATCGTAAAGCCGACGATGCGCTGATTTTTTTCCAGCGGGATGACGTTGACCAGCGCGGAACCGATGTCCTTCCACTTGTCGTCCGGGAAAGCATTGACGAGCGTGGCGAAATACTTCCCGTCCTGCGTGAAAAACAAGGCGGTATGGGACGTATTCGTCTCCACGAAGTAGCGGACCTTGTCCCCTTCCTTGACCCCGCACGTTTCCAGGGTTCCGCCCACTGACTTGAAGGAGCGCGGACTCGTCCGCTTGATGTATCCTTCGTTGGTGAGCGTGACGATGCAGTCTTCCGCATTGATCTGCATCGCGATGTCGATCTTGATTTCCTCGATCTCTCCCTGGATTTCGGTCAGGCGCTCTTCGGCGTACTTTTTCTTGATTTCGTTCAGCTCGCTTGTGATGACCTGAATCAGCTTTTTCTCGCTGGCGAGAATCGCTTCAAGCTCCTCGATCTCTTTGGCCAAAGTCGAAAGCTCTTTTTCCAGCTTGACGATGTCCAGCCGGGTCAGGGAGGCGAGCTGGATGCTCAAAATCGCATCGGCCTGCTCATCCGTGAAGCCGTACTTCTCCATGATGTTTTTCTTGGCGTCGGACCGGTCTTCGGAATCCATAATCGTATCGACGATTTCGCGCAAAATGGATTTGGCGCGAATCAGCCCCTCGACGATGTGCTTGCGTTTGCTCTTGCGCTCAAGGTCGTAGTTGCAGCGATTCGTCACGACTTCTTTCTGGTGGTCGATATACGCGCCGAGCAGCGCTTTAAGTCCCATCTGGCGGATGGTTCCTTCGTGGATCACGTTCATGTTGTAGTTGTAGTAAATTTGCAGGTCGGTGTTTTTGTACAAGTAATTCAGAATCGCCTGCTCATCTGCTTCCTTGCGAATGTCGACGACGATGCGGACCTTGTTCATTTCCGCTTCCTTGCGCCCTGTCTCGTCGCGGACGGCCATCGCGCCTTCGATTTTGCGGTCCATCACCAGCTCGTCTATTTGCGCGACCAGCTTGGACTTGACCACTTCGTAAGGAATTTCCGAAATGACGATCTTTTTCACTTTCCCGCCCTTTGGCTCTTCCATGTGGGTCTTCGCGCGAATGATGAACTGGCCGCGGCCTGTCTCAAACGCCTTGCGAATACCCGACACCCCTTGGACGATGCCCCCGGTCGGAAAATCCGGGCCTTTGACGTGCTTCATCAGTTCGTCGAGCGAGATGTTCGGATTTTTCATCTGCGCGATCGCCGCGTCAATGACTTCGCCCAGGTTGTGGGTAGGAATATCGGTGGCAAAGCCGACGGCAATCCCGGTAGCGCCGTTCACCAGCAAGTTTGGAAAGCGCGACGGCAACACGGCCGGCTGCTGCGCCGAGTTGTCGTAGTTCGGGATGAAGATGACCGTATCTTTTTCAATATCGCGCAAAAGCTCGTTAGCGAGCGCGGACAGTCTCGACTCCGTGTAACGCATCGCCGCTGGCGGGTCGGCGTCGAGGCTTCCGAAGTTGCCGTGTCCCTGAATGAGCACCTGGCGCATTTTCCACCATTGCGCCATGCGCACCATCGTTTCGTAAATCGCCGAGTCGCCGTGCGGATGGTACGTACCCATGACGTACCCGACTGTTTTGGCCGATTTGCGGTACGGCTTGTCGTGCGTATTGCCTTCCTGGTACATCGCGTACAAAATCCGGCGCTGCACTGGCTTCAGGCCATCGCGGGCGTCGGGAATCGCGCGGGAGAGGATAACCAGGTTGGCGTAATCCCCAAACCGCTTGCCCATGATTTCCGCGAAGCTCTGGTTAATGATCTGATTGGACAACATGTTTATTCATCCTCTCCCACTTCAAAGGTAACGTGGTTCTCGATCCACTCGCGACGCGGAGGCACTTTGTCCCCCATCAGAACCGTCACGAGCTTTTCACAGTGAGCGAGGTCTTCCAGCTCGACTTTAATGAGTTTTCGCGTCTCCGGGTTCATCGTAGTTTCCCACAACTGATCGGCGTTCATCTCGCCCAAGCCTTTGTAGCGCTGTACTTCTGCGCCGCGTCCGACCCGTTTTAACGCCTGCTCCAGCTCGTGGTCGCTCCAACAGTAGATCGACTCCGTCTGCTTGCCCTTCACCTGTTTTTTCACCTGGTACAAAGGCGGCTGGGCGATGTACAGATGACCGGCGGCGATCATCGGGCGCATGTAGCGGAAGAAAAACGTAAGCAAAAGCGTCTGGATGTGGGAGCCGTCGACGTCCGCATCGGACATGATGATGACTTTGTCAAACGCGCAGTTTTCGATGTCGAAGTCTTCCCCGATGTCCGTCTCCAGCACTTCCAGAATCGTGCGGAACTCCTCGTTCGCCAACACTTCAGACAGCTTGGCCTTTTCCGTATTCAACGGTTTTCCCCGCAGAGAAAACAGCGCCTGGAACTCGGAGTTGCGCGCCTGCTTCGCAGAGCCGCCCGCAGAGTCACCCTCGACGAGGAACAGTTCATTGCGTTTGGAATCCCGGTATTGCGGCGGCGTGAATTTTTCCGAAATGGATTTGCGTTTTTTCGCCGTCTTGCCTTTTTTGTCTCCGCGCAGAGCTTCGCGCTGTTTGCGCAGCTCCTCGCGAATTTCAGCGGAGCGCAACGCCTTGTCGATCAAAAGCTTGCCTATTTCCGGATTTTCCTCGAGGAAGAAGCCCAGCTTCTCGGAGACAATTTGCTCGACGATCGCCCGCGCTTCTTCGTTGCCCAGTTTGTCCTTGGTTTGGGACTCGAACTGGACATCAGCCATTTGCAATGACAGCACACCGAGGAAACCTTCCCGCAAATCATTTCCTGTCAAGTTGGGATCTTTGTCCTTCAAATACCCTTTTTTCCGCGCGAACTCGTTGAAAATCCGGGTCGTTCCGTTGCGAAATCCGGTGACATGCGTACCGCCGTCTGTCGTGACGATCGAGTTGACGTAGGAGACGAGCGTTTCCGCGTAGCCGTCGTTGTACTGAAAAGCCAGCTCGACGTAGACGTTGTCTTTTTCCCCTTCAAAATAAACGATCGGGTGCAGCGTGTTTTTCCCCTCATTCAAATAGGAGACGTACGACTTCAGACCGTCCTCGAAGTAAAATTCTTCCCGCTTCTTCTCCGGGCCGCGCTCGTCAATCAGCACCATGCGCAGTTTCTTGAGCAAAAACGCCGTTTCCCGGAAACGATCGCGAATCGTCTCGTAGTCAAAGCGCGCGCTGCCAAATATTGCCTCGTCCGGCAGGAAGCGCACAGTCGTACCTGTCCTTTTGGTCGTTCCGGTCACTTCAAGGTCTGTAACGGGCTTGCCGACGTGCTCGATGCCTTTTTCGTCGACTACGTAGGCAAAGCGCTGCTTGTGAATCTTGCCTTCGCGGTGAATCTCCACTTCGAGCCACTTGGACAAGGCCACGACGACGCTGGAGCCTACGCCGTGCAAACCGCCGCTTTTTTTATAGCCGCCGCCGCCGAATTTTCCTCCGGCGTGAAGCGTCGTAAAAATGACTTCCGGAACGGGCCGTCCCGTCTTGTGCATCCCCGTCGGAATTCCCCGACCGTGGTCCTCGACGCTGACGCTGCCATCCTTGTACAACGTGACGATGATCGTATCATTGACGCCAGCCAACGCCTCATCCTTGGCATTGTCGACGATTTCCCACAGGAGATGGTGCAAACCTCTGCTTCCGGTCGAGCCTATGTACATCCCAGGGCGCTTGCGGACGGCGATCAGGCCCTCCAGTACCTGGATATCTTCCTCGGTATAGGTCAGTGTATGTAGTGTGTCTGTTTCCTTCAATCGCGCTCTCCCCTCTACTTTTCGAAAAAGCGTCCAAAACAGGCTTTCGTTTTGGTAACCGCACAGGTCATCGCCTTGCTCTTGGGAAAACATCCTTTCCGTCCGAAAGGGAATATTTCACAAAAAAAGCGAACACTTAATCGCTATTGTACCGTATGCTTCCCATAGTATTCAACGCTAGTCACAAAATGGGGCAAAAAAACCACCCCGCCCCTAGCGAGATGGCCGATCCTGCACAGTATTCCCCGTATCCACTGGCGTCAGGCCGAAACCGTTTAGCCCAAGCATATGACGCTTCGTCATTAGTGTAGCATTTGCAGCAAAGCGAGGTCAAAGCGAAACCAGTCCCCGCCTGCGCTCTTTACTTTATTTCTTGCTCGTTTTGGAAAATCCCTGCTCGTTCAAACAATTTCTTCCGACATCGCGCACGCAACTATTTCCATTCATCTATACCGCGCGGGCGGGCAACCTATTAGAGCATCGATTCCTGAGGCGACATAGGGGGGAATAACGTTGATAAGTGCGACCAAGCCGTTTGTCAAGTTTCATCGGTACGATCAGGAGCTGGTTTCGGACATTCAGGCGTTGAACTCGTCTGGCTATCATAAGGATGACATTTGGGTGCTGAAGTGGAATCCCGATAAAAACCACTCGAATCAACGCGACAATTTTTATAAATACAGTACGCATTTTGAAAGTGCTGTAGGCGACATCGACAGCAAAGCCCACTTCTTCGACAACGGCGGCGAGGAGCTGCGCACCCGGCTCGAAAAGCTCGGGTTGACCAAGGATGAATGCTCCGCGCTGGTCAGGGAGCTGCAAGAAACGGACTACACCTGCCTTTTGGTCGTCCGCGACCTGAAAGACAACATCATCAAAATGAACGACTGATCTGCCCATCAAAAAAGCCGCTGCCGGTTTGTTCAAACCAGGCAGTGGCTTTTTTACGCTTGCGAGCATCCCGCAACAACGCGGGCACACGATTATTCGCCTTTTTCGATCAGTTCAATGCCTTCCAGAACCTCGTTCAGCTTCGCGTACACAGCGCTTTCTTCGTCTTCTTCCAATGGAACCATTTCGCCGCCGTCGATCTGGAATACGAAGATGTCTACTTCTTCATCCAGCTCTTCTTCGGCCTCCTCGTCTTCGAGCGCTTCCGTCAAGGCAATATATTCTTTACCGTTCAGGTCGAACATCGCCACTACTTCAAAATCACCCAACGGTTCACCGTTTTCATCGTCCAGCGTAATGATATCGCCCAATTCGAGGTCTTTGCTATCTTCTGTCAATGCGTTCACGTCCTTATGCTGATATTGGTTCTCTACACCATCATACCTTTTTTTCCGGCAGAAGCAAACAGGTGAATGGCGCTATCGCACCGGCAATCTGATTTCGAAAGTCGTCCCTGTCTCTTCCTTGCTGCACACAGAAATCGTCCCGCCGTGATTGGCGATGATTTTGTAGCTGACCATAAGCCCGAGTCCCGTCCCGTTCGGCTTCGTGGTGAAAAATGGCTCGCCCAGTTTCAGCAGTTGTTCCTCGGCGATGCCGCAGCCTTGGTCGGTAAAGGCAATCAGCATCATCCCGTCCTCGACACTCGCCGACACGGTCACGACCCCGCCATTCGGCATCGCTTCCACTGCATTTTTCAACAAATTGAGAAACACTTGCTTCAACTGGTTTTCCTCGCAGACGATGGCAGGCAGATTGTCGGCGTAGCTGGTGAGTATCTGGACGTTGTACATGATCGCATGCGTGTCGGCAATCATGACGATCTGCTCCAGGAGCGGCTGCATCTCCCTTTTCCGCTGGAATACGACCTGCGGCTTGGCGAGCACGAGAAATTCGCTGATGATAAATTCGATCCGATCCAGCTCGGACAACATGATCCGGTAATACTCGTCCTTGCCGCCGGAGTGCGCCCGGAGCAGTTGGACAAACCCTTTCAGCGACGTCAGCGGATTGCGAATCTCGTGGGCCACCCCCGCGGCCATCTGCCCGATCACCGACAGCAGCTCGGACTTGCGCACCAGCTCTTCTGCCTGTTTACGCTCGGTAATATCTTGCACAATCCCGATCACAGCCGGCTTTTGCTTGTACGTGCTCGTTTTTTGCAGCACCTCGACATCAATCCGATTGCCGTTTTTGCACAGACCGCGAAACTGGTAGTGAATGTTCGAGCGATCCCCGTTGATTCTGCGCTCCTGATGCGTGCGAACAATGTCCCGCTCTTCCTCGATGACGAGGTCGGAAGCGGTCATTTTCACCAGTTCTTCCTGACTGTAGCCGAAAATATCGCCGAGCCTCGGGTTGACGTAAACAAACCCCGGCTCGTCCACATACGCGATGTAGACGCCGACCAGTGTATCCTCGACCAGACTGCGGTACAGCTCTTCTGCCTCCTGCATCTGCTGCTTCATCTGCTTGTATTCCGTAATCTCTGTGGCAGAGCCTATGATTTCAGTGACGATGCCATTGCGGCAAATCGGCGTCAGGACGGAGGAAAAGTAGCGTTCACCAAACGCAAGCTCGTATTCGATCGTCTGTCCAGCGAAAGCGAGCTGGTAGTAAGGCATGATCGATTCGATCCCGTACTGGCGTAAAATATCTTCTGCGCGCATTCCTTTTAATTTTTCCGTGTCAACGCCAAACTCATACGCGAGCTTGCCTTCCGACAGATCCAGGACAAATTCGTCTTGTTCATTCCGGATAAAGGTAAAAATATGATTATGTACGTTTTGAATAATGTGGAACCATTCCTCTTTGGGTGAAAGCACCCCAGCCTCGACGCCTTGTACACGCAACAACCATTCACCTCTTCTGTCATAAGGATATGGACAAATTCACCACAGAAGACGCTTTTCCTCTTTTTTCCGGGCAAACCTTCCCGCTATAAAAAACAACCTACCGTCATGGCAGGTTGTCCGCTTTTTACTCGCTGTACTCTTGAAGCACGCCTTTTTCCAGCAAAAACGCTTCCTCGGCTTGCAGAATCGTAATGATCGCTTCACGCTGCACGTACATGCCCGCAGAAGCGAGACGACTCTCAATCGATCTGAGCAATTCTTCAAAATCAATAATTTGCACTTCTTCCTGTTTGCTCACAAAAAGCCCTCCCTTTTCCGACACACACCCTTCATTTTACACGAACAGACCATTTCTTCCAACTCCACCATTTTCGCCGGATCGGCTTGAGCAAATACGCGCTCCACACCATCAGCAATAGTGCCAGCACGACGTAAAAGCAGGAAAAAAACAGCCACGGCGAAAAGGCGAGCTGCTCGGAGTGGTCCAGCGTCTCTCCCAGTATGCCAAACAGGACGATGATCGGATTCATCCCCGCCAGCACTTGCAGCTCCGGCAAATTCCAGACGCCTTGATCGGGGTACATGTCCGGGTAGCTTTGCTGTAGCCATTCGCCGATGAAGAAAAAGAGCAGCCCGGTTCCGACGACGAAAAAGAAAGCGATCCCGTACGAAGTAATCGTGCTAATCGAGGTGCGTTTGATCCATGTCGAGCAAAACAGCCCAAGCGAGCCCAAAAAGAAAATGTTGACGGCCAGAAACAGAATCAACTGCGCCATCTGCTCCGGCGACACGCTGCCGTACAGCATGACAATGCTGTACAGCGGCATGGAGGCGACGAGCAACAGCGTGGAAAAAGCCAGCGACGTAATCAGCTTGCTCCACACAATCGTGGCAGGCGACAACTGCGTCGTCAGCAAAATGTGCAGCGTCTGCCGTTCGCGCTCGCCGCTGATGGCCCCCGCCGTCAGGGCAGGCGCGACAAAGCAGACCATCGCATAATGAATCGCCGCCGATATGAGAAACAGGTTGCGATTCTCGCCCAGCGCCTCTGCCCGCAACGTATCTGTCAGCAAAAAACCAAGCGGAATCCCGCCCATGATGAGCAGGTAAATCGCCAGGATGCACACCGTTTTCCGGGAGCGAAACCGCTCGCGCATTTCCTTGACGAGAATCGGGTTGAAAAGGAAGCCGTTCATTCCATACCGACTCCTTCCGTAATCGCCATGAAAACGTCCTCCAAGTTTTTCTTCGCGTCACCGTAGTAGACGACCGCCACCTGCTCGTCGATCAGCTCTTGCAACAGGTCGGCCTTTTCCTGCTCGGCGCCCTGAAAATAAAAGCGGAAGCCGCCCATGTATTCCTCCAGATGGTTCACATGCGGCGAGCTTTCCAACAGCAGCGCCGCTTTGTCGAGGTTGCGCAGCGCGCGAAGCTGCATGACGCTTCCGCCTGTCTCTCTGCTGCTTACTTCGTGGACAGAGCCGCACGCGATCAGTTTCCCGTTTTCGATCACGCCGATATCATCGCACAGCTCGGCCAGCTCCGGCAAAATGTGCGAGCTGATGAGAATCGTTTTGCCCATCTCGCGCAGTTGCTTGATAATCTCCCGCAGCTCGATGCGCGCCCGCGGGTCCAGGCCAGACGCCGGTTCGTCGAGAATCAGGACCGCCGGATCGTGGACGAGGCATCTCGCCAGCCCCAGCCTTTGCTGCATCCCCCGCGACAAGGAATCGACAAACGCATCCGCCTTGTGCGCCAGGTTGACCAGCTCCAGCAGGTCGGCTACGAGCGAGCGTCTTTTGCGCGCCGGGATTTTAAAGGCGCCCGCGTAAAACTCCAAATATTCCACAGCCGTCAAGTTGTCGTACACGCCAAAAAAGTCGGGCATGTAGCCGAGCGACTGGCGCACGCTGGCCGGGTCCTTGCGAACGTTGTAGCCGCAGACGTACGCTTCGCCTTCGCTCTGTTCCAGCAGCGTGGACAAAATCAGCATCGTCGTCGATTTTCCGGCGCCATTCGGGCCGATGAAGCCGAACACTTTTCCCGGCGCGATGGACAGATTCAAGTCTGACAAAGCTTGCAGGGTACCGTAGCGCTTCCCCAGATGCACGGTTTCAATTACCACTTTCTCACCCCTTCAACCTGGAAAAACGGCGTTGGCAGCGACAGGCGCGAAGCTGTGCTGTTGGAAAAACGAAGCAACAGCGTGCGGTTGGCTGTCAAGGCATCCTGAAGTTCTTGCTCCAGCACCAGCTTTGTCCCGTGCTCCACCGTCCGCCACTTCCCGCTTTTCTGGTGGAAGTACTCGATTCGGAACGGGCGGTACGAACTGTGGTCAAGCGGAACAAGCAACCGCTTCAACTCCAGGTTCGTCGCGTCCGTCCGCAATTCAAACGTAATGCTTCCTTTTCCGAGCTGCCAGAGGTAGCCCGAGTTCGATTCGTAGTCGCCGCTCGCTTCAAACAGCTCTGCATTGAGCAGTCCGTACGGCAGGATCACATCTCCTTCGGCTTGCGGCTGGAGTTGGACCGTCTGGTTGACGACATTCCAGTAGTGAGCCTGATGCGGCTCCTGCATTTTCATCAGCGGAACCGGCTCTGTCGTAATCCCGATCAGCCGCACCTGGCCGCCCTGGGCATAGCCGATGATGTTCTCCTGCATTTCTTTGCGCCGTTTTTCGGGCGAATCTTGTTCGTCCTGCTGCTGATCCCGCGGCATAAACAGCGACTCCAGCACGGCGTCAATCTGTTTCTCTTCTCCTTTTTTCAGCGCGCCAATCGGAATACGCTGCAAGCCGACCTCGAGAAACGACTGCTCGTAGGAGTACACCGTGTTGTTTTTCACCTGTCCGACCAGCCTGTTCTCCTCGACATGCACATCCACCTCAAACGCGCCGATGTCGTGCATGACGCCAAAGCCGATTGCCTGTTTCGGAGTCAGGTACGGCAGATTGCGGTAAGACAACAGCCGTGAACCGTCTGTTATTCCTTCCGGCTCGTAGTCGTTTCGGCCCTGCGTCAACGGAACAGCGACAATCGACGGCTCCACGATCACGTCATAGCCGTCCTTGTCGACTGCCAAAAAAGTAGTCCCGGTTCGCACTTTGGCCAACTTTTCATCCAAAACGCTGATTTCCGAAATCGTGTAGCTGACGTTCGTTTTCACTACGAGCGGCTTTCCGATCGCGAAAATCCCGACCGTCAGCAGAATGGCCGCTCCCGGAATGATTCCCCACGCCCATTCCCGTCTGCCGGCTTTTTTCAGCACGAAATAAGCCAGCGGCGCCACCAAAAGCACATAGCCGCCCCACATGACCACCATCCAGACAGGAGGCGGAGTTTGCACGTCGGGGATTTTTTTGCTCAGCTCCAACAAAGAACGCGACATCTGGTCGAAATAGCGCTTGTTTTCCAACACAGTCGTCACGCCTTGCTGGACCATGACGTTTTGCCACAACGGCAAATTGTGCTGCCAGGAAGCCAGCGGCTCAGCGGTCACATCGTAGTTGACGAACAGAAAAACTCCTTGGCCGCTCTTTTTCGCGACATATAGCGGCATCTCCTTGTTGTACACGCCCAGCTTGCCGGGCGGGGCGGGCTTGTCACCTGCATACGTGCGTAGCGCCTCTGCAAGTGGCACGCTCCCTTTTTGTCCCGCCTGAATCGGCAAAATGTCCGCGAACCTTTGCACCAGTCCATCCTGTCCCGGCCCTGCCGACAGGATGACGACTCCTCCCAGCTTGATCCACTCCTTGATCGCGGCAAGCTGCGCGTCGTCGATCAACGCTCCTTGCTTGCCGCTAATCGCCAGCACGTCGAGACTCTCGTACATCCACGACTGGTCCGGAAGCATGTCCGGAGTCAAGTTTTGCACCGAGATCGGCCGATTCATTTTCGATTGGGAGGCGTTCACCGCGAGAAAATGAAACGCGTTTCCGCCCTCATCCACGACGCCGATCGTCTGCCCGTCTTTCGGATAAGGGAGGCGCAGCTTTTCGGATTTTAGGACCTGTCCGTTTTGCGTGACGTGAACGTACCAGTTATCGAGCAAGATTTGCATCGGCAAGTCGAAAAACAGCGTCGTGCTCTTGCCTTGTTCCAGCTTGACGGGCCGACGAAAGTTCGATTGCCGCAAATTTTTGGACAGAGGCTTTCGCGACAGCTCCACGAAGCCCGAGATGTCTGTTTCCTGGCTGGTGATCGTCACACCGAGCCGCACCCATGATTCGTACTTGACGATGCCGCCCAAAGGCAAATTCACTTCTATATCCATGTTGTTCTCCGCCAGCGCCGGCTGTCCCGCAAAGACCAGGCCGAACCAGGCGACCGCAAAGACCAACATCCATTTCCATTTCATGCTTGTTCCTCCGCTCGTTATCGTGACGCCAGTGAAACAACCAGCTCCCGCGGCTGACTTTCACGCGAAATAAGCAAGATTTGCTTTCCTTTTGCCGCCCAATTCCCGCGGATCAGCTCGGCAGCATGCTGGTTGCGCAGTTGCAGCTCTTTTGTCACGAAAGGCTCGTCTCCCACGTTGGCTACCATTAACTGGCCGTCCGGCTGCGTATAGGTCAGCTCCTGCTCGGAGCGCCAGGAAGCCCACTGGCCTTGTCCGAGCATCGAAATCAGCCCTGTACGCATTTCCATGACCTGCACGGCCCCTTCCTTGCGAAACGCCAAAAAGCGTCCATCTGGGGACCATTCCGGCTGCGAGCCCTCGGTCAGCTTCCATTCCTGAAAGGAAATGGTGCTGCTGACCCAAATTTCGTCATTGCCGCCTTTCGAGCGGGTATAGGCAATCGAGTCGTCATGCTGCGACCAGCTTGGAGAGCTGTAGGCGACGCCTTCTTCTTCTTTTAAAAGACGACTGCTGCCCATGCTGTACGCCGTTGGCAGCTCCACGATCCACAGCCGGGACATCTGCTCGGCCTGCTCGACAACCGCGATTTGCTTGCCCTGGTTCGACCAGGCCACCGCCACGTACTTGCCTTTTGTCGGAGGCAATTTGACAGTGGCAGGCTTTGTGTCGCCGTCAATCGGAAGCGTCCGCAGCTCGGACTGATGGGCGATGTAGGCAATCTGTGTCGCGGACCTGTCGATATCCACCTGTTCCACAGACGATTCGGCAGGCAAAGTGAGCACCTCATGCTTTTGGATCGTCACGGCACCTCTGCCCCACCACAGGCAAACCCCGACGGACAGCGCAACAACCAGCGCCGCACAGCTAATCCAGAGCAGCTTGCGTCTCTTCCACGGCTGTTGTCCTCCTTGAGCCTTCCCTTTTTTTGCTTCCAGTTCTTTCATTCGTTCCAGCAACTGCTTTCTCAAATCAGCCTTCAACTGGTAGTTGACAGGGACAGAACGGCGCATACGCTTCAAATGGGTCAGGAGTTGAGCTACAGTCTGATCGTCATTGTGACCTTGGGGGTATTTCTCCTCCTCTCTCATTCGGAGTCCCCCCTTTCGTACATCTTCTGAAGTTTTTGTAAGCCCCGATAGGAGATCATTTTGATGCTCGATTCTGTCTTGCCAAGCACTTCAGCGACCTGACTGATTTTCAGGTCGGCAAAATAGCGAAGCATGAGGACATCCTTCTGATCCTGCGACAACAAGTCCAGCCGGTCACGAAGCAGGCGAATTTCCTCGTTGGTCAACGCCTGCCGTTCCGGCTGCCACGTATCATCCGGTTCGCTTCCCAAAAAGTCCTCCTGGTCGACGGGAAGCTCCCTGTTTTTTCGCATAAAGTCCACGTATGTATTGTGAGCAATACGGAATATCCAGGAGGCAAACGGACTCGTTCTGCTGTATTGATCGAATTTTTCCAGCGCTTTCAAAAAGACCACGGTGGTCAGATCATCGGCATCCCACGTACTCTGGACACGGCAGCGCAAATAACGGTTCACGCGGTCGAAATACTCGTCGTACAGTTCGGTAAAAGGACGAGATTCGTAATAGTCTCCAGATGCTGGGTCCGATGGTTGCGCGGAACGCTTTATCGCCATTCCCATTGCGGTTTCCTCGGTTTCTCCCATTTTGTTGCATCGAGCCGGGATACAAGCACGCCATTCCTCCCGGCTCCATCCTATTTAAGTTATACGAACGGCCCGTCAAGAAGTTACAACGGACCATCCTTTTTTCAATTACTTCCCTAAAGCACGGCCAAGCTCGCTCAAAATGTCGTCGATGGCCTCGATCCCGACAGATATGCGGACCAGTCCCATCGTAATCCCGGTCGCCTGCCGCTGTTCCTCGGAAAAAGCGCGATGCGAGGTCGTAACCGGATGGGAAACGCTCGTCTCTACTCCGGCCAGAGACGGCACGAACTGGATCCAGTCCAGGGCCCGGTAAAACTCGTAAATCTCACTCTCATCCCGAAGCGCAAACGACACCATCGCCCCTTGCTTCGGTCTGGCGAAAAACGACGTCGCCTCCTGGCTCGGGTAGTAGACGCGGCTGACAGCCGGATGGCTTTGCAAAAACCTGGCCACTTCGCGCGCATTGTCGCATTGCCGCTCCATTCGGACCGCCAACGTCTTCAGCCCGCGCGCCGCCAGCCACGCTTCGAACGGACTGAGGGACGCGCCGTAATTGACGACGATTTCCGTCGCGCGCTCGATGAGCGGACGGCTTCCGACCAGCACACCGCACGTCACGTCGCTGTGCCCGCCGATGTACTTGGTTCCGCTGTGCACCACCAAATCCGCGCCAAAGGTGATCGGCTGGACGAGATACGGCGTCGCAAACGTATTGTCGACCATGACAAACAGGCCGAGTTCTTTTGCCTGGCGAATCCAGGAAGGCAGATCGACCACCGTGAGCAGCGGATTGGTAATCGTTTCCAAGAAAAACAGCTTTGTCGTAGGCCGTACGCGGCTCGCCAAATGGGTCCCCTCGTCAAGCACGATGCACTCCAGCTCGATGCCAAAACGCGACAGTTCTTTTTGCAGCAACGCGTAAGTGCCTCCGTATATTTCGTGAGAGGCGAGAACGTGATCGCCGGGGGAGAGGATCGAAAGCAAGCCAGCCATGATCGCCCCCATGCCGGATGCCGCGCTGACCCCCGCCTCCGCTTGCTCCAGACGGGCAACGGCAAAAGCCAGCTCGGCCTGGTTCGGATTGCCGTTGCGCGTGTACAAATATTCGCCTTCGCCCGCGTAGTACTTTTCGACTTCTTCCAGGCTATCGAAGGCAAAAACAGATGTCTGGTAAATCGGGGTAGACTTGCTCTCCGCTTGCCTCAGAGGCGCGTGTCCAATATGCACGGTAGTCGTTTCGAATCGTTCGCCCACGTCGATCACCCTTTTTCTACCATCATACCATGCCAGAAGCTGGACAGACTAGCTGATTGGCATTTGCCTGTCCATTTGTGCTATAATTCGAAACCGAACTACCCAATAGGTAAGAAACAAAGGAAGGTGCACAAGATGAAAAAGTTTTTCATGACCCTGTTCACATGTCTGATGGCAATCGCCTTGGTTACGGGTTGTTCCAGTGCAAGCAACGAAACGGCTCCGACAGAGCCTACTCAGCCGACTACGCCAACTGCAAAACCTGATTCCAAGGAGCCTGCCCAGCCTCCAGGCCCTACTGGCGAGAAAAAGTACGACAAAGCTCCTGCCATGCAGATCGACAAAAACAAGACTTATCAAGCGAAAATCTCCACTACAATGGGAGACATTACGATTGATCTGTTCGCCAAAGACGCGCCAATTGCCGTGAACAACTTCGTCTTTTTGGCCAAAGACAAGTTTTACGACGGTCTGACTTTCCACCGCGTCATCAAAGATTTCATGATCCAGACGGGCGATCCGCTGGGCAACGGAACCGGCGGCCCTGGCTACACGTTCGAGGACGAGCTGAAAAACGGCCACAAATACGAAGTCGGCGTGGTCGCGATGGCTAACGCTGGACGCAACACAAACGGCAGCCAATTTTTCATCGGTTCCGGAAAAGATGTAGAAGGTTTGGAAAACGTACCGAATTACACCATTTTCGGAAAAGTCGTAGGCGGAATGGATGTCGTGCAAAAAATTGCGGGCACGAAAGTGAAGAAAAATCCGCAAACGGGCGAACTGAGCGTGCCAGAGCAACCGATCAAAATCAACACCGTAACCATTACCGAAAAGTAAGACTTTCAGACTAGAACAGCAAAACACCACTGTGCTTGCACAGTGGTGTTTTGCTTTGAGAGCACAGGAGATACAAGCATCTGCTGCTTTTCGCCCCCCTCATTTTCACAACTTTCTGTTTTAGTAAATAGTACCGTGGGACCAATTTCCTCTTGCGCTATCCAACCATTCCCGCTAGACTTGCTAAAGACCCGATTCGCTTCCGCAATCAAAAGCAAAAAGCGAAAAGGAGTGGTTCTCACCATGAAGACACGAGAAGCGCGAATGCGCTTTTTCTTCTTTCTCAACAGTTTTGCCTTGCTTCTTCTGTGCCTGTTCGTCACGCCGACGAGCGCTTCGGCACCTCACGTGAAGAAAACAGCGCCTGTTCCGGTACAAGCCACAGCGGCTCCCGTACAGGCTGCCAAAAAGGAAACAAAAACTGCTATCCCTGCCACACAAGTAAAGCGCGATTCTGTCCAGGTCAGCCGGGACGATCGCCGCAAAGTGATTCGGCATGGAAAAGGAAAAATTTCAGATAGGGATATGGAACTGCTTGCCCGGTTGGTCTATGCGGAAGGCCGGGGTGAACCGTATGAGGGACAGGTAGCGATTGCCGCTGTCGTATTGAATCGGGTAGCTTCTTCACAATTTCCAAATACGGTACGGGAGGTCATTTTCGCTCCCAACGCGTTTTCGCCAGTCCGTAACGGCAGACTCTCGTCCCAAACAAATGAGAGCGCCAGACGGGCAGTCGCGGATGCGGTGAATGGAAAGGATCCGACCAATGGCTCCCTCTACTTCTTCAATCCTGATACCGCCACATCCAAATGGATCTGGTCCAGGCCCCAGACAGTCGTGATCGGCAACCACCGTTTTGCCCGTTAATCGCGAAAAATTTAATAATACTTTATTTTCATTTTATCACAATTTTACTTTTAGCTGATATCTTGTCAGTGTAAGCACTTTTTCAACGCATTGAGAAAAAGTACGATGTTCTTCCTAGAATGACTTCTTTAACGTAAGCATGGGTAGATCGAAGTGTTCCATCTACGTATGCCTACGCTAACAGTAGCTGGCTGATTGACTGTATTGGGTGAGAGCAATCCAGTCACATGCGCCAATCGTGCCTTTTCTCAATCGCCCCCAAATAATTGGGCATTCCCCCTGCGGGAATGCCCCTTTTTTTTGCTAGTTACCGATGGTTTTTCGCATATGCGCAGTAGGGATGCCTGTCGTCCCTTCCCTTTGCACGATTTCCTCCTGCGTCACCACGAAGCCTTCCGAACGGTACAGCCTCATGTTTGCTTCCATTTCCATCCTCACTCGGCAAGTCAACGCTGCTTTTCCGTTTTGGGCCGCCCACGCTTCCAGCCAGCGAATGATCGAACGGCCGATTCCTCTGCCTTGCCGGGAAGGATCGACGGAGAGCCGGAAAAAGTAAAGCGAGTCAGCTTTCCACTGAAACCGCACCATCCCTGCCGGATGATCGTCCTCCCAGCAAATGGCCGCTTGTTCTCTCCCCTCTGCCAGTTGTGTCGCGACATCCTCCACCGTCTCCGAAAGGGCGCTCGATGGCGGAACCGCCGCCTGAAACGCGGCGTGCATGAGCGAAGTCAAAATCGGTGCGTCTTTGGCGCTTGCGATGCGCATATTCATGGTTGCCGTCTCCTTTTTCATTGCGAATCGTCAAAAGCCGTACACGGACATTCCGCCGTCTACCGCAATCGTTTGACCGGATATGTAGGCAGCCGCATCGGACGAAAGGAAAATCGTAGGGCCAACCAAATCTTCCACATCGCCAATCCGTCCGCTTGGAGTCCGCTGCAACACTTCTTGCACAAACGCCTCGTCATTCAACAGCGCTTCCGTCAGCGGCGTGCGGAAATACCACGGCGCAATCGCGTTGACATTAACGCCGAATTTGCTCCACTCCAGCGCAAGCACGCGCGTCATCTGAATGACGCCTGCCTTGCTCGCTCCGTAAGCCACTCCCGTGCGCAGCGCCACAAGCCCTGCGACAGACGCGATGTTGACGATCCGTCCGTAGCGCTGCTCGCACATCGTCCTCGCGGCAGCCTGGCTCAAGAAAAACGCCGCCTTCAGGTTCAGGTCCATGATGCGATCCCACTCTGCCTCGCTCACTTCATGGGCTTTTTTCCGGATGTTCATGCCTGCGTTGTTCACGAGGATATGCAAGCCGCCCAAAGCGTCCAGGGCTTGGGCTACGACTTTTTCCGCCGCCCCTGCTTCCGTCACATCCGCTGCGATCGGACAAGCTACCCCGCCATTTGCCTCAATCGCTTGCACGACTTCCTGCAAGTCCGACTCGGTTCGGGAGACGACCGCAACCTGTGCGCCTGCCTCCGCCAGACCGACAGCCAGCGCTTTTCCGATGCCCCTGCCCGCTCCGGTAATGATTGCTTTTTTTCCAGTCAAGTCAAATCGTGTCATTGTTTTCTTCTCCTCCATTCCCGTTAGAGCATTCTCCATCCATCGCCTTTTCCCCTGTCTTTTGCTACAATATACCTGTATGGAAAGGAGGCAGTCCGTTGCGTTTGTACAGTCAAATGACTCTCGCTGAGCTGCAGGAGGAGATGGAACGCCTGCACGTGGAAGCCGAGGAGAAAAAGAAACTGGGTGACGAGTCACAGCTTGCCATTATTACGCAAAAGTATTTCATGGCGAAGTCGTATTACTTGGGGACGGGAGAATTTCGCATTGGCGGAAAGTACAGTGTCGCCAACTACGATCAGCCGTTTACCATTGATTATTTCAACGGCGTGTTTGCCTGGGGCCGCTTTCCTGATTCGGACGAGCAGACCGGCTTTCCGGTCGGCATGCTGGAACTTTGGTACGACTAATGAAAAAAGAGATCAGCGCCGACGAGCATGCTGATCTCTTTTTTTGCTGGCCGAACACGAGCCCCGCCGCGTCTGGATATACTACTGGCAAAAACGAAAGCGAGCACAATCGCCATGGACGTCATCAATCTTGCGCTGCTGCTTTTGCTTGCGCTCGGCATCGTGGGAAATAATGCGACCGTCTCGATCGCGGTAGCGCTGCTTTTGCTGATGCGGCTTCTGTCGCTGGAACGGTTTTTCCCGGTGCTTGAGCAGCATGGCTTGCAGATTGGCATCATCATTTTGACGATCGGCATTCTCACGCCGCTTGCGAGCGGAAAAATCACTCCCGCCTCCATGCTGGACCTGTTCACCCACTGGCAAACGGTGCTGGCCGTCGTCATCGGCGTGTTCGTCGCCTACCTGGCGGGAAAAGGAACGGCGCTGATGGCTGGCAATCCGTTGATCGTCACGGGACTGCTTTTCGGAACGATCATCGGCGTCACGTTTTTCCGCGGCGTCGCAGTCGGCCCGCTCATCGCTGCCGGGATTCTCGCGTTCATCCTGCAATTTTTGCCCAAGTAAAAACGTCAGCCCCAGCGCTCTTTGAGCGACAGGCCGTAAGCCACTATTTGCTCAGGCGTGACCAGGCGAAAGCCTTGCTGCGGACGGTAGTCAATCGTCAGCGCCTCCGAGCCGATGTACGCGATCGTCTCCGGGTCGAGCAACAGCGTCATCCCCTCGACCTGTATCACCTGATCCTGCGGTGTCACCTCATCGAGCCAGAGCGCGTATTCGACCGTCATTCCACAGCCGCCTACCAGCTCGCCGTTGATCCGCACCGGTCGCGTCGCTTTTTGCAATTGGTCTACAGCTTCCTTCGTCAGCTTGATTCTCACCGTGTTTCCACCTTCCTGCTTGCTTTTTCCAGCACTTTTGTATGCATCATCTCTCTGATGATAGCATACAATGCTTGAAAGGCAGCGGAAAGGACGATCATCTATGAACATTTACGAACAGGACGGCATGTTTGTCGCAGAAACCCAGTTTCAATCCGAGCATGTTGTCATCTTCGCCAAATCGTGGGAAGAAGCCAAGGAAAAATTGCTCGTTCGGCTTCTGGTCCTGGAAATGATTGGTTGAAACGAAAGCGGGTCGTTTTTCATGACCTGCTTTTTTCACCCTCTCAACAACTAAAGCATTTCCCCATTTCCCCTCGCTGGCCTGTTCCAATGGCAAAAGGCAAGGAGCATTCATGACCATGACAACGATTACTTCTCTCGACCACCAAGGACTCGTCGCCCAGATCAGGCGGCAAACGGACATCGCCAACCGCAACAACGTCACCCGCACCCAGGCGTATCTCAATTTTTACCGCCAGCATGAGGAAGTCCACTGGGCGCTGCTCGCCCACCTCGTCTCGCGCAACGGCGGTTGGAACATGACCGATTTGAAAGGCGAATGGCTTCCCGCCATCTTGGACGAAGCGGAAATCGAGCCGTTTTTCTGGATGCTGGAACGAAGCAACTGGCTGATTTTTTACGATGCCTACCCGCAACTGCTCCTGTATGCCGAGATGAAGCGGCGTGGCGAGGATTTGACTTCGCTGCTCGCACCACTTGGCGTCTCCGTATTCATGCAGCCGTACTGGCAGGAGTTCCTCGCGTCAGGCGACAGCTCGCGGCTCACGCGCGCCCTGATCGTCAACGAACAGCAGTACATTGAGCAGCGCGTCGTACATAAACCGTTTACGATGAAACGCATTTTTTCCACGTATGCGTTTTTTACGCAATCGCTTTTTTCTCTCAACCAGATTTTGTTTCCCTACAAGGCGCACCCTACTGACAAAAGACTGAGTATCGCCGGAGTGAACGTCCATCATTTTCCGGATCTCATCCAGCGCATCGCCATCGGGAAGACTTTGTACCAGCTTTTGTTCGCAGATCGCCAGCGGCTGGAAAAAATGCGCACGTTTTGCACGCGCATCCCGCATACCGGCTCGCGCGCAGACTATTGGCCGCATCTGTTTACCCCGCGCCGCCGCTCGGGGCAAGCGGACAAAGGCTACGAGCTGCGACTGGAGGGCGACCAGCTAATGCCCGGACAGCCCAAGCTGTACAGTCCCTCCTTGCACGCCGTCTGGGCTGACGTCGAGCACGCGCCCGCCGATGGCGGCGACTGGTTCCGGGACGAAAAATGGCATCAGGAGGTGGAAAAGCCCGCACAACTGCCTGCGATTGACGCCGCCTCGTACATGCGGGCTTTGCACTGGATGGAATACGGCGTAAAATTGGTGACAACGTTCACCTGAGTATGGAGGCCACACCTCTATGTACGACGCCCGCAGCGATCTGCTTGCCCATCAACGTGACTATCTTTTGTCCTGCCAGCTTCCTGGCGGGGCTTTTCTGCTGGGACCTGGCCGGGATCAGATCAATCCGTATTTTACCAATCTGGCCTTGATCGCGCTTGTCCGGCTGCAAGAGTGGGAGGCGGTCCGCGCTTACATGGATTGGTATGTGCAGCATTTGAATGCGGAGGGTTACATCAACGACTTTCGCCTCGATCGCGGACAAGAGCTCGACACGGGGGCAGCCGACAGCGAAGACAGCTACCACGCGACTTTTTTCTCTGTCGTCGCGGAGTGGACCCGCAGCACAGGCGATTGCTCCTGGCTCGAAGCCAATCAGGACGTGCTCGCGTACTTGCTGCAAGGGATTGCCCGGCTGCAGCAAACAGACGGCCTGACCTGGGCCAAACATTCGTTTCGCGTCAAATATTTGATGGACAATTGCGAGGTCGCTAAAGGACTGGATGACGCGCACTACTTGTTTGCCTCGCTCGGCAATGCGCTGCTGGCACAGGAGGCTTCTGTGCGCGCCGCCGCCTGCAAGGCCGGAATTGCCGGCATGTACAGCCGCCTGCGCCGTTCGTACGCGATGTACGACCGCTCCCATCCCGGCTGGCGAAAATGGTATCCAGATGTCACCTCACAGGCGTTTCCAATTGTGTACAGCTTGTGCGAGCCTACAGTCCCCTCCATGCTCTATGAGCGGATAACGAAAGCATTTCCTCGCTTCGATACGTTTGTGACTGGCGACACGTATCCGTGGATGGTCATGGGCGTGTGTGCCCGCATGATGGGAGATGAGCAGCGTGTGCGCAACATGCTTACTGTTGCGACAGACCTGTACATATACGGACCGCGGCAGCCCTACTGGCTGATTCACGAGGCGGGACGGTTTGTGGAGTTGTTGCTTGGCGAGTAGATTGGCTTAGCTATCGGCCCGCTCCCGTTCCCCGTACAGCAGTTGTTCCACCCAGGTGTAGCAGGTCATCAGTTGCTTGTCGTCGATCAGCTCGGAGCGATGCTCGAACATAATTTTGACATCCGAGTTTATCTCCCTCACAATCCGCAAGTAGTCTTCGATTGGCGCCCAGCCAAATTCAGGCTTACAGGCTGGCAGCACAGGATAATGATTGTGGGAAAAAACATCCGTCGCTTTCATCGTCCACAGATGGAGACTTCACCACTCGCCTCGAATCGAAGTGCGGGTCGATTTTGTCTTGCAAAAATAGTCGGCCGCTGTCCAGGCACAGCTTGATCTTCGGATATTTCATAAGCAGTTTTTCTACCACATCTGTCTCATATACGTACCGATTGAGCGCATCAAATTCCAAGACGGGGACAAACTGATACGCCTCTCCCTTTTCGCTAAGCCAAGCAAACAACCTCTCGCTTCTTTCCACAAAAGCGGAAATTGAATATTCCGATTCAAAAACGTACTCGCTGGCGTCTGCAAAGCGCCACTCTTGCCAATCGACGCGATCATCCAAAATGACGGGCTTTGGATAATGGAACAAAACATAAACGGGCTTGAGCACTTGCATGTACTGCAATTCGCGCTCGACAAGCGCAAATGCTTCGCTTCGCAGTCCATCATCGGGGTGCATGAACAACGCGTCCCTGAATGGAGATTCTCCCGCCCTGAGGGGAAAATGAACGCCGATCTGAAAACCGTTAACTTGCGCTTCCCGCTGCAAGGTTTGAACGTCTTCTTCTGCGGCAAGCAGACACGCCTCGATTCCGTAAAACCCTTTTTTAAAGTCTCGTTTGTACTTTTTGTGATCGAATTGACCGTATTGGCCAATCATGAAGTTGCGCATGTGCATATAGTGACGCTCCCTTTTTCAGACCTGCCTGGCAATTTTTGCTTCCAGTCAGATTCTACCACAAGATAACTCAGACAAAAAAAGCAACAAACTTCGACCGCTAGAGCCTGCATTAACCCCTGCTTGCCCGGCTGCAAAACAAAAAAACGCGAGAGCCCCTCGCGCTTTCTACTTGTTATTCGGCTTGCTGTCTTTGTCGTGCGAGACGACGAGAAACGGCGTCAACTCTCCATCCTCCCAAAAAAACGGCAACACGGCAATCGGCACCTGGCCTTTGGAGGCAAAATCGTAGGTCAGGCGGGCGAGCAAGTTCGCGCCGACTTCCCCTGTCATGTCCGCTACGATCAGCACATCCTGATGCGGAATGGCCACGCCGAGCGAGTCTCCACGTTTTTCTTGGTCAAACCGGCGCAGCAGAGAGTCCAGGAGAATCCGGCTTGCCGCGTAGCCGTCCGGCGGGCTGATAAAATGAATCCGGTTGCCCGCCACTTCCTGCGTTTTCACCGTGTACGGCAGCTTTTGCAAATTGTCCATCGCGTACTGGTGGAGCTGTTCGTTTGTCCAACCAGCCTGAGTAAGCAGGTCCGTCTCAATCAGCGCGTAGCCTTCGCCACGGTCAAGCGCATACAGCACGCGCGTATCTGCTGTGTGCTCCCGGACGACAAAGCGACCGGGAAACTTCTCGGCGATAGAGACATGGCGCAGGACAGGATACACGTTTTGTTCCTGCCCGATCAGAGTCAGTCCTTTTTCCTGCATGGCGGTAGTCCCCCTCATCGTTTAGTCCCAAGGCGGTGTATCGTCGACGGCGCTTGGCATGCTGACCATTGGCTGGGCGTAGTGGCTGCTGCGCTCCTCGATCTCCTTGACGACCTCGGCCAATGATTTTGGCTTCGCAAACTCCACCGGAGACACTCCCCGCTCAAACTGGAGCTGCTCCCCCTCCAACACGACCAAATACCGTCCGTTCACCTTGGCAATGTGCAAATTCGAGCCGTAATCGGCGAGCAGCGTGCGAATTTGCATGTGATCGAGCTTGAATTTCAGTTCGACTTCCGGCTGGCGGTCGGTAATGATGTGCATCGCTTCCATGACCGTCTCGTGCTCCCACTTCTCCGCCAGCTCCCGCTTCGGGCTTGCTGCGATCAGTTCGATCGCTTCTTCCTCCCGCACCCTTTCCTCGGATTCCTCAGGATACGTGTATTCGATATGCTGACGGGCCAAGGAAATGACCTCATCGGAGACGAGTTGCGTCACCGTTTGCGGATATTCAATAAAGCGCAAAAATTCCTCGAAGTAGCGCGCATGGGAAAACTGATGGATTTTCACATGATACGGATCGTTCATCCCGGATTCGATCATGTACGGATACATCAGCGACTTCATGTTTTTCGCATTGATTGCCATACGCACATTGGAAATCAGGCTCTTTTCATCCGTAATGACTGCTGTTTTCTGTTCAAAATCGCATTTCAAAATAAACACGTAGCGCTCATCAAGCAGCTCCAGGCGCGTGCGCACGACAATCAGCACGCCGCCCCGCACCTGCGAGGTCCGCAAGTACGACTGCACCAGCTCCTGGCACGGCTCCTTGCTCTCGCCGGGCGTCTCGGCCGCAAGCAAGCGGTTCAGCAGCGCGTAGTTCGGATTGGAGTCGAGCGGATGTCCCGGCTCCACCACGAATTGGCCGAGCTTGGTCGGCGTCCCTTCCGTCTTCGGATTCATTTCGACCTTGCGTTTGGCGATGCGGGCAAACTCCCCGTCCAAAAAGTCGCGAAGCTCGCTGCGCTGATATTCATCATGGCCCAGGTAGCGCGTCATGCGCACCTGCTTGATGCCGTCTTCTTCCTCAGGCTGTTCAATCAAATAAAAGGATAACCAGTCAATGATAAAATTCATACTCGTCGCTCCTGTCTACATGTACCGAACCTGATTATAGCAAACCTGCACGAAAAAAGGTCAGGCTTTTTCCATTCGTGGTAAGATGACAACAGGAGGAGAAGCGGCTATGTGGACGCACGTAAAAGAATGGTGGACGAACACCTTCCTGGACAAGCCCTATCGCCCGGGCACGACGATCGGCGCTTATAACATTCAGCACGTACTCGGGATGGGCAGCTACGGAATCGCCTATCTCGCCACCCACACGCCTACAGGAGAACAGGTCGTGCTCAAGCAGGTCAAGCCCAGCCTGCGCCATACGCCAAAGGGAGCGGCCATGCAAGCGTATGAGCGCAAGGTGCTGTCCTCCTTGTCCCATCCGCAATTTCCTCGCTGCCTGGACGCCTTTACGTATCGCAAAGACTCGTTTCTCGTGATGACGTATTTGTCAGGGCCTACTTTGGAGGAGATGCTGTTCGAGCGCGGCATCACAGTGGATGAGTACGAGTGCGCCCGCTACATGCAGCAGATCGGCCAACTCGTTGCCCATCTGCACGACCAGGGGCTGATCCACCGCGATGTGCGCATTCCAAACGTCATCTGGCAGGACGGACAGCCGTATTTGATCGACTTCGGGCTGGCGCGGTTCATCGGCGACAAGCCGACGTACATGGCCGAATCGCTCAGCGCCTATCCGTCGGAAAAACAGTTGAAGCGCGAAGTGGCGCCTGCCAGCGATTTGTATGCGCTTGGGCACTTTTTCCTGTTTTTGCTCTATTCCGGCTACTCTCCCGAGGAAGGCGCGCCGGAACGCAGTTGGGAGGAGGAGCTAGCGCTGTCTCCAGAAATCCGCAGCATGATTCGCAAGCTGCTCCAGATGGACGAGCCTTATGGCAGCGTTCGCGAATGGCTGCAGGAGCTTGCGCTGTACTTGCAACGCCACGAGCGCAGCGAGAGTCGCCCGCAGCAAACATGACCCCGGCAAAAGCAGAGCGCCGTCCCGACAACGGCTGCTCTGCTTTTTTATGTGCATGGACAGCAGCCAATTCCCAGTGAGGAAAAAGGGGATTTTTGTACATGTTGGATAATAATCACTCCCATTTTTATGACACCCCGTCGAATAGATTATCGGCTCCAAATCAACTATCCTATTTGTAACCTGAATATTATAAATTTTCATTCGCTGTAAAAAAGGGGGCATCATATTGAGTCATACTCCACTGCACACACGAGAGAACAAAGAGCAGTATGAGTTGAAAAGAGGGGCTGCGCGCAAGGCACATGTCGATGATTGCCATCGGCGGCTCCATCGGTACAGGCTTGTTTCTCGCCAGCGGCTCGACGATCCACTCCGCAGGGCCAGGCGGTGCGCTTGCGGCTTACGGCTTGATCTGCATCATGATTTACTTTTTGATGACAAGCCTGGGCGAGATGGCTACGTTCCTGCCCGTTTCCGGGTCGTTTAGCTCGTACGCTTCCCGCTTCGTCGATCCGGCGCTTGGCTTCGCGCTCGGCTGGAACTACTGGTACAACTGGGCGGTGACGATCGCCGTGGAGATTTCCGCTGCCGCGCTCATCATGAAGTTCTGGCTGCCGGAAAGCTCTTCCTTGCTGTGGAGCGCGTTGTTTCTCGCACTTTTGTTCGCGCTGAACTTCCTCTCCGTCAAAGCGTACGGCGAAGGGGAATACTGGTTTGCACTCATCAAAGTGATTGCGATTATCTGCTTTATCGCGATCGGGCTGATGATGATCGTCGGCATCATGGGCGGCGAAGCGGTCGGCTTTAAAAACTTCACGGTCGGCGACGCTCCGTTTCACGGCGGCTTTATGGCGATGATCGGCGTGTTCATGGTCGCGGGCTTCTCGTTTCAGGGAACCGAGCTGGTCGGTGTCGCGGCTGGCGAAAGCGAAAACCCGCGGGTGAACGTGCCGCGAGCTATCCGGCAAGTGTTTTGGCGCATTTTGCTGTTTTACATTTTGTCCATTGCAATCATCGGCCTGCTCATCCCGTACACAGACCCGAACCTGATGAGCGGCGATTTGGAAAACATTTCTGTAAGCCCTTTCACGCTCGTCTATGAAAGAGCGGGGCTGGCGTTCGCGGCCTCCGTGATGAATGCGGTAATTCTCACGTCCGTTTTATCCTGTGGCAACTCCGGGATGTACGCCTCGGCGCGGATGCTGTGGATTTTGGCGATGGAAGGCAAAGCCCCGAAGTTTTTGCGCAAAATCAACGCGCGAGGCATCCCGACACGCGCGCTGTACGCGACTACGGCGGTTGGCATGCTCGCTTTTCTGGCGTCGCTGTTTGGCGACGGCGTCGTGTACATGTGGCTGCTCAACGCCAGCGGCATGTCCGGGTTCATCGCCTGGGTCGGCATCGCTATTTGCCACTACCGCTTCCGTAAGGCGTATGTCGCCCAAGGCCGCGATCTGAACGACTTGCCGTATCGGGCAAAAGCGTATCCGTTTGGCCCCGTGTTCGCCTTCATTCTCTGTACGGTGATTATCGTCGGGCAAAACTACAGCGCATTCACAGGCGAGACGATCGACTGGAACGGCATTCTCGTCTCCTACATCGGCTTGCCCATGTTCCTCCTGCTCTGGCTCGGCTATAAATTCGTGAAAAAGACAAAGGTGATTCCTTTGCAGCAGTGCAATCTCACCCGCGACGAGCATTAGGCAAAAAGAGCAGGGCACCGCTTGCGTCGGCTGCTCTGCTCTTTCCTTTGTTTTTGGTTACTCGGAAATCGGCTCCTGCTTGGCCGCTTCCATCTTTTCCTTCAATTCTCCTGCTTCGCGGCGAAGCACCTGCCGCTCCTGCTTCGACAAAACCTCTCCGCCGACCGTGCCGTTCACCAGCAAATCCTCTTCATACAAGCGATCTTTGCGCATGGAAACCTCCTGCAGACAAGATGTGTACCTCTTGTCCTACTTTGTTCCAAAGCCGCCCTTCTTATGTACGCGTTTTGAGGAGGAGCCGCTTTTCGCGGCAACCGGCTTGCCCGCTTCCGGCTGGCGGTTTTGCGGTCTGCCTTTTGCCGTTGGCTTGCCTGCTGGCTTTCGCTCCGGTCGCGGATCTTCCAGGGCGCCGTGCGACATCACTTTTTCTGCGATGGCAAGCTCTGTCTGTTTGGCGAACTTCTGGATGATAAACCGCTCCTGCGGACTGATGATCGAAAAGACGAGCCCGGCGCGTCCCATCCGTCCCGTGCGTCCGCTGCGGTGAATGTACGTATCTGCGTCTGGTGCCGGGTCGTAATGCACGATGCATTCCACTTCCGGTATGTCAATGCCGCGTGCGGACACGTCTGTCGTAATCAATACCGGGAACACGCCGTCCCGGAACTGCTGGAGCGTCCGCGCCCGCTCTTCCTTGGACGCATCGCGATGCAACAGTCGGCAGGCCAGATGATGGTAGTTCAGTTTGGAAACAATCTCGTCCACTTTTTCGATCTGGTTGACAAACACGATCGAGGAGCGAACATTGACGAGCCGCAGCAAGCGTCTGAGCGTGTCCACTTTTTTGCGCGGATCGGAGACGAGGTACAGATGGGCGACTCCGGCTGCGCCTTCTGGTGCTTGCGCCCGCACAAGCACAGCGTCTTTTGTAAAAGCTTTGGCCGCCTCGACAATTTGCTCGGAAATCGTCGCGGAAAACAGCAGACGCTGAGTGTCGCGCAATGTTTTTTTCATCACTTCCTGGACCGGCTTGCCGAAGCCCGCATCGAGCATTCGGTCCGCTTCGTCCACGACTACCGTTTTGACTTCGTGCACCTTCAGCTTTCGCTGCTCGATCAGCTCCAGCAGACGGCCTGGCGTGGCGACAACCAGCACCGGCTTTTTCTTCAAACGCTCTACCTGGCGCTTGACATCGACACCGCCGATGATCGGAACGACCGCATGATCGGCTCCTGGCAACAGCTTTTCGGCTTCTTTCGCAATTTGAACGACCAGCTCATGCGTCGGCGCCAGCACAAGCGCCTGCACGTCCTTTTTATCCAGATCCATTTTTGTCAGCAGCGGCAATAAATAGGCAAATGTTTTGCCTGTCCCTGTCGGAGATTCGATCAAGGCGTCCCGCCCGGCTGCGATCAACGGGATCGCTTCTGCTTGCACGGGGGTCGGCGTCTCCATTTTTCGTTCGCGCAAAATCGCAACAAGCGGCGCGCTAATTTGTAAATCAGCAAACGTGGTGCTCACAAGAACCCTCCTGGCGTATATTCGTACATTGGGTAAGCTTACCACACTTTGCCCGTGTATAACAGAGGGCCTGGCTCACGAATGACCGCTTGCCCAGGCTGCAAGTCCCGGATGTGGAAAAACAGGCGAAATCCGTGTTTCGGACTTCGCCTGGCGTGCTTTACCCGTTGTTCGAGTCCTTACGGGTTTCCTGCTTTTCGGCCAGGTCGTGACGGTCCCGACTCGTCGTCTGGTTGCGTGTGCCCTTGTCGGGATTGTTCCGATACTCCTCTACTTCCTGTTGAAAAGCTTCATCATAGCCGCGCACAGCCATCACCTCCCGCTTCTATTTTCCCCCTGGTGATCCTTTATTATTTTGCTGAAACTTTTTACCCATTCATTCGTCCTTTTATAAGGAATAACCAATCATATTGTCAGATGGATGTGGAGGACTCATGCAAACCTTGTCACGCGCGCGATCGCGCAAGCTCGCAACACGAAAAAGACCTTGGCGCTGGGTAAAGCGCCTGATACTGGCGTCGGCCTTGACTTGCACTACGCTTGCACTCATCGGGATCATCTTTTTGTTTGGCACCAGAAGCGGCGAGGAGCTGCGCGAGTGGGCGGCAGGGACGCTCCTGACGACGCAGCACGACTACTGGGCACCGTACACGTTTTTGCCGGAAGAAAAGCTCAACGCCTTGAAGCAACAAATCCGCAACCCGGAAGTCATCAACTCCGAGCCTGATGAAACAGCCAAGCCGGAAGAATCGCCGCAGGAGCAGCCCGTGGTCGAAACGCCACCGGAAAAGCCGAAACAATTGATCGAGGTGGAAGACATCGACGTTTCCAAAGGCAATTACTACTTCAAAGGAAAAATCATGTACATCAGCGACCCGAAACGGGTACAATTAGTCGTCACCAACCGCAAGGACCGCGGCGATCTGCTCGACGAGTTCGTCAAAAAGACAAACGCCATCGGTATCGTCAACGCGAGCGGCTTCTCCGACCCGGATGGCTACGGAAAAGGCGCCAAAGCATACGGCGTGGTGATCCACGACGGGAAAATTCTCCAGGGCTACAATCCGAAAAGCGGAGAAACTGCCTTGGGCATCACCTACGACGGCAAGCTGATTACCGGCAGCTATACGGCCGAGCAATTGGTGAAAATGGGCGTTCGCGATGCGATGAGCTTCCGCCCGCAACTGATTGTGAACGGGAAAAACTTGTTCAAGGACAAGCCTGCGAAAAGCTGGGGCATCCAGCCGCGAACAGCGATTGGGCAAAAAGCGGACGGCACGATCGTCTTCGTCGTCATCGACGGCCGCCAGCCTGGCCACTCAATCGGCGCGAGCATGAACGACCTGGCAGAATTGCTGGAAGAGCGCGGCATCGTAACCGCCATGGCGATGGACGGCGGCTCCAGCTCGATGATGCTGTACAACGGCGAGGCGATTACGAAAACGTCTTGCCCGTATTACCGCGGCCGCTACCTCCCGAACGCCTGGGCGGTGATTTAGCCCTCGTCAGACGGTCGACGAAAGGAGCTGCCATGGACTACGTCTTTCATTACAGTGAAGACCCTTCGATTGCGACGTTTCACCCGCGCGCGCATCCCAGCCATCCCAGCCTGCCTCCTTCGGTCTGGGCAATCGACGCGGAACGCGCGCCGATGTACTACTTCCCGCGCGACTGCCCGCGCATTGCTTTTTATGCCAAAGCGGATTCGACTGCGGCAGACAAGGAGCGCTTTCTCGGCCTTGGCAGTGCCAGGATGGTCATTGCGATAGAAAGCCGCTGGTACAGTACGCTTGCCACGACCGTGCTTTACCAGTACACGTTTGCTGCCGATCTGTTTTCCTGTCTCGACGAAGGGGCGGGCTACTTCGTCTCCAGCAAGTCCGTTCAGCCTGTGGAGGTCACCGCGATGGGCAACTTGCTCGCCCGGCTCGCGCAGGCGAACATTGAACTGCGGATCACCCCGTCCCTGATGCCGCTAAAAGCAGCGCTGCTCGACAGCAGCCTGCAATTTTCCATGATTCGCATGCGAAACGCCGTTACCTGATCGCTTTCCACGTAGTTTTTTGCCAAATGAAACAGGCAGTCCACACGAATGTGGCTGCCTGTTTGTTTTTACAGTTTAATCGGAGTTTTCGCTTGCTCTAGACTCCATTTTTCTACATCCCACGTCTGCGTGACCCAATCCTCGTAAAACTCAGGTTCGTGGCAGACGAGCAGGACAGTGCCTTTGAATTCTTTCAAGGCCCGCTTCAATTCTTCCTTCGCGACTACATCCAGGTGGTTCGTCGGCTCGTCAAAGACAAGCCAGTTGCTCTCGCGCTGCAAAAGCTTACAGAGGCGCACCTTTGCCTGCTCGCCCCCGGACAGGGCGTTCATGTTGCGGTTGATATGCTCGTTTTTCAGGCCGCAGCGCGCCAACGCTCCGCGCACCTCGTGGTTGTTCATCGACGGGAACTCGTTCCAGACGTCGTCCAGTGCGGTGATCGGCTTCGGCTTGACTTCCTGCTCAAAGTAGGCCGGGTGCAGGAAATCGCCTTGCTCCAGCTTGCCTCCGAGCGGCGGAATGATGCCGAGCAACGTTTTCAACAGAGTGGATTTCCCCACGCCGTTCATCCCGACAATCGCTACCTTTTCGCCGCGCTCCAGCTTCACGCTCAGCTTTGGCAGCAGCGGATGCGAATACCCGATCTCCAGGTCTTCCGCTTCGATGACAAAGCGGCTGCTCGCGCGTGCTTCCTTGAAAATGAAGGAAGGCTTCGCCGCTGTCTCCGGCTTGTCGATCCGCTCCATTTTGTCAAGCTGCTTCTGGCGGCTTTTCGCGCGGCCTGTCGTGGACGCACGCGCTTTGTTGCGGGCGATAAAATCTTCCATGCGCGCAATTTCTTCCTGCTGCTTTTCAAACGCGTCAAAATGCTGGCTGCGCTTCATCTCGGACTGCGCCAGGAACGATTCGTAGTTCCCCGTGTAACGGTTCAGCTTCGTGAACTCCAGATGGTAAATGACGTTGACGACTTCGTTCATGAACGCCGTGTCGTGGGAAATCAGCATGAACGCGTACGGGTATTCCCGCAAGTAGTTTTTCAGCCAGCCGATATGCTCTTCATCCAGGTAGTTCGTCGGCTCATCTAGCAAAAGGACGGTCGGCTGCTCCAGCAGCAACTTCGCCAAAAGCACTTTTGTGCGCTGACCGCCGGACAAGGACGCGACGTCGCGCTCCAGCCCAATCGCGCTCAGTCCAAGCGCGTTGGCGATCTCCTCCACCTTGGCGTCGATCAGGTAAAACCCGCTCGTCTCCAGCTTATCCTGAATTTCTCCCATGCGCTCCAGCAGTTCTTCCAGTTCCTCCGGCGACGCCTCGGCCATTTTTTCGCCGATCGCCATCAGCTCCTGCTCCTGCTCCAACAGCGGCAAGAACGCATCCTTGAGTACGTCGCGAATCGTCTTCCCTGCTTGCAGCTTCGTGTGCTGGTCGAGGTAGCCGTACTGGATTTTCGGCATCCATTCGATGCGGCCTTTGTCCGGGATGTTTTGTCCGGTCAAAATGCTCATCATCGTAGATTTGCCTGTTCCGTTAGCCCCCACAAGACCTACGCGGTCGTTCGGTTGCAGGCGAAAGGACACGTCCCGAAACAAAATGCGATCCCCAAAGCCATGGGACAAATCTTCCACAATCAAAACACTCATGCAAACGCTTCCTCCTGTTTCCTCTGTGAGGTCTACAAAATAATACTTTCAAAATAAGACGGCGCATACCGTTGTGCATAGGTTTCGCCTGTCAATATCAACTCGTCCAATCTCACGCGCATATCCTGCAGGCTGATGCCGTGCATCGCCGTATTCAGAATCGTCGCTCTCGCCATCAACCGCAGCGTATTGACTTCATCTGTCAGCTTGTTGCCGAACATTTTTCCGCTGTGCACGATCTCTGAACGATGATTGTACGATTTTTTTACAAACTGGGCAATTTTTTGCCGCTGCGCGTACGACTCTCCAAAATAATACGCCATTCGCACCCGCAATTTATAGGTGATTTCGCCCTTTTTTCCGTCGGGAGCAAACAGCGACTCCAGAGCAATCCACAAATCGAGCAGTTGGTCTTCGTTGCTTTTTTTCTCCAGCGACAGGGAATAACGGCGAAAAGCAAGCGACGGCAGTTGATGATTTATCAGTCGCTCGAACACGTTTTGGGTCGCCTCGTCAAACTCGAATTTGCTTCCGTCGAGGGAGCGCTTCAAGTACGTGATCCCGCACATGTTGCCATTGATCGTCAGGACGTACGGAATCGAGCATGTCCCATCTATGGCGGACAAATTCAGCTTGTTTTCGATCTCTTCGATCCATGGACGGTCATCCGTCACTTTCATCTCCGCGTGCTCCGCAACCAAAAACAGGCTGTTGCGGTTGACCCGCGAATCGAAAATGCGCTTGTTCTCGTCCATCTCGTTTCGCAAATAACGCGAAGCTATCTCGTACGGCCGCTCAGCCCCCGAGATCAAGTAATACGCATTAGGCAGCTCGATCCGAATGGGCTGTGTCGTCATCGAATTAAACACGGGCGCAATCAACAGTGGCATTGGCTGCTCCTTTCAGATCCGTAAAAAAGCGCGGTTCTTGTTTACATAATCAAACGGACGCTACATAAACAGTATCGTGCCTTTCTGCTCTTTTGACAACATATCAATTCCTACTAATCGCAGACACGCTTCCTTATAGAATACCAGCAATTCCTATGGTTCGTCACCATCGGATTGCGACAAACTACGAAAAGAAGGAGATGATTTGATGGAAAAGGATCATATTCTCGACGAAAATCCGCACCAAACATACAACAATGCGGCAAAGCCACAGGAGCAGACCGGCGAACCGCTGGCTGGCTCCAAAAAAGTCAAGCAAAAAAATCATTCCCGCTCCATCAAAACGCGGGAAGGGTAAGCTGTTGGCTAAAAGGCCCGAGCGGAATCAGTCCGTTCGGGTTTTCCTTTTTCTTACAACAAAATGATTGAATTGTCCCACAGGGATGCTCTATGATGGATGCAGTATCCATAATGGAGGTTTAGCCCAATATGATTACCATTCCACTTCCGGGCAACGGCCCGCTTTCGAACGCGATCAGCTACAGCGTCTCTCCTTTGTACGAGCTGGCAGCCAGCCTGCACACTCTCGCCCAGCCGACTCCCCCTGAACGCTTCTTTTCATGGTCAGAGGACAAGCTGGAGCAATTTGAATCCGCTCGCCTCAAGCAAGAATGGCAGTATTTGCTCCCGCTCTTCCGCTATGGTCTCCCCGACTCCTTCGATCCCGTCCAGACAAAAGGCGTGATGGGAGTGGACGATCAATACGAATACTTCGTGTCGCTGCCGACCGAGCAATTTGTCCGCAGTGTGACTCCGATGCTCGACCAATGGATGCAGCAGCACGAGATTCCGCAAGTGTATTTGGACATAAAGGAAGACTCTGATTATGTAAAAGGCCGTTTCAGCCTGTTCGTCTCGTCTTACTGGCAACTGTTTTTTGAAGAGAACTGGGAGAGCATCGCGCCGCAGTTTGTGAAAGAGGCGGAGCGCATTTACTATGCCGTGCAAAGCGTTCCTGCCCTGCTTTCCTACCTGCAGTCGCTCTCTCCCGCCTTCTCCCTGGATGAAGAGACTTGCCACCTGACATATCCGAGCCATGGCCCAGACGACCATGCGCAGCAGTTAATCCTGTATCCCAGCTATTATTATGCCCAGGAGCCTTGTCTCAGCAAAAAGGGAACGAACGCTCACCTGCTGTACTCCTTCTCCTGAGCTTTTCCACTAAAAACGCCCTTTAAGAAGGGCGTTTTTCATGCAACATATGCGCAACGATCAATTTATCCAGTTGCTGACTTATTTTCACGATTTCTGGGTCAAGAAAATTGTAGCCTGCTTCTTTGGCTGCACGTTCCAGCTTTTGGCGCAAGTCATCAATCATCTTACTCGTAGTTTCCATGCTGCCAAGCCTCCACCCACGTCAGTCTCCCACTATTTTACATTATATAAGAACAGGTGGAAAGGGTAAGATGTGGAAGAAAAAAGCCTTGTATCCGTATAGGAACAAGGCTTTTTTCGCAGGTGCCGCTGTTATTTCATCACGTGGATCGGACGACCCAGCGCCAGCTCAGCCGCTTCCATCGTCACTTCCCCGAGTGTCGGGTGAGCGTGGATGGTCAGCTCGATATCCTCAAGCGTAGCGCCCATTTCGATCGCCAGGCCGATTTCCGCGATGATGTTGGAAGCTTCCGGACCTACGATTTGCGCGCCAAGGACGAGGTTGGAGCCTTTTTCCGCAATCAGCTTCACGTAGCCCTCGCCTGCGTTGACAGACAGAGCGCGGCCGTTTGCAGCAAACGGGAAGCGTCCCACCACATAATCGATGCCTTTTTCTTTTGCTTCTCGTTCGTTGATACCCACGCTTGCGATTTCCGGATCGCAGAAGACAACCGCAGGAATCGCTTTGTAGTCCACCTCAGCCGGATGTCCGGCAATGGCTTCGGCAGCCACTTTTCCTTCGTAGGAAGCTTTGTGGGCGAGCGCAGGACCTGGCACGATATCCCCGATCGCGTACACGTTAGGAATGTTCGTGCGGCCTTGCTTGTCAACGACGATCAGGCCACGATCGGTCAAGTTCATGCCGATATCGCGAACGCCCAGCTCATCGGTGTTCGGACGGCGGCCAACGGTGACGAGCACGTATTCTGCCTCGATTTGTTGCGCTTCGCCTTTGACTTCGGCTTTCACGATCACGCCGTTTTCGGTCTCTTCCATGCCTTGCGCCAGCGCTTTGGTATGGATGGTCACGCCGAGCTTTTTCAGCTTGCGCTCCACGAGACGCGGCATGTCTGGCTCAAAGCCAGGCAAAATTTGATCGGAGCCTTCGAGAATCGTCACTTTGGTACCGAATTTCGCAAACACCGTACCCAGCTCGATGCCGATGTAGCCGCCGCCGATCACGACCATGCTCTTCGGCAGCTCGGTCAAGGACAGAGCTTCTGTCGAGGACAGCACGCGCTTGCCGAACGGGAAGGCAGGCAGCTCGATCGGGCGGGACCCGGTCGCGATGATGCAATGCTCGAAGCGATAGCGGTTCACGTCATAACCGTGGAAGACGCGCACTTCGTTTTCGCTGACGAACAGCGCTTCACCTGGGATTACCTGGATTTTGTTGCCTTTAAACAGGGAGCCAACGCCGCCTGTCAACTGCTTCACGATGCCGCTTTTCCATTCCTGGACTTTGGCAAAATCCACTTTGACGTTTTCCATGGTGATCCCCATGGATTCGGTATGTTGGGCGTGCTCATACGTGTGTGCCGCATGGATCATCGCTTTGGAAGGAATGCAACCTACGTTCAGGCACACGCCGCCCAGCTCTGCTTTTTCCACAACCGCTACGGTTTTCCCCAGTTGGGCGGCGCGAATCGCCGCCACATATCCGCCTGGGCCCGCACCGATGACGAGCACGTCTACTTCTGTCGTAAATTCACCTACTACCATTGTCTCTTATCCCTCCATGACGAGCAGCGTCGGGTTTTCCAGAAGCTGCTTCACGTAGTTGACGAAACGCTGCGCAGGTTCGCCATCAACCAAGCGGTGGTCAAAGCTCAAGGACAGATGCAGCATTTGGCCAACCACGATTTCGCCGTTTTTCACCACTGGTTTTTCGCTGATGCGACCAACGCCGAGGATTGCAACCTCTGGGTAGTTGATGATCGGCGTGAAGAACATGCCGCCAGCGGAACCGATGTTGGTGATGCTGAAGGTAGAGCCTTTCAGCTCGTCAGCACTCGCTTTGCGCTCGCGGGATTTTTTCGCCAGCTCGCTGATTTCGCCAGCGATTTGGAAAATCGACTTGCTGTCAGCCGCTTTGACGACAGGAACGAGCAGGCCGTCTTCTGTCGAAGTCGCGATACCGATGTTGTAATATTTTTTGTAGATGATTTCTTGTTTTTCATCGTCAATGGAAGCATTCAGCTCTGGGAACTTTTTCAGACCCGCTACGACTGCTTTCACGATCATTGGCAGGTAAGTCAGCTTCACGCCGCGCTCTTCTGCGAGTGGTTTCGCGTCTTTGCGCATCGCAACCAGTGCGGTTACGTCCACTTCGTCGAAGATCGTTACGTGTGGCGCTGTGTAAGCGGATTTCACCATTGCTTTGGCAATCGCTTTGCGGATGCCTTTCAGCGGAACGCGCTCTTCCAGTTCGCCAGCTTGTGCGCTGTAGTGAACGGTTGGCGCAGATGCTGCTTGGGCAACACCAGTTGGAGCCGCTGCCGGAGCTTCGACTGCTGCTGGAGCAGCCGTTTCTACTGCTTGTGCGGCAGGAGCGGATGCGACAGCGCCGCCCGCTACGAAGCGGTCTACGTCTTCGCGGGTGATGCGGCCGAGCTTGCCCGTACCAGGTACCAGTGTCAACTGCACGCCTTTTTCACGCGCGTATTTGCGCACGGAAGGAGTAGCCAACACGTGCTTGCGGTCGATTGGAGCGGCAACCGCTGTCGCTGTCGCTTGCGGCGCCATTGGCGTTTCCAGCGCCTGGTTTGCATTTGCGCTCACCTGGGAGCCGATGTCGCAGCCTGGCTCCATTTTGTCAGCAGCAGGAGCTGGTGCAGCTTCAGCCCCATGCGCATCGCCGTGACCGTGGTCTGGCAGGTTCGGAATTTCGCCTTCTACTTCGAACTCGATCAAAGGATCGCCGACGACAGAAACAGTCCCTTCTGTCACTTTCAGCTCGACAACTTTTCCTTTTACAGGCGATGGAACTTCTACTACCGCCTTGTCATTTTGCACTTCCATAATGACTTGGTCTTCTTCTACGGAATCTCCGGGCTGTACGTGCCATTTGACGATTTCGCCTTCATGGATACCCTCGCCGAGCTCCGGGAGTCTGAATGTAAAACGACTCACAGTATCTCCTCCTTTTAAACACTACGCTTCAATGAACAGCCTGCAAATTTCGGAAAGAAGGCGGAAAGCTCTCAACTTTTCCGCCATTATGTCTGTTTCCGATTAAAAATCGAGCACTTGCGTGAGTCCGTCTACCACGCGTTTCACGTCAGGCAGCCAGATATCCTCTGCTTGTGCAAACGGATAGACTGTATCCGGCGCAGTGATACGCAGCACAGGCGCTTCGAGGTGGAGAATGGCGCGCTCGTTGATTTGCGCGATGATTTCCGCAGCAACACCGGAAGTTTTTTGCGCTTCCTGCACGACAATCGCACGGTTTGTTTTCTTCACGGATGCGACGATGGTGTCGATATCGAGCGGGCTGATGGTGCGCAGGTCGATGACTTCTACCTTCGCGCCGCGCGCTTTTTCGATTTCTTCTGCGGCTTTCAGGCTGGTATGCACCATAGCACCATAGGTGATGATGGTAACATCGCTGCCTTCTTTTACTACGTTCGCTTTACCCAGCGGGATGGTGTACTCGCCTTCTGGCACTTCTTGACGGAAGGAACGGTACAGCTTCATGTGCTCCAGGAACACGACCGGATCGTTGTCGCGAATCGCGGAGATCAGCAGACCTTTTGCATCGTACGGGTTGGAAGGGATAACCACTTTCAGACCCGGCGTTTGCAGCATCAAGCCTTCCAGGGAGTCAGCGTGCAGCTCAGGTGTTTTCACGCCGCCACCAAATGGGGAGCGGAACGTTACCGGGCTGGAAAAGCGACCGCCGGAACGGTAGCGCATACGAGTCGCCTGGGAAGCGATCGCGTCGAATGTTTCAAAAACGAAGCCAAAGAACTGAATTTCCGCTACAGGACGGAAGCCGTTGATGGACAAGCCTACAGCCAGTCCACCGATTCCGGACTCAGCGAGCGGCGTATCGAATACGCGCTGCTCGCCAAATTCAGCTTGCAAACCTTCTGTCGCACGGAATACCCCGCCGTTTTTCCCTACGTCTTCCCCGAAGACAAGTACGGTTTCATCGCGCTTCAACTCTACGCGCATTGCATCCGTAATGGCTTGAACCATTGTCATTTGTGCCATGGCTTATTTCGACTCCTTCGCCAGGAATTCTGCCTTTTGCTCTTCGAGTGCAGGCGGCAGTGTCTCAAACATTACATCGATCAGTTCGGTCACTTTCATTTTCGGCGTTTCGTCCGCTTTTTTGATCGCGTCCGCAACTGCTGCTTTTGCTTCTTCAATGACAGCTTCCTCGTCTTTTTCGCTCCAGAGGCCTTTGCCTTCGAGGAATTTGCGGAAGCGGATCAATGGATCGCGCAGTTCCCACTCGCTTTGCTCTTCGCCAGAGCGGTAGCGGGTTGGGTCGTCACCTGCCATGGTGTGTGGACCATAGCGGTAGGTCAGCGCTTCGATCAGTGTCGCGCCTTCGCCGTTCACGCCGCGCTCTCTCGCTTTTTTCACCGCGTAGTAAACAGCGAGGATATCCATACCGTCGATACGCTCGCTGGCAATACCGGCAGCCACTGCTTTTACGGCGATGTTTTCAGAAGCCGTTTGCTTTTCGAACGGCAGGGAGATCGCGTAACCGTTGTTTTGCGAGAAGAAGATGACAGGCAGCTTGTAAACGCCTGCGTAGTTCATGCCCTCGTAGAAGTCACCTTGGGAGGTTGCCCCGTCACCGAAGTAGTTGATCGCCACGCGCTTTTCGCCGCGCAGCTTGTAGCCCATCGCCACACCTGTCGCTTGCGTACATTGCGCAGCGATGATGATTTGTGGCATCAGTACGTTGACGCCTTCCGGAATCCGTCCACCCTCGATGTGTCCGCGGGAGTAGAGGAACGCTTTGTGCATAGGGAAACCGTGCCATACCATTTGCGGAATGTCGCGGTAGCTTGGCAGGATGAAGTCTTCTTTGGAAAGCGCTGCCTCGGAGCCGATCATGCTTGCTTCTTGACCCGCTACAGGCGCGTAAAAGCCGAGACGACCTTGACGGTTCAGGCTGATAGCGCGTTGGTCCCACACGCGGGTAAAGACCATTCTACGCATCAGTTCACGCAACTCATCATCAGAGAGCTCAGGCATCAAGTCAGGACGAACAACCGTACCGTCCGGTGCAAGAATTTGCAGCGGGGCGTTGTTCTCTGTTTGTTCAACAGCAGTGGTTACGCTCATCTCATTCACCTCGTCACTAGAATAAGGGGCTTCCTGCCTGCCGTGCGCCCTGCCGCGTTTCACCGAGCAGATGCTCAATCAATGGCGGCGAGTGCGAACGATGTCGGAAGTGTCCCCAATAATGGAAAAAGCAGAAGAAAAGTTGTCTCGTGCAAGAAAGGGCTTACAGCGCCGTTTGCACCACCCTGTTATACTGCAGACAAATTGTCTGTTTAATGTGTTATAGTATTGATATTACAGGGTTTATTTCCTCTCTGTTATCATTTACTATAAAAGCTGTATCAGTTTTTTTCAAGGCTTAGTTTTACATTTGAGCAAACAGGAGTGTAAATCGATGTCTGAATATGTAAAACGAACGATCATAAAAGAAGAAGTGCCAAGCAATCATGTGGACACTCCCCGCTCGGTCAAAGTGTACCTCCCGCCGGGCTACAACGAGCTTCTGTCCTATCCTGTCGTCTACTGCCAGGACGGGAATGACTTTTTTACGATGGGACGAATCGCTACCATCGCCAACCAGCTCATTTTGGAGGAAGGCATCGAGCCGTTCCTCGTCGTCGGCGTCTCGGTAGACCGCAGCAAGCGGACGAGCGAATACTCCCCCGTCGGCGCAAGAAACGAAGCGTACAAACGCTTTTTTTGCGAAGAGCTGCTGCCGTACATCGAGGAGCGCTATCCCGTTAGGCGCGACAAAGCGTCCCGCGTGCTTGCAGGCGATTCGCTCGGAGGCACTGTGGCGCTGCATCTCGCCCTGGACCAGCCTGAGCTGTTTTCGCAGGTGCTTGCGCTGTCGGGAGCCTTTTTCCAGCCGACGCTCGACGCCATCCAAAGCCGCGAGAGCCTGTCCTGGCTGCGCATCTGGATGGTCGTGGGACTGGACGAAACCGCCGTGGAGACGCATATCGGAACGTTTGACTTCGTCGAATGGAACCGGGAAGCGAAAAAGCTGCTCACGGCCAAACAGGCCAACCTGTCCTATGCCGAAAAGCCGGGCAATCACGTCTGGGGCCTGTGGCAAAAGGAGCTGCCGGATGCCCTTCGCCACTTTTTCCCGCCGCCGCGCCTGTAGCCGCTTCCAGACTCGGCTGGCTTGGCGACGTGTCCGTTTTCGGCTAGAGCGAGCCGTTGATTTCCTTGATCTCTTCGTATCCGTAATAACGGCCATCTACCATGTAAATGCCCTGGTGGGTGGCTTTTTCAATTTCTCCTGCTACCTGCTGCGCATTTTGGAGAACGATGTTGACGATCTTGCTCTCGTCGCGCTTCATCTGGTTTTGCAGCCGCTCACGCTCTTTGGCCGATATCATGTTCATCCCTCTTTTCCCTCAACAGTCAATGGCTATAGTATTTCTTTGGAAGAAGGGAAATACACGCGAACGACGGAGAAAAACCCCCGCCATGCCGCAAGAGCCGCTCTTGGACAGACGGGGGCTTTCTGGATTTATTTTTCGCTCTTTCAAGCCTTCTGCGAGCAGTCCGTCGCCTTGGCGGCATCTTCCTTGAAGTAATCGTTGCTGCTGAGCTTCATCGAGGGCGGCACCCAGGCGTAGGCAGCGGGAACACCCGGCAGGACAATTCCGTCGACCAACGGCTGGCGCTCAATCGCGTAGGAAAACGCCTGGCGAATTTTTTTGTTCGTAAACGGCGGCTGGGTCGTATTAAACGTAACCGCTACGGTATTCGGATACGGGTCGAGCACAATTTTGCCCTCATCCTGCAAGCTTTGCAGCAAATCGACAGGCAGCGTATAGGCAGGGTGGCCGCCCCAATCGAGATCGCCGGAATCAAACAGCGCTTGCAACGTGTTGGTGTCGGTAATCATGCTCCAGACGATCTTGTCCAGCTTCACCGCGTCTTTGTCATGGTACTTGTCGTTTTTGACCAGCACCAGCTTGTTTTTATGCTCCCAAACATCCATCTTGAACGGGCCGTTTCCGATGTAGTTCTCGGGAGAAGCCGCCCAGCCCGGATTGGACTCGACCGTTTTTTGGTGCAGCGGGAACAGCGTCGGGAAAGCGGTCAGCTCGTAAAAAAACGGCGCGGGCGAATTGAGCTGCACTTCCAGCGTGTGGTCATCGAGCGCTTTGACCGCGACGGCATCCTTGCTTCCTTTTCCCGTGTTAAATTCTTCCGCTCCTTTGATGAAATAAAGCATGTAGGCGTACTCCGAGCCTGTTTGCGGGTCGAGCTTGCACTTCCAGGCAAATTCAAAATCGTGCGCGGTGACGGGATCACCGTTGGACCAGAGGGCGCCTTTTTTCAATTGAAACGTGTACGTCAGCATATCGGGGGAAACGGAGTAGTTCTCGGCCAGCGCTCCCGCAATCTTTCCGTCAGGCCCGTAGCGCGTCAGCCCTTCAAAACAGGCCGTAATCACGTCAAAGGAAGTCCCGTCTGATGCCAGGCCCGGGTCTGCCGTCGGCGTTCTCCCCCTTCCGCATTCCAGTTCAAGACCATCTCTTGCGTTTTGGCTTGCTCGGATTTCGTTGTTTCTGTGCCCTGGTTGTCAGTTGCCGACGGCTGGGACGAACTACAGCCTGCAACGAATTGAAAAATCAGAAACCCAATCAATAGCGCGCCTGTTCGTTTCTTCAACTCTCGCGTCCTCCTCGTCTGTGTCGAGTTCGCGAAGATGACTGATTGACAGTCTTTTACTCTCCACCATGCTATCGCATCACCGCAAAAAAGGAATCGGACGAGTTGGTAGAAAATCATGTGCTAGCGGCGAAAGATTTTTGTGCATATTGTCAAAAAATTCATTCTATTTCTTCGGCGCTTCCCAAGCAACAAGCCAGTCCGCCCCTTGTCTGGTGCTGGACTGGCTTTTCGCTCTCGCTCAAACAGCCTGTATCGTTACCCGGAACACTTCGCTGCTCCCAGCAGCTCCTCTACGACTTCCAGCACTTTGGCGACGCTTTGCTCGTCGATATGACGGTGCGTCGTAAAGCGGATCACGTATTCGTCGAAGTCGACCGCCAACACCCCTCTGTCTGCGAGCCGCTGCAAAAAGTCAACCGCTGTCTCCTGGATCGAATCGGTCCTGACCAGCACGATATTCGTCTCGACAGGCTCGACAGTCAGGGACAGCTTGCGAAAGCCTGCGGCCAACTGCTGTGCCCGCTCGTGATCTTCACGCAGCCGCTCGACCATCTCGGTCAAGGCGATGATTCCCGGCGCAGCCAAATAGCCCGCTTGGCGCAAGCCTCCGCCGAGCTTTTTTCGCCACCATCTCGCTTCTTCGATAAAAGCGCGGTCCCCAGCCAAAATGGAGCCTACGGGCGCACTCAGCCCTTTGGACAGGCAAACTTGAACGGTATCCGTGTATTGGCTCAGTTCGCAAACGTCGACTCCTTGGGCGACCGCCGCATTGAACAGCCTCGCCCCGTCTAGATGAACCGGAATCCCGTGCTTTTGCGCCACGTCATAGACGCCCTTCATCTGCTCGACCGTGACCACCGCGCCTCCAGCCCGATTATGCGTATTTTCCAGGCAAATCAATTTCGTTCGCGGAAAATGAATGTTGTTGCCGCGGATCGCTTTTTCCACGTCTTCCGGGCGCAAGGCACCGCGCTCTCCCGCGAGTGTCCGGGTTTGCACGCCAGCCAGAGCCGACATCGCTCCCCCTTCGTAATAAAAAATATGCGATTCCGCTTCCGCGATCACCTCGTCACCATTGACACAGTGGGTCAGCACAGCGACCTGGTTGCCTTGCGTGCCGCTGGTGACAAACAAGGCCGCCTCCTTCCCGAGCCGTTCCGCTGCAAGCTGCTCCAGTCGGTTTACCGTCGGGTCTTCGCGATAAACGTCATCGCCCACTTCGGCTTCCGCCATCGCGCGAAGCATCGTTTCAGTCGGTTTCGTGACGGTATCGCTGCGCAAATCCATTTTCATAAAAGCGTCCCCTTCCGCATGTTCGTCTAGCAACTCTATGTTCCAGAACACTTTCCACATTGCATCTGCAATTCCCTCTTTGCTAAGATGGAGAAGAAACTTACATACATACAGTTAGGAGACTTGACCGATGAAGGTAAAGATCACTCGCAATGCAGCGAAGCAACTGACCACGATCATGGAGCAGGAAGAAGACAAAGACCTGAAGCTGCGTGTCTATATCACTCACGCGCACGGCGATCATGCACACTACGGCCTGGCGCTGGACAAACCGACCGAAGAGGATGAAGTAGTCTCCACTGACAAGGAAATCGACGTTGTCGTGAAAAAAGACGAGCCGCTTCTGGACGGCATCATCGTCGACTACCTGTATCTGCCGCAAGAAGGCTTCGTCATCACCAACCCGTCCAAAGGAAACACAGGCGACCATTAATCGCTTTGAGCCACACACGCAAAAACCCCTCTGCTGCTTATTCAGCCAGAGGGGTTTTTACTATTTGCCACGTTCAAGCCTGCGTGTACAGCTCGGGCGAAAGCTCAGCCAGCAGTGGCGCCTGCTCCCCTGCCATCTTCGTCAGCACGAGGCGATGCACCGGCCTGGTCATCGCCACGTAGAGCAGCTTCGCGTCCCATTCGTTGCTTTGATACGCATCCACATCGACCACGATGACCGCGTCAAACTGCAAGCCTTTTGTCAAATAGGCAGGCATCACGGTTACGCCGCCCGGAAACTGGTTGTCTTTGCTGCCGAGCAGCGTCAAATCGGCAATGCTCTTTGCAAGCGCCTTGTGCGCCTTTTTGCTCGCCTGAATCGTCTTGGTGACGATCGCGATCGTTTGCAACCCTTCCTTTTGCAGAGCGGCCACCCGGGAGCTGACTTCCGTCCACAGCTTGGCGCGCGAATCGGCCTCGACCATGACCGGCTTTTCGCCATGGCGCAAGACGGGCTTCGCCAAGACGGCTTCCGGCAGCTCAATCTGCCGCAGCACTTCGTTGGCGCACAGCATGATCTCAACTGTCGAGCGATAGCTTTGCGCCAGCGTGTAGTAGGCGGGACGAAGCTGTTCGAAAATACCCTGGGTCAGCTCCTCCCACGCGTGAATGCCGCGGTAGCTGTGAATGCCTTGGGCGATGTCGCCGACAATCGTCAGCGAGTGGCGCTTCGTCGCGAGCGCAATCACGGCAATCTCCAACGCGCTCAAGTCTTGCGCTTCATCCACGACGGTATGGTCGAAATGCCCGGCCTTGTTCATCCCTTCGATGATATGCTGCAAATACAACAGCGGCGCGATATCCTCCGCTTCCAGCCGCTCCTGGGCAAACAGCGCCGCAGAAGACCGGCTCACATCGCGGACCACTTCGTCGGAAATGTCCGCAGGGACAAGCTTGCGCAACAGCTCCTCCTCTGCGATCAGCTCGCGGTACGACTCGAAAATGTCCAGCCGCGGGAAGGAGACGAGGTACGTATCCAAAATTTGCTCCAGCATTTTTTCAAACTTGGCCAGCCCTTGCTTGTCGAGGTCGACTTTTCGCTCGCGCAAATGCGAAAATAGTTGCTTGTTCATCTCCTGCTTCAAATGCTTGCGCAGCGCATCGACGCGCCGATGGTACGGCAAGGACCCGAACTGCTCCAGAAAAAACTGCCGGATCGTCTCGCCCGGGATGGAGAACACTTGCTTCGTCTTGTTGTAAAGAAAACTCAGTTTTTTGAACGGGATTCTCGTCTCGATCACGTAGCGTATGTACTCTTCCATGGCTTCCCGGCACGCCAGCGAGCCTTTGAAACGCAGCCGATGGCGGGTGATTTCCTGCTCCCGCTCGTCCTGCCCTTCTTCAAAAAACAACTGCAGCGGTTTGTCCGGGCTCACGATCCGCCAGCCTTTGGGCATGAGCGGCTTCACGAGCCGCGCCGCCCAGTCTACAAACGTCGATTGCTGAACATCGTCGACGCCAAGCTCGGGTAGCACCTCTGATATGTACGTCAGAAACATCCGGTTCGGGGCGAACACCATAAATTTTTTCGACATCATCGTATCCTGGTAGTTGTAAATCAGGTACGACAGCCGATGCAGCGCAATCGTCGTCTTTCCGCTGCCCGCAACCCCTTGCACGACGATCGGCCGATCTTTTTCCGCGCGAATGATGTCATTTTGCTCCGACTGGATCGTCGCGACGATATCTTTTAAGCGGCTGTCATTCGTCAAGTTCAGATTGGCGTTCAAAAATTCGTCGATGAAGCCTTCCTGCAAAAACTCGTCCGGGTGCCCCATCTCGCGGTTGATCGTCTCTTTTACAGCGCCATCGTAAATCCCGACGATTTTTCCGTCCTCAATCGCGAAGTTGCGCTTCAATCTCACCTCGCCGCGCACGATCTCGCGCCCCATCCGGTAAAACGCATCCTTGCTCTCTCCGGAATAATAGAGACTGGCAATGGGCGCTCGCCAATCCACGACGATCGAATCAAACGTATCGCTGCGGACGATCCCTCTTTTTCCGATGTACACCTGGTCAAGCTCGTAAACCTCGTCCTTGAGAAAATCGACTCGGCCAAAGTACGGCTTGTCGCGTCCGTGATCCTCCAAATAACGCAGGTCTTTTGCCTTGCTTGCGTTCACGACCTGCTTGACGTAATCGTCGGTCGCTTCCCGAATCTCTTCGCGCAGCCGAGCGATCTCCCCATCGATCAATGCAATCGTCTCATCCAGCTTGTTTTGTTCTGCCTCGTAATCGCGGTGTTGGGTACTCACACCCATCCCCCCTCTCGTCTTTTATCAATGTGATGGTCGTTATTGCATTTGTCTGGCAAGCCAGATTCCCGCGGCACAAGAGAGCAGGCCGACCACGATACTGAGCAGGGCGTAAACGAGCCCGCGCAGCCATTGTCCCTCTCCCCAGAACGAAACCACTTCCAGCGAAAATGTGGAAAACGTCGTGAATCCGCCCATAATACCTGTCGTAAACAAAAGATACAGCTCAGGCGAGAAGCCTCCCCGCTCCTTGCCGATCACAAACAAAACGCCGATGGCAAACGAGCCAATGATGTTCGCCAGCCACGTGCCTACAGGCCAGCCCGGCTGATTGGCAACCAGCGCCAGCACATAACGAAGCAACGAGCCGACTGCTCCCCCAACCGCTACAGCCACCCATGCCATTGGTCCCCCTCCTCAATTGCAAAACTGGCAGAAGTCGTCAGGAACAAAAAGACACCCGAGCGTCAAGCAAGGATGTCTGCCGTATCAATACAAGTAAGTTTACTGTTTTGGACGATTTTCCTCAAGATCTTCCACATAGCGGATGGAATCCAGATTCGCTCGAAGCGACATCTTGACCGCATCGATGTACTTTTGGCGCAGAGCTTTTTGCTCCTGCTTTTCCTCGTCAGTCAAGCCAACCTCGCGAGATTTCTTGACCAGTTCGTTGATTCGTTTAATTTCCGCGTCAGATACCACGTTCCGGTTCCTCCCACTCTGTAGTAATGCCGCTTTATTATATCATATCAGTCGGAACTGGCAAGAGAGCGGATGGCGGGCAAGTGCTCGAATCAGTCCGTTTCCGGGATGAACAAGGTCTGCCCCGGATAAATGAGATTGCTGTCGAGGTTGTTCGCCATTTTGATATCGAAAATCAGATCGCGCACATCCACCTTTTCCGAATGATGATGGCGCACAGCAATCGTCCAAAGACTGTCGCCGGAGCGAACGGTCACTTCTTTTCCTTTTAGCGGCTCTTTATGCGCAGAAGAGGCAAACACCAGTTCGGTAAGCAAGTAAAAAAAGAGAGAGAACGTCAGCAAAAACAAAATAGCTTGTCCTCTCGTGATGCCCAAACGGACGCGGCGAGGCTGCTTTTTCTCGAAACGGTTATGGATAGACATGGCATTCATAATATGACCCCCTACAAACATACGTTCTATAAGTTCGTATCCCTATCATAAATGAGAACATATGTTCATGTCAATACAAAAACCGCCGTCTCGCAAATTCGCGCGGAGCTGCTGTGCGCAGCCGTTTTTGCTTCGGATGACGCTGCCGGGCGACTCTATTGGGGTGGATTTAGCTCGTTTCTAGCTGGTTGCTTGCTACCTGAACAGAAGTCCAAGTGTGCCGCGTTGGTGCGGTTTGTGGCTTGGCGTAAGCTCGGCTCTTCGGTACTGGAGCGGCTGGCGGTTTGACGTGAGCTCGACTCTGCGACAGTGGAGCGGCTTGTGGCTCGACGTAAGCCCGGCTCCGCGACGATGGAACTGTTTGCCGACTTGGAGTTAGCCCGGCTCTATTACAATGGAACTGCTGCAACTTACGGCTCCGGCCGCCCGCCCGCGCTTTTTTCGAGATTTGGCCGCTGCTGTCGAATCAAATGCATTTACCCTGTCAAAAATTCCTGTTCGCATCAAAATCGAACTTATGTTTGTCGAACGCAAGCTCCCATGGTATAATATAGGAAAACATGTTCGAGAAATCAGGGGTGTCTCTCTATGTCAAAATTATCCAGCAGACAACAAGCCATAATCGAATTTATTCGCAAGGAAGTCCGGGACAAAGGCTATCCTCCATCCGTCCGCGAAATCGGCGAAGCTGTCGGACTTGCCTCCAGCTCTACTGTGCACGGTCATCTGGCGCGCTTGGAAAAGAAAGGGCTGATCCGCCGCGACCCTACCAAGCCTCGCGCCATCGAACTGCTGTCTGAGGAAGACCGCTTCCAGGACAACTTCGAGGACTCTGTCGTTCGCGTTCCCGTCATCGGGAAAGTAACCGCCGGGCAGCCGATTACCGCGATTGAGGACGTCGAAGAGTACTTCCCGCTTCCAGAAAATATCGTGACTTCAGACAAGGTGTACATGCTGCGGATTTCCGGGAACAGCATGATCGACGCCGGTATCCTGGACGGCGACTACGTAATCGTGCGTCAGCAGCACGTCGCCAACAACGGCGATATCGTCGTCGCCATGACAGAAGAAGACGAAGCGACCGTCAAGCGCTTTTTCAAAGAGAAGAACCACTTCCGCCTCCAGCCGGAAAACGCGACGATGGAACCGATCATTTTGGACAACGTCACCATTCTCGGAAAAGTCATTGGCGTCTATCGCCTCATCCACTAATCGTTCCAGCGCATGAAAAAAGGACAGCCTCCGCTGTCCTTTTTCGTCTCTATCATTATATTTATCTGGCAAGGAAAAACCAGACGATCATGCTCACCTGCAACACGACTTTGACAACTGCGCTTCCCAAAAAGCCGATCAGCGAGCCAAAGCCTGCCTTTACCGCTTTCTCTATCGGCTGCTTTTGCACGAGCAACTCCACCAGCACCACGAGCACGAACGGCATAATCAGCATCCCGAACGGCGGGAACACGAAGATTCCGAGAACAATCCCTACGGCCGCAGCCACCGAAGACCATTTGGAGCCGCCGTACTTTTTCACGAAAAACATGTTGGTCAACAAATCCGCACCGTACAGCAAGATACTGAGCACCACCATCCCCCACCAGAAAGACGCTGGCAACCCCGCTCCCGGATCGGCTATGAAAAAGTGGTAGAGCAAAAAGCCTGCCCACAGTAAAATCGTATCGGGTAGTACTGGCAAAAATATACCGGCGATACTTAGCGCGAAAAGCACCAACACGATAATCCAAAGAACAATATCCATTCTCTATGCACTCCTCTCACATAGGTAATACGAGAAAAAGCGGATTGAAGTTGCACTCTTCTTTTGCGAATCCGTGAGGCCGTCTGCGAGGAGTACCTGCCTATTTTAACGAAAGCGGAGGGTTACTATGACGCGAAACTGGCGCGACCTATCTTATTTGCACAACGGGACACCGAAACAAAAAGCTGCGGGCCAGGCCATCGCCCAATCCGCGGTCATGCAGCGGCTGCAAGCGTTCGATCCCGTGCTCGCAGGTACGATCCCTCTGGACATCGACATTGCGGACAGCGATCTGGACATTATTTGCGAGTGCCACGACCTCGAGCAGTTTGCCGACGTCGTCCGCGCTTCGTATGCGGCGTATGAAGGCTACAAGGAAGCTCGTCTGCTCGTGCAAGGCGTGCCCACCTGCCTGATTACGTTTTTTGCCTGCGGCTTCTGGTTTGAGCTGTTTGCCCAACCGCGCCCGGTCGAACAGCAAAATGCGTATCGGCACATGGTCGTCGAGCACCGTTTGCTGCTGCTCGGTGGCGCTGACGCCCTCCGCGCCATCCGCCAGCTCAAGCAAGACGGCCTGAAAACCGAACCTGCTTTTGCCTCCTATTTTAACATTCCGGGAGACGATCCATACCAGGCGCTGCTGGATGTGGAAAAGTGGACGGAAGAACAGCTCCGCACTCTTGTGACCAGGTAAAGAGTCCCCCGCTCCTTTGTCGCATAGGCGGACGGCGCGCGCGTGGTGAAAAAATCGCCAGAGCCGCGGTGCAAATGGCGGACAGATGATTTATAATGGGAACTACTGCGCGGGCACTTGGCGGCGCGCAGGGAGTAAACGAGAACGAGGGGGTGTGTGGTTGGTGAATGGAATTGGTTTGCCAGATACTGCAGCGTCTCATGCAAAGCCTGGGAATAAGGCGATACTTTGCATGAGGTGGACAGTCGTTTAGACAATTCATCGCCTTCTCTAACGTATCTCATTTCTTATTTCCTGGCTTTGCCCCTTATTTTTCACTTCAAAAATAAGGAGCGAGCGGAAATGAAATATGTGAATGCAGCCAGCATGCTGCCAGAAACCTTGATCGCAGAAATCCAAAAGTACGTGCAGGGAGAAATCATCTACATTCCGAAACCGAAGACGGCCCATCACAAATGGGGGACCCGGACCGGCGGCAGAAAACAGTTGGATGAACGCAACAGCGCGATCCGCAACGCTTTTCGCGAAGGCGCCTCCATCCAGGAGCTGGCCGAGCAGTACTTTCTCTCGACGGAAACGATCAAAAAGATTGTGTATGCCAAATAGACAAAAGCACTGGCGCGTCCACGAGACGGTCAGTGCTTTTCCTATGCCGAGTTCTTTTTACAATCGTTTTTTCCCTTTGCAGCGCACTCCGCTCCTTTTACAGTAGAAGGTACAAACACCATCACGACTCCTCACGCCCGACGGAGTACGCTGCAAGGAGGAACCAGAAAGATGCAACCATTTATTTCACCCCACCACTATCACTTCATCAAAGCACAGGTGCAAACCTTGTTGAACGCATACACAAGCAGCACAGACCCTAATGTCATCCGGGCCCGCAAAGAAATCGCCCAGGAATCCGTGTTCCAGCTCTTCCCCGGCATGACAGAGGAACAAAAGCAACTGCTTGCGCCACTCGCAGCCATCAAGGAAAAGAACGAAGCCAAACAGTTTTTGCTGCGGCTCTCGCCGTATATCATCCCGTTTCCCGCTTTGACCGAGCAAGCGATCAAAAAAATGTTCCCGAAGGTCAAGAAGCTCAAGCCGCCTGCGACAGCGGAAATCCCGTATGCCGAAACGTCGTATGTAAGCTGGTTCGACAGCGGGGCAGACAAAAAGTACATGATCGCCTACTACCCTGACAAGCTGATCGGCATTCACGGCGTTTTTACTCCCCTGCCCAAAAAAGGGATTTGTGCGATCTGCAACAAAATTACCGACATCGGCATGTTCGTCCTGGAAGCGCGGGGCGCTGGCGACGGCACGTATTTGAAAAAAGGAAACTATTTGTGTCAGGACAGCGTCACTTGCAATCAAAATATTCGTTCGCTGGAAAAACTGCATGATTTTCTGGCTACGATGGTCAAATGAGCAGAAACACGATCATGCGCGAAAAACAGTGGCGGCTCCTTGTTCAAGCTTAGCGAACAAGGAGCCGTTTTCATAAAAAATACCCCTCAAGCAACTCAAGGGGCAGTTGACGGCAAACGGGCGAGAGGATGCATTCGTTCTTTTGACCGAATCTTTGATGAAGCCCGCTGCCTTTGCGAAAACTGCGCGGAGAAATGGAGCTTCCACAAAGGCCACGCCATCAGGAGGGCGATTTTCATCGACAATGGCGTCCATCAACGGAAAGTGAGGATTTTCCTTTCGGGTACCTTTACTATACTTTGCTTCTCTATTTGCTGTCTCCTAACCAAAGTTAGGTGAGGTTAATCTTTTTCACGGGAGTTGCTAGCGTTTCTCTTATTTTGCCAGCGTGGCGAGTACATCCAAACTGTTCCGCCACTCGCTGTTTAGGCGGGGGAACTGCCCTCTCAGCTTCCATTGGCTTGAGCATGGTACAGCCAGATAGGCCGGTCGGAAGCGAGATAACGATTGTTTCGGCATGCCGGGCGAACTGAATGTACGTGGATCGGATAGGTTAAGCCCCGCTAGACAAAAATGGTTCGTCCAAAGCGGCGGGCAAAAGAAGGATGCGGCTGTTACAAGTAGTCGAAAAATCGGTTCCACCAGGTGTATTCGCCGATCATCGCTTGATTTTTCCCATCGTACAAGGTGTTCAGCTCGTCTGCGGGGATGTAGCGGTAGCCGTTCTCCTGCAGCGTGGCGATGATGCGGTTCAGGTCTGGTTGCTTTCCCGTCTCGTCAAAAGCGCCATGGATCGTCACGAACCGTCCAAAGGCCGAAAAGCGGATCGCCAGCTCGTAGCACATCGCATAGCTTCCCCCGCTCGCTTTCGCATCGTGTTGGCTTTTTTCCAGGATGTACATCTCTGCGAAAAACGAGGCGTCCTGTACGCAGTCGTCCAGTTCGAAACGGTTGTCTGTTTCAGCTTCCAAGCGGGCTTTTACCATTTTTACTTGCTGCATTTCTTTTCGGTAATCGAAGTCTTTCGGGGCATACCATTCGGCTGCGTCGTCGAAGTGGAGCAGGAGTTGTTTTAGTTGCGGGTTCATAAAGGTTCCTTTCCTATAAGAAACAATGTTATCTTTTTGATTTTGTACCCTTTACAAAAAATAGAAAATAATCCTTATTCATGTTATGCTCTCACTAGCTAGGCCACAAAGGAGAGATTGACATGGGAAAAAGCATTTTGATCGGGCTGGCCGTTTACGTCATCGGCATCATCCTCGTCTCGGCTACTACCGCCATTTATAACGGAACTCCTTCAGAGTTGTCTTATTTGCGCGCCATATCGTACGCAATTATTTACCTCGCAGGCGTCGTCGCTGCCAGCGCTGTGCTGTTCGTGAAAAAGCGCCAGAAATAGTTCCTCGCCAACAATGCTCGGATTCCCTCCTGGCTCAATCCGTTCTGGTCAAAAAGAACAAGAGGGACTATTTTCATTATAAGCAGCTTGAGTGCTGTTTTCATGGTAGCTTCTGCTTTCTCTCTTTTTAGCTAGTCCGGAAAGCAGGAAATCGCCAGTTCCTTCTGATCCACTCCCACTCTTGGTTGCAGGAGCGGATCAGCCTCGTTAAAACCCCAATAAAAAATGTTCTACTAACTCATTTATGTAAACGAATCACTTTTGTTTCTCCGCAATTCCCTCCGCCCCTCGCAAAAGCACCTTTGGAACCAGCCGAATATATACTAGCTCCCCAATGAGCTCTACAATGGTTTGCGTCACGATCACTGCCGACGCCACTCCGTTTAGCGGTTCCGGCAGCGCCAGTGCAAACGGAAGAACGACCAGAGAGTTACGCGTGCCTGCACTAAAAATCAAAGCTCGCCCTGCTCCGGTATCCAAACGGAATAGATGGGAAACAATCCGCGCAATAATCGGTGTAATCGCCATATATGCTGCATAGACAGGAATCACTTGGATGATCGAATCAAAAGAGCTATACAGTTTGGCAATTTGCGAGGCAACGACAACAAAAAGCGTTAGCGCCATAAAAGGCACAGGCAGCCATGCTGTTGCATCAAGAAACCGTTCTCCCCGTGGTTGTCTTGTTGACCACCATTGCGTAAGTAGAGCAAGAATCAGCGGGACGACAATAAGCCCGAAAAACGCTTCGAGAAATGGCCCGACACTCACGATTTCTGCTGCTTTCTCGCCCATAAAAAGCCATAGATAAACGGGCAAAAAAAGCATTTGGGTGACAAAAAGGATCGGGGTTGAAACCAACACGAGTTTCTCGTTCCCACGCCCAAGATGGGTGAAGACAATCACATAGTCAATGCAGGGGGTAAGCAAAACAAGAAATACCCCTAACAAGATTGCTGGATCGGCCGGAAGAAACCGCGTTAACCCCCAGACAAGGACTGGTACGGCTATGTAGTTGACAAGAAGGAGCGCATACATAAACTTTCGATTCGAGAGTGCCTCTTTTAAACGAAAAAAAGGGATTTGGGCAAACATTCCATACATCAAGATGGCAAGCACGAACGAAATCGTACGATCAAGGCTCTCGCCTGATTCTGGCCATAACAACCCGAATCCAGCAGCAATCACGAGCACGAACGCATAAAGCCACACTTGATTCTTTTCTAATTGTTCTCTTGAAATCATTTCTCGCCCAGCCCTTTCCTATCGCGAACCCGTAGTTTCTATTTTTTTCAGGCATTCCAACCACGTAAGGCATTTGCAGCTTAGCCCGCTGTCTAATATTTGTATCATCCAATCAAGCTGTTTTTTTCTTTCCTCAAGTTGGGAGCGTTTCTGCTTCGCCATTTGTTCCCAGCGCTCAGACAGTGGTCCACTGGTTTCAAAACCTTCTAGCAAAATCGCGATTTCCTGGATGCTAAAGCCTGTTTGCTGCGCGATCTTGATAAAACTGATACGTTCGAGTAGTTGTTCATCATACCGGCGTTGCCCATTTTGACGTTCCGGAGCAGGAAGCAAGCCAACGGATTCATAGTAACGCAGCGTCGATGCGTTTACCCCTGCCCTTGCCGCAAGTTGCCCAATGCTAAGTCCAGACATAACAACTCCCCCCTTGACTTAAAGTTAACTTTAAGTTTTACGATTCGATTATATCTCTTTGCGGAAGGTGCTGTAAATGAAATGAGTTGCTAGTTGCATACGCTCTGTGCTTGTGCTTTTCCAGTCAGTGGTGCGGTAGCTCTGGGCGTTCAGCTTGTAGAAAATCAGGCATTCTTGCTGAAACGTGAAAGGGGAAGACAAAATGAGCCCAAAAATGCCTATCGCTTGTTGCCACACAGTCTTTACGGAAGCGGAGCGAGTGGAGTACAAAAGCATTTGGGAAGAGCTTGATTCGAGAAGGATTAGCATTGCGGAGCTTGAAAAAGGGGTTCAGTATCAATTTCCGGGGGATCAAGATACGTTACGGCTTGTGCAGGAATGGGTGCGGCTGGAGCGAAAATGCTGCCCGTTTTTAACGTTTACGGTCATTGCAAGCAGCGAAGAGAACCCGATTTTGCTGGAGCTTACCGGAAACGAAGAAGCGAAAGCATTCTTACGCAATGAAATGGAGGCGGAAATGAAACGAATAACATGCAAATAAAAAAAGCTCCACGATTAGTGGAGCATACTTTCCCAGTCTCGCCTGGTCCGTTTGCAGGTGCTGGTGTGATATCCCAACCTGCCGGATATGTTCGTCCACATTTCCAAAAAATTAAAACAGATAGGATGGACAAATTTGAAAAACACATATTAACAATCTACAACTAGAAAATTTGTGGGCGAATTGTGGGCAAAAGCAATACATCGACGTGAATTTCGAAAGCTGCCCACAAAAGCAAAAACCCCCTCGCACCAGCAGGCGCAAGGGGATTTTTCCATTTTAGTAAGTGCTCATGTACTGCTCGCGCTCCCAGTCGTGGACGCGTGTGCGGAACATATCCCACTCGATTTCTTTTGCTTCGATGAAGTGTACCAGCGCGTGCTCGCCCAGGGCTTCGCAGATTACTGGATCGGCTTTCAGGCACTCGATCGCTTCCTTGAGCGTAGCTGGCAGGTTGACGATGCCGTTTGCTTCGCGCTCTTCTTCGGTCATCACGTAGATGTTGCGGTCGATCGCTGGTGGTACAGTCACTTTGTTTTTGATGCCGTCCAGGCCGGCTTTCAGCATGACAGCCAAAGCGAGGTACGGGTTTGTTGCCGGGTCTGGGCTGCGCACTTCGATACGGGTTCCCATGCCGCGGGAGGCTGGGATACGGATCAATGGAGAGCGGTTTTTCGCCGACCATGCCACGTAGCAAGGTGCTTCATAGCCAGGTACCAGACGTTTGTACGAGTTCACGAGCGGATTGGTGATCGCTGTGAAGCCGCGAGCGTGCTGCAAAATACCTGCGAGGTAATGCTTCGCTGTTTGGCTCAGGCCCATTTCGTCTGTCTCGTCGTAGAACGCATTTTCGTTGCCGCGGAACAGGGATTGGTTCGCGTGCATACCGGAGCCTGCCACACCGTAGAGCGGTTTTGGCATGAAGGTTGCATGCAGGCCGTGTTTTTGCGCGATCGTTTTTACAACCAGCTTGAAAGTCAAAATCTGGTCTGCTGCTTGCAGCGCGTTCGCGTATTTGAAGTCGATTTCGTGTTGGCCTGGCGCTACTTCGTGGTGGGAAGCTTCGATTTCAAAGCCCATTTTTTCCAGGGTCAATACGATGTCGCGACGGCAGTTTTCGCCGGTGTCGAGCGGAGCGAAGTCGAAGTAGCCGCCTTGGTCGTTCAGATCGAGCGTAGGATCGCCTTTTTCGTTGAGCTTGAACAGGAAGAATTCAGGTTCTGGTCCCACGTTGAACGCAGAGAAGCCCATTTCTTCTGCTTCTTTCAACGCGCGCTTCAAAATATAGCGAGGGTCACCCTCGAACGGAGAGCCATCCGGCATATAGATATCACAGATCAGACGTGCAACTTTCCCATGCTCGTTGCCCCACGGGAATACAACCCAGGTGTCCAGGTCCGGTACCAGGTACATATCCGATTCCTCGATACGAACAAACCCTTCGATAGAAGAACCGTCAAACATCATTTTGTTGTCCAACGCTTTTGGCAGTTGGGACAGAGGAATCTCCACGTTTTTGATAATCCCCAGCAGGTCAGTAAACTGCAGACGGATGTATCTCACGTCCTCTTCCTGGGCCAATCGCATAATGTCTTCTCTTGTGTACTTGCTCACATTTCTCTCCTCCTGTCTCTCTCACAACTTTATATCAGTGGAAGAAGCGGGATAGCTCTCCACGAATCAATGCGTCCTCGCCTGGGCGGGCAGCATTGCGATACATGATCTGTTGTCTGAGCAACTGGTGCAGTTCCTTGTCAGACATGTCCTTGCGCTTGCCTTCGGACGTTTGCGTAATCTCCGTCGGCTCGGTGACCGGTTCTTGCAGCTTCAGCACTTGCTTGATGCCGGCAATGTTGAGTCCTTTTTCGATCAGTTCCTTGATCTCCAACAGTCGGTCTACATCATTGAAGGAGAAAAGCCGCTGCTTCCCTTCCGTGCGAGCCGGTTGAATCAGGTCATTTTGCTCGTAGTAGCGAATCTGTCTCGCAGTGAGATCGGTCAGCTTCATGACGATCCCAATGGGAAAGAGGGCCATATTCCGGCGAAGGTCATCACTCATGACTTGTCCCTCCTCTATCGTTATCCTTATGCCTTATTTTATGCAAAAGCATAAACACTGTCAACGGATGTTAGAAAATATCACGCAGAAAGTGACCCGCATTGGTAAAAATCCACGTTTGTCCCGCGCTGCCAGGCACTCGAACCCCGGCGCTTTCGCTTAAAACCGCCTCATGAGGACATTGAGCCGCTTGCTTCCTGCGGGGAGCTACCCGCTCTCCGGCGTGTCAGCCGCAAAAAAACGGCATCCCCTGCGTAGAGAATGCCGTCTCGTCTATGACCGCGCCGTCGCTTGTGCCCGGTTTACTTTTCAGGCAGGTCGAGCAAGCCTTTTTCCAGCATGCCGTTCAATGCCGTTAAAATCCCCACTTTGACGTGCGAATACGTCAAACCGCCCTGCACGAAGCCGAGGTACGGGGGACGAATCGGGCCATCTGCGGAAAACTCGATGCTCGCCCCTTGAATGAACGTCCCCGCAGCCATGATGACCGGGTCTGCGTAGCCGGGCATTTCGCTCGGATACGGCGTCACGTGTGAGTCGACCGGGGCTGCCTTTTGAATCCCTTGGCAAAAGGCAATCAGTCGCTCGGCACTGCCAAAGGCGACAGACTGAATCAAGTCTGTCCGCGGCTCGTGCCAGAGCGGGTTTGTCTGAAAGCCGAGGCGCTCCAAGAGAGCCGATGAAAACACCGCGCCTTTGAGCGCTTCGCCGACGACGTGCGGCGCCAGGAAAAAGCCTTGGTACATTTCCAGCAGCGAGTACAGCGAAGCTCCGCCCTCCGCACCGATGCCTGGCGCTGCCATCCGGTACGAAGCAAGCTTGACGAGGTCTTCCCGGCCGACGATGTAGCCGCCCGTTTTGACCAGCCCGCCGCCCGGGTTTTTAATCAGGGAGCCGGCCATGATGTCCGCGCCCACGTGCAGCGGCTCCTGCTCTTCCGTAAATTCGCCGTAGCAGTTGTCGACAAAGACGATCACATCCGGCTTCATTTCTTTGACAGCGCGAATCATTTCCCGGATTTTGGCGATCGTGAAGGACGGACGATCCGCGTAGCCGCGCGAACGCTGGATGCCGATTACTTTTGTATTCGGCGTGATCGCTTGCGCTACCGCGAGAAAATCAATCTCGCCCTCAGGCGTCAGCGGCACGAAGCTGTACCCGATGCCGTAGTCTTTGAGCGAGCCTTGCCCTTCACCGCGCACCCCCACGACCTCCTCCAAGGTGTCGTACGGTTTGCCCGTGATGTAGAGCAAGTCGTCGCCAGGACGCAACATGCCGAACAAGGAAATGGCAATCGCGTGCGTGCCGGAAATAATGTGCGGCCGAACCAGTGCCGCCTCTCCGCCAAAAACGTCTGCGTAGATTGATTCCAGCGTAGCCCGCCCGGAATCGTCGTAGCCGTAGCCGGTTGACGGTGAAAAGTGAAACTCGTTTACTTCATGCTTTTGAAAAGACCGCAGCACCTTCAACTGATTGGTGTCCACGAGCGCGGAAATTTGACGATGTCTTTCGGAGATCGTCGCTTCTACTTCCAGTACGAGCGGACGAAGCTTTTCTCCGTGGGAAAAGTATTGAAACATCTGCTATCTTACCAACTCTCTTCAACAGTCTCTGGTTTGTCCAGGAGAAAAGGAGCGATCTTGCCGTAGATCGGATTGTCCCGGTTCACGCGCACGGTGACCAGGTACGATTCTTCCTCTTCGCTAAATTGCTGCTCCATCTCCACGCCTTCGCGGTGCAAGAGCGACAAAATGTCCCCGCGCTCGACCGGGACGCGCAACTTCATTTCATTATAAGAGGAAAGCACAAATTGTTCGATCCTCGCCAAAAGCCGTTGCTGATCTTCTTCGCGAATGGCAGAGACGAGAATGGATTCGTCTGCATGCGGCAGGTAGGCGCCTTCGGTCAGCAAGTCCGCCTTGTTGAATACGACGAGCTGCGGGATTTCTTCTGCTTTCAGCTCGCGCAAAATTTTGTCCACGACTTCCATGTGCACGCGCAAATCCGGGTGGTGGCTGTCGACGACATGCAAAATCAGGTCGGCTTCCTTCACGCCCTCCAGTGTGGAGCGAAAAGCGGCGACAAGGCTCGTCGGCAAATCTTGAATGAAGCCGACTGTATCCGTCAGCAGCACTTCCAGGCCGCTCGGCAGCACGAGCTGGCGGGTCGTCGGGTCCAGCGTGGCAAACAGCTTATCTTCCTGCAACGTGTTGGCCTGTGTCAACTGGTTGAGGATCGTCGACTTGCCCGCGTTCGTATAGCCGACCAGCGCAATCTGGAACACGTTGTTTTTCTTGCGGCGTTCCCGATGGAGCTGTCTCGTCCGGACCGTGTCGTCCAACTGCTGCTTCAGCTCGCTGATCCGCTTGCGAATGTGGCGGCGATCGCTTTCCAGCTTGGATTCACCCGGACCGCGCGTCCCGATTCCGCCCCCGAGCCGGGAAAGCTGCTTGCCCTGGCCCGCAAGACGCGGCAGCAAATAGTTGTACTGGGCCAGCTCGACCTGAATCTTCCCTTCGCGCGACTGCGCTCGCCCCGCGAAAATATCGAGAATGAGCTGGGTCCGGTCAATGACCTTGCAATCAAAAATTTTGTCCAGATTGCGCGTCTGACTCGGGGACAGCTCATCGTTGAAAATGATGACGTCCACATCCAGCTCATGCGCCTTTTCGGCAATTTCATCAATCTTGCCCGTCCCCAAATACCAGGCAGAGTCGATTCGATCTCTGTTTTGCGTCACGACATCGAGCACTTCGACGCCAGCCGTTTCAGCCAGCTCGTGCAGTTCTTCCATGGAGAGACGCGTCCGTTCCTCATCACGGCCATCCAGGTAGCACCCGACCAAGATCGCAGTTTCTTTTGTTTTGATAAGTTCGTTCACCGATTCACGCCCTTTCTTCTCCCTATCATACCACATTTTGCCCATTTCGTTACGGTCGCGATGCACCCCGCCCCTATTCGCTACAGAACAAAGCGCAGGGTTAGAAAACTTGGCTGCGCCAAGCCTTTGGTGCAGCTTTAGTTGCCCTTATACTGGATAAGAAGCTTCTAGAATTCTTATCTGTAAAAAAAATCCCCCGCAGCGGAGGGATCGGATGGATCGTGGAGAAGTCACACTTGAAAGTCCTCGGCTCTTAGCCGCTGCAGCTCTTCCCGCGTCAGCTCGTTTGCTTTCATCAGCCGGACCGCCTGCACCCGGATCGCTTTCTCGATGCAATTGCGCACGAACCGAGCGTTGCTGAAATTTTGCTGGAACGGGTCATTCACGATTCCGGTCAGCAGACGGCGGATTTTTTCTTTCGCTTCTCTCGTCAGCTCAAAATCCTTTTCGCGGGTCATCAGAGTGGCGATGTCCAAAAGTTCTTCCACACTATAATCGGAAAAGTTGATGTGAACCGGAAAACGGGAAGGCAAGCCGGGGTTCAGCTCCAGAAACTGCTCCATTTCGTCGTTGTACCCGGCAATAATACAAATGAAATCTTTGTTCGAGTCTTCCAGCGCTTTCGTCAGGCAGTCAACCGCCTCCTTGCCGAAGTCTTTTTCGCCCCCTCTGGCCAACGAATACGCCTCGTCGATAAACAAAATGCCGCCGAGTGCCTTTTTGACCAGTTCCCGCGTTTTTTGCGCCGTATGGCCGATAAATTCACCGACCAGATCGGCCCGCTCCACTTCGATCAGATGGCCTTTGCTCAAGATGCCCATTTCGCGGAACATTTTGCCGAACAAACGGGCAACCGTCGTCTTGCCCGTGCCCGGGTTGCCTTTGAACACCATATGAAACACTTGCTTTTCAATTTTCAGGTGATGCTTTTCCCGTTCCTTGTTGATTTTTATCAGCGCGTAAATCTCATACATGGTCTTCTTCGCTTCTTGCAGACCGATCAAATTTTCAAGCTCATCAAACAAGGAGGCCAATTCGCTGGGTGCGGATGCATTTACGTATTCGGGCAGCGTTTCGGGCTTCTTGATGGATAAATCGTTGCGTTTGAAAACGACTTGAATCCTGTTTGAGTTGGAAGAGGTGGAAGCAGAGCTGGGATCAATGGAGAGACTGCTTTCCGAATGTCTCATGTTCGGTCACCTGCCTTTGTGCATCACTCTAAACGTTCGTTCGTCCCTGCCTGTCAGTCCTTACAGATGCGCAGCCATGCTTTATGTTCAAAAGTGTCATCCAGTTTGGGCCAGTGCGAATACATGCTTTTTCAGCCATACATTAATATACTCAGAAGCTAGGCAAACCTGCCCTATTTTTTCAAACCTGGCCGATTCGCCAGCGGAGCAAGCAGACAAATCCCGAGCAGGCTTCCGGACAGAAAAGGAACGACCTGCTGCAACGGATGAATCAGGGGAGACACCCCTTTCACGAAAAAGGCATGCCAAACGACGACGCCCAGTCCGATTACAGCCACTCCTAGCCAGAACAGCCCTTTTCCGTACAGCGTGGCCTGTTTGATCTCGACGTGATCGTTCTTGCGTCCGGTGCGCCAGAGCACAAACGCGATGGCAAGCCCGCCCAGCAGCGTGCTGCCGTGCTGTAGCAGCTTGTAGACAGGCACGTCGAGAAAAAGGAGCGGGATGCGCTGTTGCAAAAAAGCGAACCGTTCGACCATGCTGCCTCCGTCGTGGGTAAAAGCATCCCAGGCGATATGGCTGTAGCTTCCGAGCAGCGCGGAGTAAGCGAACACTACCAGCGATACCCACGTCCGCCTGCGGCTTCGTGTCTGCGGCCGCCCGCTCGCCAAGCCTTTTGCCGCCCACAGCGGCAAAACGGCGAGCAGTCCTTTTTCGACGATGTAGCGGTACAAAACATACAGGACGATCACGAGCGGAAGATCAACGCAAAACAGGCCAAGCAGCGTGTGGCTGTAGACGCTGTACGGCTGCATGCGCAAAAAATATTCAAAATCCGGCGCCATGCTGCCAAAGACGAGAGCCGGAAAGGATACCCAGCCCAGTCTGCGCAGCGGCAGGACGATCGCCGGGTGCGAAAAGGTAAACGGCATGAAATCACTCGCTTTTCTGTTTGGTGGTTGCTTGTCTTTTCTATTAGAAAAAGACGCGGCAAGCAAGCCAATGGCTACACTTGCGAAAAAAAGCCCGGCCGAAGCGACAATACCATCTGTCACTACGAGCCGGGCCTTCCCGTACAGCTATTGCTCCTTCGGAAGCAGGACAGCGACCACTTGCTTGCCGCTTACTTGAATGCCTTTTTCCTGCACGCCGCAATGCGCAAGCTCTTTTACGAGTTGCTCGATCAATTTTTTCGCTTCCTGGCTTTCTTTTTTCTCCAGGCGCACGGTCAATTGCACCGCGTCCCCTGCCGCGAGAATTTTTTCCGCTTGCCGTTTTTTCGTATCGTAGTCGTGCTCTTCGATATAGGCGCTCAAGCGAAGCTCCTTTACTTTTCTGCCTTTTTCCTCTTTGCGCTGCTTGGCCTTTTCGCGGTTGAGCTGCTCTTTATAGTTCGTGCGGCCAACCAACTGGCACGGCGGCGGGCTTGCGGCGAGCGAAAGGCAAACGAGGTCGACGCCCTGCTCCTTCGCCATTTGCAGCGCGACTTTCGTGTCGACGATCCCGAGGTCCTCTCCGTTCACGCCAGTCAGGCTGACTTCCGCCGCTTTTATTTTTTCATTCTAAATCATCGCGTTGTCACCTTGTCCTTTCCTGTTTCGGAATGGTTAGTTTCTACAACCGCTACTTTCTCTCCTTCCTTCGGAGACAACATTCTTTTACTCCCTCATGACGAACGTGCTTCGTTTTTGTATAATAGATCAGTATTGACTGTGGATTGAGAATCATTTACATTAATTTTTAGTTAGCCAGCTAACAAAACGGGGGTACTTTGGTGGAATTTGATTATTCTACTGCTTTGACACATGCGATGGGCCATGTGATGAAGCTTCATAAGAAAAACGTTGAATATCTCATTCAAAACTACGACGTCTACCCAGGGCAGCCGATTCTCCTGATGCGTCTCGCCAAAACAGACGGCTTGATGCAAAAGGAGCTGGCCCGACGTATCCAGGTAAAACCCGCAACGCTTACGGTCATGATTAATCGCATGGAAAAATGCGGGCTGGTTGAACGGCGCGCCGACGAGCGCGACCAGCGCATCTCCCGGGTTTTCCTCACCGACAAAGGGCGGCTGGCGACAAAAGCCGTCAAGGAAGCGCTGCGCATTCTCGAACTGAAATGCTTCGAGTGCTTTACAGACGAAGAAAAAATCGTCTTGCAAGGCATGTTGGAAAGAATGCACAACAACCTGCAAACCTTTTACCTGGAAAATACGGAGCCATCTGCTGAACCAAACGAGTAGCCAGGCGTTGTCGCTCTCCCCATTCCACAAGAGAAAGGTTTGAACATTCCTTTGAACTGTGTAGCCAAAGAACTGGATTCCTCGTCACTTGCCGGCAGCAAGTCGCGCCGTCTGTGGATCGCGACCATTTTAGGCTCCCTCTCGGCATTCGGCCCGCTGTCGCTGGACATGTACTTGCCGGCTTTGCCGCTGCTCGCAGATGACCTGCATACGAGCACCTCACTGGCCCAGCTCAGCCTCACCGCTTGCCTGATCGGGCTTTCGGTCGGTCAGCTTTTTGCCGGACCGATCAGCGACGTGCGCGGGCGGAGAATGCCGCTTTTGATCGGACTGATTTTGTATGCCTTGTCTTCTTTTTTATGTGCGGTTGCGCCTTCGATTTACACGTTTGTCTTTCTTCGTTTTGTTCAGGGGCTGGCCGGCTCGGCGGGGATTGTCATCGCCCGCGCGACTGTTCGCGACCTGTATTCCGGGACCGAGCTGACCAAATTTTTTGCCCTGCTAATGCTCATCAACGGGATCGCGCCGATTGCCGCGCCGATTGTCGGCGGTCAACTGCTGGAATTTACTACCTGGCACGGCGTCTTTGTCGCGCTCGGGCTGATCGGTGCCATCATGCTGCTTGTCGTCGTGCTTGGCCTGCCTGAGACGTTGCCCGTCCATCGCCGCTCCAAAGCCGGGATTGGCAACACGCTGAAAACGTTTGGCGGACTGCTGAAAGACCGGGTATTCATGGGCTACGCCTTGTCGCAAGGCTTGGTCACAGCCGCGATGTTCGCCTACATTGCAGGCTCGCCGTTTGTCTTCCAGAAAATTTTTGGCGTCTCTCCGCAAGGCTTCAGCATGATTTTCGCCATGAACGGGCTCGGAATTATTATTGCCAGTCAAATTACCGGAAGGCTCGCAGGAAAAGTCAAGGAAACGAAACTGTTCGTCACCGGCATCTCACTGGCCGCAGTCGGCGGTGTTGCCCTGCTCGCTATGATCTTGCTCCAGGCCGGGCTGGTCGCTGTCCTCGTTCCGCTGTTCTTCGTCGTATCGAGCGTCGGGATCGTCGGTGCGACAGGCTTTTCGCTGGCGATGCAAAACCAGAGCAAGGCCGCAGGCAGCGCTTCTGCCCTGCAAGGTCTGCTCTCCTTCATCAGCGGCGGAATCGTCGCGCCGTTGGTCGGGATTGGCGGAGAAGGCACAGCCGTTCCGATGGGGATCGTCATCGCGCTCGCTACACTCGGCGCCATCCTCTGCTACCTCCTGATGATTCGCAGGAAGACGGCGGCATAAAAAGCTTTTCCTGCCAGACGAGGACGCTTTGCCAGTCCTCGGTTTTTTAACCCCCTATTTACGAACAAACGTTCTTTATGGTACAATCTGGATATGGAGAAGCCGCTGCTTTTGCTCCCTCCATAAACAAGCCCATATCCCAAGGAGATGATTCCTCAATGACTTTGCGTTTGATCCCTTATCTCGTCCTGAACGGAACAGCAAGTGAAGCAATCGCCTTTTACGAACAAGCACTGGGTGCCGAAGTGCTGTACAAGCAGACCTTTGGCGAAATGCCGGAAAACCCTGAGTACCCTTTGCCTGCGGAAGCGAAAAATCTCGTGGGACATGCCACCCTCAAAATTGGCGAGAGCCATCTGATGCTTTCCGATACGTTCCCAGGACAGCCTCACCAAGTAGGCGATCAGGTGACCATTTGCATTTCCATAGGGGACAAAGCTGATGCGGAGCGCATCTACGCCACACTCCAAGAGGACGGGCAAGTACATATGCCTCTGCAAGAGACATTTTTCAGCCCTGCCTATGGCAGTGTGCGCGACAAGTTCGGCATTACCTTCCAGATTTTTACTGAAGACAAGCAATAACTGCTCCTTAGCTTGTAGATTGTAAAGGGCCAGACCAGAGGGCCAGTCGAAACGCGCGAAAACGTGTGTAGACTGGCCCTCGTTTATTTTGGCGAGCAATCTCGGTTAGCTACGGAGGCACCGCGCCCCTGCTGCTACTGCTTTTTCTTCTGGTGATATCCGCGTTCTCCGTACGGCTGAAGCTTGTCGAGCCATTTTTGCTCCATTTTCTCAAGCTCCTCCTTTTCGTCAAAGTATCCCTCTTCCTTCTTCTTCAAAACCTCCAGCACTTCACAGACGAACGCCTCTTCTCCGTACTCGTCCCACTCGCTTTGAAGCTGTTTGTTCATATGGGAACCGAGTTTAAGCGTGAACAGCTTTCCGTTCATCGTTTTCAGATTGCGGGTGCTGCAAATCCACACTTTTTGATTTCGGGTGTTTTTAATTTGATACACCCCTGCCTCTGTCTTCGCTTCTTTAAACGTCTGTTTCAGTTCATCTTTTCGCTTCATAGTTTCTCCTCTCTTTTCGCGCCGCTACACCTGTAGCCTGTATTCGACTTCCTGTGCGATTTTCGAAAATAAGCTTCGCCTGGCTTCCGTCTCGACAAAGGAGACGGTCCAGGAAACCGGGAAGAAAAAACAACAAACATTTTGCGGTTTGGTTTGTATAATAATAAACACAAAACAAAAATGTTTGTCAATCCTAACAAAAACTGTTGCTTCGCGATGAAATCTCCGCTACACTTTGCAGTAATTTCGAAAAGGAAAGAGGGAAAGAAAATGAAACTACCAACTACTTCACAACACAAGCCTGTCGTCGTGTCAGAAAACTACGATCGGGTTGACGGCCGTTCTGCCAGAAATACGGATGTCAAAGCGCTTTCGCTTGGCTTGGCTGCGAAAAACGACACCGGCAAAGTCGCCATCGCTGCCAAAGCATGGAAATCCACAGGCGAAGCCTGGTCGACGGAATCGGAGGAACTCCCGCTCCATCGCATTCTCGATCTGTCGCTGCTCGTTTGCCGCACGTTGAACCATTTTCGCGAGGCATACAGATACGAGCATTTTTACGACCCGCAAAAGCCCGTTATCGACAGGATTGCTCTGCAAGGCGATGCGTTGAACGTGGCGATCTGCACGGACAATGACACGCTTCATGACGATATCAAGCAATTCAGCCGCGTGTTGAGCGAAGACGATGAACTGATAGGCGAACGTCTGCGCGCATTAGCGAGACTATTAAAAGATATGGGGTATTGACATTGTTCAGGAATCCTTATGTACGAACGATTATCCTTTCCCGCGTGCTGTTGCAGTTGGGCATCTGGGTCCGGAATTTTGCCGTTCTGCTGTTCGTAAGCGAATGGACGAACAACAATCCTGTTTACGTATCGCTGATCTCGGTCGCAGAGTTCGCTCCGATCTTTTTGTTTGGGCTGATTGGCGGAACTTTTGCCGATCGCTGGCAGCCAAAGCGGACGATGGTCTGGAGCGATCTACTGTCTGCCCTGTCCGTGGGTGCGGTGCTGCTCGTGCTGATAAACGGCGGGTGGATTGCCCTGTTCATCGGAATGTTTGTGTCGGCCAGCTTGTCCCAATTTTCGCAGCCTTCCGCCATGAAACTGTACAAACGGCACGTTCCGGCAGCGCAACTGCAGAGCGTAATGGCACTGTCGCAAACGTTAGTCGCGATGTTTATGGTTTTAGGCCCGGTCATCGGCACGTTTATTTACTTGCAGTTTGGCATGACTGTCTCTCTCCTGCTGACTGCTGTCCTGTTTCTGGGCTCTTCGCTCATTTTGATGACACTGCCTCGCGACTCGGCGGAAGAAAAGCCGGATGAGGCCGGCGGCTTTATCGCAGAGTTACTGGCCGGACTGCGCTATATCGGCGCCAATCAATCGTTGCGAACACTCTGCCTGACTTTTTCAGCCGTCGGGTTGGCATCTGGACTGACACAGCCGCTCCAGATTTTCCTCGTGCTGGAAAACTTGCGACAGGAGCAATCCTTTCTGCAATGGCTTGTCATGACCAACGGAGCAGCCATGCTGATTGGCGGAGCTGTCCTTATCGGTTTCGCCAAAAAGGTGCAACCTCAGCTTTTGCTCTTGGTCGGCCTGCTTGTCACGGCCGTATGTACGATTGGCTTGGGGAGTTCGACCGCGATTGGGCTGACGCTCGTTCTCTTGGTAATCAGCGGCTTCTTTTTCCCATGCATTCAGAGCGGAATCCAGACATTGCTCGTCCGCAACACGGAAGGCGCCTTGATCGGCCGCGTATCGGGCACGATCACGCCTGTTTTCATGGGGATGATGGTCATCGGTATGTCCGTGTCCGGCTATCTCAAAGAGATGTTCTCCCTTGGCGCGGTCTATGCCGCAAGCGGAGGATTCATTTTCGTCGGTGCGGCTCTGCTGCTCCCCCTCGTCGTGGAGAAGAAGCGCAGGGGCGAGAATCGCACCACATAACTACGATTCGGAGGAAAAGAAAATGACGGAAAACAGTCTCTATCATTTGTCACCGGACAGACAGTTGACGGATAATGAAGCATTTATTGAAGCTTGCAGCGGAACAAACCGTGGGGGAAACTGTCGAGTACCGCTTTTACCCTTCCGAAATCGTCAGGGCCTATCAAAAGGGATATTTATTGGAAATTCAGGAACCGAACGTTATTCGTGACGCTGCGGTGTTAATGGCGTTAAACTCTGCCCTGGAACTGGATGGCAGCCCGGTTTTCATGACGAGAAGATGCTGGCCGTATTGGCGGATGTGATTCTGCTTTTGGACAAAACCGCACGGGCTAACGCGATCAAAGGCGTGGCGGGAATGCGCTCCTTCTTCTACTGGGCAGATGCCATCGCCAGCGGAGCTTCCGCAAAACAATCGCTTTACCACAAGATCATTTACAAAATAACGACCGACTCGGAAGAAATTCGGCTTCTGGAAGAAGCACTTATCCAGCAAGGATTATTCGCCAGCTTAGAAGCAGTCTCTCTGGAGCTAAAAAAAACGAGAATCTCCGGATGCTATCGAAATCAAGACTTCGGGAGAAATAGACGACACGGCTTTTGACAGGGACAACGGCTTGGCTGAAAAAGGAATCGCCCTGAAAAAATCAGCCGACAGCGACGACAACGGCTCTTCCTATATGGCGGATGATTTTGCCCATACAAAAACCTCCACTTCGGGAGCTCCCCGCTATCATCAGGCCAATCCAGCGCCTTTGCAGGAGGATGAAAAACAAAAGGAACGCGACTTCCGTAAAAAGCTGAATCAAGCGGCAAGAGAAGTCGTTGCTGATTCCATCCATAAAAAAGTAAAGCTGATTGTGCACCGTCCGGACTACGATCAGGAGGACCAACAGGAATACGTCCGTCTGAGCAAAGAACTGATGCCGATCGTGCAACAGCTTGCCAGAAAAACATTGCCCTACCTGGAGCATGAGCTGGCTTCCGACTTTTCGCGGAATCGTTACTATGGCAGCAAGTTTCAGGCAGACAGCGTCGCTTACAGGGATTACAAATATTTTGCCAAAAAGCGCCCGCCTTCTGAATCCCCTTCGCTGGTAGTGGGCCTACGGGTAGACGAATCCGCCTCCATGTCTGCCTTCGGGCGATTGGAAGCAGCCAAGCGGGCCGTCATCGCGGTGTATGAATTTTGCCAGCTCTGCCAGATTCCTGTTTTGATCTTTGGCGATACCGCGGATGTTTCCCGCTTGGAGCAAATGTCCATCTTCGCCTATGTAGACCTGGACAAACCGGACGCGAGCGACCGTTTCCGACTGATGCAAATTCGCGCCAGAAGCAATAATCGCGATGGAATGGCTCTGCGAATTATGGCGGAACGGCTGGCCGCTTGCCCACAGCAGACCAAGCTGCTCATCAGCATCAGCGACGGGCAGCCGAAAGCGATGGACGACTATACCGGAAGCTATGCCGTTGCCGACATGAAGCAAACGATCCAGGAATACGAACGAAAAGGAGTTGCCTTTCTTGCCGCCGCAATCGGCCAGGACAAGGAGGTGATTAGCGGCATCTACGGCAAGGAACGTTTTTTGGATATGACCAACCTTCACGAGTTCCCTGCCAAGCTTGTGCGGATGATCGCCCGCTATCTGTAGCTTTTCATAAACAGGTTTGCCGCAAAGGCTTTCCGTGCAGACGCTGAAAGCCTTTTGTGGCGCCTTTTCCTTTTGGTTTCTAAAAGAAAAAACCAGGACTTCTTCAAGAGTCCTGGCTGGTGGGCAGAGCGTTTTGCGATTTATTGCTGGTTGTTTTCCGAAGACATGAGCGATACAGGGCGTTGCGGAGTGAAAGTGGAGATCGCATGCTTGTATACTAATTGTTGCTTGCCTTCGCTATCAATCACAATCGTGAAATTATCGAACGCTTTAATATACCCGCGCAATTGAAATCCGTTCACAAGGTAAATGGTAACCGCGATGTTTTCTTTCCGCAAATGATTCAAGAACGTATCTTGAATGTTGATCGTCTGTTTCATGTACACTACCCCCTAAAAGGACTTGTATGTTATATATTCGGCAATTGTTGAAACTTTCCTGCCAATATCTGCTTGATAGTTTCCACGGACTTCGCTTGACCAGCCGGATCGGTCATGTCAAACCACTGCACTTCCGGGATGCGGCGGAACCAGGACAACTGCCGTTTGGCAAAATGCCGCGTCCGCTGCTGGATGTCGTTGATCGCCTTTTCCAGCGTAATTTCGCCGTACAGGTAAGGGATCAACTCCTTGTACCCCAGCCCTTGCATCGACACCATGGAAGCGTCGTAGCCTTTGTCCAAAAGCCCGCGCACTTCCTCGACCAGCCCCGCTTCGATCATCAGTTCGACGCGGCGATTGATCCGTTCGTACAGCACGGCACGCTCCATCGTGAGTCCGATCATGACGAGATCGTACGGAGAGTGCTGCGCCCGCAGTTGAAAGTCCGACATTTTGTAGCCCGTGCTTTCGTATATTTCCAAGGCGCGAATTACCCGTTTTACATCGTTCGGGTGCAAGCGCTGTGCTGTAATCGGGTCAACGTCAGCGAGCCTTGCGTGCAGCGCTTCCACGCCTTCCGCATCTGCCAGACGCTGCAGCCGTTCGCGCAGCTCCGGATCTTGGGCGGCTTGCGAAAATTGAAACCGATGGGTAACCGATTCTATGTAGAGACCCGTACCGCCTACGATAAAAGGAAGGCGTTCCCGTTGGTTGATCTCCGTAATCAGCCGGGTGGCGCTTTCCTGGAACAAGGCGACAGAATATTCTTCGTCCGGATTTTTGATATCAATGAGATGATGCGGCACCAGCGCCAGCTCGGCAGGCTCTGCCTTGGCCGTCCCGATGTCCATGCCGCGGTAGACTTGCATGGAATCCCCGGAAATGATCTCGCCGTTGAACTGCTGGGCCAAATCCAGACTCAGTTGGGTCTTGCCGACTGCTGTCGGGCCGATGATGACGACTAGCTTTTCTTTCTGCTGCAAGGTCACTCCCCTCCACCTGTCTCTTTGTAGCTGTACACGACCTGTTGGCCGCGGGAGCGAAATGGAACGAAGCCAAAACGCTCGTAGATTTTGCCTGTTTTTCCTTCCTTCATAACCACGCGTCTTCTCGCTACGCGGAGCGCTTCTGAAATGGCCTGCTCCGTCAGTGGTTGCGGGTTGGCAAACTCGCGCACTCCTGCGATTCCTTGCGAGCTGTGAACCGTCATTTCAAACATGGGATCGAAGTAAACGACGTCGAAAGAGCGGCTCGGCAATCCCTGCAAGACTTCCAGATGGTTTTCGCACCGCACTTCAATACGACGCATGGCTCTCTCCAGTTGTTCCGAGTCAGACGCCCAGTGCTTGAGTCCATCTTCGACCATGATAGCAAGCACTCGTTCAGATTCGATGCCGACCACTTTCCCCTCTGCTCCTGTCGCATGGGAAAACACAATCGCATCCGCCCCTAGTCCGAGCGTGGCATCCAACACTTCATCCCCTGGTTGAATTTGGCAAGCAACAAGCATAGTATCAGTATCGCCGCGCATCAGCCGCTTTATACGAAAAGCCGCAGTGTTCGGGTGAAAAAAGAACGGCTTTTTCCCCGGCACCTCCAGGCGCGCTCCTTGCGCAGAGACGACCAATACTTCGTCGTCGCCATGCCGTTTTCGTAGCTGGCTGAGGGAAAAGTCACCGCGTCTCACTACAGGTACGCCAAACGCATCGGCCAATGCCAGCGCATGGCGCAAGGTGTCCTCAGCAGGCTCAAGTCCCGTCGTTACGATCACGTATCCGCTTTCCTTTCCGTGTGTCTGCGTCCTGTTGGACGGAAACTCTTTTATTGTAAGCAGGATTAATTTGGCGGTCAAATAGAATCTGTGCCAAACTTATGTCCGATCACCTGCTATCATATCACGTTTTCTTCCGCCAGTTACGGGCTTGTGAATTTTTTTACAAGGAGAAAACAAAGCGGTCTGCCGACAAGCCATAACAAAACCTTTATCGCGGCCATCTCAAGGATGAGCGAACGCGTTTTAGCGGAAGGTTATTCTTGCTGAATCGGGTTGTTTGTTCTTGCCGTTTATGCTTTCCGATTCAGTCAGAAAGACCCCCTAGAGCATCTAAGGGGGGTGTTTGCTTCGCGTCTGTGCGCTTGCCTACATGACGCGCTTGAACATTTTCTCCAGATCGTAGCCGCTGAAGTGAATGACGATCGGTCTGCCGTGCGGGCATGTAAAAGGACTGCTCGTCTCGCGCAGTTGGTTCAGCAGGCTTTCCATCTCTGCGTGCGTCAAATAGCGGTTGGCTTTGATCGAAGCTTTGCACGACATCATGATCGCGGCTTTTTCCCGCATCTGGACGACACTAGCCTGTCCGTGCTCGCCTGCTTCCAGCACAAACTGGATCAGCTCCTCGATAACTTCCAGCTCGGCTCCTTCCGGGAACCAGTGCGGGTGCGCGCGCACGATAAACGTTCGCCCGCCGAAAGCTTCGACCTCCAGGCCAAACGACTGCAACAGCGGCAACCGTTTTTCCAGCCGCGCTGCCTCTGCTGCCGTCACCTCGACGGTATGCGGGAACAGCATCATTTGGCTCGCGACGCCTTCCTCGGTCAGCTTGGCCATGAAGTATTCATAAAAAATCCGCTCCTGCGCCGCGTGCTGATCGACCAAATACATCCCCGTATCGTTTTGCGCCACAATGTACGTTCCGTGCACCTGTCCGACCGGGTACATGACGGGAACAGCCGACGTAGTAGTTTCTTCGTTGGCTGGTGCTGCTGGAGTTGCCGCCTGGCCTTGCTGTTCGCTTGGCTCGTCAAGCCGGGTGACGTCAGCTTGGGCCCATGCTGCGCCCGTCTGCGGTTCCGCTGTCCCTGCCTGTGCGTTTATCGGCTGCGCGACTGGCTCCGTTTCCTCGGCTCGGTTGAGCGGCTGGAAGCGCTGAGACTGGAGCTGCGGCTGTTGCTGAACCGCTTCGGGCTGTGCGTGGGTTTCGGCTGCAGCTAGAGTCTGGGCATTCGTCCCAGTCCCAGCTTGAGCCTGGGCTTGGTCTAGGGCTTGGGCATAGTCTTGCTCGCGATATTGACCATGTTCGTTCCCTTCGCCGACACCCGCAGACGCGCTCCCCGTCGCTGCCGCAGCTTGTGTCCCCGTATGCCCTGCTGCCTCCCCGCCCCCAACACCAGTTTGCAAAGCTTGCTCTGGACGCGGATAGGGCGAAGCGGCCTCGTGTACCGTTTTCTTTTCCGTCTCCTGGAAAGACAGGCCGGCAGGAGAGAGAGGGTTTGCAGGACTTGCCGCGTTTGCCATGCCCGCTGGCTGCCCCGCCTGCGCCTTGTTGCTCTCCTGCTTCGCCATCCATTCCTGCAACCTCGGACTAGCCTCCAACAGCGAGCTTTTCTCAATGGCTGGCTTCGTAAATGTCAGGTCAAACTGCGGCTGCACGACTTGCGTGGAGATTTTCGCTTTTGGCTGGGTCGCCATCGGCCGTACGATCCCCAAGCCTTGGCGCAACGTCGTTTTCACCGACTGCTCGATCGCGCTGCACAGTTCGTCTTCCTTGCTGAAGCGCGCCTCCAGCTTGGCGGGATGCACGTTGACGTCCACCAGCGTCGGGTCCATTTCAATTTGCAGCGCGACGATCGGAAAGCGTCCAATCGGCAGCAGCGTGTGGTAGCCGCGCATGATCGCGTTATTGAGCGAGTAGCTGCGAACGTAGCGGCCGTTCACCAGCGTCGATAAATAGGAACGGTTCGCCCGCGTCACCTCTGTCTTGGACAAAAAGCCGTCCCAGCGAAAATCGAGCGTCTCTCCCGAAATCGGCAGGAGCAGTTTGGCTACCTGCACGCCGTAGATGGCCGCCATGACGTGCAGCAGCTTGCCGTCGCCCGTCGTTTGCAAAAGCGTCTTGCCGTTGTGGGTCAACGTAAAAGAAATGCCGGGATGCGTCAGCGCCAGTCGGTTGACGTAGTCGGAAATGTGGCCGACCTCTGTGGCGATCGACTTCATGTACTTCAACCGGGCAGGTGTATTGAAAAACAGGCTGCGGACGCAAATCTCCGTCCCCTGCACCGCCGCCGCATCCGCCACCTCTCTGACCTCGCCGCCTTCCACCAGCAGCCGGGTGCCGATCTCGCGGCTCGAACGGTTGCTGGTCAGCTCCATCCGCGAGACAGCCGCGATACTCGGCAGTGCCTCGCCGCGAAAGCCGAGCGTGCGAATCCGGAACAAGTCCCGCGGGGTGCTGATTTTGCTCGTCGCATGCCGTTCCAAAGCGAGCAGGCAATCGTCCCGATCCATCCCGTGTCCGTTGTCGACGATGCGGATCAGCTCCAGGCCGCCTTCCTCCACATGAATCTCAATCGAGGTGGCGCTAGCGTCAATCGCGTTTTCCACCAGCTCCTTCACGACAGAAGCCGGACGCTCCACCACTTCGCCTGCCGCAATCATATTGGCGAGCTGCTCATCGAGCACTCGAATGTTTCCCATGAGCTCCTCCCCTCTGCCTATCGTCCTATCGTTTTTTCAGTTGCTGCTTCCATGCATACAGCTTCATCATTGCATCCATCGGGGTCGTCGCGTTCAAATCCAGCTCGCGCAAATCGCGCAAAATCTCCTCTTCCTCCGGCGACAACAGCGATACGGGCTCCTCGCGCACGGTGGCAACCGGGGCCGACCATAGCGTTTCCAGCGACATTTGCATGTCGGCTGTCGCTTGGCTGCCCGCCTCCAAGCCCGCCAAAATGCTGCGGGCGCGCTCAATGACCCAGACAGGCATTTCCGCCAATTCCGCCACGTGGATGCCGTAGCTTTTATCTGCCCGGCCTTCCTCAATCTTGTGCAGGAACAAGAGCTTGCCGTCCCGCTCCTCGCAGCGGGCGTTCACATTGACGACGCCCTTCATCGTGTCAGCCAGCCCCGTCAGCTCGTGATAGTGCGTGGAAAACAGCGTCTTGGCTTTGATTCGCTGGCAAATGTACTCGATGACCGCCTGCGCCAGTGCCATCCCGTCGTACGTGGACGTCCCGCGCCCGATCTCGTCGAGCAAGATCAAACTTTTGGCAGTCGCCTTTTGCAGCGCGTGCCTTGTTTCCAGCATTTCCACCATGAACGTACTGTGTCCGCCAACGAGGTCGTCGGCAGCGCCAATTCGCGTAAAAATCTGGTCCACAATCGACAGCTTCGCTTCTTTTGCAGGCACGAAGCAGCCGATTTGCGCCATGACGGTAATCAGTGCGATCTGGCGCATGTAGGTGCTTTTCCCCGCCATGTTCGGTCCAGTGATGAGCAGAACCTGGCGACTGTCCTGGTTCATCCGCACGTCATTGGCTACGTACTTCTCCCGCTCCAGCACGGCTTCCACGACAGGGTGGCGTCCGTCGACGATGACGTATTCGCCGTCGTCTGCGAGCTGTGGACGCACGAAGCCGCGCTCGTCACTGACCGTAGCAAACGCCTGGAGCACGTCTACAGAAGCGATTCGCTCGGCAAGGCTTTGCAATCGCGGAATATGTCCGGCGATCTCGCTGCGCACAGCCGTGAACAACTGGTACTCGAGCTCGATCATCTTTTCTTCCGCTTCGAGGATGAGCGCCTCGCGTTCCTTCAGTTCAGGCGTGATGTAGCGCTCGGCATTGGCGAGCGTCTGCTTGCGCTCGTAGCGTCCCGCAGGCACGTTGGCGATGTTCGATTTCGACACTTCGATATAGTAGCCAAACACTTTGTTGAAACCGACTTTCAGCGAACGGATGCCTGTCGCTTCCCGCTCGCTCTGCTCGAGCTGGGCAATCCACGTCTTCCCGTCGCGGCTTGCGGAATGCAGCTTGTCCAAATACTCATCGTAGCCGGTGCGAATCATCCCGCCTTCGCGCACGGAGATCGGCGGATCGTCGACGAGCGCCGCCTGCAAAAAGCTGACCAGGTCCGCGCATTCATCCATGCCCTGGGCCAACTCCTGCAACACCGGGGCATTCGTCTGGCTCAAGTGCCGTTTCAGCTCCGGCACTGCTTCCAGCGACAAACGCAACTGGATCAGGTCGCGGGCATTGGCGTTTCCGTACGAGATGCGGCCAGCCAGCCGCTCCAGGTCGTACACGTTGTCCAGGCAAGTCCGCAGATCGGAGCGCAGCAGCAAATCGCTCTTGAGCGCTTCGACGGCATCCAGGCGGGCATCCAGCTCTGCACGTCCGAGCAGCGGCCGCTCGATCCATCTGCGCAACAGCCGTCCGCCCATGGCGGTTTGCGTCCGATCCAACAGCCACAGCAAGGAGCCTTTTTTCGTCTTGTCGCGGATCGTCTCCGTCAGTTCCAGGTTTCGTCTGGAAAAGCCGTCCATTTGCAAATATTGCTTGCTGTCGTAACGTTTCAACAGCCGCATATGCGCGAGACTGCGCTTTTGCGTCGTCCCGATGTAGTAGAGCAGCGCATTGACGGCTGCGCGCATAGCGACGTCCAGCTCTTTTCCCGCTTCCGGGTACTGGCTGTCCACCGCAAACGCATCCAGTTGCTGGCTTTCCACGACCGTTGACGGCAAAGACGTTTTCGGCAAGGAATCAAAGCCGAAGAACACCAGTTCTTTCGGACGGTATTGCAATGCCTCATCGAGCGCGGCCTCCGTCTGTCCGAGCAGGGAGGTGACGTACATTTCCCCTGTACTCATGTCGCAGGCTGCGATCCCTATGCGGCCGTCGAGGGCTGCCAAGGCCGCCATGTAGTTGTTTTCCTTGTCCGTGAGCCATTTGCCCTCCATCATCGTGCCGGGCGTAATGACGCGGGTCACTTCGCGGCGAACGACCCCTTTTGCTTCTTTCGGGTCCTCCACCTGCTCGCACACCGCTACTTTGTGTCCTTTTTTCAACAGCTCGGCGATGTAGCCATCTGCCGAATGGTGCGGGACGCCGCACATCGGGATGCGTTCATCCCCGCCACCGTCGCGCCCTGTGAGCGTAATCTCCAGCTCGCGGGACGCGAGGATAGCATCGTCAAAAAACAGTTCGTAAAAGTCGCCTAAGCGGAAAAATAAGAAAGTATCCGGGTACTCTTTTTTGATAGCCAGATACTGCTGAATCATCGGGGTATATTGCGCCATTTTTTTCTTCTCCTAGCCTTCCAATCTCGACGCTATTATACCATGATCGCGCCACGATGTTGATGTTCGATTCCAGTTGAAAAATTCAATGCAAGTTCCACGCGCTCTTCAGATCCAAGTCAGAGAGCCACACGTCCCCGCGCAACAGGCAGGAAAAATACGCTTCCAGATGAACCCGCGAAAGCGAATAGCCCGGCAGTTCCCGCAACTCGTTGCGCACCTGTCTGACGTACGGTTCCAGCGTTTCCTTGTCCCCGCGGTAGTACGCTTTGACCAGCGGCAACTGCAAATGCGGTGTCGCTTTCAGTTGGGCGTGGCTCGTGATGACCAGTCTGGCTAAATGCAATATTCCCCGCGCCACGACCGGATGCACGAGCCAACTGGGTAATGTCCGATACTCGAAACCGTACGCCTTTTCCCGCACGTCGCCCAAAAAGCCGTAGCGTTGCCGTCGCAACACGCAGCCGACGTCCTCGATCAGCACGAGCGGCAACGCGAGATAGGCGTCCAGCTTCCGCCTCAAGGAAAAAGTAGGCGACACTCCGCTAAAGTGAATGTGCCCGCCAATCGGATAGCCAGGAAACGGCATCCCGCCCGCCAGCCACTCGATCTCTTTGTTGGCGATTTTTTTCATGGCGAAAATCAATGCTTCATAAATATGAAGAAACAGCTCATCGGGGTCTTCCGACGGGGCAGGGCGAAGCTCGGCTACCGGATGCTGATGCAGCGCCAGGTCTTCCCGGTAGCGTGTCGTATCGCAGCCGACCGTCCCGTTAATTTTCAAAAAATCAGAGGCGAGCGCCATTTCCCCCGTTGCCCTGCGCAGCGAAAACTCCGGGTCGGCGCCCAGTTTGTTCAGCTCCTGCGGCTGCTTGCGCATGCGCTCCTGCCACCAGTCGCGCGCGCACTGCATGTAGCGATCCGCCTTCTCTGCCGGCCAATCCGGCGCCACGGAAACCACCTTCGCCCGGTGAGCAGATGCCGCTATGATCGTGACTTGCCCCGCTTCCGCTCCGACAGCATACAAGCTGCGGACAGCCAGCGCTTTGACCATCTGCACCTCCGGATCGGTGGACGGAAACGGAATCGGCTCGTAGTCAGGCTCCTCCAGACGATGCAACAGCCATTGCGGATGCTCCATGCTCCGCACCACGTCCAGCACCAGGTCCTGATAGAGACAAAGCTTGTAGGTTCGCCATCCGGGAGGCGCTGTTCGTCCCGTAGCCACAGGCAGCCCGCTCAGCTTCAGCAACCAGCGTCCGACCTCGGGGCGGTGCAAAAAAGCGACCGCTTCTTTGGCGTTGGCTGTCATTGGCTGCGATGCGGCGCTCTCCTGCAACCCTTCTCGTATCATGCTCTCCACACTCCCATGCTGTATTCTTCGATATCTTATGTTTGCGCCCAGGGAAGAGTGAGAGCGTAGACGCTTGCCGGTTTTTCGCCGCGAAAAAAAGAAAAAAGAGGAGATGAGTCTCTCCTCTTTAGTCAAGCTCGTCGAGCATGGTGGCTGAATCAAAGTCGTCAAATTCGTCGCTGTTTTCTTCATAGTCACCAATCATGTGGAAGTCTTTGTCATCGCAGTTGTTGCAGACGACTACGCAGACTTTGGTTTCTCCGATGATTTCTACGGCAAATTCGCTTTCAACCCTGACTGTGATGGTGCCTCCAGCACTCAACTCGGCTTTTACGCACTTCGGCTGTTCCACGGCGCGAGCGACAATTTCCAGATCGCCTCTGCAGTTTTTGTCGAAGAACGTAAGCGGAACGAGTACGGAGAACTTGACAGTTTCCCGCTTGACTTCGGTTTGCGTGTTATTTGCAAACGAGAACCACAGGTTGACGTCATACGTACCAGATACTTCAACCGCGTCTCCGACTTTCTCTGCCTGGAAGTTCGTGTTTATAATCCAGCATCCGAGGATCGTCGAAGGAGTTTGCGACGGTATGATGGTGTGGGTGGTAGTAGAGAATTTATGGCCTTTACCGCAGACAGCTTTCGCGATGAGTTCCCGGCACTGTAGATCTTTGTCTGTACCCGACATTTCGTTACCTCCTCCATACAACGTTTCTGTACATTTGTATGCAGGGCATTCGGCTAGGGTGCAAACACCCACCTGAAATTGGGTATCTTGTTTGGAAAACTCCATCGCGTCAGCGTCTTTCGCGTCTGCCGCCTGCCTTACGAGCAGCAGCCGCCGCTATGTTTCTTTTCCGGCCCGCCGCCGGTTTCGCCTGTCAGCGGATTTCCGCCTGTATCCAAAATAATACGCTCGGATACGGTGTTCGTGATGACATTCGTCACCATTTGCAAAAGATCGTTCACATCCACCTGGGATTGCTTGAACTCCGTTACGATCGGAATCGAGTCCAGCTCCTCGTGCAGCTTGTTGTACTCTTCTTCGACTTTTTTCACCAGTTCCGGCTTATTGATGGATTCAAACATGACCATCTGCTTTTGCTTTTGCTTCAATTTATCAATCAAGTCTTGGACGCGCTCATTGTGCTTGATTTGCAGTTCCGCGCGTTTGAAAAAATCGACTTCATTGGTGCGCGAAATCATCGCAGCCAGCTCGCGCGCTTTGTCCAGAATCTCTTTTTGTGTGTACAAGTTTGTTTGTTCCATATTCTACACCTCGACTTTGGTAACGAGTTCGCCGTGAAGCGTCCACGTTTTGGCATCTGTAATTTTGACGTGGACATACTCGCCGATCAACGACTTATCTGCGGTAAAGTGAACGAGCTTGTTCGTCCGCGTGCGTCCTGCGAGTACATCCGGGTTGTTTTTCGATTCGCCCTCGACCAGCACTTCCAGCACCTGATCTTGCAGCTTTTTGTTTTGCTCCAGACCGATGCGGGCCAGCACTTCATTCAAGCGGTAGAGGCGCGCTTTTTTCACTTCCATCGGCACGTTGTCTTCCATGACGGCGGCCGGCGTCCCTTCCCGTGGGGAATAAATGAAAGTATACGCCGAGTCGTACCGGACCTCTTCGACCAGGGAAATCGTCTCTTCAAACTGCTCGTCGGTTTCGCCCGGGAAGCCTACAATAATATCTGTAGAAAGAGAGACATTCGGAATCGCGGCCTTGATCTTGCGCACCAGCTCCAGATAGTGCTCCCGCGTGTATTTGCGGGCCATGCGCTTCAAAATTTCCGTGGAGCCGGACTGAACGGGCAAATGGATTTGCTCCACCAGGTTGCCGCCTTTTGCCAGCACCTCAATCAGATGATCGTCGAAGTCGCGCGGATGGCTCGTCGTAAAGCGAATGCGCGGAATGTCGATTTTGCGGATCTCGTCCAACAGATCGCCAAAGCCGTACTCGATGTCGTCAAAGTCTTTTCCGTACGCGTTGACGTTTTGACCGAGCAGCATGATTTCCTTGAAGCCTTGGCGGGCGAGATCGCGCACCTCGGCGATGACGTCTTCCGGACGGCGGCTCCGCTCTTTGCCGCGCGTATAGGGCACGATGCAATACGTACAGAACTTGTCGCAGCCGTACATGATGTTGACCCATGCCTTGGTGTTGCCTTCGCGCAGCTTCGGCATGTTCTCGACGATGTCGCCTTCCTTGGACCAGACCTCGATCACCATTTCCTTGCTGAACATCGCATCGCGCATCAACTGCGGCAGGCGGTGAATGTTGTGCGTACCAAAAATCAGGTCCACCTGCTGGTAGCTTTTCAAAATTTTGTTGACGACCTTCTCCTCCTGCGACATACAGCCGCAGACGCCAAGAATCAGGTTCGGGTTGTTGTTTTTCAGCCGCTTCATGTGGCCGAGTTCGCCAAACACTTTGTCCTCCGCATTTTCACGGATCGCACAAGTGTTGAACAAAATGACATCGGCCGCTTCTACCTCGTCTGTCGAGGTGTAGCCCATCTGCTGCAAAATGCCGGCGATCGTCTCGGAGTCGTGCTCATTCATCTGGCAGCCGTACGTGCGGACGTGATAACGCTTACCTTTTCCGATCTCGCGCATGTCTTCCGGAATCGCGAAATCGTAGTGCACCTGCACTTCTTCTTTTCCCCGCTTTTTCGCATCCTTCAAGGATGGCGGCTGAAAGTATTTCGCATAGTCCGCCGTTGTTTTCGGAGACTTGGCGGATTTTAAGTCCGGAGTCGCCACTTTCGATTCCGTCATCATGTATCACCTCAGCTAGTAATTTCGTTTAATGAGTCACCAATAAACAATTATAGCATTTTGGAGGATACAAAAGCTAATGCATAATGAGGCAAAAAATGTACGAAACGGCCATGACTGCACGATTTTCTCGCGGCTGCCAGACCGGGACGGATCGGCTTTCGCCATGCCCTGCACGAAAAGCTGACCGCCGTGCCGAAGCCGGGATAGCGGGATAGCGAAACGGCTGCCTGTCGGACCGCGAAAAATCGTCGCGGCTGTCAGCATGCCCTCGTCCCTTTTGCCTGCGCTCTCCCCGCCTTTTTCCCCATTTACGCGCGACTGGCTCCCTAACGTTTTTGCAGACAACCTCCGTCTTTTTTCCTATTTTGCCCTTTTCGCCTTGTCCTGTGCAACATTCCAAACCCAGACGTCGTCGTAAGAAGCAGCTACCAAAACCACGAGCCATATTGAGGAGGTCAGCATGAAACGAGCATTCGCCTTATTTTTATCGGTGTTGATGTTCCTGACTGCCATCCCTTTTGTCAGTGCCGCTTCGACTCCGTCGTTCTCAGACGTTCCGCGTAGCCATTGGGCCTACAAGGAAATTACAGAAATGGCTGAAAAAGGGATCATCAAAGGATACGACAACCGCACATTCCGTCCGAACAACCAGGTGACCCGCGCAGAGTTTGCCAAAATCATGATTGCGGCAGCCGATGTGGACATCCAGAAAAGCTCTGTCACCCAGACGTTCAAAGATGTTCCGCGCTCCCACTGGGCATTTTATTACGTCGAATACGCCAAGCCGTACCTGACTGGCTACAAATCCGGCTCGACCTACACGTACAAACCGGATCAGCCTGCAGTCCGCGAAGATATTGCGGTCGCACTCGTTCGCCTGCTTGGCTACGACAAAAAACACAAAGCCGATCTCGATCAGCTCAAAAAGTTCCGCGACCAAGGCGAAATTTCGCCAGCTCTGCGTCCGTACATCGCCATCGCGCTGCAAACGGACCTGATGAAAGGCTACAACAACTATTTCCGTCCGCAGGACCCGATCACCCGTGCGGAAGCTGCTTCCTTGCTGTACCGCGCCATTCTGGAGCGCAAAGATGACGAGACAAAAGTCGTCTTCCCGAATCCGGAACCGCCAAAGCCTGAGCCAATCAGCATCAGCGACGCTTTTTCCGCCGCTGACCTGAAAAACTGGGATACGAAAAAGGCTACAGGTAGCTGGGGCGTCCTTAACAAGCAAGTAACGGCTGTCTCCATTGACGATGATGTCGATCATTACTTCCTGCCGCTCATCTGGAACGAGTCGGCCAAACCGGAAAATTACGAGTTGAGCGTCGATGTCAACGTCTCCGGTACAGACGGCCTCGCAGGTCTGTACTTCAACGGCAAAGACGGCAAAGCCAATGTCGTCTTCGTGCAAAAAGACCGCGTCGTTCTCGGCAAAGTTACCGATGTTGAAAAAGACGACATCGAAATCATCGCATCCGGCTCCTACAAGCTGAAAGCGAGCAACAAACTGAAGGTAGCTGTCAAAGGCAACACCGTTTCGATCTACGTCAACGATCAATATTTGTTCGGCCAGCAACAGGTCAAGCAGGAAGGAACGAAGCTCGGCCTGTACATCCAGGAGGACGCAACCAAAGAAGCGCCTCGCAAAATGACCTATCTGGACAATTTCAGCCTGAAAGAAGTCAAATAATGTTCCTACACCCGGCGCGCACGAGCTTGCATGTCGGGTGTTTTTTTCTCCGCACTCGCCTGCAAGCTTTTCCCATCCAGAAAAAAGGCAGGCAAAAACCTAGAAATGTACGCAGTTCAGTTGTATAATGGTAGCTACTCTTGTCCTGTGAAGGAGCCTTTTTTATGTCATTTTCTGTCAATCAGCCTTTCCACTGGATGGATTCGGGCGTCTATCGGGGCCAACCGCTCGAACCTTTGGCTCGCGACGAAGCATTGGCAGCCGGTATGCAGGCCGAATCGGCCGTGCCGGTCATCCACCTGTGGGTGTACGATCAGGCCCTGTATTTGGGCCGCAGAGACGCGAGGCTGCCCCATTTGGAAGAGGCTTTGCGCCAGTTTGGCCAGGATGGCTTCGGATGTGTGCTGCGTTCGTCCGGCGGCGCCTGTGTCCCGCTGGATGCCGGTGTTCTCAATGTCGCCTGGCTTTTGCCAGACACGACGATTTCGATTGATTCGTTTTTTTCCTTTGTGGCCGAAATGCTGCGGGTCGGACTTCGCGATTATGGCGTGCTGGAGTTTGGAGAAGTTGTCGGCTCCTACTGTGCCGGAGAGTACGATTTTTCGCTGCACGGCAAAAAAATCGGCGGCATGGCGCAGCGTCGTACCCGCTACGGGTCCATTTTGCAGATTTGCATTAATATAGAGGAAAGGCCGCGCGGGGAGTGGATGGAGCGCTTTTACGCGATCGCCGGGCTTGACGAGATGGAAGCCCACAAGCCGATCCCGACCATCGTTGGCTCGACAGTCGGAAGCATTGCTGGGCTGACGGGACAGCCTACGACGGTCGACGACGTAAAGGCGCGGCTGTTCGCTGCGATTCGCTCCCAGTGGCCCGCACTCCCCGTTCCTTTTTCTGTACAGGATGAGTTGCTGGCGGAGTCAGAGCACCATCTGGCTAACCGTTTGCAGCTTTTCTCCTTTACCGCAAAAGAACTGGCTACACCGCAATGGCGTTTGCCCAAGTAAATGGTTCCATCTGTTTGACAGGTGGTGCAGCCGGTGAGACTTTGGGAGGATTTATGAATAGCGATCGAAAGGGGACGTTTCAGGATCTGAATGCCCTTTTTGTTTTTGGAGCACTGACCGTACTTGCGATTCACATTCTCGGTTTTTTCATTGAAAATCAACAGGACTACCCGTGGAACGGCGAAGTGGAGGCCGTCCTGCTCATCTTGCTGCGCTTTGGGCGCTCCCTGTTTATTTTTGCCACGGGGCTGCTGCTGTTTTACTGGTACCAAAAGCGGGAGTTGGACTGGGCTGCCTTCTGGAAAAAGCGCTGGCGCACCATCGTTTTGCCCTACGTCATCTGGACCGCGATCTTTACCGGATTCAAGCTGCAAACCGTCGATCCTGTCGTTTTGGCGGCGCCGTTTTTCGAAAGCCTGTTTACGGGCAGCGCGTTTTACCATCTGTACTACATTCCGCTCTACCTGCAGTTGAATTTGTTGTTTTGCCTGTTCAAACCGTGGTTTGAGCGATTGTTAAGCTTTCGCGTCCTGGTGGTGCTGTTCGTCGGACAGATCAGCCTGTACGTCCTGTACAAGTACTTGTTTATCAACCCGCTTTGGGAAATCGACTGGACGGCGTCTCCTGTTTTTGCCTTCGTCGAACACACCTATGTAGCCGGGCAAAACTACGTGCACATGTACATCTTTACGTTTGCTCTCGGGGCGTATGCCGGCTTGAACCTGGAAAAATGGCGCGCGTGGACCTGGCGTTTGCAAGTGCCAGCCTGTATCGTGACGCTGGCGACCGCTGCCTGGATTGCCTACGAGTACTTGAACGGCACCGTCTCGTATTACGACAGCCTGAACATTTTCAAACCGCTCTACTTGCTCTACACGGCGAGCTTCCTGGTGAGCTTCTACTCGCTTTCCCGCTACCTCGGGAAGCTGCCCAAGCTCGGCCAATGGCTATCGCGCATGGCCCGGCAAAACATGGCGATCTACATCGTCCACCCGCTGATCCTGTTTTTGCTGGAGAGCTACGTCATTTTCCGGCTGGATTGGTCCACGCCGCTCATCATGCTCGCCATGTTCGTGATTACGCCGCCGCTCTGTATTTTCTTGTACGAACACACGCTGTTCTCGTACTGGACGGGAGGCAAAGGCAAACCGAAGTCCAAGCCGGTCTACAAAACGGAGGTTTACAAGGCGTAGCGCCTGCTTTCCTCCAAACTCCTAATGTAAAAAAGAAGCCGTTCTTGCATACTAGAACTAGGGACAATTGTTCCACACCTCGATTCTTTGCCCGGCAAACTGCCGGGCTTTTTTCGTTCACATCTACCGCTGGCCTCTTTCTTACGGTATCATAGAAGAGGATCACTGGCGGCGTGTAGCTGCCGTAGACGACAGAAAAGGTGGTCGATCTGATGAATCAGGATATCCCATTGTTACATACTCCGATCAAAGAGCTCATAATCGCGTCCACAAAAGTTGCTCATGTGCAATTAGGAAATTCGCTTGAGCACGCCCTGCTCGTTCTCATCAAATCCGGTTACTCGGCCGTCCCGGTGCTGGACCACCAATACCGTTTGCACGGGTTGATTAGCACGAACATGATTATCAACAAATCGCTAGGACTTGAACGCTTTGAACTGGAAAAAATCTCCGAGTACGTCGTCGACGATGTCATGGACACAAAAGTGCCGCGCCTGCACGATACGGATGAATTTTTGAAGGCGTTGGAAGTGTCCATTAACCACCCGTTTGTCTGTATTGCAGATGCCGACCATTACTTCCAAGGAATTTTGACGCGCAAATCCATTTTGGCCTTGGCTTATCGCCATTTTCGCAACCTGCCCTATCCATTGGCCGAGAACCAACAGCCCCAACAAGAAAAAGCGTAATACCGCATGCAAAAAAAGACGGAGGCCCGCGCCACCGTCCTTTTCTTTTCGACTCTCCGCTCTCAAGCTTACTCGTTGCGATGATCGTGCTTCAGGTCGCTTTCCTGCCATCCCCGCTGTTTTCCTTCGTCAGTGAGCACATAGCCGTGCTGTATCACTTCGATCTCTATTCGTCAATCCACAGCTCCTGCTTCAGAATGCAAAAAGCAGACGTCGCTTTGGCAACCGTCTGCTTTTCAGTCGTTATCCGTGCAGCCGCAAAAATTGGGCCGCGTGTTTTTTGCGCAGCTTTTGCTCCTCCAGCAAGGTCAAGGCGTATTCCAACGGATGGCGATACGTCTGTTTGAACATCGCCTTTTCCCCTGCCTTGAAAAAAGAATACCGCTGGTCCCGCACATTGACCTCGATTAAGTACGGGTTGCCTTTCTCGTCGATGCCCATGTCCATCCCGAGATCCGCCAGCGAGGAAAAATGGCGGCCGTACTGCTTTGCAATGGCGACAGCCGCTTCGCTGATGCGCTGGATCGTCTCCGCTTGCTGCTCAGGCGTGAACAACGTTGCCACCGCTTCTGTGAAAGGCACTGCCCTGCCGCCGCGCGAAAGGTTGCTCAGTTTGTTTTTGCTGTTGGCGACTTTGGCGACCATTCCGCTGACCGTCCAGTCCCGCTCCCGATTTTTTTGCACGGACACGCGAATGTCAAACGTTTTTCCGCCGTAGCGGGCCAGCGGGATGCCTCGTTGGATGAGAAAGCGTTTGTTGCCGACCCATCGCCGGACGGCGGCCAGCAGCGCCGGACGCGACATCACTTTGCGCTTTTTCGAGGCGATAAAGTGGTAGTCGCTCCCGTGGCGTTCGATTCTTGCCACACCGATGCCCACAGAACCGATCGACGGCTTGACATAGACCACCTGGTATTTATCGAGAAACTGGCGAAGCTGTTCACCTGAATAGGGAACGGTGTGGGGCAAGTATTTGCGAATGTGCTCGTTCTTCCACAGCATCTGGTGCACCTTTCGCTTGTCGCGCACGACCAAACCGTTGAAGACTGTCTTCTTTTTGCTGAGCCGGGAAATGACAGCGCGGGCTTTTTGGTCCCCGGTCAGGACGCGGTTGTGGATGACCCGCGGGATCGGGACCAGTCGGGAAACGAGCCTGCTGCCATTCCAAAAATAGCCTTGCACCCGTTCCTCGCCTGCAAGGACATGCCTTGGATGAAAAAAGACAGGCTCCAGCCCCAGCTCTTTGCCGATTTCCACATAATACGGCAGGCGCTCGTACGACTTGTCTCCTTTGATCCCTTTCTGCATAATGGCCCAATCTAACATAATGCCGATTCTGTCCACAAAGATCCCCCTTGCTCCATTCCTCAACATAGGGTATGTGCCAAAAACGGCAAGGGCGTGCCTATTTTGCAGCCGCCAAGCCTATTGTGCCTGCTGACAAAATTTTGCATAGGCTTACGCAGCCTGTCGGAATATGCGCTTGCCCGGGAAAGGGGGACATGCGCTACTGGGCCCGGCGCTCGATCGCCAAAAGAAACGGCGCCTGGTTTTGCTGGTTGATGTACTGGTATTTCAACACGAGAAACTCCAACTGGCTAAGCTCGTGGCAAAAAGCCTCCACGGCCTCCTTTTCTACTTCGCCTGCGGCATGGCCCCAGTAGATCATTACCGTCATGATCCCTCCTGGCCGCAGTACGCGCAGGCCGGACTCGATGGCGCGGATTGTGCTGCTGGCCTGGGTCGTAATCTCTTTGTCGCCTCCGGGCAAATAGCCCAGGTTGAACATGATCGCGGCGGCTTGCACGTTCAGGCTCTCAATTTCCTCGTGGCTCGCCAGCTTCAGCTCTACGCGGTCTGCCAAGCCTTCTCGCTCCAGCCGATCTTTCGTTTTGGCGATCGCCTGCGGCTGAATGTCGAAGGCGATGACCTTTCCCGTCTCCTGAACGAGCTGGGCGAGAAACAGCGTGTCATTGCCGTTGCCCATCGTGGCGTCGATCACCGTCTCGCCTTGTTGTACGCGCTCACGAATCAGTTTTCGTGCTACTTCCAATACATTTGGAAACATAGCGTTCTCTCCTCTCTTTCTATCCATGCTGCTACAGCTCGATTTGCAAACCGATGCGGGCCGCATACACCGGACCTGCCACAAACGCCTCCGCCTGACCTAGTACCTCGCTCTCTTCGTACCCGTGGAACAGATGGGTGACCAGAAGCGACCGGCAATCGTGCGCCTGCGCCAGCTCTGCTGCCTGGCGGACGGACAAATGCCCGTTCGGCTTCGCTGGGCGATTATGGTCCAAATAAGTCCCTTCACATATAAACAAGTCTGCCCGATCGGCAAAGCCTCGCCAGTTTGTCCCTGGCCCACTGTCGGCGCCGTAGACAATCGTTTTCCCGTTTGCCACAAGGCGCATGGCGTAGCAAGGGTCCCCGTCACCGTGATCCGTGCGCAGGAAGGAAACGTGCACATCCCCGATGGCGAGCTGGCTTTGCTCCTCGACCGGGAAAAAGCGGGTCGCATTCCGGTAGGTCAACGTTTTCGTCTGCTGCTTTTGCAACGCTGGCGCGTAGATGGGAAGCGGCTGGTCAGCAGGCCGTTGCCCGAACAACTGATGCACCATCAGTCCATACTGGAGCACCCCCACATCTGCCACATGGTCGTGATGATAATGAGACAAAAGCAGGGCATCCAGCTCGTAAATAGGCAAATAGACACCGAGCTGGGAAAGCACGCCGCTGCCGCAATCTACGAGCAGCTTCACTTCGTTCGTCTCGATCAAGTACCCCGGTGTCGCTCCTCCAGGGCCTGGATATGGAGATTGATAGCCAAGCACGGTTACGCGCATATTCGGTTCACTCCCGCTCATAGGATGGAATAAGGTGGGACAGGAGGTCTGAGATGCAAGGAACATGGAGAGCCTCATGGCAAATCGCTTTTACGTATATCGGAACAGTCGTAGGAGCCGGCTTTGCATCAGGCAGAGAAATCGTCGAGTTCTTTGTGCAATACGGGACACATGGCTTGATTGGCATTGTGATTGCGACAAGTTTATTCATGTGGGCTGGTATTCGGGTAATGCTCATCTCCTACCGGATCCAGGCCAATTCCTATCAAGAGGTCAGCACGTATTTGTTCGGGCACCCTTTTGGCACCGTTTTTAATACGCTGCTGCTAACCGTTATGCTAGGAACGACGTCCGTGATGCTAGCGGCTACCGGCGCTATTTTCTGGGAGTCTTTTCATTTGTCCCCGCAAATCGGCATTTGGCTGAGCATGTTTCTCATTTTTTTCGTCACGCGCAAAGGGCTGTTTGCCATTCATCAAGTGAACAGCATTTTTGTGCCCCTGCTCATTGCCTTTACCCTGCTCGTGTTTCTGTACTCGAAACCATGGCTGGATACAGGCGTCACGATAGAAGCGTTGCGGCCGTGGGCCTGGCTCAGCTCCCCTCTTTACTATGTTGCCTTAAATGTGACGCTGACACAAGCGGTTCTTGTGCCGATCGGCCGGCACAGCACAAGCGAAAAGCCGCTGATCGTCGGGGGAATCATCGGCGGGCTGGGAATCGGGCTGCTCTTGCTGCTGGCTTTTTCTTCGTTGACGGTAAAAATGCCGGGTATTCAGGAGGCGGAAATGCCGATGATCGCCCTGCTGCAAGGGCTGGGAAGGGGAATCCCGTTTTTGTTCTCCTTGCTGGTGTACGCGGAAATTTTCTCGACGCTCGTAGCCAATGTGTTCGGCTTGGCGCAGCAAATTCGCCAGGTGACGCGACTGCGCGGAGCCACGATCATTCTCGGCATCCTCGTCATCTGCTACCTGGTCAGCTTTATCGGCTTCAGCTCGCTGCTGCGCTTTTTGTACCCGCTGTTTGGCCAGCTCGTCGTGTTGTTCCTGGTGATGCTCGTCTACAGACAGTGGCGTGACCGCGCCTGGTAGTACAAAAAAACCTCTCCGCAGATGGAGAGGTTTTTTCATCGAAACCTTATGCAAATTCTGCAACCAGTTTGTCGAAGTCTTCTTGGGACAGACGGATGTCTTGGTTCGCCAAGCCTTCTTCTTTGAAGCCTTTTACGAGCGCCTCGTAAGGTTTTTGCTCGGTATTTTGATAGATCAGACCGGTAATCAAACCTTTGTACTGCATCGAAGTAGACATCGCTTTGATGCGGTCATGAGGATCGTAGCCTTCAATCGTGTCTACTGGCACGATGTTCTCTTTGAACCAGTCGTAAGTGTTTACTTTGTTGTAGGTTACACAAGGGCTGAACACGTTAATCAGGGAGAAGCCTTCGTGTTTGATTCCTTTTTCGATCAGCTCAGTCAAGCCTTTCAGGTCGCTGGAGAACGATTGGGCAACGAAGGTTGCACCAACAGACAGCGCCAGTTCCACTGGAGTGATGGAGGACTCGATGGAGCCTTGCGGCGTAGACTTGGTCACGAAACCAGTCGCGGAACGCGGAGAGGTTTGACCTTTTGTCAGACCGTAAATTTGGTTATCCATCACGATGTAGGTGATGTTCATGTTGCGACGGATTGCGTGAACGGTGTGACCCATACCGATCGCAAATCCATCCCCGTCGCCGCCAGCCGCGATAACAGTCAGCTCGCGGTTTGCCATTTTCACACCTTGTGCGATTGGCAGGGCACGTCCGTGAATACCGTGGAAACCATAGCAGTTGATGTAGCCGGAAATACGTCCGGAACACCCGATACCAGAAATAACCGCCAGATTTTCAGGTTCCAGACCTACGTTCGCTGCGGCGCGTTGAATCGCCGCCTGGATGGAGAAGTCTCCACAGCCTGGGCACCAGTTAGGCTTTACGTTATTTCGAAACTCTTTCATAGTCGCCATGTTTTACCAGCTCCTTCACTTCAGCATAGATTTCCTTCGGCAGGAATGGGTTACCGTCATATTTCAGCACAGATTGGATTTTTTCAGCGCTTCCCACGTGTTGTTTGATGAGGTTTGTAACTTGTGCTTGGATGTTATGCTCAACAACAATCACTTTTTTCGCTTTGTCCACAAGTGCTTTGATTTGTTCGGTCGGGAATGGATGCAGCAAACGGATTTGTGCATGGTTGACCTTGATTCCCTCTTTTTCCAGACGGCCTTTTGCTTCTTGAATCGTACCGATGGTGGAGTTGATCCCCACTACCAGAACATCCGCGTCAGCATGAGGAGCATCGACTGTTACAGGGTTTTTGAACGTTTTCAAAACGCCATCCAGCTTACGCATACGTTTATCCATTTGTTGGATACGGTTAGCAGCATTCTCGGAAGGACGACCGGTTTGATCGTGCTCTACCCCTGTTACGTGGTGCAAACCGTATTTTTGACCAGGAATGACGCGTGGAGAAACGCCGTCTTCGGTTACTTCATAACGTTTGAACAGGTCGTTTTGCTCTTTTTCTGGCAATTCTTGTCCAGCGAGCAGCTTCCCGCGGCGGATTTCTACTTTGCTGTAGTCAAATGGAGTAACGGTTTGTTTGCCCAAAGACAGAGTCAGGTCCGTCATGAGAATAACTGGCAGTTGGTATTCTTCCGCAATGTTAAACGCTTCAACAGCATCGTAGAAGCACTCTTCTACTGTGCTTGGCGTGATTACGACTTTTGGAATGTCACCGTGTGTACCGTAGATCATCGCATTCACGTCGGATTGCTCGATTTTGGTCGGCATACCTGTGGATGGGCCACCACGCTGGGTGTTTACGATCACAACTGGTGTTTCTGTAATACCAGCCAGACCGATTGCTTCCATCATCAGGGACAGACCAGGACCTGCAGAAGCAGTCAAGGAACGAGCACCTGCGAAGTTAGCGCCGATTGCCATTGTAATAGCGGCGATTTCGTCTTCTGTTTGGATAACGGTTCCGCCGAGTTTTGGCAGTTTTTTAATCAAGTATTCCATTACTTCGGAAGCCGGTGTGATCGGGTATGCCGGCATGAAGCGGCAACCTGCTGCTACAGCACCCAGAGCGATCGCATCGTTACCGATCAGGAACAGTTGTTTTTGCGGGTCAGCCTTTTCCATTTGGAACTCAGGCAGTTGGCCGCCAGTCAGTTCATTTACAAAATCAAATCCGCGACGAATCGCTTCCATGTTCTTTTCTACTACTTTTTCGCCTTTGCGGAGGAACATATCTTCAACGATTGCTCGGTAACTTTCCACTGGAATGCCGAGGATTGCACTGGACGCACCAATCGACACCATGTTTTTCATCAGGGAAGTTCCCAGTTCATCAGCGATCTCAGTTAGTGGTACAGTGAAGAAGCGAACTGGCTTCAACCCGTCCGGCAACTTTGGATTGAATTTAGCATCAGCAATGATGATGCCACCTTCGCGAAGCTCATGCGCGTTAAAATCGATTGTCTCCTGGTCAAACGCTACGAGAATGTCCAGATCGTCGGAGATCGCACGCATTGGCGTTGTACTCACGCGAATTTTGTTGTTCGTGTGTCCACCCTTGATACGGGAAGAGAAGTGGCGGTAGCTGTACAGATGGTAACCCATCCGGTTCATCGCCATCGAGAAAATCTCACCAGTACTCTCGATGCCCTCCCCTTGCTGTCCTCCAACTTTCCAGGAAAGTTGACTAATCATTCAGATTCCACCCTTTCAGTGACTGTGAGCAAGCTGCCCATCTTACCTGAAAAAAGATTGATAAGATGTGACAATTCTGTGCATAGACAGTAACAATTGTAGTCCTGTCCCTGTCAAATTGCAAGTGCTTTTACTCAACTTACTTTTGACCTGAATTTTAATGTTGAACTTGGTACATTAATATCCTCATGTATTATTGTAGCACGTTTCCGAAAACACGCAACCAATTTCCTTGCACAAATTTCAATACTTCCGCCTCTTTGTAATGTCTGAGCAGCGCTTCTAGTAACTGGGAATACGCCGCTGCTGATGACAGGTCCATCACGTCCCAAAACCCCGGGTCCGCCAAATGGGAAACGTCGATGACCATCCCCAGCCGATTCATCTCTTCTATTACTTGTCGACCAAAAGCAGTAAGTCCGCCCGGATTCGGTTCGCCGCTGCCATCCGCCACGCAGTTGCCATGATTCCAGGTCAACGTCATGCCGCGGACGCCGAGACGATACCACGTGCGAAGCTGTACGAGGCTTTCCTCCAGAGCATGTGCCCCTTCTACAAACAGAATAGCCCCTTTCTCCCCCTTTAATACGCGCTCGTCCAAATCAGCCATTGTGTAAATCGGGCGGAATTGTTCACTCGCCACCTTTTCATAAAAGATATCGATCATTTCTAGTATCGTATGAAAACGGCGGCCATACGGCACGTGAACAGGCACAAAACAGGCAAGCACCTGTATATCCACATTCCCTTTTGCGAGGGCAGGAAAACCCGCTTGCAAAAAATCGTCTTCTTTATAGAAGTCACGCTCCGGTTCTTTCCACAGCTTGCCCAACACATCGCAATGCGCGTCGAATATTTTCATGCATGCTCTCCCCTTTTTCTTCCTACTTGTCTGTAGCCGCTTTTTTGGACACGAAAAAACCTGTTCATTCTTCGAACAAACAGGCAGGCGATACGTTTGCAGTTTTATTATCTGGGTTCTACGATTAGTTTGATTGCAGTACGCTCTTCTCCATCAATCACGATGTCCGTAAAGGCTGGAATACAAATGAGGTCAACTCCACTCGGCGCTACAAACCCTCGTGCGATTGCTACGGCCTTCACAGCTTGATTAAGCGCCCCAGCGCCAATGGCTTGGATTTCGGCTGCACCGCGTTCACGGAGAACGCCGGCAAGGGCACCAGCAACGGAATTGGGGTTAGACTTTGCTGAAACTTTTAATACTTCCATCCTTTTTGAACCTCCCGTCTGATAGGAATCCTGTCATCATTAGAATGATATTCGCATAACCCCTAAAAATTCCTGCTAACTCGCTAGAAAGATTCAAAAAATTCTAATCTTACGTTCATTATTCCATAAAGGGATGGTCTACGTCAATTCTGATTCGCTCCAATTTCTTCGCTTGCCCGGTTGCCTTGTCGAGCGTAATCAGGACGGCGTTCAACTGCGCAGGATCTGGCGCCACTTCGAAGCGGACAGGCAGTTGGGTCAAAAATTTGCGGATGACCGCCTCGCGCTCCATCCCGAGGATGCCATTGCTCGGACCGCACATCCCTACATCGCACAAAAATCCTGTCCCTTGCGGCAAAACGCGTTCATCCGCGGTCTGCACGTGCGTGTGCGTACCGACTACAGCCGTGACGCGTCCGTCGAGATACCAGGCCATCGCCTGTTTCTCCGAAGTAGCTTCGGCGTGGAAGTCGACAAAAATCAGCTTCGTGCGCTTGCGTGCCTGCTCGACCAGTTTGTCTGCCATCTGGAAAGGGCAGTCGAGCGGCGGGAGAAACGTCCTGCCCATCAGGTTAATGACTGCAAGCTCTCCTTCCGACTGCTTGATGTACGTAATGCCTTTTCCGGGCGCGCCCGCAGGAAAGTTCGCCGGGCGGATCATCCGCGGCTCCTCGTCAATAAAATCGAAAATCTCGCGCTGGTCCCACGTATGGTTTCCGAGCGTAATCGCCTGAACACCGATCTCGAACAGCTCTTTGGCGATCTTCTCGGTAATGCCTCGGCCATGCGCCGCATTTTCGCCGTTAGCGACAATGAACGTAGGCTTGTATTTTCTTTTCAAAAGCGGCAGGTACGTCTTGACGATGTCTCTGCCGGGCGATCCCATAATGTCTCCGATAAACAAAAGCTTCATCTACCATTCACCTCATTGCTAGTATACACAACTATTGCGTGATTAGAAAAAAAGTAAAGTGGCCGTCAGCCACTTTACTTTGCATACTCGACCGCCCTTGTTTCACGAATGACTGTCACTTTGATGTGACCAGGGTAGTCCAGTTCATTTTCAATTCGTTTCGTAATCTCCCGTGCCAGACGGGTAGCTTCCGCATCATCAATCTTGTCAGGTTGAACCATCACGCGAATTTCGCGTCCTGCTTGAATCGCATAAGACTTTTCGACGCCATCGAACGACTCAGAGATTTCTTCGAGTTTCTCCAAACGTCTGATATAAGTTTCCAATGTCTCACGGCGTGCGCCTGGGCGTGCAGCAGACAGAGCATCTGCAGCTCCCACGAGCATAGCAATGACGGAAGTTGGTTCGGTATCACCGTGATGAGAAGCAATACTGTTGACAACCACTTGATGCTCGTTGTATTTCTTGGCCAGTTCCACACCGATCTCGACGTGGGAACCTTCCACTTCGTGGTCGATCGCTTTTCCGATGTCATGCAGCAAACCTGCACGTTTGGCCAGCTTCACGTCTTCTTTCAGCTCGGCAGCCATCAAGCCAGCGAGATGAGCCACTTCCATGGAGTGTTTGAGCACGTTCTGACCATAGCTGGTACGGTAACGCAGGCGTCCCAAAATCTTAATCAGGTCTGGATGCAGGCCGTGTACTCCGGTTTCAAATGTTGCTTGTTCCCCGTATTCGCGGATGCGCTCGTCTACTTCACGGCGTGCTTTTTCCACCATTTCCTCAATACGGGCAGGGTGGATACGGCCATCCGCTACGAGCTTATCAAGCGCTGTTTTGGCGATTTCCCGGCGGACCGGATCAAAGCCAGACAGGATGACGGCTTCTGGCGTGTCGTCGATAATCAGATCGATACCGGTTAACGTCTCAAGCGCGCGAATGTTTCGGCCTTCCCGTCCGATAATCCGGCCCTTCATCTCATCGTTTGGCAACGTCACGACAGAAACGGTGGTTTCTGCGACGTGATCGGCTGCACAGCGTTGAATGGAGGTGGTAATAATTTCACGAGCGCGTTTGTCCGCCTCTTCTTTGGCTTGTGTCTCTATTTCTTTAATCATCACAGCCATTTCGTGGCGAACGGTATTTTCCACATCGGTCAGAATGATATTTTTCGCTTCATCCTGCGTCAGTCCGGAAATGCGTTCCAGCTCGGAAACTTGTTCTTTATATAAGTGCTCTACCTTGCTTTGCAGTTCTGCGATGGTACGGTCGCGCTCAGACAACTCTTCTTCCTTGCGCTCCAACTGTTCCATCTTGCGGTCCAGCGTCTCCTCTTTTTGAAGAATACGCCGTTCCTGACGCTGGATCTCGTTGCGTCTCTCACGCAACTCGGTTTCTGCTTCGGAACGAAGCTTGAACACTTCATCCTTGGCTTCCAGCACCTTTTCCTTTTTTACGGCTTCGGCGTCCCGTTTCGCTTCCTCGACGATCTGGCGTGCAGCTTCCTCCGCACTGGAGATTTTTGCTTCCGCAATCGATTTACGAATGAAGTAGCCAGCACCCAAGCCGATGAGCAGGGCGACGAGCACGATGACAACTGTTAGTATAGGATCCATAGGCTTTTTCGTTTCACCTCCTTATTGTAAGACATCTCCCCGCTTTCCAAGCATTCGTTTTTCATGGAGTGCCGCTTTCGTTTTGCTCTCACATTTGAACATTCGCTAAAAAACAGGACCGATTTTACTCGGTCCGCTGAATCCGTACTGCTGTCGCACGGTTGTTCAGTTGTTCCACAGGCAACGAGTGAGCAAAGCGCAAAAAGTTATGATACACCAAGTAAATACAAACCTATTTTATTATTTGTGAACAAGAATTGTCAAGAACATGCAAATAGAGTCAATCCTCTCCAACCCTTCTCTGGCGCAATTCTCCCCGAATCTGTTGGATGATGGAATGCGAGAATCCTTTGCGCATCAGCATGGCTAACAGCTTTCTCTCCTCGTCAGGATTTGGCGCTCCTTCGATGCGCCGCGCTTTCTTCTCTACCAAAGCGCGCGCCGCTTCCAGTTCAGCCTCTCTGGAAACGCCCTGCACGGCATCTTCTGCAATCGACTTGTCCACTCCGCGCTGTGCCAGCTCCATCCGCAGCATATAGGAGCTTCGCGGCTTCAGGCGCAGCCTCTCCTCCACCCATTGCTTGGCAAACGCTTCGTCGTCTATGTACCCTTGCTCCTCGCAGCGCTGGCAAATCTCGTCGGCGACGCGGATCTCGAAGCCCTTTTCCAGCAAGTACGCATGCAGTTGACTGCGCGTGCGCGGACGCATCCCCAAATACTTCAACGCACCCAAATACGCCTTGTGCTTTTCTTCTGCGACCAGCACCTCGCTGTAAAATGCCTCGTCTACCTCCGTGCCTTTAAACAGGTTGTACTTTACCAGTATGTCTTCATGTACCGTAAACGCATACTCCCCGTCCAAATCTATATGGTAGCGCTGCCTCTGCTTGTTATCGCGGTGAACGGCAGTAATTTGGCCGCTATTCATGCGCTCTCGCTCCTCTCCAGTCGTTTTTCACACAAAACAGCCTGTCTCATCGACAGGCTGTTGACTTTTCGCTCATTAATCGAGGTCAAATGCTGGCTCTTCCTCTTGCTCCGGATCGATCACCGGCTCTGCCTCTGGAACGGAACCAGGGTTGAGGCTGAAGTACTCGCGAACTTTTGCCTCGATCTGCGCTGCAATATGCGGGTTTTCCTTGAGGAAGACTTTCGAGTTTTCCCGTCCTTGGCCGAGGCGCTCCTCGTTGAAGGAGTACCACGCACCGCTTTTTTGCACGACGTCGATTTCGGAACCGATATCGAGGATGCTGCCCTCTTTGGAGATCCCTTCCCCGTACATGATGTCCACTTCAGCGACCTTGAACGGTGGCGCTACTTTGTTTTTCACGACTTTGATCTTGGTCTTGCTACCCATGATGTCGTTGCCGACTTTGATCGCTTCGGCTTTGCGGACATCGAGGCGCACGCTCGCGTAGAACTTCAGGGCGCGTCCACCAGGAGTTGTTTCCGGGTTCCCGAACATCACGCCTACTTTTTCACGCAACTGGTTGATGAAGATCGCAATCGTCTTGGACTTGTTGATCGCACCGGACAGCTTGCGCAGGGCTTGCGACATGAGGCGGGCTTGCAGACCTACGTGGGAGTCTCCCATTTCGCCTTCAATCTCTGCCTTCGGAACGAGCGCCGCTACCGAGTCCACGACAATGATATCGACTGCACCGGAGCGTACGAGCGCCTCGGCAATTTCCAATGCTTGCTCCCCGGTATCCGGCTGGGAGAGCAGCAGCTCGTCAATGTTCACGCCCAGCTTCGCTGCATAGACAGGGTCCAGCGCGTGCTCGGCATCGATGAAAGCTGCTTGTCCGCCTTGTCTTTGCACTTCTGCGATGGCATGCAGTGCTACGGTTGTTTTACCGGAAGACTCTGGACCGTAAATCTCGACGATCCGGCCGCGCGGGAATCCACCCACACCCAATGCGATATCCAAAGCTAACGCTCCACTGGAAACGGTAGAAATCTGAACGTTGGACACTTCTCCCAACTTCATGATGGAACCTTTTCCAAATTGCTTTTCTATTTGACGCAATGCACTCTCCAAAGCTGCGCGACGATCTGACAAATGGTACACACCCTTTCACTATTCGCATCTCTTTTGCTTGTCTTCATCATACATCGAGACAGAACCGTTTGCCAAGTGTTTTTTACGAACAAATATTCGCATCGCAAAAAACAGCCATTTCCTGGAAGTTTCCAGCGAAATGGCTGTCTGTTTTTCACCTGTAGCGAAGTTAGGAGCGCTTCGCACCGCGCGGCTTCGCCGGCTCCAGGTTGATGCGCTTGCCGTTGATCCGGGTTTGGCGGAGCGATTCGTAGACGAACGCCGCCACTTCTTCCGGCACTTCCACAAACGTGAAGTTTTCGAAAATGTCGATGCGGCCCACCGCTTTGCCCGGGATGCCGACCGACTCGGAAATTTCGCGAACCAAATCTTGCGGCTTCATGTTCGCGTTGCGGCCTACGTTCAGGAAGAAACGCACCATGCCTTTTGCCGCACCCGTCTCTCCGAAGTTGTACGCTTCGGTCTCCTGAATTTGCCCTGCTTCGGTATGGAAAGCCAGGTGCAGTGCCGCAGCCGCAACCTTCTCAGCCGGGTATTGGCCCACGAGCGTTTCCGCTACTTTTTGGTACATATCCGCAATCGCATCGCTTTCCAGCAGGCTGGTCAACTGCTCGCGGAGCTGCTCCTGCTTGCGTTCAGCCACTTCCTCCAGCGACGGAACGTTGCGGGACAGCACTTGTGCTTTTGTCTGCTTCTGGATGAACATCATCTGTCTAACTTCACGCGGAGTCACCAAAGTCATGGCGATTCCTTTGCGTCCGGCGCGGCCTGTACGCCCGATCCGGTGCACGTAGCTCTCGGAGTCTTGCGGAATGTCGTAGTTGATGACGTGGGATACGTTTCCTACGTCGATCCCGCGCGCCGCTACGTCGGTGGCGATCAAAAACTCGATGGAGCCTTCGCGGAAGGCATTCATCACCTTGTCGCGCTGCGCCTGGGAAAGATCGCCGTGCAAGCCGTCCGCCAAATACCCGCGAGATTGCAGCACTTCGGACAGCTCATCCACCCCGCGCTTGGTGCGGCAGAAGATGATGCCAAGCTCCACGTCCTCGCTGTCGAGAATGCGACACAGGCTCTCTACTTTGTTCCGGTCAAACACTTTGTAATACACTTGTTCGATCAATGGCGCTGTCACTTCTTCGCGGCTGACCGCGATCGTTTGCGGCTGCTTCATGTAGCGGGTCGCCAGGCGCTTGATTTCAGGCGGCATCGTTGCGGAGAAAAGCAGAGTCTGACGCTCTTCCGGCATATGTGTGATGATCGTTTCGATATCTTCGATGAAGCCCATGTCCAGCATTTCGTCCGCTTCATCCAGAACGAGCGTATGTACATGATCGAGCTTCAATGTTTTGCGGCGCAGGTGGTCCATGACGCGGCCGGGCGTCCCGACTACGATCTGCACGCCTTGGCGCAGGGCGCGAATCTGGTGGCCGATCGACTGTCCGCCGTAGATCGGCAGCGTGCGTACTTTGTTGTATTTGGAGATGCGCAGCAGCTCTCCGGCAACCTGGATGGCAAGCTCGCGCGTCGGAGTCAGCACGATAGCCTGTACGCGGTTGGCTGGCGTAATTTTCTCCACGAGCGGAATCCCGAAAGCTGCGGTCTTACCCGTTCCCGTCTGTGCTTGACCGATCAGGTCTCCCCCAGCCAGCACTTTCGGAATGCAAGCGGCCTGGATCGGCGATGGCTCTTCGAAGCCCATATCGTGGATCGCCTGCAAAATGGATTTATGTAAAGGAAAATCAGAAAACATCGTCATGAAAACGTCACCTTTCTTTTTGCATTTGCAGCGCATAAAATAGCGCAAATTTGGCGGCACGCCCAACAATCGCCTGTCTTCTGCCAGCCAGGCGCAGTTCTTTTACTACTGTGGGCATCCCTTCACCCGCAATTCCGACGTAGACAAGGCCAACAGGCTTGCCCTCCGAAGGGTCGGGTCCAGCCACACCCGTCACGGACACGCCGTATGTGGCTCCCAGCTTGGCTCGCACATTTTCTGCAAGCAACTGCGCCGTTTGCCGACTGACCGCACCGTCCGTATTCAAAACCTCTTCGGGCACGTCAAGCAGCCGGTTTTTCACATCGTTTGTATAACAGACTACGCCGCCTTGAAAAACAGACGAGCTGCCGGGAACGGACGTAATCAGCGAAGCGACCGTGCCGCCTGTACAGCTTTCCGCACATGCGATCGTTTCGTTTCGCTTTTTCAGCTCGCTCACCAAGACGGCATGCAGGGACGAATCTTCTCCCATCCCGTACACATACTCGCCAACACGCTTGCGAATTTCTTCTTCCACCGGCAAAATCAGCGCTTCCCCTTCTTCTGCCGTAGCCGCTCTCGCCGTGAGCCTGAGCGTCACTTCAAACTCCTTGGCATACGGCGCGATCGTCGGGTTGTCCTGCTTTTCAATCAAATCCAGCAGCCGCTCCTCCAGAGCGGATTCCCCGATTCCGTAGAAGCGCAGCACATGGGAATGGAATACTTGCTTCTCTGGCAACAGGTCTGTCAAGTACGGCATCACGTAGCGATCCACCATCGGGTACAGCTCGCTCGGCGGTCCAGGGAGCAGCACGAACGTACAACTGTCATGACGGATCGCCATCCCAGGCGCCATCCCGAAGTCGTTGGAAAAGACATGGCTGCCTGAGAGCACCAGCGCCTGCTTCCGATTGTTCTCCGTCATGACAATCCCACGTTGCAAAAAGAATTGTTCAATTCTTTCCATGGCTTCCTGGTTCGTTTCCAGCCCGACGCCCACGTGTGCTGCCACCGTTTCTTTTGTCAGGTCATCCTGGGTCGGTCCAAGCCCCCCTGTCAAAATGACGAGATCGGATCGGCCGGATGCGAGCGCAATGACCTGCCGCAATCGCTCTGAGTTATCTCCCACAACCGTATGGAAATAGACTCCCACGCCAATTTCCGCCAGTTTCTGCGACAGAAGCTGGGCATTTGTGTTGGCAATTTGGCCTAGCAAAAGCTCGGTACCTACTGCGATAATCTCCGCTCTCATTTTCCTCATCCATTCTCTTTGAGAGTAGAAAAGCCTCTAACCAAACAGTTTATCACCGATAGCGGCTATAGAGAAGAGTCTTGTGAAAAAAGAGACCAATACCCGTAGCTACGAGTATTGGATGACGTTGCGATTTTTCGCAAAGTAGTCGTACCCGGAATAAAGCGTGATAACGACCATAGCCCACGTGGCGACTTCGTCAAACGGAATCCCGAAAAATTCAAAGGGGAAGTTGCGGATCATGACAGCGGTAATCGCCACAATCTGAACCCATGTCTTCAGTTTACCCAATGCGCTGGCAGCAATTACCTGACCTTCTGCCGCAGCGACCAGGCGCAAACCTGTTACAGCAAATTCCCTGCTGATGATGACAATCGCGATCCACGCTTCCAGACGCTGCATCTCCACGAGGGAAATCAGCGCTGCGGAGATCAGCAATTTGTCTGCAAGCGGGTCCAAAAATTTTCCCAGATTCGTCACGATCTTGCGTTTGCGAGCGATGTAACCGTCGAGTCCGTCCGTACTGGCTGCTAGGATAAACACCAAAGCCGCAATCAGCTCGTTATACGTCATCGTCAGGCTGCCAATGGAAAATGTCCCGATGTTGTAACGCACCAGCAGAAAAAACATGACTACCGGCACCAGGAAAATCCTGGCGAGGGTGATGCGGTTGGCGAGATTCACCTAGACTACCTCCCCGGCCAAATCGTATTCATAGGAGTGTGTGATCTTCACTTTTACGATAGAGCCTAATTTGCCTTTGAACCCTGAGACGAATACTTCCCCGTCAATTTCCGGGGCGTCGTATTGCGTCCGGCCTACATAAATATCGTTGCGTCCCTCGTAGCGTTCGATGAGAACGTCCAGCTCCTGGTCGACGAAGCGACCGTTGCGATCGCCTGCAACCTCACGCTGAATTTCCATCAGCATGTTCGCGCGCTTTTCCTTGACCTCTTCGTCGACATGGTCGGGCAAGCGGGAAGCAGGAGTGTCATCCTCATTCGAATACGTAAACACGCCCAGTCGATCGAAGCGGATGTCCTTCACAAACTCGCAAAGGTGCTCGAAGTCCTCTTCTGTCTCTCCAGGGAAGCCTACGATCAACGAGGTGCGCAGCGCTACATCCGGCACCTGCGCGCGGATTTTCGCCACAAGCTCGCGAATATCCGTTTGTCGCCCCGGACGACGCATTCTTTTCAGGATATGGTCTTCCGAGTGTTGCAGCGGCATGTCCACGTATTTGCACACTTTTGGATTGGTCGCAAACGTGTGGATCAGCTCGTCTGTAAAAAAGCCCGGATAGGCGTAGTGCAGACGAATCCACTCGATTCCATCCACTTCCGCCAAACGGTTCAACAGCTCTGGCAACATCAGCTTTCCATCGTAAATGTCTGTACCGTAGTTCGTGGAATCTTGAGCGATCAGGCTCACTTCCACAATCCCCTGCGCAGCCAGGTGGCGCGCCTCTTCGACGATGGATTCAATCGTCCGGCTGCGGAAGCCACCCCGCATCAGGGGAATACTACAGAAGGTACAGGCGTTGTCGCAGCCCTCGGCAATTTTAATGTATGCAGAGTACGTGCCTTCCTTCACCTTCCGCTTTACTACATCTTCGTACGTAAAGATCGGGTTGCCCACAAAAATCGGGCGTTTGCCCGCCAGCGATTCTTCAATGATCCCTGTAATCGACATAAAATCGCCTGTTCCGACAATGCCGTCCACCTCGGGAATCTCGTTCAAGATATCCTCTTTGTAGCGTTGTGTGAGACAGCCTGCCACCACAAGCGATTTCAGCTTGCCGGTTTCCTTCAATTCACCCATTTCCAGAATCTTGTTCACAGATTCTTCCTTGGCTGCATCGATGAAACCACAGGTATTGACGATGACCACGGTTGCTTCTTCCGGATTGTCAACCAGTTCATAGCCTTTTTCATCTATCAGATGGGCCATCATGTCCGAATCGACGAGATTCTTTTCACAGCCCAGCGTAACAATCGCTACTTTTTCTCGCGTACCTACCTTCTCTGCCATCTTTTTTCCTCCAATTGGTCACACCAGCCCATATTACACCTATCCAGTATAATATAAGCCTAAAGGAAGTGTCAAAAGAGACGAAAGTACGAAAGGCAAGCATTACGCTTGCCTACTGTGCTGCTGCTTCTTTCATTTTGATGGTGATGTTCGACGGCATGAACTTCATTTTGGACGTATCGACTACCGCTCCGTTCACCGTCAATTCGACAACGGTCGGCTTTCCGAGACGCACATACGCCGATTTCCCCAGTTCAATCGTGATTTCTTCCTTGGCTCCCTTTTTCAGTTCGCCTTCCTCGACGTACTTTTTGCCTTTTCCTTCCGATACCCCGAACCAACTTCTGTCTTCCTTCACTTTCAGGTGGACGGTGATTTTTTCTCCACCCTGCAGGGAGTAGTTGTACATGGAACCTTGCTGCGAATCGAACGTGATCGTCGCCTGAGAAGTGACCTCTCCCGGCTCGGGTGTCGTCGTTCCCGGCTCAGGAGCAGGCGTGACAGTAGATGGCGGTTGCGGCTGCTGCGCGATCGGCGAGGTGGAAGCCCCCCCACCACCGTTGCCCGGAGTGACGATTTCCGCTCCAGGAGTGACTGTTCCGCTCGGTACAGGCTGCGTGCTGATATTGCCGTTGTTATTTACTGCTGCGATGTAAATAACGCCGATAATCAAGGCAATGAACAACACCAGCAAAGTTTTGGTGACCCAACGCCCCGCCTGCAGCGGATTATTCGCGGAAGCAACTCTCCGGCGACGCAATCTCTCCACTTGCTCCGTTGGCGGCTGGGCTGGCAAATCGGCCTGAAAATGCGTCAGGATGTGATTCGGGTCCAAACCGACGGCTTCCGCATAGCTCTTTATGAACGCACGCGCATAAAAGTGGCCAGGAAGTACATGAAAATGACCTCTTTCAATGGCTTCCAAATATCGCCGCTGTATCTTGGTGATTCGTTGGATGTCGTCGAGCGTGATTCCTTTTTCCTCGCGGGCCCTTTGCAAGACTTGACCTAGCTCAGACACAGTTGCCCCTCCTTAATTCATGTCAAAATTATCAAAGCCGCGATTGTTAATCAGCTCGTATGTAATCTCCTCATCTGGATAGTGGCGAAGTTCGATAATGTAGTGGAAATCAGACATTTCGTACTCAGACTCCCGCACAAAAATATCCGGATGCTCAATGATTTTCGCGGCAGGAAAGTTCATAATCTCCCGAAGCAGGGTGTAGTGCTTCTCTGTCGATCGCAGCGTTGAAACAATCCCATCTATCAAATATACATGATCGGTAGACATTTCATCAATGGCTAAGGAGCTTCGCACCGTTTGTCGCAGCAAAGTTGAGGAAATGAACGTCCAGCGCTTGTTCGCCGAGACACTTGCTGCAATCATCGACTCCGTCTTCCCCACGCGAGGCATTCCCCGGATGCCGATTAGCTGATGGCCCTCTTTTTTCAAAATCTCGGCCATGAAGTCTACCAAAAGCCCCAGCTCGTCGCGCACAAAACGGAACGTTTTTTTGTCCTCGCTGTCACGCTCGATGTACCGGCCATGCCGAACGGCAAGACGGTCGAGCATGGTCGGGGGACGCAACCTCGTTATGGTTATGTTGTCCATTTTTTGCACAACGTTGCGCAAAACCTCCATTTTTTCATCGTCGTCCGTCAAGAGCAGCATGCCGCGTCGCATCGTATCCACGCCGTTGATCGTCACGATATTAATGTTCAACATCCCCAGAATAGAAGACACGTCCCCTAACAGACCCGGACGGTTGCGGGCAATTTCGTACTCCATGTACCATTCTTTTTTCGCTTCCATATACAATCCTCTCCGCCACCCAAAATGATCTTCTTCTGTAGTATATCACGTTCGTATCATTCGACAAACGCGAAAAGAAAAATCCCCATGAATAGGGGATTTAAACGTCTAGTTGCCACGATTGACATTATCGGAATTTTGAACGAGCTTCACCATGAGGGAAGCGAGTGCTTGCTGTTGCTGCTGATCGCCCGCATCCCAGAGCTGCTTCAACAGACGCTCTTGTTCGTTTTTCGGGTCGACCTGCTCTGCCAGATAGCCTCCAATCTGGTACGCTACGTTTTCCAGTGTCTGGCTTTCCATGCCAGCCTGTTTCGCCTGCTCTACTCGCTCTCCGAGAAACTCTTTCCAGTCGCGAAAGTTGTCCAAAATCGACATTAGGAAATTCCCTCCTTTTTTCGTTGCGGCAACGGTCTTCTACCGACCGCCCACACAAGAGGTAGACTTCCACCATTTCTCGGAAATTATTCACGAGAGCGGGAACAGGACTTACGTGTACCAGCCGCCGTTTGGACTGATGATCTGGCCTGTGACGTAGCTCGCGTCTGCGGACAGCAAAAACCGCACGACAGCCGCCACCTCGCGGGGATCGCCCAGGCGGTTCGCAGGGATTTCGTCCGCGATCATCTCCACTTCATCCGGGGAAAAGCGCTCCATCATCCCGCCCTGGATCGCTCCGGGAGCAACCGCGTTGACCGTGATGCCATTCGGGGCCATTTCCTTGGCGAGCGCTTTGGTAAACGTGTTGATCGCGCCTTTGGTCAAAGAGTAAAGCACCTCGCAGGAGCCGCCAGTCAGTCCCCAGATCGACGAGACATTGACGATTCGTCCGTAGCGCTCGCGCAGCATCGCAGGCAAGGCAGCCTGGCAAACCAAAAAGGCGGAGCGAACGTTCATCGCCACCAGCTCGTCAAACGTCTCGACAGACACGTCGGTAAACAACCCGACGTGATCGGCCGAGGCGTTGTTGACAACGAGAAGCGGCGGCGCTGACATCTGCCCGAACATCGCCGCGATCTGCCCAGGATCGCGCAAGTCAGCCTGCAGCTTGACGCAAGGGACAGCGCGCTCAGAGCACAGATGCACCAGCCGGTCCAGCTTGTGCTCTGAGCGGTTGTAATGCAGGTAAAGGGGCACCCCTGCTTCCGCCAGGTAAGTACCGATCGCCTGGCCGATTTCTCCGGAAGCCCCCGTCACCAATGCCCAAGGCATTTTTTCCGTCATGCTCATTTTCTACTCCTGCGGCGAAGCGGAACGCACGATGGATACCGCCATTTGCTCCTCGAGAAAATGCTCCTGCAGGCGCGTCTCCGCTTCTTCGCGTGTAATTGACTCCAACGTTGGCACCACGGAGAACAGATCGTTTCCGTTGAACTTGAAGCTCGTAAACTGATTGGCGATAAACTCCACGGAGTTGAGCGAGCGCAGGAAATGGCCGATCTTTTTCCGCTTGGCCCGCTCGAACTCCTCCTGGCTGATCCCTTTTTGCTTGAGCTGCGCGATTTCTGCCTTGATCGTCGCCACGAGCCGATCCGGGTCGGGCGTATCTCCGCCGATGATCGTATAGGCGTAGTCCTGTTCGCTGCTGTAGTCAAAATCAAAGCTGTCCGTAATCAGCTCGCTCTCGTACAGCCGCTCATAAATAGCCGAGCTGGTGCCAAACGCGATGTCCAATACGAGCTTCGTCGTCAAATCTCTGCGCAGCAACGCTTCTTTGGTCAGTCCCGTTTCCTTTTCCTTGATGCCGATCATGCACTTGGGCAGACCGACGGTGAGAAACGCTTCGATCTTTTCCTGAGCCGGTGCGGCAGGCTCCTCGGGAAATACCCGGGTAATTTGCGGAGCTGGCGGAAATTCCTTTTTCGTCTGGTTCTCGCGGATCAGCTTCATGATCGCCTCCGGTTCAAACGAGCCTACGACCAGAAGCAGCATGTTCGCCGGATGGTAAAACGTTTCATAGCATTGGTAGAGGTATTCTTTGGTGATGTGCGAGATCGTTTCGATCGTGCCCGCGATTTCGATGTTGATCGGGTATTTTTGGTACATCGCCTTGAGCAGATTCATGTACACTTTCCAGTCCGGATTGTCGTCGTACATCGTAATTTCCTGACCGATGATTCCTTTTTCCTTTTCCACGCTGGCATCGGTGAAGTACGGCTCTTGCACGTAATCGAGCAGCAAATTCAAGTTGTCATCCAGCTTGTCTGTGCACGAAAAAAGGTAAGCGGTGCGGTTGAAGCTGGTGAACGCGTTGCAGGAGGCTCCGTTTTTGCTGAACTCGTGCATGACGTCGCGATCTTTTTTCTCAAACATTTTGTGCTCAAGAAAATGCGCGATTCCGTCCGGCACATTAATCTCTTCGCCGCTGCGCGTCTTGAAGTGGCTGTCAATCGAGCCGTAGCGCGTGGTAAATACGGCGTACGTCTTGCTGAAGCCTTGCTTGGGAACCAGGAAAACTTGCAGCCCATTGTCCAATGTTTCGTGGTAGACGGTTTCGTTTACTTGCTCAAAAACAGTCGTCTGCATAATTACGCCTCTCCCTTCTTGTCGCGCAGCAAGTAGATCGTATCGATTGCTACCTTATTCGCCACCCGTTTGATGTCTTCGTTGCTCGCCTGCTCAATTCCCGCGAGCAGTTCATCCAGCTTGCGCTTGCGGCCGCTAATCACGCCGTTGTAAGTGAAATCAATCATGCCGCGGGCGCTGTCCAAAAGCTCGCGAAACTGGTTGGACAAGGTAGCTCGCGTCTGCGTCAGCTCTTCCTCGGAAATATTGCCTGCCCGCATCTGCTCCAACTGTTCCTTGATGATCTCGACTGCGCGCTTGTATTTGCCGACGTCGATGCCGGACATAATCATCATGATTCCTTTATGGCTCTCCAGGCGCGATACAGCGTAGTAAGCGAGGCTTTCTTTTTCCCGGACATTGACAAACAGCTTGGAATGCGGGAATCCGCCCAAAATGCCGTTGTACAACAGCAAGGCCGGATAGTCGTCATCCTTGTACGTCACCTGCGTGCGGCAGCCGATATTCAGCTTGGCCTGGTTCACATCGAGGCGATCGACGACTTCCTTTTCTTCCGCAACTTGCTTGGTCGCGCCACCGAGCTGCAACTCGCCCGCTGCCTTGCGCGTAAGCGGGATGTGCGTGCGGATCGCATCGGCCACTGTTTGCGGCTCGACATCCCCGACGACAAACATGTTGATCGGATTGGTTGTGGTGATTTCCTGAAAATAGCGGTACAGCTCCTGGCCCGTGATCGCCGGCAAGTCTTGCACTCGCCCCTGGACCAGCAGGGAGAACGGCTCTCCTTTGCACATCTCTTCTGTGACGCGCTGATTGGCGTACTTCATCTTGTCGTCAATCAGGCTCTCGATCCGCTTTCGCAGCGCTTCTTTTTCCTGCGTCACATACTTCTCGGCAAACGCATTGTTTTGCACATACGGCCGCACCAGCATGTCGCCTACGAACTGAATCGCCTGCTCCAATAGCGCGTCCTCTTTAGACAAGTACTTCTCGTTCGGCACCTCCATATAAATTTGCAGGATTTGCCGTTCGCCTTTTTTCATGACATCTACATCAAAAATGGCGCCGTACAAAAAGTCGAGGTGCGCACGCAACAGCTTGGTCTCTGGAAAACGGGCGCTCGCCCGCTTCATGACGTTCGCCAGCAGCGCGGTCTTGGTCACGTGTTCCTCCGACAGAGCCTGTTCAATCATCGTCACGATCGTCGTAGTCTTGAATTTGGCGGTCGGAAGAATATGTACGTTCATCCCGTTCATTTGGGAGCTTTGAAACGCGATATCAGACGTCTGTGCTTTCATGGCAACTTCTCCCTTCTCCATCTGCGTATACTTCTCTATTGTAACCAATTGGCAGGCCATCTTTCATCAGAATCTTCCATTATAACTGCCCTGTTTTCCATCGTATGCGCCTGCGGCCCGCCGTAAGACTCCTCGCTTTCGTCCTTTGGCGTCCGGCTGTTCCTGCGTTTTTTTCGCGAAAAAGAAAAAAAGCAAGCCGGCCTTCTCGGGCGCGTGCTCGCTCTCGATGCTACATATCCATATAATCCCAATCTCTGGTGTCTTCCGAAGTGACGCCTTCTTCCACGAACCGGCCGCAATCAGAAGACAGGCAAAGCACGCCATCCAACTGCTCGTCGTGAAAAGGCAAGCCGTGATTTCCTCCACAGTATGGACAGATCCACATACGAAAAGCCCTCCTATTCGTCAGGATTCCTTACCGTATAGTCTGTCCCATTACCCAAACAAGCTTACCACTTTGTTTTGCTCCCAGTAACGAAGGTAGTCGTACGGATCGACAGCTCGTCCGTTGTCATTCCGATACAGCCCGAAATGCAGATGAGGCGCAAACATCCCCACCGTACCTGGACCGCCATAGCCTGTATCTCCGACAAATCCGATCAACTGTCCTGCCTTGACCGTCCCCCCGACGCGAAGGCCGGGAGCGTAGGCGCTGAGGTGGGCGTAATACATGCGAAACTGCCCGTTTTTATCGGTAATGTTGATCCGCCAGCCGCCGTACGTATTCCAGCCTACGCGATTGATCGTCCCGTCCGAAACCGAATAGATCGGCGTCCCTTTTGGCGCCATGATGTCGATGCCTTCATGCCTGCGGACACTGCCGTTGTGGCTCTCCGTCCATTCGCGATCGGAACCGAAGCTGTCGCCATACGGCTCGTACCAGCTCGCATCGTTGAACGGAAACAAGTATTCCTGACGGAGCAAGCGTTTATCTCCGACCTTGTCTGCCAGAGGATGCTCCGCTTTTTTCGCCGCGTGCGGCAAAAACAGAATTTGCCCAATCGTCAGTTGATCGCTGGACAAGTAGTTGTTTTTCTTGATCGCACTCATCGTCGTCCCGTGGCGAAGCGCAATGGCCCCGAGCGTGTCATTTGGCTGCACCACGTACGGATTGGCGGCTTCCTCTACCGTGACGGCACGATCCTCCACAGGCTTTGTCTGCACGTGCGCCACGGACGACGTCGCGTCCCACTCCACCTGGTAGCCGAGCGCCTCGCTGACGAAGCGCAGCGGCACGAGCGTACGTTGATTGACGATAATCGGCGGCGCCTCCAGCGTAACCCGCTCCCCGTTCACATACGCCAGCCGACTGTTGACATCGAGCGAGACATGCTTGCCTTTTTGGCCAAAAGACACGCGCTGTTGCTCGGCATCATACTCGACCTGCGACCCTGTCGCTTCGGCAATCACCCGGATCGGCACGAGCATCCGTCCGTTTTGGCGCAGCGGCAAAACGTCAGACTCCACCCCTTTGCCATCCACTACCAGCGATATGACCGGACCTGGCTCTTTTGCCGCTGCCGTACTGGCTAGTCCGCCAGACAGCCACAGACCAAGACAGGCAAAAAAAGCGCCCAGAATCCCGGCAGAACGTAAACGGCTGCGCTTATGTAGCCAGCAGTTCATTTCTTTCCCTCCCCGCGCAATCTCACAAGAAAAATTATCGCATACGGAAAGGAACGGGTTCCAGACGCAAATTATGTCAACCGATCCTTAACGAGAGCCGGTATCGTACGGTTTGCCCAGTGCGGCAGGAGCGTTGGAGCGTCCAACCAGACCAGCCATGACCAAAATAGTCAGTACGTACGGCAGCATGAAAATAAACTCGGTCGGAATGAACTTGGTCAGTCCGAAAATCTGCACCAAAGACTTGATCGCTTGGGCAACCCCGAAGAACAAGGCAGCGCCCATCGCTCCGGCCGGATGCCATTTTCCGAAAATCAACGCGGCAATCGCGATAAACCCTTGGCCGGATACGGTGTTATGGGAAAAGTTGCTCGTCGTCGTCAGCGAGATTGTCGCCCCGCCCAAAGCAGCCAGCGCACCGCTAATCATGACAGCGGTATAACGCATTCTTTTCACGTTGATCCCTACCGTGTCAGCAGCGCGCGGATGCTCACCGACCGCGCGTAGACGCAAGCCGAACGGAGTTTTGAAGATCAGGTACCAGGTCAAAAAGACCGCGATAAACGCCAAATAGCTCGTCGGATACGCTTCAAAGATAGCATGTCCCAAATACGGGATGTCGTGCAAAAGCGGAATTTCCCACTTAGCAAAGACGCTGGACAAGGTCGTTGTCTGGCCCGCGCCGTTAAAGATGATTTTGGTCAAGTACACGGACAGACCTGCCGCCAAAAAGTTCAAGGCCACGCCGCTGACTGTCTGGTCCGCTTTGAAGGTAACGGAAGCGACAGCGTGCGGAAGGGCAAAAATCGAACCGGCGATCCCGGCCAAAATAAAGCCGATCCACGGAGCGAATGCTCCCAGCGAATCTTGGAACGCGTACGTAATGACGGCACCTGTAAAGGCACCGATAATCATCATGCCTTCCAGCGCAATATTCACGACACCAGAGCGCTCGGAATAGAGCCCGCCCAGAGAGGCAAAAATCAGGGCAGTGGAAAACACGATGGTATCATGAACGAGGTTGCTAAGAATGACTCCCCAATCCATCAGTTTCCACCTTCCTTTTTCTTCTTCAAGATTGGTTTGACAAAAATTTTCACGATGCCGTGCGCCGCCACAAAGAAGATGACCGAAGCGATTACGACACGGATCAGCTCAACAGGCACGCCAGCGCCGAACTTCATGCCGGCTGCCCCGAAAGTGAGAATCCCGAACAAGATGGCGGCAAGCACGACGCCAAGCGGCGTATTTCCGCCGATCAACGCGACAGCGATACCGTCGAAGCCATAGCCTGGCTGCGCAGTCATGATCGCCTGGTAATGGAACACGCCCAAAATCTCGCAAGCGCCGCCAATCCCCGCGAACATGCCGCCGATGAACATCGCTTTGACGACGTTGCGGTTTACGTTCATCCCCGCATATTCGGAAGCGTGCGGATTCAGACCTACGGCACGCAATTCGTAGCCGGACTTCGTTTTCCAAAGAATGACGTAGAAAAAGATAGCGGCAAGCACAGCAAGCAAGGTTCCCCAGTGCAAGCGGGCACTGTCAAACATTTGCGAGAGCCAGCTAATCGTAATCATGGATGATTCCTTAATCATTTCCGAACGCTGTTGTCCGGCCGGGATGAAAAACGCATTCATGACCCAGTTTGCCAAGTACAGCGCGACCCAGTTCAGCATGATGCTGGTGATAACCTCGTTCACGCCGCGAGCGGCTTTCAAGTAACCGGCAATCGAGCCCCACAGGCCGCCTGCTACCGCACCTGCAATCACAGCGAGAGGAGCGTGGATGTAAGCAGGAAGATCAAAAGAAACCCCTACTGTCGTCGCAGCGATCATCCCTACAATAAACTGCCCCTCTGCCCCAATGTTGAACAGTCCTGTCCGAAAGGCAAACGCCACTGCAAGACCCGTAAAGATCAGCGGTGTAATCTGCCGGATCGTTTCCCCGAAGTTATACGCGCTTCCGAATACCTTTTCAATCAGGGCCATGTAAGCCTGAATCGGGTTGAAGCCGCCTGCCAGCATGGCGATCGCCCCGGTCAGCAGGCCGAGAATGATCGCGACGACAGGAACGAGGAACGATTCTTTTGTAAAGACGGCAATCACTTTATTCATCGTTTCCTCCTCCAGGCATTCGTTTTCCGCCGGACATCATCAAGCCCAGCTCTTGCTCGCTCGTCGATTTCGCATCGACAATTCCTACAATGCTACCTTCATAAATCACGGCAATCCGGTCAGAGACGTTGATGACCTCATCCAGCTCCAAGGAAAGCAGCAGAACCGCTTTGCCTTTGTCGCGTTGCTCGATCAGACGGCGATGAATAAATTCGATCGCCCCTACGTCCAGACCGCGTGTAGGCTGCGCCGCGATCAGCAAATCCGGGTTCTTGTCCACTTCCCGGGCGATAATCGCCTTTTGCTGGTTCCCTCCGGACAATGCTCGCGCTGGCGTGTAGATCGACGGCGTGCGCACGTCAAACTCCTCAATCAGCTTGGCCGCATGCTTGTCAATCGCGCCATAGTCGAGAAAGCCGTTTTTGTTAAACGTCGGGTGGAAATACGTTTCCAACACCATATTCTCGCTCATGGTAAAATCGAGAACCAATCCGCGCTTATGACGGTCTTCCGGAATGTGCGACAAGCCCGATTCGGAAATATCCCGCGGCGACTGGTTCGTAATGTCTTTGCCATTGAGAAGAACACGGCCACTGGTTGCTTTCCGCAACCCGGTCAAAACTTCAATCAGTTCACTCTGCCCGTTGCCGTCTACGCCTGCAATCCCCAAAATCTCGCCCGCCCGCACTTCCAGGCTGAGATTGTTCAGCGCATTGACGCCGCGGTTGCCCATGGCGGTGAGGTTTTCGACAGCGAGGATGGTTTCCTTCGGCTTCGCCGCGGTTTTATCCACGCGGAAGTTGACTTCGCGCCCCACCATTTTGGCTGCCAGTTCGTCCGGGTTCGTGTCTTTAACCAGCACGGAGTCAATCACTTTCCCGCGACGGATAATCGTGCAGGCGTCGCAGACGGCCATGATTTCCTTGAGCTTGTGGGTAATCAGGATGATGGTCTTGCCCTCTTTGACCAAGTTATGCATGATTTCAATGAGTTCATGAATTTCCTGAGGGGTAAGAACAGCAGTCGGCTCGTCAAAAATCAAGATGTCGGCCCCGCGGTAAAGCGTTTTCAAGATCTCTACGCGTTGTTGCATCCCTACGGAGATATCCTGAATCTTTGCTCTAGGATCAACCTTTAGCCCGTATTGATTTGACAGCTTTTCCACCGCTTTTTCAGCGCTTTGGATATCTATTTGCAACCCGTTTTTCGGTTCGTTTCCTAATACAATGTTTTCTGTTACCGTAAACGTCTCCACAAGCATAAAATGCTGGTGCACCATCCCGATGCCAAGCTCGTTGGCAACGTTAGGGCTTGTAATCTTCACTACTTTTTCGTTGATAAGGATTTCGCCTTCATCTGGTTGATACAGGCCAAACAAAATGTTCATTAACGTCGACTTGCCTGCGCCATTCTCGCCGAGAAGCGCATGAATTTCGCCTTGCTTGACAGAAAGCGTGATGTTGTCGTTTGCCACAATCCCCGGGAACCGCTTGGTAATCCCTCGCATCTCAACTACTTTTTTTACCGAACTCAACCATGCTCACCCCATTTTTTTGGGTTTAGTGTGAAGGTAAAGAACAAGGCCAGTTCCTAGAACCAGCCTTGTCCATTTGCCGCTTCATCGTTTTACTTGTCTGGCACCGAGATTTCGCCTTTAACGATTTTTTGCTTGTATTCTTCAACCAGCTTCAGTACGTCTTCTGGAACGTTCTTATTGGAAGTGGAAGCCAAGCCTACACCGTCTTCAGCAAGACCGAGCCATTTGATTTTACCGCCCTCGAATTTACCTTCGGACAGGTCTTTGGATACACGGAATACAGCTTCGTCAACGCGTTTTACCATGGAAGTGAGAGTAATCTCGTCACCGAATGTCAGGGATTGGTCTTTGTCTACACCGATTACCCAAACGTTTTCGCCTTTAGCTTTGCGGTCTTTTGCTTCGTTAAATACGCCATCACCTGTACCGCCGGAAGCGTGGAAGATGATGTCAGCGCCTTGACCGTACATTTGGGAAGCAGTGGATTTGCCAAGGTCAGGCTTGTCAAATGCACCTGTGTACACTTTGATTACTTTAACGCTAGGATCAGCCGCTTTTACCCCTGCTTCGAAACCAACTTCGAAACGTTTGATAACCGGGATTTCAACGCCACCAACGAAACCGACTGTTTTCGTTTTGGTCATTTTCGCTGCTACTACCCCAGCGAGGAAGGAACCTTCGTGCTCTTTGAAGAGAACGGATTCCACGTTAGGCGCATCTACTTCCGCGTCAATGATCGCCAGTTTCGCATCTTTGTTTTCGTCAGCTACTTTTTTCAGGTGATCGCCCATCAGGAAACCGATACCCCAAGTCAGATCCCATTTGTCTTTTACAAATTGAGTCAGGTTAGGTACATACTCAGCATCGCTGGTGGATTGCAGATAGTTTACGCTGTCTTTTGGCAGGTTCAGCTCGGTTTGGAAACGTTGCAGACCTTCCCAGGCACTTTGGTTGAAGGAGTTGTCGTTTACGCCGCCAACGTCCGTAACCATACCAACTCGGATCGCTGTTTTGGCACCGCCTTCAGCGCCGCCATTGCTTGCGCCAGTCTGACCTTGAGGTTGTGCTTCTGGTTTGCTTCCGCAGCCAGCAAGAACAAGCGACAGGCTGAGTGTTGCCACAGAAAGCACGGATAGAACTTTCTTCATCTGAGATTACCCCCTGTTTTTGGTTGATGAAAATTGTTGAGTGAGGTTTCCCCCACGATTACAACCGTCTCCGCACGACGTGAAAGTGAATTTTGTCAGCTCTGAAGTAGTTATGGGAGTATAAAACCGGCTTTTCACTTTCGTCGTAATGAATCTGCTTGAGCAAGAGCAATGGTGTAGATTTGTCGCAGTGCAGCAGATTGGAAACCTTTTCATTGTAGCCCATGGGTTCAATGTGAGCCACTGCATACGAAATTCGCACCCCTGTAGCGCTCTCCAGCCATTTGAAAATGGACTCCCCGCCAGCCGTGTAGCCTTCTGGCACCAAGCGCGCAGGAATACGGTCGATACAGTAGACCACTGGTTCGCCGTCGGCCGTCCGAATGCGCTCTACCGTCAGCACGCCTTCGCCCGGATTCAAGGCCAAGCTTTTCCGCTCCTCGTCTCCTGCCTCGCCAAAGTACGTCTTCAGGATCATCGTTCCTGCCGTGTATCCTTGGCGTTCAATTGCATCCGTCACACTAAAGAGTTCCCCAATTCCGCCTGAAAAAACAGGTTTGGAATTGATAAATGTCCCTACACCGTGTCTGCGAATGACAATTTTCTCTTCTTCCAGAAGACGGAGCGCCTCGCGAAGGGTTGCCCTGCTTACGCCTAACTGCTTGGATAGTTCGGCTTCGGATGGGAGGCGTTCACCGGGACGCAGTTGTCCGGTTTCGATATCACTCTTGATTTTGTCCATAACCAAGAGGAAAAGTGATCGAACATTCCCTTTGATGCTCATCGTCAATTCACTCCTGTTGTCCGCTAGCCATCCCAACAGGTAGGACGTCAGACCTCTGATTCTCATGAGACGTGATAACAACAATTCCCCTCAATCTGTTAAAAATTTTACATGAGGGTTGTCCATCATGCAAGTCAAATATTTTTAACTGCGGCCAGAAAAAATGACTTTGCCAGTTGCACGACACCAGCAAAGTCAAGGGATTTAGGAAATATTGGATTCAATGGAAGGACGAGGCACACGGACCTCTCGCGGCTTCGACCCTTCGTACGGGCCGACGACTCCTTGCGCTTCCATCATGTCGATCAACCGGGCCGCGCGCGTATAGCCTACCCGCAAACGCCGCTGCAAAAGCGAGGCCGAGGCCGTTTGCGCTTCTGACACGATCTGGACAGCCTGATCGTATAGCTCGTCATCCACGACAGCCTGCTGCTCCTCCTGCACTTCTCCCGGAATCATTTCTTCGTTGTAGCGCACTTCCTGCTGCTCTTTGACAAAGCGGACAACTTCCTCGACTTCCTTGTCAGAGACGAAGGCGCCTTGCACGCGAATCGGCTTGGAGGCTCCCATCGGCAAGGAGAGCATGTCGCCTCTGCCCAGCAACTTCTCCGCTCCGCCCATGTCGAGAATCGTGCGGGAGTCCGCCATGGAGGAGACGCCAAAGGCGATCCGGGAAGGGATGTTCGCCTTGATGACCCCTGTGATGACGTCAACAGAAGGACGCTGTGTCGCAATAATCAAATGAATGCCGGAAGCGCGCGCCATTTGCGCGAGGCGGCAAATCGCGTCCTCGACCTCGCCTGGGGCGACCATCATCAGGTCAGCCAGCTCGTCGACGATGACGACGATGTACGGTAAAGGCGGGCCCTGCACTTGCGCATTGTACATCTCGATGTTGCGGCTGCCCGTTTTCGCAAACAGGTTGTAGCGCCGCTCCATTTCGGCCACGACTTTTTTCAGCGCGACCGAAGCCCGCTTCGGATCTGTCACGACCGGGGCCAGCAAATGCGGGATTCCGTTGTAAACGTTCAGCTCGACCATTTTCGGGTCAACCATCATCAGCTTGACTTCGTCCGGTTTCGCCTTGAACAAGATGCTCATAATCAAGCCGTTGATGCAGACTGACTTCCCGCTGCCCGTAGCTCCGGCCACCAGCAAGTGCGGCATTTTCGTCAGATCGGCCACGATCGGCTGGCCCGAAATATCGCGGCCCAAAGCAACGGTCAATTTGCCTGGCGCATCCTGATATTGCGGCGATTCCAGCACTTCGCGAAGCGACACGACGGCTACCTCGGAGTTGGGAACCTCGATACCGATCGCCGATTTGCCTGGAATCGGCGCCTCGATGCGAATGTCTTTGGCTGCAAGCGCCAGCGCCAGGTCGTCTGTCAAACTGACAATCCGGCTCACTTTTACCCCCGTGGCTGGCTGCACCTCGTAGCGGGTGACGGCCGGGCCGCGATGCACTTCGGAAACCGTCGCGCTTACGCCAAAGCTTTTCAACGTTTGCACCAGCTTGAGCGCATTCGAGGTGTGGTCCACATCTTTGGCCGTTCCCGTTGAACGCGGTCTGGACAGCATCTGCAAGCTCGGCAGCTCATATGGCACCGCTGGCTGTTCTTCTGCCGTCTCCAGCGTCCCGAAAATCTCTTCGTCGCCTTCCAGGGCAAACGTAATTTCCTGTTTCGGTTGTGCGGCAACAGGCTTGGGCGTTTGCGCAGGCTCTGCCGGCCCCCCATCGTCTTCCATCGCGATCCGGTCGGCAAAATCGTGAATGACAGGAATGACAGGCTGCTCCGCTGCCTGCTCGTCGAAGTTCGCCTTCAGCTCTCGCACAGAAATCGCATCCGGGTCAGGCTCGCCAGCTTCTGCCAGCTTCTGCTTGCGCTGCGCGTCCGCTTCCTTCGCCTCTTTTTTCCGGCGCTCGCCCTCTTCCTGCAAAAGCTGCACGGAGTCTTTGACCGTCTCCTTCGCCTTGCCGTAGAAAAGTGCGATTTTGTCCCGGACAAACATCAAAATGTTCACATAAGAAAGATTGAACAGAAACATAAGACCGACGAGAAACAAAAAGACGATAATTAAGCCAGTCCCGATCGTTCCGACGAGGCCGTTTGTGACAGCGAAGAAAAGCGCCCCCACCATGCCCCCGCCCACTCCGGTCGTGGACACTTTTTGGCTGTGATCGAGCCAAATTCTGTCCCATGTGACCCGAATGATGCTCTGCTCGGCGAATTTGCCGTCAGCCGTGATTTGCTTGTACAAAATCATATGGTCCCACGTCAGGATCGCTACACCGATCAGCGCAATCCCAAGCACGCGATAGGTGAGCCGCGGCGCCTGTCTCGTAAACATCATGTGGACAGCCATTCCGATCATCAGCACAGGGATGAGAAAATCCCAGGAGCCGGCAACGAACCGGAACATAAACGCCAGAATATTTTTGCCCAGCCATCCGCTTTCCAGAAGTCCGATCAAGGACAGCACAATAATGAGCAATCCGAGCAGCTCTATTTTGACAACCGAGGCCAATGCCGCTTGTGACCGCTCTCTTTTTCTCCTACTCAATGGCACGCCTCCTTCTGTGCTCACTAACGCTATGTACAAAAATGGTAAAAAGGCAGCCGTATTTTGTTCGGCTGCTGTTCGTACATCATTAGTATAACACAGGAAATTCATAGAAATACAGGACTTCTTAGACGAGCCATTCGGGGTGAAACTGAACTTTTTGTCCGGGAGCGTAATGGGCTTTCAAATAGTCTTGCGGGTCCGGGCTAATCAGCCTGACGATTCTTCCCTCATACGGTCCGGTCCGCTCCACCAGCATAGTCGCATGGCCGTTCGTAATCTCTTCCAGTTCCTGCTTTTCCACCTGGTCCATGTTGGCAAAAACCGTCTCCGTCGGGATAATCGAGTATAAAATCATTGAAGAACCCGCCCCTCCCCGTTTCTTGCTTTTTCAATCAGCTCATTCAGTTTTTTCAGCGCCTTGCCCAGACCGCCGACCTCGTCGATCAAGCCGTACTTGACGGCATCGACGCCGATGACATTCGTTCCGATGTCACGCGTCAGCTCGCCTGTGCGCGTCATCAGCTCGCGAAACTTCTCTTCGGAAATATTCGAATGACGGGCGATAAAGCTGACGACGCGATCCTGCATCTTGTCCAAGTATTCAAAGGTTTGCGGAACGCCGATCACGAGTCCGGTCAGCCGAATCGGGTGAATCGTCATCGTCGCCGTTTCCGCAATAAACGAATACGTGCCGGCAACCGCAATCGGAACGCCAATGCTGTGACCGCCGCCGAGAACAAGGGTCACGACAGGTTTGGACATCGAGGCTACCATCTCGGCAATCGCTAGTCCTGCTTCCACGTCTCCGCCCACGGTGTTCAAAATGACGAGAACTCCTTCGATCTTGCTGTTTTGCTCGGCTGCAACCAGTTGCGGGATGAGGTGTTCGTACTTGGTCGTCTTGTTTTGCGGCGGTAACTGAATATGCCCTTCTACTTGTCCGATAATGGTCATACAATAAATATTGCTTTCCAACTGCGGTACGTTCGTTTGCCCCAATTGGCTGATCGAGTCCAGAAGCTTTTTCTTCGGATCTTCCTGGGCTGGCGCTTCCGCAGGCGGCGTAGCAGCAGGCTCCTGTCCGTCCGGAGGCGTGCTTTCCGGGGCTGCGCCTTTGTGGTTGTTCGCCAGTGAGCTTGTAAAAGGCGGCCTATTTAAAAATTGGTTGTATGGTTGCTTCGACATGGATGATCCTCCCTCACTTTCCTCTGTAGTATGGATAGCAGATGGGAAAATCATGCGCCGCGAAAGACCAAAAAAAGCCAGGAACCCCGTTGTTTTGGGGGATTCCTGACTCTTTTCCTAGCCTTACACTTCCATGATAATCGGCAAGATCATCGGACGGCGACGAGTTTGCTCGTACAAATAACGTCCCAATGATTCTTTTACGTTGTTTTTGAGGGATGACCATTCGTTTACATTTTCTTCCATGCACTTGACAAGTGTTTGGGTCACTATGCGATTCGCTTCATCCAGCAGCTCCTCGGATTCACGCACGTAGACGAAACCGCGAGAGATGATGTCTGGACCAGACAAAATCGTGCCATTTTGTTTGCTGAGTGTAACGACAACTACCAGTATGCCGTCTTGGGACAGTAATTTGCGATCTCTAAGTACGATGTTTCCAACATCGCCGACACCCAGGCCGTCAATCAGGACATTGCCTGCGTGGACTTTCGGGCCATAACGCGCCCGGCCCCCGGAGATTTCCACCGTGTCGCCGTTATCCAGCAAAAAGATGTTCTCCTCTGGAATGCCCACCTGTTCAGCCAGCAAGGAATGCATTTTCAGCATCCGGTATTCGCCGTGAACGGGAATAAAGTACTTAGGCTTCATTAAATTCAGCATCAGTCGCAGTTCTTCCTGACTGCCATGACCGGAGACGTGGACGGTTCCGTTAGGTCCATGGCCGCCATAAATCACATCAGCGCCAATTCTCGAAAGCTGGTCAATCGTGCGCGCTACATACTTTTCATTTCCCGGAATCGGGGTCGCTGCAATAATGACCGTATCTCCTGGAAGGATGTCAATTTTCCGATGGGCGGATCGGGCCATGCGTGTGAGCGCAGACATTGGCTCTCCTTGGCTTCCAGTAGATAAAATAACGACTTGCTCAGCAGGCAGCTTGTTGATTTCGTCGCTCTCGACAATCAAGCCTTCCGGAACGAACAAATAGCCCAGCTCTCTGCTGATATTGATGACGTTTTGCATGCTCCGGCCGACAACTGTCAGCTTGCGATTGAACTGCACGGCTGCATCCACGACTTGCTGGATGCGGTGCACGTTCGACGCGAAGGTAGAGACGACGATTCGTCCCGTCGCCTTGCTGAAGACGTCTTTGATCGCGATGCCGACAGAGCGTTCCGATCCGGTAAATCCAGGCCGTTCCGCATTCGTACTGTCAGACAGCAAGCACAATACACCACGATCGCCAATCATGGCCATTTTTGCCAGATCGGCAGCCTGGTTGTTGATCGGTGTTTGGTCGAACTTGAAGTCTCCTGTGTGGACGACGTAGCCTTCAGGCGTTTCCAGGCATACTCCCACACAATCCGGAATACTGTGATTCACCCGGAAAAAAGTCGCTTTCATTTTTCCGAGGACGACCTCTGAATCGCTGTTAATCAATACTCGCTTCGTTTCGTTTAGAATACCCGCTTCTTTCAATTTTGCATCAATCAGGCCGAGGGTAAGTTTTGTCGCATAAACCGGGACTTTCAAATGCTTCAGCACATAGCTGAGGCCGCCGATATGATCTTCGTGTCCATGCGTAATAATGATACCCCGAACTTTGTCGCGGTTCTCTTCCAAGTAGGTGATGTCCGGAATCACCATGTCAATTCCCAGCATTTCCTCTTCCGGGAATTTCAATCCGGCATCAATCACTACGATGTCGTCCCCGCTTTGTACCACATACATATTCTTCCCAATTTCGCCGACTCCGCCCAGGGCGAAAATGAGAACAGAGTGATTCGACTTTGCCAAACGTGTAACCTCCTATATTTAGTTGTAATGTCCACTCAAAAAAACCGCCCCAAATCACTTATTTTCATTATACCCGAAGTGAAAACCCGAACACAAGGAAAAAGAGCCATCCCAATTGTGGAATGGCTCTTTTACGCATCTCGTGCTTTTTTCAGTTAGGCAAACAACGAGTGAACAAATGCTTTTTCCTGTTCGTTCAGCTCCACCAATGGCAGACGTACTCCCCCCACGGAAACGCCGAGCTTTTCCAGCGCGACTTTGGTCGGCCCCGGGCTCGGATACGCGAACAGCCCTTCAAACACAGGCATCAGCTTGCGGTGAATGCTCGCCGCTTCCGCGTGTTTTCCTTGGAAGAAGGCGTCCATCATCTCGGTCATTTGCGGGCCGACAACGTGGCTCGCCACACTGACAATGCCTACCCCGCCAATCGACAGGATGGGCAACGTCAAGCCGTCGTCACCGCTGTACAGCTCGAAGCCTTCCGGAGCATGCTCGATAATTTGCGCCATCTGCCCCAGGTTGCCGGAAGCTTCCTTGATGCAAACGACGTTGGGCAGCTTTGCCAGGCGCAAGGTCGTCTCTGCCGTCATGTTCACAACCGAGCGTCCAGGTACGTTGTACAGCATGACAGGGAGGTCCGTCGACTCTGCCAATGCTTTGAAATGAGCGTACAGACCTTCCTGGGACGGCTTGCTGTAGTAAGGAGCCACAACCATGACAGCGTCTACGCCGATGGACTGAACCTCCTGGGTGAACTCGATGCTGGACGCGGTGTCGTTGCTGCCCGTTCCGGCGATAATGTGGCACTTGCCTTTTGCATACGCAACGGCGTGGCGAAACAGTTCCAGCTTCTCCGCGCGGGAGAGCGTCGGCGACTCGCCTGTCGTTCCGCTCAGTACGATGCCTGTCGTCCCGTTGGCAATCAGGTGATCGATCAGGCGCTCCGTTTTATCGAAATCAATCTGTAATTGTTCATTAAAAGGCGTTACCATGGCGGTAACCAGCCGACCAAAACGTGCCACTAGCTTTCCAACTCCTCTTGTTGTAATCAGTAGGCATCAAAAATGAAAATAAGAGTGCTCACATATGGTGGGCATGCAGATTGAACTGTTGATGCAAGGCACGTACGGCCCGCACCATATCCGCCTCATGCACCAGTACCCAAATGGTCGTATGGGAGTCGGCCGATTGCAAAATCTGAATGTCTTCTTGCGTCAGAGCCTCAACGATTCGTGCCATGACGCCCGGCACTCCTGTCATTCCTGCCCCGATGACGGAAACCTTTGCGCAATGCGGCAGCAGTTGCGGTTCGTAGCCCATATCTGTCAAGAGCCGCGCTGCTTTCGGTCCCATCTCGTCGTGAACGGTGTAGGCAACCCCCAGCGGATTCACGTTGATGAAATCGACACTGATGTTATTCGTTGCCATCGTTTTGAATACTTGCAGTTGTGTATCGTAGTAGCCTTCCTTGTTGGCCACCTTGATCTGGGTAATGTTCGGCAAGTGGGCAATCCCCATGACGACCCTGTCCTGAACCGAATACCCCTTCTTGCCGATCTCCAGCATGGTCGTCACAAGTGTGCCAGGGTCGTCCGAAAACGTAGAGCGAACGCGAATCGGCACGTTGGCCTGCATCGCGATTTCTACCGCCCGCGGATGAATCACTTTTGCTCCCAGGTGAGCCATGTTGCAAATCTCGGTGTACGTCACCATTTCGAGCGGCTGCGCTTCTTCGACGATGCGCGGGTCCGCTGTCATGATGCCCTCTACATCCGTAAAAATGTCTACCATCTCCGCTTGCAGGGCAACGCCGAGAGCTGTAGCTGTCGTGTCGCTGCCACCGCGTCCCAGCGTCGTAATTTCCCAATTCTCTGTCCGCCCCTGGAAGCCGGGCACGATCACGACTTGGCCTGCATGCAGGTCTTGCAAAATGCGGCTCGGGTCAATCGACATAATTTGCGCATTCGTAAAATCGTCGCTCGTCACGATGTTGGCCTGGCCGCCAGTCAAGATAGTAGCCTTGATGCCGCGGGAATTGAGCATGCTGCATATGACAGTCGCGGAGATGATCTCCCCTGTATGCATCAGCATATCCATCTCGCGGCGAGGCAGTTGGTTCCCATTGCTGCGAACCAACTGCAAAAGTGTATCGGTTGCGTACGGGTCGCCTTTGCGCCCCATGGCCGATACGACAACGACGAGGGCATAGCCTTCGTCGATCGCTTTTTCTATATGGTAGATTGCCCTCATCCGGCAATCTTCCGTCGTCAAGGAAGAACCACCGAACTTCTGGACGAGAATCTTCACAAACCTCTCCCCTATGCTCTTGCTTTGATGAGTTCTTCAGCGATTTGTACTGTATTCCATGCTGCACCTTTGAGAAGGTTGTCAGAAACGATCCACATATGCAGTCCTCGAGGATGATGGAGATCACGACGCAAGCGGCCGACAAACACATCTAGCTTGCCGGTAGCATCCGTAGCCAGAGGATATTGCTGTTCTTGCGGCGCATCTACCACCACAACGCCTGGGGCGTTCTCCAGGAGAGCTCTTACCTCGTTCAGGTCGTAATCCTGTTTCAGCTCCACGTAAACTGACTCACTGTGTCCGTAAACGACCGGAATGCGTACGCATGTGGCAGAAACCTGCACAGTGTCATCACCGAAGATTTTTTTGGTTTCATTGACCATTTTCATCTCTTCGTAAGTAAAGCCGTTGTCAGTAAACACATCAATTTGCGGAATCGCGTTGAAGGCAATTTGATGGTGAACAGGCAGTTTTCCTACAGGCAGGACATGACATTCTGCTTCTTTTCCGTCCAGAACGTCGCGGCTCTGGTCGCGCAACTCGTTGATTGCGGACTGGCCGGCACCAGACACTGCCTGGTAAGTAGAAACGATAATGCGGTCTATTCCAAAACGATCATACAAGGGTTTCAGAGCGGCTACCATCTGAATGGTAGAGCAGTTCGGATTCGCAATGATTCCTTTATGAGCGAGAGCGGCGTCCATGTTCACCTCTGGCACAACGAGCGGCACATCCGGGTCCATCCGGAATGCGCTGGTGTTGTCGATTACGACGGCGCCGTGACGCACAGCGTGAGGAGCCAGTTCCTTGCTCACGCCTCCTCCCGCGCTGAACAGGGCAAAATCGATTCCCGCAAAGCTCTCAGGAGTAGCTTCTTCCAGGACAACTTCTTGTCCCTTGAACGTGACTGTCTTGCCGGCAGAACGTCCGGAAGCAAGCAGCTTGAGCTGTTTAATCGGGAAGTTGCGCTCTTCCAGTAAGCGAATCATTTGTTGTCCGACTGCGCCAGTCGCACCGACTACTGCTACATTGTAAGTCAGTTGGTTAGCCATCTCTTACTCTCCTCCTAATCGCGAAAAGCAGGTGAATTGTTTTTTTGTGTTTGGTTTAGTAGTTGAATCTTTCGATGAGCAAGGGTTGTAATTGCCTACCTTCCAATGCCGCCTCGCATGTTTCCAGTAACAGGTCCATGCGGGCAACGAGCGAGTTTGGCTTTTTGTCCGGAGCATCCTGCCCGAACGGCACGAAATAGATATTCTTCGCCGCCAACAGCTTGGCAATATTGGCAGCGTTTAATCCCAGACCATCATTGGTGGAGATTGCGATGACAAGCGGTCGCAAATTGCGCATGGTCGCCTTGGCAGCCATGAGTACCGCGCTGTCGGTGATGGCATTTGCCAGACGGCTGGTCGAGCTGCCCGTGCAGGGAGCAATCACCATCACGTCCAACAATTTTGAAGGTCCCAAAGGTTCTGCCTGGGGAATCGTCGAAATCAGTTCCTCCCCTGTCAAATCCTTGAGCTGCTGTTGCCAGCTCTGCGAGGTTCCAAAGCGCGTGTCCGTCGTCATGATCGTATTCGAAACGATCGGAATCACTCTCGCTCCGGCGTCCACAAACCGCTTGATTTGCGGCATGGTTTCTTCAAACGTGCAATGCGATCCTGACAATCCAAAGCCAATGGTCTTTCCCTGCAGCATGCTCATGTTGACTCCCCCCTGGTTCTCCTCTGCTCCGCAATGAGACGCGACAAAATCTGGGCCAAAATCTGCCCTGCGGTTTTCGGTGCAACGATTCCAGGTAATCCGGGAGCGAGAAGCGCTTTGATGCCTCGTCTTTCGGCGTATCGAAAATCTGTCCCTCCCGGCTTGGAGGCAAGATCGAGAATAAACGCCGATTGCGGCATTTGCGCAATGATCTCTGCCGTGAGGAGTAGCTGCGGGACGGTATTAAAAATGAAATCAGCATTCGTGACTTGTTGCTTTAGCTCACTGATCGGGAAGGGAGTCAATCCCATCTCATAGATGCGTGCCAAGTGTTCCTGACGCCTAGCCCCCACTCTAACACGCGCTCCCAGTGCATGCAGGGCCCGGGCCATAGACAAACCTGTTCGACCTAATCCCAAAACGATTGACTGAGATCCATGAATCGTGATATCCGTATTTTGAATCGCCATCATGAGTGCTCCCTCCACCGTCGGGATGGAGTTATAGATGGCTACGTCATCGCGATCCAGCAGCTCCACGAGGGGAATCTGCTTGGATGCCAACAGTTTTTTCAGGTAAGGTTTTGCCATTCCCGTATATACCACGCAATGCTTCGGCAAGCTTTCCACGTGTTGATCCAGAAGCTGCAATTGTTTCGAGCAAAAGATGCTTTCCACAAAGCCTTGGTCATCGGTTCCTACGATGGGCAGGATGAGGGCGTCCACGTCTTTCAACACATCGCATGTTAATGGTCTCTTCGTTGCCCCTGTAAAATTGCTTTCCAGGTTGTCGAAGCCAACTAACGTGACACTGGCGTCCAGTTGAATGCATCGCTTGATGACTTCCAACTGGCGAGCGTCTCCGCCAATGAAGGCAACATGTATGCCCGTTAGCATGCTGCGTTCCCCTTTCCACACATTTTACTGCATTAAATGATCGGAACGCAAAGGTTTTCCTCTTGAAAAAGTTGACGGGAAATCCATGCGGTCTACCCCCATCCTATTCGACTCCCGCTACTTCGGTGACACCCCCGCCTACTTTTGCGTAGCTTGTGTCTCTACCTGCGCAAGCGAGATGATGACCATGTCCGGACCGATTTTCACGATCGAGCTCCACGGGATAACCAGGTCCTCCCGTTTTTTTCCGAAGCCAAAGAAGCTGCCGCCGGGCAAAATGATCGACTGAATGACGCCGTTTTCCGGGTGGATGACGAGGTCGGAGTCGCTGATGACCCCCATTTTTTCCCCGTTGTCCAAACCGATGATTTCCTTCCCGCCCAGTTCGCTAAGCCGCATGGAGAAGCCCCCCTTTGTCCTTGTGTACGTTACTGTTGATATACGCAAAAAAATCCGGGCTATGCCGGATTTTTCACAGAGGAAGCTATTAGAGCAACAGATCGTTTTTCACATTGGACGGGTATCCATCCAGCGGGCTTACCATCGCCATCGCCAGCTTCGAGCGGAACAGCTCTTGCGCTACAGCCAGGACCGATTCGTGCGAGACACGGTCGATTTTGGCGATAATTTCATCGAGGCTGAGATGGCGCTCCAGCAGCAGCTCATTTTTACCGAGGCGGCTCATCCGGCTGTTGGTGCTCTCCAGACTGAGCATGAGGCTACCTTTCAACTGTTCCTTCCCTTTGTTCAGCTCCTTGTCGGTGATGCCGTGATCGGCCACATCGCGCAAGACGTTCGTCACGATATCGAACACCTGCCCCACGTGCTCAGGCGCCGTGCCCGTGTAGACGGTAAACGTGCCCGCTTCCTTGTAGGAGGAATGGTACGAGTAGACCGAGTAGGCAAGCCCCCGCTCCTCGCGAATTTCCTGGAACAGCCGCGAGCTCATGCTGCCTCCCAGGACGTTGTTCAGCAAAATGAGCGAGTAAACGTCCGGATGCCCCACCTTGAAGCCCGGCAGCGACAGGCACAGATGCGCTTGCTCTGTAGCTTTGTTGTGGGCGATCGCGTTTGCCGCGAACGCAGGCTCCGCTAAAGGCGCGAGCTTGCCTGGTCGCTCGAAGCCGCTGAAACGCTTTTTGATCTCTTCAATGAGGCTGTCGTCAAAATTGCCGGCAACCGTTACGACCGTGTTCGTCGGGAGGTAGTGGGCGTTGATGTAGCTGAGCAGGTCATCACGCTTCAGGCTGCGCAGCACGTCTTCCGTTCCCAAAATCGAATAGCCGAGCGGATGCGTGCTGTAAGTCGCTTTTGCGATCAAATCGTGGACGAGATCGTCAGGCGTGTCTTCGTACATGCTGATCTCTTCGATGACCACGTTTTTTTCCTTTTCCAGCTCTTCCGGATCGAATACGGAGTCGAAATACATGTCGGCCAGCACGTCCAGCGCAATCGGAGCGTGCTGGTCGAGCACCCGCGCATAGTAGCAAGTATATTCTTTGGAAGTAAAGGCGTTTACGTTTCCGCCGATCTCGTCAAAAGTCTCCGCGATTTCTTTCGCAGAGCGCGTACTCGTTCCTTTAAAAAACATATGTTCAAGAAAATGGGAAATCCCGTTGTTTTTCTCGTTCTCATATTTCGAACCGGTCCCCACCCAGATGCCTAGCGCAACAGAGCGAACAGACGGAATACGTTCCGTCACAATTCTAAGACCGTTATCACACGTATGACGTTGTATCACACAAATCCTCCTCGGTTAATCATCTCTCTATCCGCAAACTTTCGGGAAGTGAATGTAAACACGTCTAACTATAGCAAACTTCTTTTATCTCCACAATAAAATGAACACGTTTTCGCATCACGGCAGGCGGCGGCTGGAGAGCACCTCGGATACGGTGACCGGGTGCAAGCCCTTTTGCTTGGCAATCGTGAGCAACTGGTCCAGACTGGCCTCTGAGGCTGCTGTCGGGTGCATCAGCACAAGGACGCCGTTGCCCATCAAGCCGCTGATTTTTTTGATGACAAAACTTGGGGAAGGCTTTTTCCAGTCCACGGTATCGGCCGTCCACATGATCGTCTTCATCTGGTAGGAGTCGTGCGCGATTTGCACGACCTGCTTGTTGAACGATCCGGAAGGGGGAGCAAACAAGGCGGGCTTGATCCCCAGCGTTTTGGAAATGACGTCCTGTGTGCGGCTGATCTCCTGGTGGATGCGCTGCGTCCCCAGCGTGCTCATGTCCGGATGCGAGTAGGCGTGATTGCCGATCTCATGGCCGCGCGCGGCAATTTTTTTCGCCTCTTCCGGATAGCGCTTGACCCACGAGCCATCCAGAAAAAACGTCGTCTTCACTTTGTGCTTATCCAATGTATCCAGCATCGAATCCAAGTATTCATTGCCCCAGGCTACGTTAATCATGAAGGAAATGGTCGGCTTCTTCGGATTTCCCCGGTAGATGGGCTGCGCCCCAAGCTGATCGAGCGAGACGGCTGGCGGAACTTCCTTGTAGACCAGCATTTCCGGCCCGGTCACTCCGGCAGCGAGCATCTTTTCCACGGACGCTTCCACGTCCACGACGCGTCCGTTGTAGCCAGGGATCGCTTTCCACGTCTGATCCACGACGGCATCGACAGGCGCTTCCTCCCGTCCTTCCTTCCACTGCTCAATCTGGGCCCGCAACCGCTCTTTTTCATCCAAAATTTTTTCCGCCGTCACGACCTGATCGTTTTTGACAAAGCTGATGTAGTGGTGGATCGGCTGGTATTGCAGCAGCAGCGCCATCGCTCCTGCGACAAAGACCGTAACCCACAGCCTCCTCTTTCTTTCAGCCATCGTGGAGCCAGCCCTCCTCTTTGTACGTACAAGTCTCTCTTTGTCCAATGTATGAACGAGGCGAGTGACTTAGACATTTTGGCCAAAAGAAAAAAGCTTCCGTACACGAATTTCTTCGAGTGACGAAGCCTTTTGTTTGTCGTTTATTCTACTTGGGTCGGTGCCTTGTCGGCCTGAGCTGCGGCCGCTTGTTCCTTGAGCACGGCTTTGCGGGACAAGTTGATGCGACCTTGATCGTCGATCTCGGTTACTTTTACTTGTACCTTGTCGCCAATTGCTACGACATCTTCCGTCTTGGCTACGCGTTCCTCAGCCAGTTGGGAGATGTGACACAAACCTTCCTTGCCAGCAAACAGCTCGATGAACGCCCCGTACTTCTCTACGCGCTTGACGGTTCCCAGATAAATCTGGCCGACCGCAACCTCGCGAACCAGGTCCTCGATGATTTGCTTCGCGCGCATGTTCGCTTCGTGGTTGATCGAAGCGATGAACACACGTCCATCTTGCTCGATGTCGATTTTGACGCCGGTTTCTTCGATGATTTTGTTGATGACGCGACCTTGTGGGCCGATTACATCGCGGATTTTGTCCGGGTTGATGGTCATGGTCAAAATCTTCGGCGCGTAAGGAGACAGCTCTTTGCGCGGTTCGGAAATCGTGCTCATCATGTGCTTGAGGATGTGCAGGCGACCTTCGCGCGCTTGCTCCAGCGCTTGCTGCAAAATTTCCCGATTGATCCCGGAAATTTTGATGTCCATCTGAATCGCCGTTACGCCAGCCTCGGTACCTGCTACCTTGAAGTCCATATCGCCTAAATGGTCTTCCATGCCCTGGATGTCTGTCAAAATGGAGAAAGACTGTTCATCCTTGCTCATAATCAAGCCCATGGCGATACCGGCTACAGGAGCCTTGATCGGTACCCCGGCATCCATCAGAGCCAGCACGCTCGCGCAAATGGAAGCTTGCGATGTCGAGCCGTTGGACTCAATGACTTCGGAAACTAGGCGGATCGTGTACGGGAACTCGTGCTCGGAAGGAATGATCGGCTCGATTGCACGCTCACCCAACGCTCCGTGCCCGATTTCGCGACGGCCTGGAGGACGCAGCGGACGAGCTTCCCCTACGCTGTAAGGCGGGAAGTTGTAATGGTGCATGAATCGTTTCGATTCTTCCAGTCCAAGACCATCGAGAATTTGCACATCGCCCAGCGCGCCCAGTGTGCAGACGCTCAACGCCTGTGTTTGACCGCGGGTAAACATCGCGGAACCGTGCGTGCGGGACAAAATGCCAGTCTCGCTGGAAAGCGGGCGAATTTCGTTCAAAGCTCGTCCATCCGGGCGAACTTTTTCTTCTGTAATGAGACGGCGAACTTCGTCCTTGACGATGTTGCCCAGCACTTCGCTAATCATTTTCTCCTGCTCTGGATAAGCTTCCGGATCTTTGGCAGCGAAATGTTCCTTCGTCTCTTCCTTGATGTTGTCAATCGCGTCGTAACGCGCCTGCTTCTCTTCAATCCGAACGGCTTCTTTCAGACGTGCTTCTGCAAATTCGCGCACAGCCTGATCGATTTCCGGATCGACTTCATGCAGGATGACTTCCATTTTTTCTTTGCCGATTTCGGCAACGATCTGGTTTTGGAACTCCACCAGTTGCTTGATAACCTCATGGCCGGCCATGATCGCTTCCAGCATAACGGACTCTGGCACTTGGTTAGCGGCTGCTTCCACCATGTTGATCGCTTTGTGTGTACCTGCGACTACGAGGTGAATATCGCTTTTTTCTGCCTGCTCCACAGTCGGGTTGATGATGAACTCGCCGTCAATGCGCCCAACGATGACACCGGCAATCGGTCCTTCAAACGGAATCTCGGAAACGCATAGAGCGGCAGACGTCCCGATCATAGCGGCGATTTCCGGAGAGCAGTCCTGGTCAACCGACAGAACAGTATTGACAATTTGTACGTCGTTGCGGAATCCTTCTGCAAAAAGGGGACGGATCGGGCGGTCAATCAAACGGCTTGCCAAAATGGCTTTTTCGCTTGGGCGACCTTCTCTTTTAATAAAGCCGCCGGGAATTTTACCGACCGCATAGAGACGTTCCTCATAGTTGACAGTCAACGGGAAGAAGTCGAGCGCTTTCGGCTCCTTCGAGACTGTAACTGCAGACAGGATTGCCGTATCGCCGTACCGAACCAGAACCGAGCCGTTCGCCTGTTTGGCCATTTTGCCAAATTCCAGCGTCAGCTTGCGGCCTGCCAGTTCAAAATCATATGTACGGTATTGTTGCTCCATGATGCTAGCAGTCCTCCTTTGCGACAATGTGCATATCTACACTTTGTTTTCTACCTGTATGTATTATTTCCTGCCACCGTGAAAATTAAATGGTGAGCTTTGGCAGTCGTTTTGGATAATAAAAAAAGCTTCTGTTGAAGCCAATTCCATTGCGCCTGTATCGCATGCTTTGTGTTATCGCTTCAGAGAGCCTGACAGCAAGAAGCGCCAAGCTCTCCTACACGATAGAAAAAGCGGGAAGAACCCGCTTTTTACAAAACGCTGACTAGCGGCGCAGACCCAGGCGGTCTACTACCGAGCGATAGCGTTGAACATCTGCTTCACGCAGGTATGTCAACAGGTTGCGGCGTTGACCTACCATTTTCAACAGACCACGACGGCTGTGGTGATCTTTTTTGTGCGTACGCAAGTGTCCGTTCAGGTTGTTAATGTTTTCGGTCAAGATAGCGATTTGAACTTCCGGCGAACCGGTGTCGTTCTCGTGAGTACGGAACTCTTGGATCAGTTGAGTTTTACGTTCTTGAGACAATGCCATCATGACTCACCTCCTTATTTTATATCCCGTTAGCCGAGTCTGCCGTCGGTGAGCATCGGACAGCCAAGCTACGGTTATCTGTACAACGTTTTGAATTATAGCATATCATTTCAGGAAAAGCAAAGAGATTCCGTTACGAGATTCCCTCGGCAAATTTGCGCTTGGCCATGTCTACGTCGCGGCCGATTTGCGCGATCAGCGCATCCACACCGCCGAACTTTTGCTCTTCCCTGATGTAGAACAGAAATTCTACTTCGACTTCCTTGTCGTAAATGTCACCAGAGAACTCGAAAATGTGCACTTCTAGTGATTTTTCTTTCTTCTCCAGCTCAAACGTAGGCTTGATCCCGACATTCATCACGCCGAAGTAGCTCTTGGAATCGACCGTGAAGCGCACGCCGTACACGCCGTTTTTGCCGATGAGATAAGGCTGTCCGACCCGGACGTTCGCCGTCGGGAAGCCGATCGTGCGCCCGCGCTTGTCGCCGTGAACGACCTTGCCGCGCACCTTGTACGGGCGGCCCAGCAGATGGCGCACCTGCTCGACATTTCCGTGGTGGAGATACTCGCGGATGATCGTGCTGCTCACTTTTTCCCCCAGCCGGTTGACCGGGCTGATGATGTCGAGCCCGTAGCGGCCTTTGCTCATCTCCTGCAGCGTTTGGGCGGTTCCCATTCCCCTGTAGCCAAACGTGTAGTCGAAGCCGACCACGACATGCCGGCACGCGAGGGGAAGCATGCACTCGGTAATGAAGTCCTCCGGGTAAACCGCGGCAAACCCGATATCGAACTTCATGACATACGTCCTGTCTACCCCCATCTTTTCGAATTGTTCCAGCTTGTCGGAAAGCGGGGTGAGGTAGCTCGTATAGCCGCTTTGCCCAAGAACCTCGCGCGGATGGGGGTCGAACGTCAGCACCGTACTCTCCCATCCGTTCGCTTTTGCGGTGTCAATCGCCTTTTGAATCACCCGGCGATGTCCAATATGTACGCCATCGAAATAGCCAAGCGCAATCGCGCATGGCGTCGCCTGCAACTCATTTGGTAGTGGATAGGTCAGGGAGATCGTTTTCACGGTTTACACCTCGGCTGGAAAGACTTTTTCTGCTTTGGCGAAAAGACCTTTGTCCCCACGGCACACGCGATGAATCCCCAGCAGCTCTTCGCCTGCAAACAGGCAGATCAGGCTGCCTACCTCGGCATCGACTCCTGGCAGCGCAGTCGCCAGTCCATTGCGCACCGCACGGGTTCGCTCCGGTTTGACCTGATAAGACGGCAAAAATGAAATCGCCTGTGGGATGGAGACAAGATAACGGGAGAGGTCCTCCCCACTCGCAGCCCGCTCCTCCAGTTCCTGAAGAGGAATCGCCTCCTCCTCTACGAACGGACCGCTCTTGATTCGCCGAAGCAGTTTCATATGGGCAGGATAACCCAGAGCGCGACCGAGGTCAACACATAAGGTGCGCATGTACGTCCCTTTCGAGCATGTGCACCTGAACGAGATATCGACGCTGTCCCCGTCTGCCTTGATCTCGTGGAGCGTCAGCTCGTACAGCGTCACTTTGCGCGGCTGGCGCTCGATGACCGTGCCTTCGCGGGCCAGGTCGTAGAGGCGCTTCCCGTTTACTTTTACCGCGGAAAACATCGGCGGGACCTGCTCGATCTCTCCCAAAAACGATTGCAGCAATTGCTCGATGCGCTCTACCGTAATCGCGGCTGCGTCTACCGGAGCTTGCTCCAGCACTTCACCGGAGGCATCCTCCGTCGTCGTCGCGGAGCCGAGCCGCAAGACGACGTTGTAGCGCTTGGGCAAATCCTGCAAATACTCTACCAGGCGAGTCGCGTTGCCCACGCAGATCGGCAGCACGCCTGTCACATCGGGGTCGAGCGTTCCCGTGTGTCCTACCTTTTTCGTTCCATACAGCCGGCGGATGCGCGCCACGCAATCGTGGGAAGTCATGCCCGCCGGCTTGTCGATTACCAGCACGCCGTGCGCGTTACTCATCGTGTTTCACTCCTAATGCTGGCTCCAGTACGTCCCATACTTTTTGCTTCGCTTCCGCGATCGTCCCTTTGACCGTGCAGCCGGAAGCTTTGGCATGCCCTCCGCCGCCGAGTTGCTTGGCAACAGCCGACACGTCCACGCGATCTCTCGCGCGCATGCTGACCTTGACGATTCCCGGCTCCGACTCCACAAAGGAAACGCCGACCTCGACGCCTTCGATGTTGCGGCAGTAGTTCACCAGTCCGCCTGCATCCTCGCGCTTCGCCTCTGCCTCGGCAAAATCATCGACCGACACGCAAATGGAGGCGACGAGGTTTTGGTGGGACAACTGCAACGTCTGCAGGGCGCGGCGCAATACTTTGACATGCGCAAACGTGATTTCCTCCAGGCATCGCTCCGCCACTTCGCCCGGCTTCACCCCGTAGGTCAGCAAGCGGGCCGCGATTTCCATTACCCGTGGCGTCGTATTGGAGTAGCGAAAGCCGCCTGTGTCTGTCAAAAGGCCGGTATAGATGCACAAGGCGAGTTCTTCGTTGAACGCGATTCCCGCCTCTTCCGCCACTTCAAACAAAATTTCCGCTGTCGCCGCCGCTTCCGGCCGCACCAGGTTGACCGTTCCGAACATGTCGTTGGTCGGGTGGTGGTCGATATTGAGGACAGCGGCGCCAGATGCAAATAAAGGCCGCACATCGCCCATCCGTGACTCATCGGCACAGTCTACGGCGATTACGGCCTCGAACATTTCGGTCAGCGGTTGTTTGCGCAGGTTGCGCAAGCGGTCAAAACGCGGCAAAAAGTCAAACTTGAGCGGCGTTTCCCCTTCGTTCACCACTACGTACTCTTTTCCCAACTGTTCAAGCATGAGCACGACTCCAAGCGCAGAGCCGGTAGCATCGCCATCTGGATTGACATGGGAAAGAACCAGGAAGCGGTCATGCTCCCGGAAAAAGCGGGCCGCTTCCTCTACTGCTGCTCGATTAGGATTCATCCTGTTTCTCTCCTTCTGTGGAGATTTCCCGCAGGATCGACTCAATTTTGGAACCGTAGTCAATCGACTCATCCAACTTGAAGACGAAGTCGGGAATATGGCGTAACTTGACGCGTTTGCCAATTTCGGTACGCAGGTAGCCTTTGGCTTTCGTCAGTCCTGCCAGAGAGTCTTTGCGCTGCTCCTCGCTGCCGAAAATGCTGACGAATACTTTCGCAAGCTGGAGATCGCTGCTCACTTCTACATCCGTTACCGTAACAAAGCCGACGCGAGGATCTTTCAGTCCACGTTGCAAGATGAGGCTCAGTTCTTTTTTGATTTCTTCGCCGACGCGGCTCATTCGTGTTTTGTTCATCTATTCTCACCTCCGCTGGCTGCCCTATTCGTAGTATTCCGTATCGACCCGAATCAACTCCACATCGGGATGGTTTTCCACGAACCGCACGACAGCCTGCATTTCTTGTTGCAAAAATGACATTTCATTAGCAACGGCAGCGATACCCAACACGGTACGCTGCCACTGCTCGGGATAAGCCATCTCCGCTGCGGAGACGTTGAAGCGGCTTCGCAGCTTGCCAATGAGACTTTTGACGATGGCCCGTTTTTCTTTCAAGTTTTGGCAAGCGGGCAGAAACAGTTCAATCTGCACCCCTGCTACCATTATTGCTTCACTTCAACCATGACGAAGGCTTCGACTACGTCGCCGACTTTGAGGTCCTGGAAGCGTTCCAAGGTCAGACCGCACTCGTAGCCTGCGTTTACCTCTTTGGCGTCGTCCTTGAAGCGTTTCAAGGTGTCCAGCTTGCCTTCGTAGATGACGATGCCTTCGCGGATCAGACGAGCACCTGCATCGCGGCTCAGTTTTCCTTCGGTTACATAGCAACCGGCGATGTTGCCGACTTTGGATACTTTGAAGACTTCGCGGATTTCTGCCTGACCGATGATGTTTTCTTTGTACACAGGGTCCAGCATGCCTTTCAGAGCTTGCTCGATCTCTTCGATCACGGTGTAGATCACGCGGTGCAGACGAATGTCGATTTTCTCCTGTTCAGCCATGCTGCGAGCGTTTGGCTCAGGACGCACGTTGAAACCGATGATGATCGCATTCGATGCGTTTGCCAGCGTAACGTCGGACTCGGTGATCGCGCCGACGCCAGTGTGAATGATTTTCACGCGGGTACCGTTGACGTCGATTTTTTCCAGGGAGCCGCGCAGCGCTTCTACAGAACCTTGCACGTCGCCTTTTACGATCAGGTTCAGCTCTTTGATATCGCCTTCCTGAATGTGCTGGAACAGATCGTCCAGCGATACGCGAGAGCTTGCACGGCGCTCGGATTCACGCTGCTTGGCTGCGCGCGCTTCCCCGATTGCACGGGCTTTTTTCTCGTCTTCAAACACGCGGAACTGGTCGCCCGCTTGCGGTACATCGTTCAGACCTGTAATTTCCACAGGGGTAGAAGGACCTGCTTCTTTCAGACGGCGGCCTTTGTCGTTGACCATCGCACGTACACGGCCGTAGGTAGAGCCGACTACGATCGGATCGCCGACGCGCAGCGTTCCTTGCTGTACCAGAATGGTCGCTACAGGACCGCGGCCTTTGTCGAGCTCAGCTTCGACTACCGTACCGCGCGCACGCTTGTCAGGGTTTGCTTTCAGCTCCTGAACCTCTGCGACGAGCAAGATGTACTCAAGCAGCTCTTCGATCCCAGTGCGCTGCTTCGCAGACAGTGGAGAGAAAATGGTGTCCCCGCCCCACTCTTCCGCAACGAGCTCATACTCGGTAAGCTCTTGCTTGATGCGGTCGATGTTGGCTTCCGGTTTATCCACCTTGTTGACAGCGACGATGATCGGCACGTTTGCCGCTTTCGCGTGGCTGATCGCCTCTACGGTTTGTGGCATCACGCCGTCATCGGCAGCAACGACGAGGATCGTAATGTCGGTAATTTGCGCACCGCGGGCACGCATGGTCGTGAACGCCGCGTGACCAGGTGTATCGAGGAACGTGATCTTCTTGCCTTTGATCTCGACCTGATAAGCACCGATATGCTGGGTAATCCCGCCTGCTTCCCCCGCTACTACGTTCGTGGAGCGGATGGCGTCGAGCAACGTTGTTTTCCCGTGGTCAACGTGACCCATGATGGTGACGACTGGCGGACGCTCTACGAGCGACTCAGGCGGATCTACTTCTTCGAGCGTTTCGAAGTTGGTTTCGTCGATGACGATTTTTTCTTCGACTTCTACGTTGTAATCAGCGCAGATCAGCTCGATCGCTTCGCGTTCCAGGTATTGGTTGATCGTTGCCATGATCCCCAAATTAAACAACTTTTTGATGATTTCCGCCGGTTCCTTGCGCAGTTTCACAGCCAGCTCGTTCACCGTCAACGACTCGGTAAAGGTGATTTTGCTAGGCGTCTCAAGCACTGGACGCTGTGGCTTTTGTCCGCCGCGCTGGTGGTTGTTGCCGCCACGACGGTTGTTTTGGTTGCGGTTATTTCCGCCGCGGAACGGCGTGTTCTTTTTGTTGTCTTCAAACGTCTTTTGCGTTTGTGGAGCTTTTTTGATTTTCTCGCGTTTTTCCAAACCGACATTGGATGGAAGTTTTACTTTGTCTTCAAACTCATCCCCGGTGCGGCCTTCCGTTTGGCTGGCAGTTGCCTGTTGCGGAGGACGCTGCTGGTTTTGCGGTCTTTGTTGGCTCTGTGGACGTTGTTGGTTTTGCGGCTTACGGTCAGTCGGTTTTGCTGGTTGACTTCTCATATGGTTTGGTCTTCTCTCCTGATTCTTCCCCTGATTTTTTCCGTGTTGAGGACTATGCTGATCGGGCTGATTTCCGCTGGTGCTGCCTGGACGATTGTTGCCGGAAAAATCGCCGCGATCGCGTTCGTTTTGTCTGTCGTTTTTTGCAGCTTGTGACGGCTGCCCCTGCCCTGCGTGGGACTGGGTTTGTTGTCCTCTGGATTCGTTGGGGCGTCGTTGATCGTCCATTTGTTTTGATCTTGCATCGCCAGGCGTATTGCGCGCTTCCGGCTTGGAGCCGGCACGCAGTTTGGCCATGTGATCCTCGATCCGCTTGATCGTCCCTTCTTCCATGATACTCATATGATTTGCTACTTCTATGTTCAATCGTTTTAGCAAATTGAGGATTTCCTTACTGCTCATGTTGTGCTGTTTGGCATATTCATACACACGTGTCTTCAAATAAACTTCACCCTTTCTAAGTTAGGTGAGCAGACGCTGAATGCTTTCAGCCAACTTCCCATCGGTCACCGCCACGGTAACGCGCCCATCTTTTCCGATTGCGTGTCCCAATGAATATCGGTCGCCTGTGGTTACACATGAGACCCCGTAATAGGAACATTTATCCTTGACTTTTTTGGCCGTATTGTCAGATGCGTCCGATGCGAGCAAAACGAGACGGGCCTGGCCGTTGCGAACAGCCGTGATGACCAATTCCTCCCCGGTCACGATTTTGCGCGCGCGCATCGCAATGCCGAGCAACTGAGCTGCTTTAGGGATCATCGTCCCATCATCTCCAGCCATTTCTCACGAAAAGCATCGTACTTCTCTTCGGAGATGGACATGTTCAGGGCACGTTCCAGCACTTTTTTCCATTTTCCCGATGCGAACGCATCCGGCTTCAGACAGCTTTCCTGCCGACACACATAGGTACCGCGTCCCGCCGCCTTTCCCGTCAGGTCGATGACAATCTCCTCAGCGGGCGTCCGGACTACGCGGATCAATTCCTTTTTCGGAAACATTCCTTGGCAAACAATGCATTTACGCAAAGGGATCTTTTTTTGCTTCATGACTATTCGTTGTCGACTCCTTCATCGCCCTCTACTTCTTTCGGGTAGTCGATGCCTTCCTGCTCTGCCTGAGACTCGCTCTTGATGTCGATCTTCCAGCCGGTCAGCTTGGCAGCGAGACGAGCGTTTTGTCCGCGTTTGCCAATCGCAAGCGACAACTGGTAATCCGGCACGATGACGCGGGTTACCTTTTCGGCGAGGTTGACTTCTACATGCAGCACCTTCGCCGGGCTGAGCGCGTTTGCCACGTACTCGGCAGGATCTTCGGACCAACGAACAATGTCAATTTTTTCACCTTTCAGCTCCGTCACGATTGTCTGTACACGCATGCCTTTTGGCCCTACACATGCTCCTACAGGATCTACGTCCGGATTGATCGAATGGACAGCGATTTTGGAGCGATCGCCTGCTTCACGAGCAACGGATTTGATTTCAACCACACCATCGTAAATCTCTGGCACTTCCAGTTCAAAGAGGCGCTTCAAAAGACCCGGATGGGTACGGGAAACGACGATTTGCGGTCCCTTGGTGGTTTTTTCTACTTTAATGATGTATGCCTTCACCCGATCTTGTGACTTGAACTCCTCGGAAGGCATTTTCTCGGTGATCGGCATAACCGCTTCCGCTTTGCCCAGATCAATGTAGTAATTGCGGGCGTCCATACGTTGAACAACCCCTGTGACGATATCATCCTCGCGCTCGATGAACTCGCTGTAAATGAGACCGCGCTCCGCTTCGCGAATGCGCTGGGTCACCACTTGCTTTGCCGTTTGCGCGGCAATGCGGCCGAAGTCGCGAGGCGTCACCTCGATTTCCACGATATCGTCCAGTCGGAAGTTCGGATCGATTTCTTGGGCAGCTTCCTGAGAAATCTCCAGACGCGGGTCCAAGACGTCTTCCACCACGTTTTTGCGTGCATACACGCGAACCATACCTGAATGACGATTTACATCCACCCGCACATTTTGGGCCGAGTTGAAGTTACGTTTGTATCCAGAGATAAGAGCCGCTTCGATGGCCTCGATCAGCACGTCTTTGGTGATGCCTTTCTCTCTCTCAATGGCTTCTAAAGCCTCGATAAAATCGCCGTTCATGACTTTCGTTGCCTCCTCCTTTACTTACCCACCGGCCGCTGGCATCTAAAAGACGATGGCCATGCGTGCCGTGTCAATTTGCTCCTGGGAAATCACGTACGTTTTTTTCGCTTCCTTAACAGTCAGCTTGCCGTCCTCGTACGATACCAGTTCGCCTTCGAACAGGCTTGCTCCTTCTATCGGCTCTTTGGTTGTAATGTGCACGTGCCTGCCGACAGCTTTGGTAAAATCCTTATCCTTGCGCAACGGACGCTCAGCACCCGGCGAAGATACTTCCAAAAAGTATGCAGTCGGAATCGGATCTACTTCGTCAAGTTTTTGACTCAGCTTCTCGCTGACAAGGCTGCAGTCATCGATGTCGATGTTGCCAGTTTCATTGTCGATAAACACGCGCAGAAACCAGTTGCTGCCTTCCTTTTTGTACTCGATGTCAACCAGTTCCAAACCCAATTCGTCAACAATGGGCGTGACCAGTTCGGTGACGATGCCCGTTACCTTGCTCAAGCAAGTACCTCCTTTACGTTTGAACCATGAGGTGCAGCCAGAAAGAAAGAGTGGGTTTCCCCACTCTCGATCTGTCGTGCGTATAAAACCAGTATTTCCAAAAAAATTATAGCATAACAGCCCTCCGCTGACAACCTTTGGATGCGGCTGCATCGCTTCGCTGCCCTAGAACAGCGACAACTGGTTCGATTCCGGCAGACCTTTCAGCGCGCCCTGCTCCTCCAAATACTCCAGAATCGTCTTGGAGATACGCGAGCGGGACAACAGGTCTTCCTTGGACAAAAACTCGCCTTCCTCCCGCGCCTGCACGATGCTGATCGCGGCGTTCGTCCCGAGACCTGGCAAGGCATTGAACGGCGCAATCAACGAGTCGCCTTTAATCAGGAAGCGGGTAGCGTCGGATTCATACAGGTCGACGTTGGCAAAACGGAAGCCGCGCTCCACCATCTCCAAAGCCATCTCCAGCACGGTGAGCAGCGCTTTTTCCTTCGGCTGCGCATCGTGACCCTTGCCCTCGATTTCTTCGATTTTTTGCCGGATCGCTGCCGAGCCTTTGACCATCAGCGGGATGTCGAAGTCGTCGGCGCGCACGGTAAAGTACGTCGCGTAAAATTCGAGCGGGCGATGCACCTTGAAGTAGGCGATCCGCACGGCCATCATGACGTACGCGGTGGCGTGCGCTTTCGGGAACATGTATTTGATGCGCTGGCAAGACTGGATGTACCATTCCGGCACGTTGTTTTTGCGCATTTCTTCCTGATCCTCTTCCGGCACGCCTTTCCCTTTCCGCACCGACTCCATGATTTTGAAGGCGCGCGACGGCTCCAAACCTTTGTAGATCAAATAAACCATGATGTCGTCGCGACAACCGATTACTTCAGGCAGTTTACAAATGCCGTTGCGAATCAAGTCCTGCGCGTTGTTCAACCATACATCCGTACCGTGGGACAGACCGGAAATCTGCACAAGCTCGGCAAACGTCGTCGGCTTCGTATCCTCGAGCATCTGCCGAACGAACTTCGTTCCGAATTCGGGAATGCCGAGCGTGCCCATATTCGTCCCGATTTGCTCCGGTGTCACGCCCAACGCTTCCGTCGAGCTGAAGATAGACATCGTCTTTTTGTCGTCGAGCGGAATCGATTTCGGGTCCATGCCGGTCAAGTCCTGCAGCATACGAATGACGGTCGGGTCGTCGTGTCCGAGAATATCGAGTTTCAGCAAGTTGTCGTGAATCGAGTGGAAGTCGAAATGCGTCGTGCGCCACTCGGACTCGCTGTCGTCTGCCGGGAACTGGATCGGACAAAAGTCTTCAATTTCCATGTAGTCCGGAACAACAATAATCCCGCCCGGGTGCTGTCCCGTCGTTCGTTTTACCCCTGTGCAGCCGTTGACGATCCGCGAAATTTCCGCATTGCGCAGCGTCAGTCCGCGCTCGTCGGCGTACTTTCTGACGTAGCCGTACGCTGTCTTTTCCGCGACGGTGCCGATCGTCCCCGCACGGTACACGTAGTCCTCGCCGAAAAGCTCCTGCGTGTACTTGTGCGCCCGCGGCTGGTAGTCACCGGAGAAGTTCAAGTCAATATCGGGAACCTTGTCCCCTTTGAAGCCGAGGAACGTCTCGAACGGAATGTCCTGCCCGTCCTTGGCGTAGTTGGTGCCGCACTGCGGGCATTCCTTGTCGGGCAAGTCGAAGCCGGAGGCAATCGAGCCGTCCGTAATAAATTCGCTGTGCTTGCAATTCGGGCAGCGATAGTGCGGCGGCAACGGATTGACCTCGGTAATCTCCGCCATCGTCGCGACGAAGGAAGAACCGACCGATCCACGCGAGCCGACCAGGTATCCATCCTGCAGCGACTTCGTTACCAGCCGCTGCGAGATCAAGTAAATGACGCCGAAGCCGTGCGTGATAATACTGTTCAGTTCTTTTTCCAGCCGCTTTTCCACCAGCTCCGGCAACGGATCGCCGTACAGCAGCTTTGCCTTGTTGTAGCACATTTCGCGCAACTCGTCGTCTGCGCCCGGGATGACCGGGGTGTACAGCTTGTCCGGAATCGGGCTGACGTCTTCGATCATGTCCGCAATCGCATTCGTATTTGTCACGACGATTTCTTTGGCCAGCTCTTCGCCGAGGTAGGAAAACGACTCCAGCATTTCATCTGTCGTGCGCAAATACAGCGGCGGCTGATTCCCGGCAGTCGGGTCGCCTTTTGACAACAGGAACACATCGCGGAAAATCTCATCCTGCGGGTTCAGAAAATGAACATCTCCTGTCGCGACGACGAGCTTGCCCATTTCCTTGCCCATCTCCACGATCATCTTATGGTAGCCCTTCATCGTCTCTAGCGACGGAATTTCTTCATTGCGAAGCAGTGGCGAGTAATGGTCAAGCGGCTGAATTTCCAGAAAATCGTAAAAAGCAGCGACTTCCTTCAACTCTTCAGACGATTTCCCGCGCAGGATCGACTGCATCAGCTCGCCTTCCTTGCATGCGGTTCCAATCAGCAAGCCTTCGCGGAATTTGGTCAACTGACTGCGCTGAATGCGCGGCCAACGGAAAAACGTCTCCACATGCGAACGGCTGACGAGCTTGTACAAATTTTTCAGCCCCGCCTTGTTTTTCACGAGAATCGTCGCATGGAAAGGACGGCCGCTCTTGTAGTCGGCTTCTTCGTTGCTCTTCTCGTTCAACTCGGCCAGCGTCTTGATTTGCGCTTCCTTGATGTCTTTGAGCATTTGCTGGAACACGTGGGCGAGCGCAACTGTATCGTCCAACGCCCGGTGGGCATTAATCAGCTCGACATTGAACTTTTTGGCGAGCGAGCCCAAGCGGTAGTTGCGCATTCCTTTGTACATCATCCGCGCCAGAGGCAGCGTGTCCAGAAACGGGTTGTTCCACGGCTCCATGCCGATCCGCTTCGCGCAAGCATTGATGAACGCCTTGTCGAACTCCGCGTTGTGCGCGACGAGCACGGCATCTCCGGTAAACTCCTTGAACTTGCGCAGCACAACATCGAGCGTGTCTTTGCCGCGGAGCATGTCGTTCGTAATCCCGGTAATTTCTGTCGTCTTCGGGCCGATCTCCAACTGCGGGTCAATCAGCTCGGTCCACTGGTCGACGATCTCTGCCCCTTTCATCTTCACGGCAGCAATTTCGATAATCGTATGCTCGGCGGCATTCAGACCTGTCGTCTCCGTATCGAAGACAACGTATTCGGTCGTCTCGTCGATCGGCAAGTTGTTGTCGGCGTTCAGGTTGTAAACGATGTCGATGCCGTCCTCCACGACATACGCCTCCATGCCGAGGATGCACTTCATGTTGTGCTTCTTGGCAATCGAGTACGCCTCTGGGAACGCCTGCACCACTCCATGGTCGGTGATGGCAATTGCCTTGTGCCCCCATTTCGACGCGGTCGAGATCAGCGACTTGACGGAAGCTACCGCATCCAGCGCGCTCATCGGAGTATGGCAATGCAGCTCGACGCGCTTTTCCTCGGCCTGATCCCGGCGAATGACCTGTTCGATCTGGTTCAGGTCGTTGGCGTTCATCACCAGCTCGCGGATAAAGGTGTCATGCTGCACGCTGCCGCGCACCTTGACCCACATGCCGTCCTTGAGCGCCTCCAGCATCTTGACGTCCTCCTTGTCGCGGGAGAACATCTTCACGGTCAGGGAGTCTGTGTAGTCGGACACGTTGAAGGTCAACAGATGACGTCCGCTACGCAGCTCTTTGACCTCGACGTTGAAAACCGTACCTTGAATCACGACGCGGCGCTCTTCTTCCTGAATCTCGCAGATCGGAATCGGCGCGTCCTTGATTTCGTAGCCCATCATCAAGGTCGTGATGGCTTCTGTCTTTTCCGAGCCTTTGCTTTCCTGGGCAGCGGCTGTCATGACGACTTCGACCAGCGCGCGCTCTTCCTCGTTGCGCTGCTCGACAAACGCCTGATAAGCCTCATCGCTTTCTTCGCCGTGGAAGGAAAAGCGCATGGAGCAATCCGTCGCCTTTTGAAAAGCGGCTAAGAGCTCGTTGTCCGCCCGTTTGCGCTTCGCGACTTCGACGGTCATCTCTGTCGGTAAGTACACCTTCACTTCCTGCTGCTCGACCTGCTTTCTGGCAGAGCGTAGCGTGACGGCCAGCGAATTGAGCGTCGGCTCTAAGCTTGCGACCAGCGCATCCCAATACTCCTCTACCACGAAGCCTAGCTCTGGTTTTTGCTTGTAGCGGAATCTGGCATCGACTTTTGCCAGGTGGGAAAAGGTTTGCGTCAGGCGCTTCGTGAACGCTGCATAGGCTTCTACGGGCAGCAGCTTGGGCAAGGTAAAATGAAAGACCCATTCCTTGTTTTGCTTGTAAAGCTCAAGCTTGTCAATCTGTCCGTCAAGAAAATAGCGGTTGACCCATTCGTCAGGCACTTCCATTTGCTTGAGCAGCAGAGAGAAGCGCTGTTTTTGCTCTTGTGTACGGTCCACGGTATTCCACCCTCCCAAAAACAAGAAAAAGAGGTACTCCCATTGTGTCCAGGGGAGTACCCCGTAAAATTCGACAAAATCTTCCTTCAATCCTGCTAGTTACTCGTTGCCGAACAGGGCTGCCCCGGTATGGTCTACACGAGCAAGCATCGTTTTCACTTCAGATACGAGGTCCTCCAGCTTCACGTTCACGGTTTCCCCGTTTTTGCGGACGCGAACTTCGACGGTGCCCTCTTGCGCCGCTTTGTCCGATACGGTAATGCGCAGCGGCAGGCCGATCAAATCAGCATCCTTGAACTTCACGCCAGCACGCTCCGGGCGGTCGTCGAACAAAACTTCCACGCCCGCTTTTTGCAAAGCTTCGGTAATTTGTTCGCTGATTTGGCGTTGCTCCTCTACTTTAACATTGACCGGGATCACATGTACATGGAAAGGAGCGACAGCTACAGGCCAAATGATGCCATTCTCATCGTTGTTTTGTTCAATGACAGCAGCGATCGTCCGCGATACGCCGATCCCGTAGCAGCCCATAATCATCGGCTGGCTGCGGCCGTTCTCATCCAGGTACGTTGCTCCCATCGCTGTTGAGTACTTCGTTCCGAGCTTGAACACATGGCCGACTTCCACCCCGCGCGCAAACTTGATCGCGCCGCCTGTACGCGGGCACTCATCGCCTTCTGTGATGTTGCGCAAATCAGCAAAACGGGAAACGGCAAAATCACGGCCTGGCACAACATGAGTCAGATGGTAGTCGGTTTCGTTTGCGCCAACGATGCCGTCATACACATCCTGGACGTAGTTGTCCGCGATGATTTCCACTTTTTCGCCATCCAAGCCGACAGGGCCAACGAATCCGGCAGGCGCCCCTGTCACGGAAACGATATCCGCTTCGGATGCCAAACCGACGATTGTCGCATCGTACAAGTTTTTCAGCTTCACTTCATTCAGCTCGTGGTCACCGCGCACAAGCACCATTACCAGCTTGTCATCGACGCGGTAGAGGAGGCTCTTGATGATTTGCTTCGCTTCGATGTTCAGGAACTGGACGAGCTGGTCGATGGTCTTGATCCCCGGCGTATGTACTTTTTCGCGGGCTGGCGCTTCTTCCGTCGGTTTCGCGGATGGCTTGTACACGACTTCCGCTTTTTCCAGGTTGGCTGCAAAATCGCCTTCTTCGGAGTAGGCAATCGTGTCTTCGCCGATGTCACACAAGGCCATAAACTCGTACGTGCCTTTTCCGCCAATCGCGCCTGCGTCCGCTTCTACTGCGCGGAAATTCAGGCCGACACGGGTGAAAATGTTCGTGTAGGCGTCGTACATCGCCTGGAAGTTGCGATCCAGTCCTTCCTGGGTCGTATCAAACGAATACGCGTCCTTCATGATAAACTCGCGGCAACGGATCAAGCCGAAGCGCGGACGCACTTCATCGCGAAACTTCGTCTGGATTTGGTACAGGTTGATCGGGAGCTTTTTGTACGAGTTGATCTCGTCGCGAACCAGGCTGGTGATGACTTCTTCGTGAGTCGGTCCGAGCGCAAAGGAGCGGTCGTGACGGTCGCGCAAACGCACAAGCTCTGGGCCGTACACATCCCAGCGGCCTGTCTGATGCCACAGCTCAGCAGGCTGCATGGCAGGCATCAACAGCTCCTGGGCCCCTGCCTTGTTCATCTCTTCACGCACAATGGCCTGGATTTTATGCAGGGTACGAAGCGCCAATGGCAGGTACGTATAAATCCCGGAAGCCAGTTGGCGGGCCATACCGGCGCGGAGAAGCAGCTTATGGCTGGCAATCTCCGCATCCGCAGGCACTTCCCGCAAGGTAGGAATCAACATTTGACTTTGCTTCAACACGTGCGTGTCCTCCTTATGCCTCGTCAGCAATCAACGACGATCAGCCTACCTCGGTAGGTTTTTTCTCGTTGACCATTTCGTTAATTTCTTTCATCAGCTCTTCAAACAGTTCGTTTTCTTTCACTTTCCGAACAATGACACCATTGCGGAAAATCAGCCCTTCGCCGTTGCCGCCCGCAACGCCGACATCCGCTTCGCGCGCTTCGCCCGGCCCGTTTACGGCGCAGCCCATGACAGCTACTTTCAGCGGAACTTTCAAAGTGGAGATCGCGTCCTCAACCTTTGTCGCCAGTCCGATCAAGTCGATCGCACAACGGCCGCAGGACGGGCACGCGATGACGACCGGATCGTTGTTGACGATATCGAGGCTGCGCAAAATTTGCTTCGCCACCTTGATTTCCTCCACCGGGTCGGCCGTCAGCGATACGCGGATCGTGTCGCCGATACCCATCGACAGCACGGTCCCGATCCCGACGGAAGACTTGATCGCGCCGGAAAACTGCGTACCTGCCTCCGTCACCCCTACGTGCAGCGGGTAGTTGCGCTTTTGCGCCATCAGCGAATACGTTTGGATCATCGTCGGCACGTCGGAAGATTTCAGGGAGATGACGATATTATCGTAATTCAAGTCTTCCAAAATTTCCACGTGGTCTACTGCGCTCTCGACAATCGCTTCCGGCGAAGGATAGCCGTACTTCTCCAGCAGCCTTCTTTCCACGGAGCCGGAGTTTACCCCGATACGGATCGGTACATTGCGCTCGCGGCAAGCTTCGACCACGCGTTTTGTTTTTTCCTTGGAACCGATGTTTCCGGGGTTGATCCGGATTTTGTCGATGCCGCTCTCAAGAGCGATCAGTGCCAGCCTGTGGTCGAAATGGATGTCCGCAACGAGCGGCAGCGGGGAACGCTCCTTGATTTTTTTGATGGCGCGGGCTGCGTCTTCATTGATGACGGCCAGGCGGACAATTTGGCAACCGGCATCATGAAGTCTTTGAATCTCGGCCAGTGTCTTCTCTACATCACGCGTGTCTGCTGTCGTCATCGATTGAATTACTACGCTTTTTTGGCCACCGATTTGCACGCCTCCCACAAAAACCGGTTTCGTCTCCTCGCGCTTGTACATTTTGCACCATCCTTTAATTTTGTCTGTTTTCTACTCATCATGATAGTACGTTATTGAAAGAACAACCGTTGCAGATCGTTCCAGGTTACAACCAAAATTAACAGCATCAAAAAGGCGAAGCCGAGAAAATGCACCATGCCTTCTTTGTGCGGATCAACCGGACGCCCGCGCAGCGCTTCTACCGCGAGAAATGCCAGTCGACCGCCGTCCAGGGCCGGAAGCGGCAGCAAATTGAACAGCCCCAGGTTGATCGAGAGGACGGCTGCCCACTTCATCAAAATCGCCATGCCTTGCTGGGCGAACTCTCCGGTCATTTTGAAGATGCCCACCGGACCGCTCAGGTCGTTAAGCCCTACAGAGCCGGTAAAGAGCATCCCTAAGCTTTTCAAAATCATCGCCGTGAACTCATAAGTCGAGGAAGCGCCGTACTTCAACACTTCTCCCGGGGCATACGTCAATGGGTTCGTCACCATGATTTTGCCCACGTTATTTTCGTCTTTTGCGACCTTGACCAAAACCGAGTTGCGCTGTCCATTGCGCTCGTACTCAAACTTCATTTCTTTACCCGGCGACGTACTGATAATCTGGACGATTTCTTTCCAGGAAGCCACAGGCTGTCCCTGAATGGAAATAATTTTGTCCCCTTGCATCAAGCCCGCCTCGGCCGCCGGGCCGTTTGCTCTGACCTCGCCCAAATACGGGATGTCTTTTGGCACCCCATACAAAAGCCCGATCGCGATGAACAGGACAAACGCCAGCAGGAAGTTGGCAAAAGGCCCGGCAAAAATGGCCCAGAAGCGCTGCGAGATCGTCTTGCCTTTAAACTGCCTGTTCAAAGGCGCGATTTGCACCTCTTGTCCATCTTTAACCAGTTGCGCCTGGGGATGAACGGAAAACTGGCGCTCTTCCCCGCCCACATCCAGCACGATATGCAAATCTTTTTCCAAGTCAAAGCGAACAACCGTACCTGTAATCGCCCGAGGGGAAGCGCTCCCCGGTCCATCCAGCAAAAAATGGGTTACCTTTCCTAACGCATCCCGCTCCAGGCTTACTTCCATGTGCGGCTTCAACATATCCATCTCGGGGTCTTCGCCCGCCATGCGGACCATACCTCCAATAGGTAAGAGGCGAAGAGTGTATTCCGTTTCTCCCCGCTTCACGCGAAAAATTTTTGGCCCCATTCCCAGCGCAAATTCGCGGCACAGAATCCCTGCTTTTTTTGCCAAAAGAAAGTGTCCGAGCTCGTGCACGAAAACGAGCGCACCAAAAACGACGACGATCGCGAGAATTGATTCAACGGAATCCATGTTGGGAAAAGGCAAGTGAACAGCCACCTTTCGTTGGAGTGTCTAGATCCAGTTTTGTTATACGGACGCAAGCGCATGCGTGCGCGCCCACCGATCAGCTTCAAAAATCTCTTCCAGTTCAGGATTATGCACGCCCTTATGAGCCTCGCACGTCTGTCTGACGACCTTTTCGATGTCGAGGAAGGCAATCGCCCCCTTGAGGAAAAGATCGACAGCCACTTCATTGGCTGCATTCAGGACAGCGGTGTACGTGCCTCCCGCTTTCCCGCACTCATATGCCAATTGTAGCAGAGGATAGCGTTCAAAATCCATGGCAGCAAAATGAAGCGAGCCGATTTTGACCAGATCAAGAGGTTCCGTAGTCAGATTTTTTCTGCCGGGATAGCTCATGGCGTACTGGATCGGCACTTTCATATCCGGCGTGCCCAGTTGCGCCATCACGGCCCGGTCTTTGTATTCTACCATAGAGTGAATGATACTTTCATAATGCAGCACGCAGTCGATTTGTTCGTACGGCAAATCAAACAACCAGTGGGCCTCGATCACCTCGAAGCCTTTGTTCATCATCGTAGCCGAGTCAATGGTGATTTTTGCGCCCATGCTCCAGTTCGGGTGCGCCAATGCCTGCTCTATTGTCACCTTCTGCAGCTCTTGGCGGCTCAAATGGCGAAAAGAACCGCCTGATGCCGTCAAAATGACCCGCGCCACATCTTCTGCCCGCTCTCCCTGCAGACATTGAAAAACAGCGGAATGCTCGCTGTCAACCGGGATGATCGCCACGCCCTTTTCCTTCGCCCGCTTCATCACGACGGGTCCTGCGCTCACCAGCGTTTCCTTGTTCGCAAGCCCGATCGTTTTTCCTGCCTCGATCGCCGCGAGTGTAGGAGCGACCCCTACACTGCCAACGACAGCGGTCATGACCATGCTGGCGGCTTCATGGCGGGCAACCAACTTAAGCCCTTCTGAACCGCACACAATCTCGGGCTTGTATCCGCTCCCCAGTCGTTCGCGAAGCCGGGCAGCCGCCTGCTCGTTCCCCACCGAAACAAGCTCAGGCCGAAACGTTTCGACCTGCTGGGCGAGCAGCTCCACATTCGTCCCTGCTGCCATGGCGACGACAGAAAACTCTTCGGGATGCTGTTCCACGACTTCCAGCGTGCTTGTTCCAATCGAGCCGGTTGAACCCAAGAGCGCTATTTTTTTCACTGATTTCACCCTCTATATCTCTTCTATATGCACCAGGTTTCAGACGATACCTAGCAGATGCAAAACCGGAAAGACAAGCAAAAAACTGTCGAAACGATCCAGCACGCCGCCGTGTCCGGGAATGAGCTGTCCTGAATCTTTTACGTGAAAATGTCGTTTGAACGCCGACTCTACCAGGTCGCCCAACTGCCCGACGACACCGGCGACCAGCGCGATGACGAGCGCCTTGTCAAATGGCAAGCTGCCGAAGCTTGCATTGATGACGATGACGACCAAAATAGCCGCTGCCAAGCCGCCAAGCGCACCCTCGACCGTTTTGTTGGGACTGATTTCCGGCCACAGCTTGCGCTTGCCGATCGCTTTCCCGACAAAATAGGCCCCCGAATCCGTCGACCAGATCGCTGCGATCACCAGCGCGGTGAGCATCAGTCCGTCGGGGAGGTTGCGGGCTGCGGCCATGTATGTAAAACCGAAGCCTATGTATAACGCCCCCACCAGCGTAAGGGCGACGTGTTCAATGTGAAACTGATTTTTCCGCAAAACGGAGTAAATCAACAAAAGCAGGATGACAGGCAGCAACAGATCCGGCATACTGATGCGAAGCCATTCCGAAAACGCGAGCGACGGCCAGAGCAAGCTGACCACGAGCGCGTAGCCGAGTATTCCTGCCACATGGAATGGCTGAATGCCAGCCATCCGCATAAATTCAAAATGGCCTATGACGGCCAGCAAAAACACCAATAGTGAGTACCAGGCTCCACCTAGGTAGATAAAAAAGAGAAAAGCCGCTCCACCAATCAGGCCTGTTATGATTCGTTGCTTCAACTGATTCCACCTCTCGGCTATACCGCCCCGTAGCGACGAGCTCGGCCTTGGTATTCCACAATCGCTTGAAAAAAGTGTTCACGGGTAAAATCAGGCCAGAGCACATCCGTAAACCACAATTCTGTGTAAGCCAACTGCCAAAGCATAAAGTTACTCAAGCGAATTTCTCCACTGGTGCGAATCAAGAGGTCAGGGTCCGGAATGTCGCTTGTATAAAGATAACGGGAAATCGCTTCTTCATCCAGTTCTCCCGGATCGAGCTCCCCCGCTTTTACTTTCTGTGCCAACACGGAAAACGCTTTGACGATTTCGTCGCGACCTCCGTAATTCAAGGCAAAACACAATTGAAGACCTTGATTTCCTTGGGTGCGCTCCTCTGCTTCATGCAGAGCCTTCAACGTATGCGACGGCAGCTCTTCCTTGCTGCCGAGCATGCGGATGCGCACGTCGCGTTCGATCAATTCATCCAATTCTGTCGACAAAAATTCCTGCGGAAGCTTCATTAGAAAATCGACTTCGTCGCGTGGTCGCTTCCAGTTTTCTGTAGAAAAAGCGTACATGGTCATGTAACGCACGCCGATCTCGTCAGCAGCCTTTACGACTTCCTTTACCGTTTTCATGCCTGCTCGATGCCCGGCGACCCGGGGTAAATTGCGCATATTGGCCCAACGACCGTTGCCGTCCATAATCACCGCGACATGCTGCGGGATTTTTCCGGAACGATCCAACTCGGCTGGTACCGATTGTTTTTCCTTGCGGCTCCATTTGCGCGCCAGATGTTCTAACATAAAGTGTTCCCCCGTAATGAGAGATATAGACGTACATCCCCCTCAAATGAGGGGGATCGCCCTAAAAATTATACTTCCAAGATGTCTTTTTCTTTGTCCTTCACGATCTTGTCGACTTCTGCGATGAACTTGTCGGTCGTTTTTTGGATCGTTTCCTGATGGCGACGGGATTCATCCTCGGAAATGGTCGCAGCCTTTTCCAGCTTTTTGATCTCGTCATTCGCATCGCGGCGAATATTGCGGATGGCGACTTTCGCTTCCTCTCCGCCTTTTGACGCCAGCTTCACGAGCTCTTTGCGGCGCTCTTCGGTAAGCGGCGGGATGACCAGGCGGATGATAACCCCATCATTGGATGGAGAAATGCCCAGGTCAGACTGTTGCAGCGCACGGTCAATTTCTTTCAGCGCAGTTTTGTCCCACGGCTGGATCGTCAGCATGCGCGGCTCAGGAACGCTGATGTTCGCGAGCTGGCTGATCGGTGTTGGCGTACCGTAGTAGTCCACCATCACGCGGTCCAGCATCGCAGGGTTGGCACGGCCTGCACGGAGGCTGGACAAGTCTTTTTTCAAAGCGAGGATCGCTTTATTCATACGATCTTCCATGTCTTTTAGCACTGTTTGTGGCATGATTATTCCCCCTTCACTAGAGTACCGATTTTATCGCCCATTACTGCCCGGCGAATATTGCCTTCTTCGGAAATGTTAAACACGATGAGTGGGATGCTGTTATCCATGCACAAGCTCGATGCGGTCGAATCCATAACACCCAGCCCTTTGTTGAGGACTTCCAGGAACGTCAGCTTGTCGTACTTTTGCGCATTCGGATCCAGGCTCGGGTCAGCGGAATAGACCCCATCGACCTTGTTTTTCGCCATCAAAATGACCTCTGCTTCGATTTCAGCAGCACGCAGGGCAGCCGTCGTATCTGTAGAAAAATAAGGGTTACCCGTTCCGGCAGCGAAAATGACCACGCGCATTTTCTCCAGGTGGCGAATGGCGCGTCGGCGTATGTATGGCTCCGCCACTTGTCGCATCTCAATCGAGGTTTGGACACGAGTCGGGACGTTCACTTTTTCCAACCCATCCTGCAAGGCGAGTGAGTTCATAATCGTGGCCAACATCCCCATGTAGTCAGCAGTAGCCCGATCCATTCCTTTGGAGCTTCCGGAAAGTCCGCGCCAGATGTTACCTCCACCGACGACTACGGCGACTTGTACTCCCAATTCTACGATTTCTTTGATCTGGTTCGCTACGGAGAAGATCACCTTCGGGTCGATTCCGTACCCGAGGTCCCCCGCCAGTGCTTCCCCACTCAACTTTAACACAACCCGTTTATAGGCAGGAAGTGGCATGTGAAACGGCCTCCATTCATGAATCATTCTCTGTGCCTCGTCTGCATTCCTTCTGAAAAGCTTCGGACACATTGCTTTTTACGTGCAGGAGAGTTTCACATGTCGTGAAACTCTCGCTTTGAAAATAGGGAACACGAAGGTGTTCCCTATACCTTTATTACTGCTTATTCACTTGAGCCATTACTTCGGCTGCGAAGTCTTCTTGCTTCTTCTCGATCCCTTCGCCTACTTGGAAGCGAGCGAATTCTTTCAAGGAAGCGCCTGCTTCTTTCAACAGAGCAGATACTTTCTTGTCTGGGTCTTTTACGAATGGTTGCTCAACCAGTACGTATTCTTCGAAGAATTTGGAGAGGCGGCCTTCCACCATTTTCTCTACGATGTTAGCAGGCTTGCCTTCAGCCAGTGCTTGGTTTTTCAGAACTTCGCGCTCGCGATCGATTTCGTCTTGGGAAACCTCTTCACGGTTAGCGAAACGAGGGTTGGAAGCAGCAGCGTGCATACCCAGGTCTCTCGCCAATGTTTCGTTTTGCGTGCCTTCGAGTGTTACCAGCACGCCGATTTTACCACCCATGTGCAGGTAAGTACCGAATACGCCGTTGTCGGATTTCTCGGATACAGCGAAACGACGGAAGGAGATGTTTTCTCCGATAGTCGCGATTTTTTCGTTGATAACTTGTGCCAGAGTGTCGCCAGCACCTTTGAACGGTTGCTCCAGCGCTTCCTCTACAGTTGCAGGGCGTTGGGATACAACGTGCTCAGCGATGTCTTTCACGAGTGTTTGGAACTCAGGGTTTTTCGCAACGAAGTCTGTTTCGCAGTTTACTTCCACAACTGCTGCTACGTTACCAGCAACCGCTGTAGCTGTCAAACCTTCTGCTGCGATACGGCCGGATTTTTTCGCCGCTTTTGCGATACCGCGCTCGCGGAGCAGGTCAATCGCTTTTTCCATGTCGCCCGCTGTTTCTTCCAGCGCGCGTTTGCAATCCATCATACCTGCGCCTGTACGCTCGCGCAGTTCTTTAACCGCTTGTGCACTAATTGCCATTGAGTGAAACCTCCTTGGAAAGTTACAATCTACAAATGCCTTTTGAAGAAAAAAAAGGATGGACGGGGGCTCTGACACCCTCAGTCCACCCTTTTACACACTTGCTTACGCAGTTGTTGTGGCTTGTTGCTCTGTTCCTTGGTTGCCTTCCAAGAGAGCGTCTGCCATTTTTGCAGTGAGCAGTTTCACAGCGCGAATTGCGTCATCGTTACCTGGGATCACGTAGTCGATCTCATCTGGATCGCAGTTAGTATCTACGATTGCAACGATTGGGATACCCAATTTGCGAGCTTCTGCTACAGCGATGCGCTCTTTACGAGGATCGATGACAAACAGAGCGTCTGGCAATTTATCCATGTGAGCGATACCGCCGAGGAATTTTTCCAGGCGATCCATTTCTTTGCGCAGAACGATAACTTCTTTCTTAGGCAATACTTCGAAAGTACCATCGTTTTCCATGCGTTTCAGCTCAGCGAGGCGAGCTGTACGTTTTTTGATGGTTGTGAAGTTTGTCAGGGTACCACCCAACCAGCGTTGGTTGATGTAGTAGTGACCTGTACGTTCAGCTTCTTCTTTTACGGATTCTTGTGCTTGTTTCTTCGTACCAACGAAGAGCACTTTTCCGCCGTCTTGAGCGAGTTCACGTACGAAGTTGTACGCTTCCTCAACTTTTTTCACGGTTTTTTGCAGGTCGATAATGTAGATTCCGTTACGTTCGGTGAAGATATAGCGAGCCATTTTCGGGTTCCAACGACGAGTTTGGTGACCGAAGTGTACACCAGCCTCGAGCAGTTGTTTCATCGAAATTACTGCCATATTTCACACCTCCTTCAAAAAGTGGTTTTTTTGATGCCTACCTCCGCCTCACCGCATGTTCCAAGCAATTCTGCCAAAGTGGCAGCACCATTGCCGGAATTGGTGGACGTGCGATTTCAACACCGTAAATGAATATATCATATGGGTGTTTCAATTGCAACAAACGAATTCCATTATTTTTGCAAAAAAATACCGCCTTATTTTTTCGGCGGCGTGGTGATGAGCTTGGCAATCTCCGCCTCCGAGACAGGCACCGAAACCTGATACGTCCCTACCCGGATGCGGTTCAGCTTGTCCATGGAGCGCAACTCTTCCACAAACTTGTTGTTTTTAGGCAATATCCCTTCCTTGACGAGCGTCGCGGCAACTCCCTCCGCCGTCGCTTTGTACGGCACTGTAAAGGAGACGGTTTTCTTCGCTGCGGGAGACGCGACAGCAGGCGGCTGTGGAGCGGCAGTTGCGGCTGGTGCTGTCGCCGGCGTGGTGCTCTGGCTCGCCGTCTCAGCGGCAGGAGCAGGCTGTGCGGCACTCTCCACGCTTGGCGGTGTCGCTTCGCTCGTCACTGGCGCTTTCGGCTGGACTGTCGCCGGGGGCTTCGTCTGCTGCACTTCAGGCGCTGCCGGCGCCTTCGGGGCGCTCGGTGCAGGCTGGACGTTGACCTTTTTTTCTTCCTGCCATTGCTTGTATTCCTCTGGCGTGAGTACGACCATTTGCAATTCGGTCGCCGCCTGCTTGATTTCTTCCTCGGTAAGTGCTGCCGCTGGCGCTTCGCTTTTCGGTGCGACCAGACCGATGATCGAAGCAGCCACGAGCAAGCCTGCGCCAAATCCGAATAACAGCTCGCGTTTACGCATCGGCAAAACCTCGCTCGTTCCTTTGCGCCAGCGCGAAAATGAGGTCGATTTCCCCGCGGCCTGCGCCCAGCCGCTTGGCGATCTCGTCAGGAGAGAGCCCTTCCCGGCTCAGTTCGAACACGCGCCGATAGCGCTCGCGCAAAGCCAGCATATCGACATCCTCTGCCGCAGGTTGCGCGCCATTCGTTTGCCCCTGCTCGGCGGAGGCGGCCACTTGCGCATGGGCAGCTCTTTCGTTCCATTGCTGCTCCAGTTGCTCGACCCGCTTTTTCAACAGATCGATTTCGTGAAGCAAATCAGCCCTTGTTTCTTGCCATTCGGCAGAAAGAAGGGCGGTTTCCTGCTTGAACTGCTTGCTTAACCGTTGCAGGCTTTTTTCAGTTTCTGCCTTGTCTGTCAGTCGCTGTGTCGGTATGGCGGCAGCATCATCCGGCGTCTTTCTTTGCAGGAAAAAAGCAAGCAGCATGATGATGATTCCCGCTCCAATCAAGATGAGATACACTTGGTCCATGTTGGCCACCTTTGCTTCTGGCTTGTCTTACTTTGTTCCTTTTATAAGGAAATATCAATAAAGCGCCCGCGCATGGGATCTCGCATGGAGACAGAGGAAGGGGAGCTGTGCTCTTTTGCTGCGGCATTCTTTGCTTCGGCAGATGCGCTGTGCGCTGGGTCCTCCTGCTTCTGCTGCTGTCCCTGCTCCCTCTCGCGAATCTGATTTTTTTGCGTTTCATCGACGTTCGCCGGACGCTGGCGCATGTGCGCGTCCAAATCTTTGCGCTGATCGATCATCGACTGTGTTTCATGCATGGACCGTTGTAGCTGGTGCTCCTGAATCCGGCTGACCTCTAACGTGCGTGGCAGCGCCACTTGCAATTCAACCGCTTTCAAACTCATACAGCTCAACTCCCTTCCTCGCCTGCGGAATCAAACTCGGCTTTTAGATGAGGGTTGCGGTACTGATTTCCCCATCGAGGACGATAAAGCGCGTCCGGGCGTACTCATGCTTGATAAAATGCACGAGCTTGCCGAATGTCAGCTTGATCCCCGGATACATAACTTGGTACACCTCTACGGCGGCGGGGCCTTCGCCTTTTAGCTCGATTTCCAGCTCCTTTTTCCGGGCTTCAAGCTCCTTGCATTCCTTTTCCAAAACCAGTCGCGTATTGGTCAGCTTGATTTGCATGATCCGCTTTTCGGTTGTAAGCTCCTTGCCTGAGTGCAAAATTTGATTGAGCACACCCAGGCCCTGATCCGTTTTGCGTAAATTTTCATACACATTCTGCAAATCTTTTTGAATGTTGGCCAGTTCCTGGCGCAGCTCCGGCTTCACGCCTACCTCCAAAACGGTAGGGGTTGCGCTGTTGTTGCCGAACACCCGGGCGGCAATTTTTTCTCCCGCCTGCAGGACGCCCCCGATAATAATGCCTTTCGGGCCTTTGCAAATGATTTGCTTTCCTGCCCGCACGGTGGAAAACATGATGCTCTGCGACACGATCACCTGATGGCCGGCCGTCACATTCGCATTTTGGATAAACGACGTGCGGATGTCCTTCCCTGCGACGATCATGCCTTTGTCCTGCGCCACGATGCCGCTTTTAATCTCAATCGATCCGTCCGCGTATAGCTCGGCTCCCTCTACGCTTCCTAACACGCGGATATCGCCAGATGCCTTGACCCGAAATCCGTTCAATACGTTCCCGCGAATGACCACCGTTCCCACGAAATCAATGTTGCCAACCCCAAAATCGACATCCCCATTCACTTCAAAAACGGGAAAGACGTTCAGTTTGTCCTGGTCGGTAAAGGAAACTTGTCCATCAATGGCAGCGTAAAGCATCGTACGCTCCTGGTTGTGCACGACATTTTTGCCGGGCTTGATGTTGATTTCCTTGCCTGCTTTGGGAGCGATGGGCTCTCCGGTAACTGCTGTCCCCGGGGTTCCAGGGGTAGCTGGAATTTTGCGGGCTAAGAGCTGTCCTTTTACTACATTCGGTATGCTGGTTATATTATAAAAATCGACTCGGCCATCTTCCAGTTCTTTTGGCCCTTCCTCATCGGAAACAGTTGCCAAATACGGATACTCGATAAAAGCATCGGTTCCGTCAACTGGAGCGACTCCGCGCGCAATCGTGACGCGGGCGTTTGCATACTTCGCAGGGATTGCACACAGCTCCTGCACAACTTCTTCGAGGATGCCCGCCTTCACTTTGCTCGTTTGCAGCGCGTTGTAGACGTCCGATTCCTTGAGCACGATGCTTTCGAGGTCTTCTTCCCCGACTTTCAGAAAGATTTCTGCCTCTAGTTTATCTGCTGAGATTTTTACCTCTAGTCTATAATTCCCGATCCCTTCCATACATTCTACCCCTCTCAAGCTTGGGTACATTACGTTTACATCAATTGCGACTTCCATCTCGACAAGGCGGAACGAAGCCGGAAAAGAGCCTTCGAATGAAGCTGGGAGATCCGTGAAGGTGACAAGCTCATGATTTCAGCGATTTCGGACAGCGTCATCTCCTCGAAGTAAAACAGGGAGACGACGAGTCTTTCCTTCTCTGGAAGCTTGTCGATTACACCTACTAGCACTTCTTTCAAGCTGCCGACTTCTGCTACCGTTTCCGGTCGCGGAGTCAGCTCGTCCACGATGTAGGAATGTCTTGCGGTCTTCTGCTCGTCCTCTTCCCCTACTGCCTCGTCAATGGAAACCATGCTGGCCAAAGAGGTTTCCAGAAACACCTGCTGCAGATCTTTTTCGCTTATTCCGAGATATTCGGAAACTTCCTGATCGGTTGGCATTCGCAGCATTTTCTGCTCCAAGGTGGTGTACGCTTCTTCGATTTTTTTGGCCTTGTCCCGAACGGTGCGAGGGATCCAGTCATTTTCACGCAGGCCGTCAATCATGGCTCCGCGAATGCGCCACATGGCATATGTCTCGAATTGCAGTCCCCGCGTATGATCGAATTTGGCCAAAGCGTCCAGCAACCCAAATCGTCCGTAGCTGATTAAGTCATCCTTGTCCACGTTAGCCGGCAAATTGATGGCCAGCCGATTTGCCACCTTGTCCACCAGCGGCAAAAACTTGGTGATGAGATCAACTTCCGCTTCGCGACTGCCCTCTTGCTTCCACATGACCCATTTATCGAACTCTTTTGCTTTTTCTTGACTGGTTAGCCGTGCCACGAATAGTCACCAACCTTTACTCATCTGTTAAGCGCCTAACGACCTCTGCAACGGTGGCTGGATCCTCAGTAGGAGGTACCGCCTCCAGCTTGGTGAAGGAGAGCGGAGAAAATGCTTCCTCTGCCGCCGTCTCACCCGTTTGTTCTGTCGGCTTCGCCTCTGTCCCGCCTTCAGCCAGAGGAGCGGTTGACTCCTCTGGTCCTTCTGCTGTCACGGACTGGCCTGGTGTCTCGGTGACGAGAGCCAGAACAAAGCGGATCGGAAAAGCGGCAAGGAAGAATATCACCAGAGCAATGACGGCCCGCTCCAGAGAGACAAGCCAGACATTACTCGCAAGTGCCGTGCAAAATGTGATGACAAAAGCGAGCAACCCCATGCCTGCATTTATCCAAATGGTTCCCAACATTCTTATACTTCCTTCACACCTTGATTTACCGTACGGATTTGAAGAACCCCACTGGTGGCATCCATCTCTATTGTCCGACCGCAGTTTCCCCCTGTATCTTCTGCCACGATTCTAATGTGAGCTTCCTTCAAAGCCTGTTTGCAAGCCTCGACATTTCTAGGCCCAATCCGCATGGTGTCGCTGCTTCCGAGAAAGGCAAACATCTGTGCTCCACCCGCGATTTTGGCGACGATATTCCGGGTTTGGGCACCTGCTTTTTCCATCAACTCGATCAGATGGGGAATCGCTGTATCGGCGTACTTCCCGATCGTCACCTCCCCGCTTTTGGCCAGCGAAGACTCCGGAAGCATAACGTGTGCCATCCCTGCAATTTTATGGATATGATCGTAGAGGACAACCCCTACGCAAGAACCCAGACCTGTGGTTCGTAGCTTGCTCGGTGGCTTTGCCACACCGAGGTCGGCCATACCTATCTTAATAATCTCCATCGAACGGAACCCCTAATGAACGAAATAGAATAGGAAGCGATTCAGGATCAGGGATAAGGAAAAAGTTCCCTTTGACTTTTTCATTGCCTTCAAAAAAAGCTGTGTCAATCGTGAGGGCAAAGTCACCCGCTTGACCCAACGCTATTAATCCGTAGCTGAGAATCGCTCCAGCCATATCCACAGCGAGCGCAGGTACAGAAGGCTGCAGGTTGAGCTGTGTGAAATCTGCCAGTGAGGAGAGATAGGACCCAGTCAAAATATTGCCGATCTCGTGAAGAGCCGAAATTTCCAGCTCTTCCCAATCATAAACATCCTTGTTGATCCCCGTAATTTGTTCCAGCAGATGTCTCGCAGAGTCCAGGTCGAGAATGAAAAACATGTTTCCTGGACAATCGCCTTCAACTCGTAAAAAGACGGTAACGACAACCGCTTCCGCGCCACCGACACAATCCGCCACTTCGTCAAACGGTATGATGCTGACCTGAGGCACTTTCATGTCGATCTCTTTTTGCATCAGCTTGGAGAGAGCCGTTGCAGCATGTCCTGCACCGATGTTCCCGATTTCCCGCAGCACATCAAATTGGAAATCCCCAAACTTTGTGAAATAGGCCATCTTTCTTACCCCTCAATTGAGTCCAGTTGTTTGATTTCCTCTGTGCTCAATACTTTATCGAGATTCAACAAAATCAACAGTCGTTTGTCCAGCTTCGCTACTCCGCGCAGATAAGCGGCTTCAACCCCGCCTACAACTTCTGGCGGCGGCTCAATCGCATTGACCGGGATGTCGATGACATCGTTGGCAGCATCCACAATCAAGCCGACTTCCAGTTCGCCTACCGCGACGATGATGATGCGGGTCGATTCGGAATAGAGGCTTTCCTCCAGCCCGAACCGGTTGCGAAGGTCAATGATCGGGGTGACCACTCCGCGCAGGTTGATAACTCCTTTGACGAACTGGGGCGTGCGTGGAACACGGGTGATGTGCTCCAGCTTTTCGATCGATTTTACTTGATTGACTTCTACCCCGTACTCTTCGTCCTTTAACCGAAACACAATCACTTTGACTTCGCTTACGATTTCTTTTTGATCGAGCATGTGGCTGCCCCTCCCTCTACTTAATCAGTGCGTTGCAATCAATGATGAGAGCGACTTGGCCGTCTCCCAGGATCGTTGCACCCGAAATGGCAAAGACGTTGACCAGGTACTTGCCAAGTGATTTGAGGACGATTTCCTGCTGGCCGATAAAGGAATCGACCACAAGCCCGGCCATTTTTTCCCCTTTGCGGACGATGACAACCGCTACTTCATCGTCTTTGTCCGCCCCGTTGTCCGGCACCTGGAAAATGTCCTGCAAGGAAACGAGCGGAACAACGCGTCCCCTGAAGTCGATCACCTTTTGGCGATGAGCCATCATGATCTGGTCTTTCTTGAACACAGCCGTTTCAATAATCGAGGAAAGCGGCACCGCGTACTTCTCGTCTTTTACCTGCACAAGCATCGCAGAAATGATCGAGAGCGTCAGCGGGAGCTGGATCAGGAAAGTCGTTCCTTGTCCGCGAACAGATTCGACACCGACGCTGCCGCCGAGCGATTCGATCTTGGATTTGACGACATCCAGCCCTACGCCGCGGCCGGAAATATCCGAGACCACTTCAGCGGTACTAAAACCCGCTGCGAACAACAGTTCGTGAATTTGCTTATCCGACATGCTATCTGCGTTGGCCGGATTCACAATGCCCCGTTCAATCGCTTTTTTCAGCACTTTTTCCTTGTTGATGCCTGCGCCGTCGTCTTTCACTTCGATAAAGACGTGGTTGCCGCTGTGGAACGCGCGCAGTACGATCGTTCCTTCTTCCGGCTTTCCGGCCATTTTCCGATCTGCCGGCGATTCGATCCCGTGGTCGAGCGAGTTGCGCAACAAGTGGTTGAGCGGGTCCCCGATCTCGTCGATGACGGTGCGATCCAGCTCTGTCTCCGCCCCGATGATTTCCAGATTCACTTTTTTATGTAGCTCCTTCTGCAAATCGCGAATCATGCGCGGGAAGCGATTGAAGACTTGCTCGACGGGAACCATGCGCATCGTCAGGATGATGTTTTGCAAATCTCCGCTGATGCGGCTCATATGCTCCACCGTTTCCTGCAGCTCGCTTTTGCCGATCTCGCGAGCCAACTGCTCCAGACGTCCGCGGTCGATTACCAGCTCGCTGAACAGGTTCATCAAAATGTCCAGGCGGTCGATGTCGACGCGGATCGTTTTGCCGCCAGCGGTCGCTTTCTTGGCAGCGGCTGCCTGGGCATTGTCCGGCGCTTTTTTCTCCACAGGTGCGGCTGCTTCCGTCACTACAGGAGTTGGTGGCGCTTCTTTTTTCAATTGAATCGGATCAATCGCAACGTCCTGTATCTCCGAAATGTTGAGAATCGTGCTGCGGACTTTTTCCGCAGACTGCATGGTGACGTAGGCGATCTCGAAAGATTGCTCGAAGCACTCGTTTTCGATATCCTCGACCGACGGCTTCGTCTTGATGACTTCCCCCATCGATTCCAACTGGTCGAACACCATGTAGGCGCGCGCCGCTTTCAGCAGGCAGTTCTCATTCAGCGTGACCTTGATCCACATCACGTTGTTGCCGAGCTCCTTGGACTGCTTCAGCACCATCAGCGCGTAGTCGTCCAGGTCGTGGTCCTCGGCAGGCGTGCCTTCCGCTTGCGCCGCCTCGACTGCTTCCTCTTCCGCTACGGCTGTCGCAGCCGCCGCCACTTCCTGTTCGGCGGAATAATCGCCGGAGACAATCGCCCTCAGCTTTTTCACCGGACCCGATACGTCGGCCGAGCCGTCTCCGCCTTCTGTAATATCGATCACCATGCTTTCGATCAGATCCACGCTTTGAAAGATGACATCCATGATGTCACTGGTGATCGTCAGCTTCTGGTTGCGAATCAGATCGAGCACGTTTTCCGCTTCGTGCGTCAGGCTGGCCATATCTTCGAAGCCCATGGTCGCCGACATCCCTTTCAAGGTGTGCGCCGAACGAAAAATTTCCTTGACGTGCGCAATGTTTCCCGGATCACTTTCCAACAGCAACAAATTGGCGTTGATTGCTTGCAGGTGTTCTTTTGACTCCTCAATAAACATGTCCAAATACTGATTCATATCCATCGGTGATCCACCTCCCAAAATCAGTGCAAGAGCTTGCACAACAGCTCTGGAATTTTTTCTAATGGGGCCACATGATCTGCCAGTCCTGCCTGGATCGCCGCTCGTGGCATCCCGAATACGACACAACTCGACTCGTCTTCGATAATACTGGTAACAGGTCCAAGCTCCTTCATCTGCTTTAGACCTTTGGTCCCATCATTTCCCATGCCTGTCATGATAATTGCCCATTTGTCTACATTTGTCAATCGACTGGCGGATTCAAAAAGGACGTCGACAGAAGGTCTGTGACCTCCCCGCGGCTCTTGCTGGTGCAGGTGGGCCTGCAGCTTTCCATTCGCCTGGTGCACCTCAAAGTGATACCCGCCTGGTGCAATATAGGCTGTGCCCGGCTCAAGCCATTCCCCGTCCGTTACCTCCGTCACACGTATGTGGCATAGGGAGTCGAGCCTTTGCGCCAGCGATTTCGTAAAACCAGCCGGCATGTGCTGCACAATCGCGATCGGTGCCGGGAAGCCAGCCGGGATTGCGGTCAGGACGTTTTGCAGCGCCTTGGGGCCGCCTGTCGACGTTCCCAGCACGACCAGTCTTGCTTTTCCGCTGCTTTGCAGTCGCGGCAAAGCGTTCAGGACAGGCGGCTGTGCCGTTCGCACCGGAGCGGTGGCAGAAGCCGGACTTGGCCGCATTGGCTCTGGCGCGGCAGGTCTGCTCGGTCGCAGCGTCCGGCGCATGTGGCCTTTCGCTACCGCCGCCGCTTTGACCCGCTCGATCAGCCGATCCGCGACTTTGTGAATATCGAGTGAAATCGGGCCAGACGGCTTCGTAATAAAGTCAAAGGCACCCAGTTCCAAAGCCTGAATCGTCGCCTCTGCTCCCTCGCGTGTCAGGCTGCTCAGCATAACCACTGGCACCGGACAGTCTGCCATGAGCTTTTCCAATGCTTCCAGGCCGTTCATGATCGGCATCTCGATGTCCAGTGTGAGGACATCCGGACTGAGTTGTTTGCACTTTTCGATACATTCGAGTCCATTCTTTGCTCGATCAATCACTTCAATCTCGGGATCGCCTGATAAAATGTCGCTAATAACTTTACGCATGAATGCAGAATCATCTGTGACCAGAACTCGAATTTTGCTCAATCGAATGTCACTCCCTTCCTACCTGTTTGCCTTATCGTATGAAGTGTTTCAGCCTCGCAAGAAAACCTTTCAGCCCGCTCGTCATTGCATCTGCATCGGCTGGAGTCTCCAAATACCGGGCTACAAGATTCCGAATGCTTTTTGCGGCTTGCGATTGCGGATATGTAAGTAGAAAAGGACGCTGTTGCTTCACAGCCTTTGATACGTGAGGATCGTCAGAAACATGTCCAAGCGACTGGATGTCCATGTCCAGAAACCGCTTGGCGACCATCGCCAGCTTGTCTGCCGTCATCTTGCCTTCTCTCTCCGAGGAGACGCGATTGATGACCAGGCGGATGACAACCGCAGGGTTGCGGGCGTGGAGCATTTTAATCACGGCGTAAGCGTCCGTAATCGCGGGCGGCTCCGGCGTTGTCACCAGGATGACTTCATCCGACGAGAGCATGAAGCGCAACGACTCCTTCGACAAACCCGCTCCCGTATCAAAAATGATCGTATCCGCATAGCCCTGCAACGGATTCAGGCGAGAAAACAGCCGATCCAGCTTCGGCTCGTCCAGTTGCATGATCTGGGTAAATCCAGACCCGCCCGCAATAAATTCCAGTCCCCCGGGCCCTCGCTCAATGATTTCCCAAACATCAGTGTCCGGCTCAAGCAAGTGGAACAGGTGCTTCTTCGGCGTAATCCCCATCAACACATCGAGGTTGGCAAGGCCGAGATCGACGTCGAACAAGACTGCTTTATGGCCCCGTTCGAGCAATCCAAGCCCAAAATTCAAGCTGAAATTGGACTTGCCAACCCCGCCTTTTCCACTGGTCACGGTCACCAGCCGGGTCGTTTTTTCTCTTGCGCCGGATTGCTGCATGCGCACGCGAAGTTGTTCTGCTTGGTCTCTCATCTAAGTCAATCTCCCATAATCATCGTCGCCGCAAGCTCTGGTGAGGCTGCCACGATATCGTCTGGCACGTTTTGTCCCGTCGTGAAGTAAGAGAGGGCAAGCTTGCTCTCATAGCAAATGTTCAAGATCGAGCCGTAGCTGTTCGTCTCGTCTGCCTTGGTGAAAATGACCTGCTTGGCAGGGACCTCCGCAAAGTTTTCCACGATGGTTTTCATGTCGTTGTACTTCGAGCCGAGACTCAGCACGAGGTAATTCACGCTGTTCTTCCCATGCTCGACCAGCTCGCGAATCCCTTGCACGTATTCATCGTTGCGGAAATTGCGGCCAGCCGTGTCGACAAAAATGAGATCGCAGTCGCTGAGACGCTCCATAGCCGGGGCCATTTCTTTCGGAGAAAACACAACCTCCAGCGGCACATTCAAGATGTTGGCGTACGTCTTCAACTGCTCCACGGCTGCCATCCGGTACGTATCTGCAGTAATAAACCCGATCCGGCGCTTTTCCTTCAGCATGCTGCTGGCTGCCAGCTTGGCGATCGTGGTCGTCTTGCCTACGCCCGTAGGCCCGAAAAAGAAGGCGAACTGGACATTTCGCGGGATGCCTGCTGACTTTGGTGCGTAGGGCGCAAGCATCGACGCAATGATCTTGCGCGTCTCGCGAAAAGCCGCTTCCTCGCTCCATCCGCCCTGAGGTTGCGCCTGCTCCATCAGCTTGCGGATGATTTCCGCCGTCACCTCTTCCGCCGTCTCCTGCCTGACCAGCCGGCTGCGTACTTCCTGTACGGCGGGCGGCAGTTGCTGGCTGAGATCGTTGACCAACAGCTTCTGGAACATTTGCCGCATGTCGCGGACTTCGTTCGCGAGGGCATCGTGCGTCGTGCTGCTGGGAGCTGCCGCGCTTTCCTTTGCCTGCTCGGCGGGAGCTTCTTTGACCGCAACTTCCCTCTGCCGGCTGGCCGGCTGTGCCGCCTCCGCGCGCGTCGCCACAGCAGCCGGGGCAGATGCCGGATTGTCCGGCGTCCTTGGCTCGCTTCGTTGCGGCACCGCTCGCTCAGCGGCTTCTTTTGCCTGGTTGGCTCTGCGATAAGCTTGCTGAGCCGTGTAGGTACCCGTCTGCCCAGTGGAGAAAACGTCCTTCGACCGATGCTCATCCGCGACCGGAGCACTCTCGCGTTCCGTTGCCTTTTCATCGACAGCAGCGATTACTTCGATTTTCTGTTTGCCAAACATACCGAACAATCCGCCTGTCTTGATCGATTTGGAGTTCAGGATGACTGCGTCTATTCCCAGATCGAGCCTGATTTTTTCCATCGCCTCTGGCATCGAATCGACAATGTAACGTTTTACCCTCACGAAATGTTCACCATCCCTACGCTTTGCACTTCAACATTTGGCTCTAGCTCGCTGTACGACAATACAGGAATATCAGGCATCATTCGCTCCACCAACTGACGCAGGTACATGCGAATGGCCGGTGACGCGAGGATGATCGGCTGCTGGCCGGAGTTAATCATTTTGCTCACTTCCGCCGACATGCTTTGGAAGATCCGTTGCGACGTCTCTGGGTCCATCGCCAGGTAGCTTCCCTGCTCAGACTGTTCCACCCGCTCGGAGATTGCTTTTTCCAAGCCGGCGCCTGCTGTCAGCACCCGCAAAGGCTGTCCGGGCTCTGTAAACTGCAGCGTAATCTGTCTGGACATCGCCTGTCTTACGTACTCGGTCAGCACTTCCGGGTCTTTTGTAAACATGGCGTGGTCCGCCAACGCTTCGAGAATGACTTGCAGATTGCGAACCGACACTTTTTCACGCAACAGCTTCTGCAGTACTTTTTGCACATCGCCAATCGACAAAAGTCCTGGAATGAGCTCGTCCACCAGTACCGGGGCCACTTCTCGCACGTTGTCGATAAGCGCCCGCGTTTCTTGTCGGCCGAGCAGCTCATGCGCGTGGCGCTTGACCACTTCTGTGAGATGCGTCGCTACGACAGACGGCGGATCGACTACCGTGTAGCCAGACAGCTCGGCAATCTCCTTATTTTCTTCTGTTACCCATAATGCAGGCAATCCAAACGCAGGCTCTACTGTTTCGATCCCGACAATGGAATCATCGTCAATTCCAGGGCTCATGGCGAGGTAGTGATCGAGCAGAATTTCCCCTTTGGCGACCTGGTTGCCTTTGATTTTTATCATGTATTCGTTTGGCCGCAACTGAATATTGTCGCGGATGCGGATGACGGGAACGACGATCCCCATTTCCAGCGCGATCTGTCTGCGAATCATGATGACGCGATCCAGCAGGTCCCCGCCTTGCTTTACGTCAGCGAGCGGAATCAGGCCGTAGCCAAATTCGAACTCGATCGGGTCCACTTGCAAAAGGTTGACCACGCTTTCCGGACTGCGCACTTCTTCGATTTGCTGCTCCTCCACCTTGTCTGCCGATTCCTGAATCTCGATCTTCTGCTTCTTGTCCATCCGCCACGCTGCGTAACCCATGATCCCGGACACCGGCAAAACAGGCAGCAGCCCGATTGGGGTGAACAGGCCAAGCAGCAGCATGCAGCCAGCTACGATGTACAAAAGGCGCGGAAAGGAGAACATTTGCCGGGCGATGTCGTCGCCCAGCCCTTCCCCGGAGGTGGAGCGAGTGACGATGATCCCGGCTGCGGTCGAGATGAGCAGCGCAGGAATCTGGCTGACGAGTGCATCCCCGACCGACATGGTGGTAAATCGGGAAGCAGATTCTTGAAAGCTGAAGCCATGAACAAGCATCCCGATGATGAATCCGCCGATGATGTTCACAATAAAGATGATAATTCCTGCGATGGCGTCCCCTTTGACGAATTTGCTGGCACCATCCATGGCCCCGTAAAAGTCTGCCTCATTTTCGATCTTTTTTCTCCGTACACGCGCTTCTGCTTCTGTAATCATCCCTGCATTCAAGTCCGCGTCGATACTCATTTGCTTCCCTGGCATCGCGTCGAGCGTAAAGCGTGCGGCTACTTCTGCGACACGCTCGGAGCCTTTTGTAATGACGATGAACTGAATGACGATCAGAATCAGAAACACGACGAATCCGACTACCTGGTTCCCACCGACGACAAAGCTGCCAAACGTCTCGATCACTTGTCCGCCTTCCCCATGCGACAAAATGTTCCGCGTCGTGGACACGTTCAAAGCGAGCCGAAACAACGTCGTAATCAAAAGCACTGTCGGAAAAATGGAGAACTCCAGCGTTTCTTTTGTGTACATCGACACAAGCAAAATGGTCAACGCAAGGGAGATATTCAAAATGAGCAGCAAATCAAGAAGCCCAGAAGGGAGTGGGATTACCATCATGACAACAATGCTTATCACAAATAGAATCGTACCAATTTCCTTGAATCGAAATCCCACCGTTCATCCTCCTTCCTCGTTATTTCACTTTCCCTTGCAGCTTGTAGACGTACGCGAGGACTTCCGCGACCGCTTTAAACATCTCTTCGGGAATTTGTTGTCCAATTTCAACCTGACTATAGAGAGCCCGGGCCAGGGGCTTGTTTTCCATCGTAACAATCCGGTGCTTCTTGGCCACCTCTCTGATTTTCAGCGCCAGGTAATCCTGGCCTTTTGCCACTACCGTAGGGGCGCTCATTGCACTGGCATCGTAGCGGATTGCGACGGCAAAGTGGGTCGGGTTCGTAATGATGACGTCCGCTTTCGGCAGCTCTTGCATCATCCGACGCAGCGCCATGCTCCGCTGCCTCTCGCGAATTTTCCCTTTGATTAGCGGGTCCCCTTCCGCCTGCTTGTGCTCGTCTTTAATGTCCTGTTTGGACATCCGCAAATTCTTTTCATGTTCATACCGTTGATAGGCGTAATCCATAATCGCCAGAATGAACAGCAGCAAACCGATGTAAATTCCGAGTTTGGTTACTTCAGTTCCTGTAAAAGACAGGACGCTCCCCAGCGAGAGCAAGGAAAGCTGGGTGACTTGTTCTTTGGCACTCCATAAAATGACGTAAGCCACATACATGCAAGCACTGATTTTCAATAGCGATTTCAGCAATTCGACGAGGGAGCGCATGGAGAAAATGCGTTTGGCTCCTTTGATCGGGTCCAGCTTCTCCAGCTTCATCTGCAGCGGCTCCGTACTAATCATCCAGCCCACCTGCATGTAATTGACGGCGAAGGCGACCAGAAAGGCCAGCCCCAGTACAGGGCCCACGATTTTCAGCGCCTCGAAGGCCATCGACATGACGATGACTTTCAGATTCTCTTCGTTCAACTGCCAGCTCGTAAACGTGATAAGCGCTTCTCGCATCAGGTTCTGGAACGTACTGAGCATGGAAGGCCCGAGCATCATCAGCAAAAAAAAGAACGAAGTCAATACGATGGAAGGAGAGAGATCCTGGCTTTTCGCCACCTGCCCCTTTTTTCGGGCATCCTCCTTTTTCTTGGGAGTCGCCTTCTCCGTTTTTTCGCCGCTAAAAAACTGCAGGTCTACGGGGTAAAGGAACCTCATCTGCGTCATGGTGATCCTCCGAGCGATTTCATCATTTCTGCGAGTGCCCGGAACATGTTGTCAAACAGTCCGTTTAACGTCAGTAAAAAGGCGGGCATGACAACGATCAAGAGCAGAAAGCTGGCAAGCAGTTTGATCGGCAAGCCGACCACAAAAATATTAAACTGCGGGACAGATTTGGCGATAATACCAAGAGAGAGGTCTACCAAAAACAGCGCGACCACGATTGGCGCCGCCATCAAAAACGCGCTCAAAAACATGTTCTGAAACACTTTGACCGCTGTCATCATCGCGCTTTCACTGCCAAAAGCGGCCCACATGCGATCCACCGGAATCGCCTGGTAGCTGCTCATGATCCCGCGCAGCAGCATGTGATGTCCATTGATGCTAAAAAAATACAAAATCGCCAAGATATTCTTGAAGTTCCCCGTCACAGGGATGTAGGCGCCCGTTTTCGGGTCGATCACGTTCGCCATGGCCAGGCCCATTTGCATGTCCATCAGCCCTCCGGCAACCTGGACAGCGACAAACATCAGCTCGCAAATATAGCCGAGAATCAAGCCTACGAGCGCTTCCTTTATCACATAGAGCATAAACGTCAAATCCAGCGGAATCTGTCCTTGCACCGGCAACGCTTGAAAGCTAATCAAGGCGACGATGAAGGCCAAGCCGATTTTGAACTGGGCAGGCACGCCCCTGATCGCGAAAAAGGGAGCCACTACAAAAAAGGCGCTCATTCTGACAAACACCAGCAAGAAAACAGGCAAATACGTGAGATAAAGGCTCATACGCTATCCGACAAAACGATGCAGGTTTCCGAAGATCCCCATCGTAAAATCTAGCATGACGCGCAGCATCCACGGTCCTACCGCCAAAATGATAATAAACACGGCGACGATCTTCGGAATGAATGCGAGCGTCTGCTCCTGAATTTGCGTGGTTGCCTGAAAAACGCTGACCATCAACCCGACCAGTAAGGCGATCCCGAGCGCGGGCGCCGAAACCAGCAGGATGGTGTAAACAGAGCTTTGGGCAATTTGCATCAGTAATTCCTGTGTCATGCTCTAACCTCCTGGTCCCTTCGGAATGTCGCTAAAAACTGGTCAAAAGGGATTTCACTACTAAGTACCAGCCGTCTACCATAATGAACAGCAAAATTTTGAACGGCAGCGAAATCATGACCGGCGGCAGCATCATCATCCCCATCCCCATCAAAATGCTGGAGATAATCATGTCGATGACCAGAAACGGGATGAAGATCATAAAGCCGATCTGAAAGGCCGTTTTCAGCTCGCTGATCGCATAGGCAGGTACGAGAACAGTAAGCGGAATATCCTGAATCGTCTTCGGTCGCTCCGCTTTCGTAAATTCCAAAAACAGCGCCAAATCTTTTTCGCGCGTCTGCTTGGCCATAAATTCCTTGAACGGAATGACCGCCGCATCGAATGCCTGCTGCTGCGTCAGCTTGCCCTGCATAAATGGTTGCACGGCCGTTTCATTCACTTTGCCCAAAGTCGGGGCCATGATGAAAAACGTCAGAAACAAAGCGAGCGCCACCAGCACCTGGTTGGGCGGCATTTGCTGGGTCGCCAAGGCATTTCGCACAAACGACAAGACAATGACAATTCGCGTAAAACTCGTCATCAACAACAAGATAGCTGGTGCCACTGAGAGCACAGTCAAGATCAGCAACAACTGAATCGCTGAGGATGTCTCCTGTGGTGTCCCAGTGCCGCCGCCGATTTGCAAGTCAATGCTCGGAATTAGCGGTGTTCCTCCTGGCGCGGCTGCCGCCATCTCCGGTACGGCGAGCACTGCGGCAACAAGCACAAGCACCTGTAAAAAATATTTCATTTTCGGTCCCCTCTGTCGGAAACTTCCTCTTTGTCCCACAAGTCGGAGTTGAGTGGTCGATTTTTCACGTTGTCCCACTGCCCTTTCAAAAGCTCCTGAAAGGTTTTTCCGTCCACATCCGAAGAAAACAGCAACTCTTCGTCAGCCTGCTTCTTTTTGCTGAATGGCAGCCAGTTCAGCGATAACGGGTTTTTGATCGGTGCGATTTCCGCATCGGCCAAGATCAGGTCCACCTCTTCCCCCGGTTCGATGCGGCGAAGCAGTTGGACATTCTCTCCCACTCCCACAATGTACAAGGACTCTCCGATCATGACCACCTGCAGCGTCTTCCCGTTGCCAAGGGCTGCCGCACTGATAATTTTGATCGGTCCTTGGCTTTGCCCGACTTGGCGTCGCCCGAGAAAACGGAGCAGGAAAAAGATAAGAACAGCGATAAAGCCGAGTGAAAAAATGACTTGCACCAAATAACCGATCATGCTGCCTGTTCCGCTGCCCGGAATGGCCGCCGGCTGTTCGCCGCCGGCGGGCGCATTGCTCTTGTCTGTATTCCCTTGGTTGTACGCATCGGCTACAGTACCTTCCGCATGGACGGCAATGGGCAGGGCGGAGACAAACAGCACGAGGATCAGACTGAAGATCCACAAAAGCCTCGTCCCTGCATTCCGGATCTTCATCATTAGCTCAAAGTCTTTTTGATCGCTTCCAGCACGCGATCTGCCTGGAATGGTTTTACGATGAAATCTTTCGCGCCCGCCTGAATCGCATCAATAACCATGGCCTGTTGTCCCATCGCGGAGCACATGATGACGCGTGCGTTCGGATCGAGCTTTTTGATTTCTTTCAGAGCAGAAATGCCATCCATTTCCGGCATGGTAATGTCCATTGTCACCAAATCTGGTCCCAATTCCTTGTACTTCTCAACCGCCTGTGCTCCATCGCTTGCTTCCCCTACGACGCTGTAGCCGTTTTTGGACAAAATCTCCTTAATCATCATACGCATGAATGCTGCATCATCAACGATCAATACTTTGTTTGACATGAATAGATCCTCCCCAATACTTGCTCTTGATTTGTGGTTTATTGCAATTTTTGAACACGATCAAACTGGCTGATGATATCGGTGACGCGGACACCGAAATTCTCGTCGATGACGACAACCTCGCCTTTGGCAATCAACTTGTTATTGACCAAAATGTCTACATGCTCACCTGCCAGCTTGTCCAACTGTATGATGGATCCGGCAGACAAGTCAAGAATTTCTCTAATCAACTTTTTGGTACGTCCCAGCTCCACCGTTACTTGCAGCGGAATGTCTTGCAAGAGATTCAAATTTTGCAGTTCTCCTGTGTACATCGGGGACGCGCCAAGCGGTGCAAACTGCGCTGGCACGACATTTGCCTGGTTGGCTGCCGGGCTTCCGAAATGCTGCGGCGCTGGCGGAGCCATAGGCGGTTGCTGGTAAACGCCCGGATACGGAGCATACCCCGGCGGCATCGCATATTGCGCGTATGGGTCCGGATACATCGGTTGCCCCGGATAACCCATCGGCGGAGCATATCCAGCCGGTGGCTGCTGCATCGGCTGCTGTGCAGGAGGCGGCGGCGCTACAGGAGGTACGTGGCTCTGTACAGGCTCCTGCTGCACAGGCTGGGCTGGCGGTGGAGCGGACGCGCTCGGGGCCGGAATAGACGGCATTTCCGTCTCGGCTACAAGTGCTGCGGCTGCCTCGTCATCCGAGCCTCCCACCAGTCGGTCGATCATTTTCTTCGCAAAAGAAAGCGGCAAAAGCTGCATGATATTCGAGTCAATCAACTCGCCATGTTCGCCGACTTTCAAGCGGAAGGAGACTTTCACCAGCGGGCTGTCATCGTCGGAGAAGCTGTCTCCGCCCTTGCCCTGCGCCAAGTCCATCACGTCGATGCCCGGAGGTGTAATGTTGATGAACTGGTTGAAGATCGTGGACATGGATGTCGCCGCTGAACCCATCATTTGGTTCATCGCTTCCTGGACTGCGCTGATGTGCAGCTCGGACATTTCCGTATCGGCAGGCTTGCCATCTCCCCCCATCATCAGGTCTGCGATTACCGCCGCATCTTCCATCCGAATGACCAACAGGTTGATCCCTTTGAAGCCATCCGTGTACTCGACGTGGACCGCCACATGAGGAATTGGAAACTCGCTTTCCAACTCATCCACGTTGACAACGGAAACGGTCGGCGTGGTAATGTCGACTTTCTGGCTTAACAAAGTGGATAACGCGGTTGCGGCGCTGCCGAAGGAGATATTTCCGATTTCGCCAAGCGCGTCCTGTTCAAACGGGGAAAGAAAATCAGCCACATTCTGACTCTCCGCGGGCTTTGCTTCCTCTTCGTCCTCAACCAAGTTGTTCGCGCGAAGTAGCGCGTCAATCTCGTCTTGAGAAAGCATATCTCTACTCATTTTGGTCCTCCCCCTCCTCTATGACTTCATCAATCTGCACGGCCATTCTGCCTTTGAGCGTACCCGGTTGCCCCAGGAACTTCAACTGATCGCCTATCTTGATCTTCAGCTTGCTGTCAAGCGACTGATCCAACTGGATGACATCGCCTTTTTGCAGCGCCAGAAAATCGCCGACGGTAATCGTAGCCGTCCCCATTTCCGCAATGATCGGCAGTTTGGCCACCTTTACTCGTTCTTCGACACGCAGGCGTTCATCTTCATCCCGTGTCTTTTTCTGCTTGGAGAACCAGTACTGACCGGAAAGCTTGGTCATGATCGGCTCCAGTACGACGTGAGGCAGACAAAGGTTAATCATTCCTGTCGTGTCCCCGATTTTCGTACTGAACGAGATTACGACGACAATCTCGTTTGGCGAGACAATCTGCATGAACTGGGGATTCATTTCCAGTCCTTCCTGGTACGGATCAAGCTCAATAATTTGCTTCCATGCCTCGTGGAATGTATCCAGCGCCTTGCCGAATACTCGCTCCATCACCGTTGTTTCAATTTCCGTAAGTGCACCCATTTTTTCCGGGATTGCACCCTGGCCACCAAGAAGCCGATCCAGCATGGTATAGGCGATGTTTGGATTGACCTCCAAGACCATTCGTCCTTCCAAAGGAGGAGCTTCGAAGATGTTCAAGATGGTCATCTTGGGAATGGAGCGTATAAATTCGTCATACGGCAATTGATCGACGGAGGCAACCGTAATTTGCACGAAGGTACGGAGCTGAGCTGAAAAATAAGTAGTCAACAGCCTCGCATAGTTCTCATGGATTCGTGTCAAGCCACGGATCTGGTCTTTGGAGAACCGCAACGCGCGTTTGAAATCATACACTTTGACTTTGCGCTCAGTCTCTTCTTTTTTCAGCTCGTTGGCATCCATCTCACCAGATGATAGAGCGGCCAACAACGCGTCAATCTCACTTTGTGAGAGAACCTCGGCCATATGTCGTCACCTCCTTGCTATGTATCCGTGTGATCGCTTCCTTAGGACAAGACCCGCTTGGTCGTCACGACTTGCACGATTTTGCCTTCTTGCATCAGGGAGCTGATTTCATTCATGATTTTCGCTTCCAGCTTGTTTACGCCTTCGGTTCCTTTTATGTCTTCTGGTGTCAGGCCAGCCAACGTTTTAATAATCACCTGATTGACCTGTGGCAATCGCTGCTCCAGTTCCGTTTTGGCATCTGCACTGTCCGCTGTAATGCTGAAGCGCACAATCATGTAATTGTTCGTCAGCAAATTGGTTGTGATCTCGCCAGTATCTACGGAGTACTCCTGCATTTCTTTCGCTGACAAAGGCTTCACTTCTTTTTCTTCAGAGCTGGCCGTCTGCGCGGCCGGAGAGAGATACGTTTGCCAGAGCACAAACGAGATGACTCCCAGTAGCGAAATCGCGATGATGATAATTAGAGCCATGTTAAACAAACGATTTTGAAACATCGCAATGCCTCCCGCTATTCATTTAAATCGTCCGGCAGCTTGGGTGCAGTCGCTATCGGATGAGCGTTTTGATAAAAAGCCTGAACACGTTCAGCGATGGACTCTACGGAATCCTTCACGATGTACTTCCTGTCGTTGAACAACGTAATCACGGTATCGGGTGTTGCTTCAACCGTTTCGATGTGAGTGATGTTCAGATAAAACGCAGTGCCGTTAAAACGGGTCAGTTTAATCATCGTGTGCTCCTTTTCGGGATTAAACAGGGGAAGGAGTAAATCGCTTCCCCGCCTAATCCACTGCAAGAAGTTATCGTTTCAGATTCACCAGTTCCTCGAGAACGGAATCGGACGTCGTAATGATCCGCGAGTTCGCCTGGAAGCCGCGCTGCGCCACGATCATTTCCGTGAACTCTTCAGAGAGGTCGACGTTGGACATTTCCAGTTGACCGGCAATGATGCTCACGCGTGCATCTGCTGGAGTAACTGGTGTCATTGGGTCTTCGTCACGAGCACCGGCGTTCACCGTGTTTTCATAGAGCGAATTGCCGACTTTTTTCAGACCGCTCGGGTTGTTGAACGTCATGACGCCAATCGTGTTGTCGGCTGCAAGCGCGCCCGCATCGTCTACGGTCGTAATGACGCCGTCTTTGCCGATGGAGTAGGAGACGACACCGTCAGCCTGGCTGATCTGGATCGGAGCAGCATCGCTGTTCAACAGTTTCAGTCCTTGCGGGTTAACCAGGAAGCCTTGGGAGTCGCGGGTGAAGTTGCCTGCGCGCGTGTAGTAGATCGTCGCGCCGTCATCCGGGCTCACCATGAAAAAGGCGTCGCCTTCAATGGAAAGGTCTGTCGGCAAGTTTGTCGTCATCGGGCTTCCCGCCGAAAACACGGTATCAATCGATGCGATCGAGGAACCGAGACCGATCTGGGTCGGGTTGGTACCGCCTTTTCCACCGTCGGTCGGAGCGCCGGCACCTTGCACATTTTGGCTCAAAATATCTTGAAACATGACACGGCTTTTTTTGAAGCCAACCGTATTTACGTTCGCAATGTTGTTCCCAATGACATCAAGCTTTGTTTGAAAGCCGCGCATACCTGAGATACCTGAATACATGGAACGAAGCATGATCTGTCTCCTCCTCTGCTCTCTTACAAGTCTGGATTACCTCTGTCGTTCGGTAACCCGTAGGCTTCCTCCGGAGAGGTCCAGCCCGCTCGTACAGGCCATTTATACGAAGATGGCGCTGTCGATGTTGGTAAATACATTGTCCTTCATGCTGCCATCGTCCACAGCGGTAATGATTTTCCGATTTACGATGCTCACGACATAAGCCACGTTATCCATAATGATGAGAGATTCTCTGGCCCCTTTGGAGGCTGCCTTTTGAACCGCTGACTCCAAACGTTCCAACTGATGCCCTCCAAGCGCGATTCCACGTTGCTGCAGGCGGCTCATGGCATGCTGACTGAACGAAAGTGGCTGTGCTTTGGCATGTGGAGTCGTCGATTCGGTCAAGTACTGTTGAAACGTTTTGCTGGCTCCCGGCGCTGTCTGGGCAGCCGCTTTGGTGACGTGATTCGGTTTCGGAGGGAAATAGGGCTGCGCGACACGAAAATGGTTCATGCTGCTTCCTCCTTCATTCCATCCCTAGACGAGATCGTCCACTCCACGGGCTGATTCCCGCAGGCGATTCCATAGCGACTCGCTCGTTTCACTGCTGTCTACGAGCGCCTCTAGCGCAAACTCTTGTTCAGCCTGTTTTTGTTGCTGTTGCTGCTGATTGTCCCGCTGCTGTCCGGCTTGCTCGCGCTGTTGCTGGAAGCTGAATGCCGTGTCCTGCTGTTGATTGACCTCCAGACGATCGACCTGCAAGCCTTGCTGCGTCAAAGCCAGCCGCAATTGCGGAAGCTGGTTGTCGAGCAAATCTTTTCCGGCCTGTGTCTCGGCGTGGAACTGGGCGGTAATTACCCCGTTGTGCGAAGTAATCGTCACGTCCACCTGCCCGAGCGACTGCGGATTCAAGATCAGCCGTGCTTCATGCACACCGTTATGGCCGCTTAGTTGCAGCTTGGAAACGAAAAGCTGGGTAAGCTGCTGCGGCAATTTGTTCGCGTTCACATGGTGCGTCTGTCCGACTGCCTGTTGAAAACTTGCCACGCTTTGCGTCTGAGGCGCTTGCTGGGAAACAACCGAAATTTGGTTCGCTGTCGTCAGCAGCGATTCCTCCGGGTTTCCTTCCTGATTCAGCAGACTGCCGGAAAGCGTCGGCTGGATCGGTTGGGAAGATACTCCCGCTTCCAGCTTGTAGGCAGCCAGGCCGAGGTTCATCCGCAAAGGCGAAATCGTCTTGAACGCTTCTTGCTGCGATGCATTTAGATTGGGAATCGTCTCGGAGCGCAGCGGCAGCGCGCCATGCTTCGCTTTGCTTTCATTGCCTTTTTGGTTCTTCAGTGCTTCGAGAAGTGCGGCCAGCTTGTCCATCTCATCGGCAGATGCTTCCTTTTGCGAAAGCTTGGACAAAAGTTGCTTGAGATCCACTCCAGCCTGCGAGGCAAGCTCCATGCCTTGTCCGGACACTTTGCCCAAAAGCTGTTCAACCGCTGCTGCCTTTTCGCCTACTTGCTCGTTCAGTTCTGCGTTTCCTTGCTGTCCTGCGGCAAGCAGTTGAGCGATCAACGCCATCAGTTCATCGAGCAATTTCTGGTCTTCCTCTGACAAGCCTGCCGGAGAAGCAACTACCCCTTTGGAGTCTAGCATCGTTTCAAAAGTTTGCAGCATTTGCAAAGAGAACAACTGCCCCATGCCAGCATCTCCATTGCCTGTGGCAGCACCGACAGATGTGACGCTCCCGGCTGAACCTACTGGCGGAGTCAGATTGGCTACATTCATCTCGTTCACCTCCTCTTTTAGATTTGTTGCTTATGGAAACGACAACGAAAAGCCATGCTTTTTGTTATCGAAGCAACTCTTCTGTGATGCGTGCCGCCAGATTGTCTTTCTCTTTTTTGTCTTCCTTGGCGATCGCAGAGAGTGTTTGCGCCCGCTTGTCCGCAGGCATTTCTTTTAAGAGGGTAAGCGCTCTGCTCTTGTTCGTACTCATGAGCGAGCGAATGACCGCAGCAGAATCTTCTGCCGGCATCTGCGCGAATGTCTCGCTCAGTGCCTGGTCGTTTGCGCTGGAGGAAGAGCCGCTGCGTGTCTCGCTAAGCGCCTTTGTCAGCACCTGAACCCGCTGTTGCAAGGCCGCAATGTCGTCGTCCTTGTTGACAACAGAATCTTTCAGCAGTATCGAAATGTCTGCCGCTTTTTTCGGGTCCATCTTTGCCAAAATGTCTGCGCGCTGATTGGGCTTCATTTTGGTCATGACCGCGACAGACTCGTCCAGGCTCAAATTTTCGATGATGGCTGCTGCGTTTTTCGCTGACATCGTCGTGTACACTTTGGCGAGGTCCGTAAACTGCTTTTGCCGCTCCTCTTCGCTGGCTCTTTGTTCCTCCATGAGCTTGTTCAAGTCTTGCACCTGCTTTTCCAGCGCTTGAATCGTGGCGTCTTTTTTCGCTGCTTCTTCTTTCAGCGCGGAAATTTGCTGCTGATTTTTCGCCTGGTCTTGCTGCAGGGTCGCCACTTGCTTCTCCGTGTCTGGTTCTTTCTTTTCCTCCTCACCGGACAGCGTGTCGTATTCGTCCGGGACGAGCTTTTCCACGTACGGTATGGAGTTAGCCCAGTGGAGAACATTCCCTAGCACGTTCACTCCCAGCAAGCTCAGGAGAACGCCGCCAAGGAGGCTGGCAAACAGTGCAGGAATGACGATCATGTAAAAAAACCATTCCAACCTGCCGTATTCCCGTTCTTCTTGGATTTCTTCCATCTGGTACCTCCCTTAGTTGCTGCGGCGAAGATAGAGCTGCGTGCCGATCTCATCCATTTCTTTTTGCTCACGCTGTCTCTGCTCGTCGAGAAATTGATGGAGAGATTTTTCCCGCAGTCGTTGCCACAACTGGGACTCTTTCATTCTCTCGGTCAAATGGGACTGACAGCGCTCCACGTCCTGCTCACACCCGCGCAAGGTTCGTTGCTGCCTCGTAATCGAGCGGGCTACCGCTTGCTGGTACTGCGCGATAGAGATAAGCTGCGCCGCGCTGCACGTCTGCATTTGCGCTTCCTCAAGCATATGGGTCATCTCATCATGCTGTTCAGTCAATTGCACAAGTTTCCACTCTTCTTCGTTTTTGCGCTGAATCGATTTCCCAAATGCCCACTCTGCCTGCTCTTTCTCTTTTTCCTTCAGATCCAGAACTTTTTGGAGATGAAACTGAAACACTTTCACTCTAGTTCACTCCTCCGAAATGGGCTAACAGCGCCTTGATTGCGCTTTGAAGGGTCGAGGGCTCATGTGTGCCTTGGGCCGTAAACTCAGAAATGATGTCTTTATAGCGGATCGCGGCATCAATGTCGCGGTTTGATCCTGGCTTGTACGCTCCGATGTTAATCAAGTCTTCCGCTTCCCGGAATGTCGCCAGATGCTTTTTCAACTGTCTGGCGGCTTCCTTGTGCTCGTCCGAGACGATTTCCGACATGACGCGGCTGACGCTTGCCATCACATCAATGGCAGGAAAATGGCCTTTTTGTGCGATTTTCCGGTCGAGGACAATGTGTCCGTCCAAAATTCCCCTCGCCGTATCCGCAATCGGATCGTTCATGTCATCCGAGTCGACGAGTACCGTGTAAAACGCCGTGATGCTGCCTTTGTCGGCCGTTCCTGCCCGCTCCATCAGCTTCGGCATCAGGGCGAACACGGACGGGGTGTAGCCGCGTGTGGCTGGAGGCTCTCCGATGGCTAGTCCCACTTCCCGCTGCGCCATGGCAAACCGGGTGACAGAATCCATCATCAGCATCACATTCAGTCCGCGATCCCGGAAATATTCGGCGATCGAGGTCGCAATCAAGGCTCCCTTGATGCGAATCATGGCCGGCTGGTCGGAAGTGGCGACGACGACGACAGACCTCTTTAGCCCTTCTTCCCCCAGATCGCGTTCTATAAACTCCATGACTTCGCGTCCGCGCTCCCCGATCAGCCCGATGACGTTGATGTCCGCCGTCGTATTGCGGGCGATCATCCCCATCAGAGTACTTTTCCCTACCCCTGATCCGGCAAAGATGCCGACACGTTGTCCTTTTCCGACCGTCAAAAGTCCGTCTATGGCGCGTACGCCGACGCTGAGCGGCTCCTTGATGCGCGGGCGCAGGATCGGGTTCGGCGGGAGGTTGTTCGTCGGATAGGAAGCCAGTCCGAGCGGCAGCGTCCCTTGATACGGCCTGCCCAGTCCATCCAGCACCGAGCCGAGTATTTCCGGCCCTACTTTTACTTCCAGCGATCGGCCCGTCGCCACAACGTCGCAGCCCGGTCCGATGGCTGTCAGCTCGCCAAGCGGCATCAGCAGCACTTTGTTTTCCCGAAAACCAACCACTTCGGCGATAATCGGCTCTTTGCTGTTCGTCGGGTACAGATGGCAAATCTCGCCGAGCTTCACTTCGGGTCCTTGCGACTCGATGGTCAGGCCGACCACCTGTGTCACTTTCCCGTTCACGCGTAGCGGATCGAGCTCATACAGCGCCTGTCTGTACTTGGATATGTCCAGGATGCTCATCGGGACTCACTTCCTCCGGCAATCGCAAGCAATGCTTGTTTGATCTCTTCTAGTTGTGTATCCACCCGTGCGTCCACGCTTCCGAGCTGTGTGCGAATGACACAGCCGCCATCTGCTATCGTGTAGTCCGGATAGATGGAAAGCTCCGCCTGTCCTTCCAGCAACGCCAGCAGTTGGGCGCGATGCTCGGAAACGTAATGGAAGTAGTTGTGGTTGACGCAGATCGTGATCTCGCCGTGGACTCGCGAGCGCCGCAGCGCTTTTTTCGCAATTTCCAGCACCTGCTCCGGATTTTGCTGCAGTTCCTGTCCGATAATTTTTTTGGCGATTTCCAGGGCCAGCTCTACCAAAAACGGCTCTGCTTCCGCGATGATCTGCTGCTTGCTGCTGTATGCCTGCTCCAGAATCGCACGCGCCTCGGCGAGTGCTTGCGTCTCTTCCTCGTACGCTTGCTGCTTGCCTTCCGCAAAGCCTTTTTCGTGTCCTTCGGCCGTCGCTTGCTCCTGCGTCGAGCTGAACAACTGGGCAGCCTCCTGCTGTTTCTGCTCCCACCATTGCTGAATCTCCAGCGAGGCTTCCTGCTTCAGTTGCTCGGCCTCTTCTATCGCTTGGCGGAGAATGGTTTGCGCGGTTTCTTCCGCGTCTGCCAGAATCGTTTTGGCCTCTATTTCAGCTTCTTGAAAAATTTGTAGATTTTTTTGCAACCTTTCGGGATCACTTTCCGTCTTAGGTGGTACAGGCGTCACCGAGAGGAGGACAGAGTCCTCTGAAGGCCGATAATTCGCCACTTTAATGATCCTAGACAATGATATCATCTCCTCCACCGCGGGCGATGATGATCTCACCAGCCTCCTCTAAGCGACGGATAATCGCAACGATACGAGATTGTGCTTCTTCGACGTCGCGCAGACGAACTGGTCCCATGAACTCCATTTCTTCTCTGAAAGTGTCCGCCATCCGTTTGGACATGTTGCGGAAAATAACTTCGCGAACTTCTTCGCTGGACACTTTGAGCGAAAGCTGCAAATCCGCATTTTCCACGTCGCGGATGACGCGCTGAATGGAGCGGTTGTCCAGTGTGGCGATATCTTCGAATACAAACATGCGCTTCTTGATTTCTTCGGCCAATTCGGGGTCCTGAATTTCGAGAGAATCGAGAATCGTGCGCTCCGTCCCACGATCGACACCATTGAGAACTGCCACGATTGCCTCGATCCCGCCAGCTTGCGTATAATCCTGTGTCACCGTTGCCGAGAGCTTCTGCTCGAGGACTTGCTCCACCTGGGCGATCACTTCCGGAGAAGTGCTGTCCATCGTCGCAATCCGCTTCGCTACCTCAGCCTGGCGCTCTTGCGGCAAAGCCGACAAAATCATCGCAGCCTGCTGCGGTTCGAGATAAGAAAGCACCAGTGCAATGGTCTGCGGATGCTCGTTTTGGATGAAGTTTAAAATTTGACCAGGATCTGCCTTCCTGGCAAAATCGAACGGCCGCACTTGCAGGTTTGCCGTCAAGCGATTGATGATATCCATCGCTTTCGTCTCGCCCAGCGCTTTTTGCAAAATTTCTTTTGCGTACGTAATGCCGCCTTGCGAAATGACTTCCTTCGCTACGGCGATTTGGTGAAATTCAGCCAAGATTTTATCTTTTTCATCAGTATCTACTTTTCGCACATTGGCAATTTCCAATGTCAACTGCTCAATCTCATCCTCACGCAAATGCTTGAACACCTGGGCAGAGATTTCCGGCCCTAGTGAGATGAGGAGGATAGCCGCCTTCTGTCTTCCCGACAACTCTTTAGCGCCGCGAGCCATATCTTTCACTCCTTAATCTTCTGCTAGCCAAGTACGAAGCAGAACAACAAATTCATCCGGCTTGCTTCGCGCCAATTTTTCAAGCTGTTTTCTGACCACGACCTGGTCTCCATCTTCCTGATAGATCAAGTCAGGAATTTCGGCAGGTTGGTTTGGAGCCAGCAAGTCTGACATCTCTTCTTCCTGTTCCTGCTTCGCTTGGTTGCGTCTGCGGATGATGAGGAAGGCTACAGCGGCGAGAGCCAGCACGGCAATACCACCAACGGTCCACAATACAGCCGGGCTGAGTGCACTGGATTCTTCGACAGCCACTTTGCCAGAAAATTGACGTGGGAGAACGGAAATGTGTTTGTCCAGTTCTTCTTCGCTCAAATCGGTCGCTCTGTCGCTCAGTGTCACACGGACGACATTGCGCAGTACCTGTTTGATACTTTCGATTGTAGCAGCATCTAATTCTCCGCCAGTCGGCGGTTCGACCCCTACGTTGATCGTCAAATCTTCAATCTTGTACGGGCTTAGTGTAACATTTCGCGTGATTCGATTGACTTCGCGGTTAATGGTATCATTCAGTTCTTCATACTGACTGTTGCTGCCCTGAGGATTGTTCCCTGGGTAGTTGGGGACTGCATTCGCGCCTGTTCCGGCGATGCCCCCCGGCGGTTGGCCTTGACCCGAGAAAGCTTTTGATAATTTTTGAGAAGAGATGATAAGTCCTTCGTTGTTCTCTTTGTCGGGCGCCTCCACGAGATTTTCCACGCGGTTTTCCTTATCAAAATTCATTTTGATAAATGCGTGCACAATCACTTTGTCTCGGCCCATAATCGTTCCAAGCAAGTTGTACAGGTTTTGTTGAATCTTCTTCTCAACCTCGGACTTGATTGCTTCTTGCTGTTTGAAGCTGCTTAATGTTCCTTCTGCTTCGTTGCCTTCCGCGCGTTCCAGCGGATTCGAGTATTGGTCCGTAATCGCGATGGCGTCCATCGGCAATTTCGGAACGCTTCGGGAAACGAGCAAATACAGCGAGTTAATCTGCTTTTGATCGAGCGTCGTACCCGGTTCCACGTCGACGATGACCGATGCCGTTGCCGTATCCGGTGTCTCTGTCACCCAAACACTTTCCTGCGGCAGTGTAATCATCACTTGTGCCGAGCGCACGCCTTTCACACGTTCGAGCATTTTGCGCAGCTCTTGTTGCAACGCTTCTTTTTTCATCACATCGAATTGCCTGTCGGTAACACCGAGCGTATTGGAAAAAATCTCAGAGTTGATGCCTGCCTGGCTGGGGATTCCTTGTGCGGCCAGATCGACGATGACATCCTGTGCCATTTTTTCCGGTACTTCAATGCTTGTCCCATTTCCCGTAATCCGGTACGGAATCTGCTGGCCTTCAAGTTCTTTTTTGATTGCGCCGATTTCTTGCTCGCTCAGTCTCTGATCGTAGAGTGGCTTGTAGACCGGCTGAGAAGCGATGTATATGTATAAGCCCAGCGAAATTAGCAGAAAAAGCGAGATTCCGGCAATCATCCATTTTTGTTTCTTGGAAAACTGGTTCCATTTAGACGTAAGCTGATTTCTGTATAAAGCTAAACGTTCGTTCATGATTCACCTCTCACTGGATAAAACGACAATCAAATCGGCATTCGCATGATTTCTTGGTAGGACTCGATCATTTTATTCCGGACTTGCATAGTCAATTGCAGCATCACGGAAGCTTTTTGTCCGGCGACTGTCAATTGATGCACATCCGTAATTTCTCCGGCAGCGAATCGATCTGCGAGATTTGCCGATTCTACTTGAGCCTGATTCACCTGGCTTAGCGCGTCCGTCAAGTACGACGAAAAGTCTTTTGTCACTTCGGCAGGCGTTGGCAGTTTGTTTGCGACAGGCGTCCGAACCGGAACCGTTTGGGAAAGTGCGTTTATGTCCATCTTTTATTGTTCACCTGCTTTATTTGATTTCCAATGCTTTCAACATCATCGCCTTGCTTGCGTTTAAAGCTGTCACGTTGGCCTCATAGGATCGTGATGCCGAGATCAGGTCGACCATTTCCTTCATCGGATCGACATTCGGCAAAAGCACGTAGCCCTCTTGATCCGCATCGGGATGAGCAGGGTCATATACGCGTTTAAATGGCGTGGTGTCCTCCTGAATGGCCGTGACTCTTACCCCTTGTTCTCCGCCACTGCCAGAAACAGTTCCCACTGCCGCCTGCAGAAAGCTGTCGAACGATTGGGTCGAGCGGGGTGACAATTCGACCATTTTTCGACGGTACGGCTGCCACTTGCCATCGACAAAACTCGCGCGTGTCGTTTCTGCGTTCGCAATATTCGACGCGATCGTATCCAGGCGCAAGCGATTGGCAGTCAATGCAGAGGCACTCGTATTAATTCCTTGAAACAAGCTCATCGTTATTTCCCTCCACCCTCAATGACACTGCGCAGCTTCTGGAAATGCCCTGCTGTCAGTTGTGTTAAGCCGCTGTACCAGATCTGGTTTTTCGCCAGCTCTGTTGTCTCTGCTTCCAGATCGACATCATTCCCGCTGTTCTGCACGTAGCTATTCGGATTGGAAACGACTTGAGGCATTGCAAACCCGCCGGCATTGCCAAATGGAATATGGCGTTGATCGGTGCGATAAGCCGCAAGCTTCCCATTTCCTATTTGCCCATTTAGTTCCTCTTGCAGATAGCCCTCAAAAATTACCTGTTGACTTTTGAATTGAGGGGTATCGATGTTGGCAAGATTGTTCGCGATCGTCCGGTGCCGCAACGTCGCGGCATTCATCGCTCTCTCTAGGACCTGCAGATGATAGCTCTCCAGCATATAGCCTTCTCCCCCAATTATGTGTCAATTCATTTCCACAAAACTGCCTATAATTCCTGTATTTTCGACATCCAATTTACGATTCAATCATAGCAAAATCGTAATAGTGAAAAAAGCCCCTATTGATGGCGACTTTCAAAATGATTCAATGGCACTAAATCCCTGTTTTTTACTTGTTTTGACATGCAATCCATATTCAATGCGTCACAAGTGGGCTAGCACTAAAAAATCAATAGATAATTTCTGGAAGCGGTTTGTCGGACATTGTTGAAACTGGGTATAAATACCCATGAAAAAAGGTATAGCAACCGATGTCGCTATACCTTTTAGTTCACTTTGACTAAACTTTTATTGCAATTTTCCTTACGAAGTTTTGAGCTTTTCCAGCTCAGGCAGCAGTTTTTCGTTCAAAACTTTGATAAAAGTTCCTTTCATTCCCAAGGAACGGGATTCAATGACCCCCGCACTCTCCAGCTTGCGCAGTGCGTTTACGATAACGGAGCGGGTAATGCCTACGCGATCGGCAATTTTCGAAGCGACGAGCAAGCCTTCTTTGCCTTCGAGCTCTTCAAAAATGTGCTCAACCGCTTCCAGCTCGCTGTAGGACAAGGAACCGATTGCCATTTGCACGACAGCCTTGCTGCGCGCTTCTTCCTCAATCGCTTCCGAACGCTCGCGCAGGATCTCCATTCCTACTACGGTCGCGCCCACTTCCGCGAGGATCAGGTCATCGTCCACAAACTGGTCGTTGATGCGTCCGAGAATCAGTGTACCCAAACGGTCTCCGCCACCCATGATCGGAACGAGAGTCGTCCAGCCGGAACGGAATACGTCTTTCATCTCCACCGGGAAAATAGTGTAAGGGCTTTCTACGTCCAGGTTTGCGGACGTTTCTTCCACTTTCAGAAGACCTTGGCTGTACTCCTCTGGAAAACGGCGCTCTTCCAGCATTTTGCGCATGCGGCCATTGTCCATTTCCTGGTGGATGGCAAAACCAAGCAGCTTGCCTTTGCGACTTACGACAAATGTATTCGCTTCAATTACGTCACTCAGCACTTGCGCCATTTCGTTAAAATTAACAGCATGGCCCGCAGATTTTTGCAACATGCGGTTAATTCTTCTTGTTTTCGACAGTAGATCCATCTGTATTTCCTCCCAATGTATGTGTACTACCTACCCAATCATTACAAAATGTATTGACTCAAGTCTTTGTTCCCCGCGATCGATCCGAGCTTTTGCCGGACGTAATCAGGGGTGATTTGCACAACTTCCAGATGAATTTCCGGGGCTTCAAACGAGAGATCCTCCAGCAGCTTTTCCAGGATGGTGTGCAAGCGTCTAGCACCGATGTTGTCTGTGCTCTGATTGACTTCCGCAGCCATTTTCGCGAGCTCCTGGATCGCTTCCTGCGTAAATTCTACCCGCACGCCTTCTGTTTCCAGCAAAGCCACATACTGCTTGAGCAGCGCATTTTTCGGTTCCGTCAAAATTCGCACAAAATCCTCGACGCGCAAGCTCGTCAGCTCAACCCGGATCGGAAAACGCCCCTGCAGCTCAGGAATCAAATCAGACGGTTTGGCCATGTGAAACGCTCCAGCCGCGATAAACAGGACGTAATCGGTTTTTACCGGACCGTATTTCGTCATAACCGTAGAACCTTCCACGATCGGCAAAATATCTCGTTGCACGCCTTCGCGGGATACATCCGGTCCACGGCCGTCCTTGCCTGCAATCTTGTCGATCTCGTCGATAAAGATAATGCCATGCTGCTCTGCCCGACGAATCGACTCTTGCGTAACTTCGTCCATATCCACCAGTTTTTGCGCTTCCTGCTGAATTAATACCTTTCGGGCATCTTTAATTCGCAATTTTCGCTTCTTCGTCCGTTTAGGCATCAAGCTGCCGAGCATATCCTGCATTTGCATCCCCATTTGTTCTGTACCCGGAACCTGGAACATGTCGAACATCGTTGGCGATTGATCTTCTACCTCTATCTCGATCATTTGTTCTTCCAACTGTCCATTCGCTAGTTGCCAAGCCACCTGTCTGCGCTGTTGCAGAACGGAAGCTTCTTCCTGGTCATGCGACGTTTGCTCTTGCTGCTGTTGTCCGCCGAACAGCATTTCCAGCGGATTTTTGAACGAGCTTTGCTGTTTCCGGGATGGAACCAATGCGTTTACGATCGCCTCGTTGGCGAGCTTTTCCGCTTTTTCTTTGACGGATTCCACTTTTTCCTGCTTCACAGTTCGGATGGAGGCTTCCACCAGATCGCGCACCATCGACTCAACATCTCGTCCTACATAGCCAACCTCGGTGAACTTGGTCGCCTCTACTTTGATAAACGGCGCGCCGGTCAGCTTGGCGATCCGGCGGGCAATCTCGGTTTTCCCCACCCCGGTCGGTCCGATCATCAAAATATTTTTGGGAACCACTTCGTCAATCATCTGCTCCGGCAAAAGGCTCCGACGATAGCGATTGCGAAGCGCCACAGCGATGGCTTTCTTGGCTTGTGCCTGCCCGACGATGTATTTGTCCAAATGCTCTACGATCTTACGCGGAGTTAATTGCTCAAGATTCAGCACAGAAGTTCCTCCCTTTTGCTCAATTCAACTCATCCACCACAAGATTGTTGTTCGTGAACACGCAAATCTCCGCAGCGGTTCGAAGTGATGCTTCTGCAATTTCCCGGGCACTCAGGTGCGGCGCGTATATTTTCAGAGCGCGACCGGCAGCCAGGGCAAAACTTCCGCCAGAGCCGATCGCCAAAATCCCGTCATCTGGCTCGATGATTTCTCCGTTGCCGGAGATCAGCAGCAGGTGATCCTTGTTGCCGACAATCATCATCGCTTCCAGGCGGTGCAAAACTTTGTCCAAACGCCACTCCTTCGCCAGCTCAACAGCAGCCCGCTGAAGGTTTCCATGGTATTCCTCGAGCTTGCCTTCGAACTTTTCAAACAGCGTAATTGCGTCGGCAACTGAGCCTGCAAATCCTGCCAAAACTTCTCCGCGATAGAGCCTTCTCACTTTTTTGGCCCCATGCTTCATGACCATGCTGTTTCCAAAGGTAACCTGACCGTCACCGGCCATCGCGGTTGCCCCGTTATGCGTAATAGCGAATATGGTTGTTGCGTGAAACTGTTCCATCACTGATTCCTCCCGTTATGTCCGATTGGCGGAACCTGTACTATTCGGGTTAGCCCGCGGGTGAGCGGTGTCATATACATGGCGAAGTCGCTCCTTGGTCACATGCGTGTAAACCTGCGTCGTAGAGACATTGACATGTCCCAGCAGCTCTTGGACCGTCCGGAGGTCAGCTCCTCCATTCAACATGTGGGTCGCAAACGTGTGACGAAAGGTGTGAGGTGAAGCACGCAAATGAGAAGCGCACATATCTACGTATTTGTCTACAATCCGGCGGACGCTGCGGTCGGACAACGGCTCTCCGCGATAGTTAAGCAGCAGGTTGCCGTGATCTACTCTGCCGGCCAACAGTTTTTCTCTTCCATACTCTAGGTATTGCCTAAGAACGTCGCAGGCATAACTTCCCACAGGCACATACCGCTCTTTTGCCCCTTTTCCATATACAAGCGCGACGCCCATGCTCGGATTCACATCGTCGACTGACAAGGTAACCAGCTCAGAAACTCGCATGCCGCTCGCGTACAACAGTTCAAATATCAGCCGATCGCGTATTCCTAAAGGCGTTGATGTATCTGGCAGATCAAAAAACGCTTGAACTTCTTGTGGATACAAAAAGGAAGGGAGTTTCTTCTCCATCTTCGGAGTGGAAACGAGTTGGAACGGATTTTGCTCCAGTTGACCTTCACGCAACAAAAATCGATACAAGCTTCGCAAACTCGAGAGCTTGCGCGCAATACTTCGCCGGGATAACCCCCTGCCCGCCAAGTGCGCGAGAAAGGAGCGACCATGCAAATAAGAAACAGCAGCAAATACAGAGATTTGGTGCTGTTCCATAAAGGAGACAAATTCGCTGATATCTGCCAAATACTGCTTTACCGTATGAGGAGAGGCGTTTTTTTCGACTCGCAAATAACGGGTAAACATCGCAAGATCCGCAGAAATTTGTTGCGAAATGTCCATATGGGATGCACCCTCCTCGAAGCACCTATATAGTAACACAGACGAAATTCGGATATCAACGCTAATTGTGTCGTTATTGTGTAAAATTCTGAATTGTATCTAGCGCCCGCTCAGCAAGCTTTTCGTTTTTCTCACGCTTGTTGCGAATGCGCTCTGGCCACTCGGGAACCAGCCCGAAATTCGCGTTCATCGGCTGAAAATGTTTCGGATCCGCCGTCGTAATATAGCGCGCCATGCTGCCCATGACCGTTTCCGGCGGGAGCACGATCAGCTCTTCGCCTTTTGCCAGACGCGCGGCATTGATGCCTGCGAGCAGTCCGGAAGCGGCAGATTCCACGTAGCCTTCCACCCCTGTCATTTGGCCTGCAAAAAACAAGGTGTCCCGCTCCCTGTACTGATACGTAGGGCGCAGCAGCTTCGGCGAATTAATGAACGTATTGCGGTGCATGACGCCGTAACGGACGATTTCGCAGTTTTCCAGGCCAGGGATCAGCGAGAACACCCGCTTTTGCTCCGGCCATTTCAGATGGGTCTGGAAGCCGACGATGTTGTACAAGGTAGCCGCGCCGTTGTCCTGGCGAAGCTGAACGACTGCGTACGGCTTTTTGCCTGTGCGCGGGTCTGTCAGACCGACAGGCTTCATCGGGCCGAACAGCATCGTTTGGCGTCCGCGTTTTGCCATGACTTCGATCGGCATGCAGCCCTCGAAGAAAATTTCTTTTTCAAACTCCTTCAGCGGAACCGCTTCGGCGGCAATCAGCTCATCGTAAAAGCGATTAAATTCTTCCTCCGTCATCGGGCAGTTCAGGTAAGCAGCCTCCCCTTTATCGTACCTGGACGCCACGAAGACTTTGTTCATGTCGATCGAGTCTTTTTCGATAATTGGTGCTGCAGCATCATAAAAATATAGGTATTCTTCCCCAGTCAGCTCCTTGAGCTTTTGGGAAAGCGCTGGCGATGTCAGTGGTCCTGTCGCAATGACGACGATGCCATCCGCGGGAATGTCGGTGATCTCGTCGGTGATAACCTCGATCAGCGGATGATTTTTCACAGCATCCGTGACATAGCCAGCAAACTCATGCCGGTCTACCGCAAGCGCTCCCCCTGCCGGAACGGCGCAACGGTCAGCAGCCTCGATAATGACCGAGCCTAGACGGCGCATTTCTTCCTTTAATACGCCGACGGCATTGGCCAAGGAGTTCGCGCGCAAGGAGTTGCTGCAGACCAGTTCCGCGAATTTGTCGGTATGATGGGCAGGTGTCTGGGTCTTAGGCCGCATTTCGTACAGCTTGACGGGAATGCCTGCCTTGGCAATTTGCCAGGCAGCCTCGCTTCCGGCCAAACCCGCGCCTACTACAGTAATAGTTGGTGTTGTCATGCTGTTCTTCCTCCAAGCTACAAATTCTACCTCGTCCAATCAGGAGTCTGCTTCTTCCTGATAGTCGCATTTGGTGCAGACAACGCTAACCCCTTGCTTCTTGCGCTTTTTCTCCACGAGTAGGCTTGCGCATTTCGGGCAAGGACGGGCAATCGGTTTGTCCCACGATACAAAATCGCATTCCGGATATCGGTTGCAGCCGTAAAAAATACGGCTCTTCTTAGATTTACGTTCGATAATGTGTCCAGTTTCACATTGCGGGCACTTTACCCCTGTTTCTTTGACGATCGGTTTCGTGTTGCGGCATTCCGGGAACCCGGAACAAGCGAGGAACTTGCCGAAGCGCCCGAGCTTGTAGACCATCACGCGGCCGCACAGCTCGCAAGTCTCGTCAGACTCTTCGTCTTTCAGCTCGACTTCCTTCATTTCTTCTTCCGCTACGGCCACTCGCTTGGCAAAGTCACCGTAAAACGCATCGAGAATTTGAACCCAGTTCGCTGTGCCTTCCTCGATTTCGTCGAGATCGGACTCCATATGGGCGGTAAACTCCGCATTGAGAATTTCCGGAAAAAACTCCTCGATCAGCGTAATGACGATTTCGCCCAGCTCTGTCGGGATGAACCGCTTTTCCTCCAGCGCGACATAGCCGCGCTTCTGAATAGTTTCCAGCGTTGGAGCGTACGTAGAGGGACGGCCGATGCCGCCTTCTTCGAGCGTCTTGATGAGACGCGCCTCCGAGTAACGCGGCGGCGGCTGGGTAAAATGTTGCGCCGGCGTTATTTCTCGCTGTTCCAGCGTCTGGCCTTCAGCGATTGGCGGCAGGAAGCTCTCTTCTTCCGTGCCGTCATCATTTCCTTCTATATAAACCTTCATAAATCCAGGGAACTTCACTTTCGAGCCAGTCGCCCGGAACATGACGCCCCCTGCATCAATATCTACACTCATGGTATCGAGTACAGCGGAAGACATCTGGCTCGCCAGAAACCGCTCCCAAATGAGTCGATACAAGCGCAGTTGATCTCTCGACAAAAATTCCTTGATCTCATCCGGCGTACGTGCGACCGAAGTTGGGCGGATCGCCTCGTGCGCGTCCTGAGCGTTTTCTTTTTTGACCTGGACACGAGGTTCTGCCGGTATGTAGTCAGCGCCGAATTTTTCCAGTATGTACTCTTTCGCCTCATTTTGCGCGGTTTCGGATACGCGGGTGGAGTCTGTACGCATATACGTAATCAAACCGACTGCGCCTTCCTTGTTGCCGACGTCAATCCCCTCGTACAGCTCCTGGGCGATCCGCATCGTCTTGGCGGTACGGAAATTGAGCTTGCGCGCGGCTTCCTGTTGCAGAGAGCTGGTGATAAACGGCGGTGCAGGATTGCGTTTGCGCTCGCGCTTTGTTACCTTTTGCACGACAAACGACTGATCCTTCATTTTGTCCAGCACGCGCTTGACGTCCTCTTCCGACTTCAGCTCGACTTTTTCATCCTCATAGCCGTAAAACTTCGCCTCAAACTCTTTGCCGTTGCTAGCGAGCTTGGTGGCAATCGTCCAGTACTCTTCGGGAATGAATTGCTGGATTTCGCGCTCCCGATCCATAATCAGCTTGACGGTGACAGACTGGACGCGTCCGGCGCTCAAACCTTTGCGCACTTTTTTCCACAGGATCGGGCTGATGTTGTAGCCGACCAGCCGGTCCAAAATACGCCGCGCCTGTTGGGCGTTCACCAAATCCATGTTGATATGGCGCGGATGCTTGAACGCTTCCTTGATCGCGTCTTTGGTAATCTCGTTGAACACCACGCGAAGCGGCTGGTTCAAATCGAGTCCGAGATATTGGGCCAGATGCCAGGCAATTGCTTCCCCTTCGCGATCCGGGTCGGCTGCCAGATAGACTTTCTTTACTTTTTTGGCGGCATCCTTCAGGCCCTTGAGTACATCGCCCTTGCCGCGAATGGTTATGTATTTGGGTTCAAAGCCATGATTGACATCTACCCCCATCTGACTTTTCGGGAGGTCGCGCACATGTCCCATGGACGCTTTCACGATATATTTGCTACCCAGATATTTTCCAATGGTTTTCGCTTTCGCAGGGGATTCTACGATTACGAGCGTATCAGCCATTTTTTTCCTCCCCTTTTAGTAAGGAATCTTCCCTATTATTAAATATGCTTATCCGATTTGTCAAACACTTGCAAGCTTTAGGGGATTCCCGGGAAAGGTCAAACATGCCTTAGCGCCGCGCGAAATACCCCCCTGGCAGTGCCGCAAGCACCCCTTTTGCCTCCAGTCGGACAAGCAATTGGTGCACGTTTTTGCGCCGGTCAGGCTCCAGTTGCTGTACAAGCTCATCCACGTGCACGCCTTCGTAAGTGATCGCCTCCACAATCACGCTTTCCTCTGCGGTAAGCGTCATGGAACTGCTGCCTTTTCCGGCGACAGACGCTGATTCAGCACCGCTCGCATAAGCCCGCGGCAACTCCTCCAAGATATCGCAGGGTCTTGTTACTAGCTTTGCTCCTTGTTTGAGCAAGTTATGCGGCCCTGCGCTCATCAAGGAAAAAATCGGGCCTGGAACGGCAAAAACGTCGCGTCCTTGCTCCAGCGCACAGTCCGCTGTAATCAGCGATCCGCTTTTTTCTGCTGCTTCCACGACTACTACGCCCAAACTGAGTCCACTGATAATGCGGTTTCGCTCGGGGAACAGCCCTGGGACGGGCGGAGTATCTGGCGGGTATTCGGACAAAAGTAGTCCAAAAGATTCAATTTTTTCGTAGAGCATGCGATGCCTTGGCGGGTACACATGATTCAGCCCGCAGCCCAATACGGCGATGGTCTTTCCTCCAGCCGCAAGCGCCGTCTGATGCGCTTCGCCATCTATGCCATAGGCCAGACCGGATACAATCGCAAGCCCCGCCTGCACCAGCTCTTTCACCAAATACGCGCAGCTCGCCCGGCCGTACGGCGTTGGCTTGCGCGAGCCGACAACACCGATGGCCGCCTCTGCAAGCAGCTTGCGATCGCCTCGGCAAAACAGCGTCAGCGGCTGGTCAGGAATATGCCGCAGCAAGGAGGGATAGTCTTCGTCAAAGATGCAAAGAAAGCGAGTCCGACTCGCCTCCCGTTTTGCTAACAGGTGCATGACAGCCGCGGCATTTGTTTGCATATCAACTTGTTGCACAAGCTCGACAGAAAGCCCCAACTCTTCCCCGATCAAAAGCCAATGATCGACAGCATTCTGAAAAGACCCTGCTGTTTCGCTAATTTTCCTGATTGTTCGACGTCCCAACCCCGGTGTCATCGCCAGTACATACAGCCAATCTCGCTCACTGATTTGCGGTTTGCCCATCAAACACCCTCCTTGCATCCAAGCGTTACCTTGGACGGCTTCGAGTGCTATTGTAGCGAAAGACAGCGGCCTCTTTCAAAAAAAGAAAAAGTGGACAAGCATCTGCCTGTCCACTTCTGCTATCAAAACGATTACTTGTTCAACACTTTCTCCAGCATGCCGCGCTCTTTCAGCAGTTCTACCAGTGTTTCACCGATTACTGCTGGCGTTTTCGCTACGCGAACGCCGCACTCTTCGAGCTTCGCGATTTTCTCAGCGGCTGTACCTTTACCGCCGGAGATGATCGCACCAGCGTGGCCCATGCGTTTTCCTGGAGGAGCAGTTTGTCCGCCAATGAAGCCTACTACTGGTTTTTTCATGTTCGCCGCGATCCATTCAGCCGCTTCTTCTTCCGCCGTACCGCCGATTTCACCGATCATGATAACGGCTTCAGTGTCTGGGTCTTCGTTGAACATTTTCAGTACATCGATGAACTCCATCCCTTTTACAGGGTCGCCACCGATACCTACAGCAGTGGATTGACCGATGCCGCGAGTGGAAGTTTGATGTACAGCTTCATAAGTCAAGGTACCGGAGCGGGATACGATACCCACTTTACCAGGGGTGTGAATGTAGCCTGGCATGATACCGATTTTGCACTCGCCTGGAGTGATAACGCCTGGGCAGTTAGGTCCGATCAGCTTGGTTTTCTTGCCTTCCATGTAACGTTTTACTTTTACCATGTCGAGGACAGGAATACCTTCGGTGATGCAGATGACCAGATCCAGTTCAGCGTCAACCGCTTCCATGATCGCGTCAGCAGCAAAAGGAGGAGCAACGTAGATAACGGAAGCATTTGCGCCTGTTTTTTCTACCGCTTCTGCTACGGTGTTGAAAATTGGAATACCGTCTACTTCGGTTCCGCCTTTACCTGGAGTCACGCCGCCAACCATTTGTGTACCGTATTCAACGGCTCCGCGAGTGTGGAACAAACCTGTTGCACCGGTAATCCCTTGTGTAATTACTTTTGTATTTTTATTAACGAGAATACTCATCGCGTTTTTTTCCCACCTTTTTTTACGTATCTACTCGCAATTGCTTACTTTACCAAGGATACGATTTTCTCAGCGCCATCAGCCATGGATTCAGCCGCAACGATGTTCAGACCGGATTCGTTGAGGATTTTCTTGCCGAGGTCTACGTTTGTACCTTCGAGACGTACAACGAGCGGTTTGTCCAGTTTGATTTGTTTCGCTGCATTCACAACGCCGTTTGCGATAACGTCACATTTCATGATACCGCCGAAAATGTTGACGAAAATGCCTTTTACTTTTTCGTCGCGCAGGATGATTTTGAACGCTTCGGTTACTTTTTCTTCGGTCGCACCGCCACCTACATCGAGGAAGTTGGCTGGATCTCCACCGTAAAATTTCACGATGTCCATGGTAGCCATCGCAAGACCAGCGCCGTTTACCATGCAGCCGATGTTACCATCGAGAGCAATGTAGGACAGATCGTATTTGGACGCTTCGATTTCTTTCTCGTCTTCTTCATCCAGGTCGCGCAGAGCTACAACGTCAGGATGGCGGTAGAGAGCGTTGCTGTCGAAGTTCAGTTTGGCATCGAGTGCCATTACTTCACCGTCGCCAGTAACAACAAGCGGGTTGATTTCCGCGATAGAGCAGTCTTTGTCAACAAATGCCTGGTACAGGCTCATCATGAACTTCGCTGCTTTGTTGATGAGTTCTTTCGGGATGTTGATTGCATAAGCCAGACGGCGTGCCTGGAACGCGTTCAGGCCAGTTACCGGATCGATCACTTCTTTGAAGATTTTTTCCGGAGTTTTTGCTGCTACTTCCTCGATCTCCGTACCGCCCTCTTCAGAAGCCATCATGACAACGCTACCTGTTGCACGGTCAACAACGACACCCACGTAGTATTCTTTTTTAATATCGCAGCCTTGCTCGATCAAGAGGCGTTTTACTTCTTTGCCTTCCGGACCTGTTTGATGAGTTACCAGCACTTTGCCAAGAATTTCACTGGCATATGTACGAACTTCATCCAGGTTTTTCGCCACTTTTACACCGCCAGCTTTACCGCGGCCACCAGCGTGGATTTGCGCTTTTACGACAACAACCTGGGTGCCCAGTTCTTTCGCCGCTTCAACAGCTTCATCCACTGTGAAAGCTACGCGACCTTCAGGAACTTTTACACCGTACTGCTTAAGTATCTCTTTACCTTGATACTCATGAATGTTCATTCTCCATCCTCCTATGGCAGATAAAGATCGGCAAGCTTTTAGACCGGCACAAAGACATCTGTCTTCTTCCGGTCGAAAGCCTCCACTATCAGTGCAACGTAACTATTCTACGACAAAAATTGCAAAAGTGGTAGTAATATGTTCTCTTTATCGTGACCAGAACTTCGAAACTTCATGAGGAAAACCCATCATTTTCTAAGACTTTGCAACAATTTCCACTGCGCTTCGGCCATTTCATTGTGAGTGAACCAATTTGCATCCAATTGAAAATACTTGGCATACCAAATGACTTCGCGCTCTTTCCCATTGACGGTAAAGAACAAGCGATACTGCTCCGGTCCCGGATCTTTCGGTGCTTCCTTCAGCAGCTCTGCCGTTTGCAAAAGACGCACGGCCTGGTGCGCAATCCCTTGCTCCACGGTCGTTTTTCGGACTTCCAGTTCAAGGCTCTCTACAGCCATCGCACCTGTTGCGGCAATCCGAATCCGGCTCGCCTTGAATAGCTGCTCAAGCCGTTTTTCTTCCTTCTTGTCCGTTGGCGGAATCCATTCTGTCAGCTTGGAAAACAGCCCGCCGTCCACGTGAAACGTGTGGGTTTCTTTTCCAAACGGCACACTGATTAAGGTAGGGGTCAGCACGGTCACTTCCAGCGGCCTTTCTGCTGAATTGATGCGCAAGCGATAATTCGGGTAGAGCGGATACTGCTTGAGGCTCGCTCCCGTCTCTGGCACAGCCGCTGCCAACGTCTTGCGGATGTCTTCTATCTCCGTCTCGCCAAGCACCCGTGTCTTGGCGAGGTCCTCAGCCGAGAGCAGGACCGTGTCGATTTTTTGCGACAGCAGTCCTTTTCCTGTCAGCTTTTGAATCCAGTGATAAAAAGCGACAGCGCCTGCACCGCGATATGTATTTTCGCCAAACTGGCTGGCTCCTTCTCCGACGGCCACGACGAGAGGGGCTAATTGCTTGCGGTAGAGCACGAGCGTAAAGCGCACGTCTTCCTGCTTCAAGGCTGTTTCTGAAAGCTGCAAATCTTTGCCTTGCCCAGACAGCTCCTTCATGAATGTCGGCAAATCCAGCATCACTTCCTGCCCATCTGTTGACATGACGGTTACCTTTTCTACCGCACCAAGCTCTTTCTCGATACGGTTACTCATGTCGGCCGGCACCTTGTCAGGCTGCGCACAACCGGAAATCATCATACTTGCGACCATCACAATTAACAGGTAAGCACGCAAAGACGATACCATGCAGCACCCTCCTTCGAGTATCAATCGTGCCCGATGATTCTACAAAAGTCCCAATCGTCGGCTGATCTCACTGCCAAGTTTTCGTTTGACGTAAATTTCGCCTATTTGGTGCGGGTCTTTGACCACAACCGAGCGATTGTTCGTGCGGATGACAACGTACTTCTCACCGTTTTTATCCAGTCCGCAAATCAGCTCGGAGGAAACCTCCACAAAAATCGCGACGACATGCTTGCCGTCCACTTTTTTCAGGGAGATTTTAGGAAAAGGGGTTAAAAATGGCGATGTTTTGTCCTGAATGTACTGTGTTATGGCCAAAATGTATTTATCCGGGTCGCCGTATTGCTCGATTTCGTGATCGATGCCGCAAATGGTACCTTCATCCGTAATCCCCAAAAAGAGATTGCCGTTGTTCGAGTTGGCAAATGCTACGACAGTTTTAATAATTCCGCCTTTGGACAGCAAAAAGTCGCGCTTGAATTCGATCATGTCGTTTTCGCCAAGCGAGGTTGCCACGAGCGGATCGTCTACCCGCCCGAGATAGCGAAACCTGCTGATCGCCCCCAAGCGATATACGTACTCTTCAAAGATATCAGCCGGCAAAGACAGGTCTTCCAGACTCGCATCTGTATTCTGCCATAATTTATACGTCTGTGGAGCGAAGCACATGTCAAACAATACGTTGCCGCCGAGTGATCGAATGTTCATTCCGATGGAAGCAGGCTTCGTAATCCCTGGTTGATAAGGGGGATCGTTCTCCACTTCCAGGACGCCGGAATGAAACAAAAAGTCAAAATAGTGCCTAGGCAACTGGGCATTTTGCCGCAGCAGCTCTCGGTCAACCGTAGACCTTCGAATCTCCTGGTACAAGTCGAAACGCACAGATTGTTCTGTCAGTTCATGGACAACGGCGAGTAAGGAACAAATATGGCGCATGTTTTCCCTCGTTCTTTTGTTTGGAATCCTTGTCATTGTTTGGTCATAATTTTAACGCAACTATTTGGAGGTTGACCAGTTTTTTTATGCAATCGCCCGGAAAGCGACAGCGGAACGCCCGCCAAAAGACAGGCGCCGCCGTCTAGTTTCCTGCTTTTTCAGGGCGGGACTGGTAGGCGTACAGCAATGTTTGAAGCTTCAAAGACAGTCCCATGTCCCCTTTTATTTTCAGCTTGCCCGTGACAAGAGCTGCGGCAGGATTGAGTGTACCACGGACAAGTTTGATGAAATTTTCATCGGACAATTCCAGCGTACAGCCCGCCTGTTCGGTAGCCCCGAGGCGATAGGTCGCTTCGTCATTGGCAAATTTGATTTCGTACGTACCGCCCTCTTTTCCGGCAAGCACAAAATGATAGACGGCAGAAAAGTTGCGGATCGGCTTCGGATTCGCTTTGATTTTTTGCGCCAGCTCTATCAGTGTATCTGCTACAGACACGTTCATCACCCTTTTGTCGCCGCTTCCTCTATACGCCGTGCGAAGAGGCGAGGCGCCCTTTCGTCAGCTTTTCGTACCAGCACCGTTTACACCAGTCGGGGAACGTCGCTCGCTTCGCTCTCGCTCTCATTGGCTTGAAGCGCTCGCAAGTGTTCGCACAAAAAAAGAAAGCCGGGCATTTGCCGGCTTATTTTACTCGAACAGCGGTTCCAGTCGCGATGACCATCATCATGCCTTCTCGGAGCGTTTCGAAGTCGAGGTCGACTCCAACGACTGCGTTTGCCCCGAGCGCGCGCGCTTTTTCCTTCATTTCTTGCAGCGCCATTTCGCGTCCTTCTGCCAGCTTGCTTTCGTAGGAGCCGCTTCTGCCACCGATGATGTCCGTGATTCCTGCCAAAAAGTCGCGAACCACGTTCGCCCCCATGATGACTTCTCCGCTGACGATATCCAAATAGGCTTCAATTTCTTTACCTTGCAACGTGCTGGTTGTGGTAATAATCATGGAAAAGGCCTCCTCTAACCGAATTCATTTCACTCTGACAATATGTAATACGAATGAACTTTGCGGCGGTTTCAGTTGCCCCTTTTTTAGCGGGCGGCTTACTCAAAGTGTGTGCCTGTAACCATGCCCTTATCCAGCAGCGTGCTTACGTAACGATCAGGAAAACGTAGACGCCGTCTTCTGTGCCTTGATCGCAGACGAGGCAAGGCTTGCTTGCGCGATCAGCTCCCTCCAGGAGTGGGCGAAGAAATCAGGCTCACTGTAGCCGTTCACATGGCCGACTGCGGCCGAAACCGTGATGTCCAGCACGTCGGTCGGACGCGAAATCAGCTCGATATACTGCTCGACGAGCGCGTCAGGAGCAGTAGAGATCAAGACAAATTCATCCCCTGCATACCGACACAGATGATCTCCCTGATCCTCGGCGATCGAGGAAAGCACAGCCGAATAAGTGCGGATGACGTCATCGCCGAACGGATGCCCGTATTGCTTGTTAATTCTGCCGAAATCGTTCAAATCGATGAACAGCAGGTGAAACGGAATTTTTTTCTGCAAATAGCTCTCCCCGATAAACTGGATATAAGGCGCCCGATACAGACCGGACAGCGGGTCTTTGTATTGGGCAATTTGCATTTCCACGATTTCTTTCGTAATCATCCCGCTTATTTGCTCGTCGTCCAGGATAATCGCCAGTCTGGCATTTTCATTGAGAAAGTAATGGTGCGCCTCCCAAATGTTTTGATCCGCCAGCAGGTAATGCACCTGATTGCACATCGCATCGGCGACAATCCGGTTTGGATGCGCAGTCAGGACATCTCGGGAAGTCACTAAACCTACGACCTCTCCATGGTCAATGACGACCAGCGAATCCATCTGATACTCACTCATGAGCCTTGCAGCATGGGAAACGGATTTGTCAGAGGAAATGGAATGGATCGTCGGGTTCATGATTTCGGAGATGTTCATAGCAAATCCACCTCTCGCTGTACAGACAACGCAATTTTCAGCTCAGAACGCAACACCATTGATTCGCTAATCATCCGCTCTGATTCCTCAAGAATAATTTTCATCAGCAGTTTTTCGTCCATCATCTGCAGGAGCGAGTTTCTCAGCAACACCGCCTCGATCTTCGGATGATCGATTTTCAGCAGGGTAAACTGCTCCGGAGACAGTGCCTCTGCCATCCTCCGTACTGCTTCCGGTCCGATCGGCGCTTTTCTGCCGATAATCAGCATATCCTGCATCGGAGGGACTTCAAACTCGGATATTTTTAAGGAAAGAGTGGCTTTCCTAGAATATACGCTACTATCACCAAACATCAGTAATTCCTCCAATTCTGCTCTCCCCTCTTAATCTTCTCGCAGGCGATCTGGTTTCCCAAAAAGGTATCCTTGTCCCATTGCAATTCCCAATGAAGAGGCGCAAGCAAAATCTTCTTCTTCTTCAACTCCTTCAAGAATGAGTTGAGGTTCGTACTTGCAAAAGTCAACAAACAGCTTGACGACTGTCTGTTTTTCTTGCGAAGTCGAAAGCTCCTTGGAATAGAAACGATCGATTTTGATGAAATCAGGCGAAAGATCAGTTATTTTATGAAAAATATTTGCTGCATCCCCTACATCATCTAACGCGATCAAAAAACCCATCTTTTTCAATTCGCCAATGCGATTGGTAAAAACGGGCTCATGCCAGCATTCCCCTTCCATGATCGATTCGTTTATTTCCAGTACGATTCTTTTCAAATACGGAAAAAAAGCTTGCTTGATTTCCTCGATGAATCCCGGAAACGAATCTTCCACGATCGTGGACGGAAAAATATTGACAAACAGGAGCTCCTGGGTGTGTTCCTTGGATGAACGAAAAAAAGACAAAAGCGCATGCCGAAATGACTGGGTATCCAGCTCCGGCAACTTTCTTTTTTCCTTGGCCATCGAAAACAACAGTTCCGGGTTTAGTCCCGCTTTGCTGCGGAGCAGCACCTCATACCCTATTCTTTTTTTATCAGGGAATTGGCATATGGGCTGAAACGCATGATAATACTCTCTTTTCTCAAATAGTTCCGCAATGCTCTCCATCAATTTTCCTTTCCCTTTCCTAGCAAATATGAACACAGAGAAAGCTTCCCAAGTGTGAGGTGCATAGGATGTACGCCCAATTCATTGGAAGTGCTGGGAAGTTCAACGACCAGTAAGACCGCAAACCCTAGAAGTTTTCGGCGCGAAAACTAGGTAAAAGAGATCACAAAATCTCCAGTCTATTCGACAACATATGTCTTTGTTCCTAGTTATTCGCCATTGTTTTGCATATCCCTTTCCAAATCATACTAAATTTCTGCTGAAAAAAAAGCAGCTTTTGGATAGCTCGGCATAATTTTCTGCGCGAGGCATGCCGTTTTTTCCTATATGGAACAATTATTTTTGGCTTTGTCGCTCTCCAGTTGCTCTCCTTTCGCCGCTCTCCACTCGGATTGCTTAGGCACTTTGCCGTTTTTTTCATACAGTTTGGGGAAAGGTGTTTTGCAGAGGAAAGGATGATGAAAATGGCGATGATCTCGACTTATACGCTTCAGGTGCAGAGCGGCCAGCCGTTTGCGGTCACGCTCGACGCAAATCCGACGACTGGGTACCAGTGGGCACTGTCCAATTCGGTGGACGAGACGTTTCTGTTTCTGCAATCCAGTGAATTTGTTCCGCCTTCGCAGCCCGCTCGGATTGGGCAAGGCGGTCAGCAGCGGTTCACTTTTCGGGCGCTGCGCCGGGGTGTGACTTCGCTTTCGTTCAAGTACTGCCGTCCGTGGGAGCCGTCTGATTGTGCCAGCTTTGTTTTTTATGTCGTTACGGTTGTGTGAGTTTTAGTGGTTGGGTATGGGGTGAGTGAAGCTGGGTTTTCGTGTTGCTTAGAAAAAGGCGATTTGTAAAAGGCTTGGGTTAAGCAAGGCGTTTGCCAAGCGGTACAGAGAGTATTCGCTTGCGCTTGTTTGCCAGAATGAGGTTTGTAGCTAGATGTTTGGGTAGGTGCTTGCAGTAGGTGTTGTAGTTGCTTGCAGCGGTTGCGTGCCAAAGCGCTCAACCGCACTTGCCCACCTACTGCACGCGGTCAAAACGGCAGCCCTCTGTCCAACGCCCTGTACCGAATCGCCTCCGCGACATGCGCGGCCTCAATCTTCGCTGCTCCCTCCAAATCTGCAATCGTTCGCGCTACCTTGACGATTCTGTCGTAGGCTCTCGCGCTCAGACCGAGCGTCTCAAACGCAAGCTGCAACATTTCTTGTCCTTCTTTGTCCAGTTTGGCGTAGTTGCGCAGCTCTTCGGCGTTCATCATGCTATTGAAGGGGCTGGCGGGGCGATGCCGATATCTGTCGCATTGAATGGCGCGCGCCCGTTCTACTCGCGCCTGAATGTCCCGCGACGATTCCTCCATGGAGCGGTTGTGCAACAGTTGTACGGGCACACGCGGGACTTCGATATGCAGGTCAATCCGGTCCAAAAGCGGCCCGGACAGCTTGGAGCGGTATTTGTATATTTGTTGCGGGGAGCAGGAGCACGACTGCTTCTCCCGGGTGCCGAAAAATCCACACGGACAAGGGTGAAGATAGCACCTTGGGAATTTCTATTAAAAAGGATGCTTCTTTGGCACCTGCTTTACCAGCAACAGAAGTCGATACTCCTGGTGGACGAATCCGTCATGCACGCCTGTCAAAACACATGTGTCTCGTTGACCTCGCCAAAGCCACCGGGCTTAGTGTCGTATCGTTACGACTTGCAGAGCAGAACCGGACATCACTCACTCCTACAAACCTCAGAATTATAGCAAGTGTACTTGGAGTATCCGTTGCATACCTTGGTTGCTTCGAAAGCCTATCAGAAGATACTCTCGGTCAAAGGATTGAAAAGCAAGGTTATATCATGGTTATACACAGAGTGAGTTCGCAAGATTTTTGGGTTTAAGTAGCCGAATGATATTCGGGTGGGAAAAAGACGAGTTTCTTCCATCGAATAAGCATTTTCCATTATTAAACGATTACCTTTCAATCTTGATCGAAACCATTTAGTATTTGGTACCAATCCAACATATGAAATGAACCCGCCTCTACCAGTTGTAAAGGCGGGCATTTTTATGCTGGTTCAGTTATTTCCTTTATACAATCTGGCGAGTCATTCTTTGGGGTTCCCACCATTGCTGATACTGGATACGCCCGCATCTGCGCAGGGTCATACGGCACAAGTAGTGACAGTAGCAACTCGGCGTCAAAACGCTCTCGATCAAGCCAAGTCCCTTCATCTTAATTACTTGGTGAATCCGTAATTGAAAATTCCCAAAAACTTTTTCGTTAGTTAGCTCCCAGTATTACCTATGAATTCGGCAATGATTTCTAACCTATCTACAATTTCTACTAATTCTATAGCAATGTAAACATTGCATATTGCAATAACTACAAAACAACTAGTTATGATCCATCCAAAAATTTTGTTATTGAACAAGGTCATCCCTCCAAATTACATTTTTTACATTTCATTCTTCACAACTACAAATCTATATGTTACATTATATACTAAAGTTTCTTTATTTTCAAAAATGTGGTAAATGAGGTGTTGTTATGTCTATTAGTTTCAAAAGAAAATTTGGTTGTCTCGCATTTGTTGGATTACTCGCTTCAGTTATCTCATTCCCCTCCTCATCTAGCACATATGCAAAATCAGATACTAGAGAACTGCTATTTGCTTCAAAAACCAATCTCGAAGAATTAGATGAATTTGTAACTTCAAATAAGAATTCAATGAGTGCACTTAATAATAGAAAAATCAAATTAGTAGCAACGTATCCCAAAGATACAAATGACTTTTCCGACTATGATTCGATTGCTTACAATTATAAAGATGTAAAAAAGGATAAGAAATTACAAAAAGCATTGCAATCTGCTCTCGCTGACGGAAAAAAAGTATACTTATATGGTGGTCTTACGCTTGAAGAGTACTGCGAATTATTAAACATAGATAGACTCAATGCCCAAATGGAACTGGATGATACTAAAGAAACAGTAAATGTTTCTTTTTATGATATTGAAGGAGATGAGAAAAAGGAAAAGAAACAAAAAGATGATATGGAGCGGAAGCCAGACTACAACAAACATGAAATTATCGGTTACACCCTAGATAAAAATGCCCCATATAAACTGTTTATTTCCGACATTAACCGCTATGATGAAAAGGGTAAAACAATACCCAGTGATGAGATATTTTTACAGGAGATATTAGAACACGAAAATAAAGACATTGATAAAAGTGAATTTACTACATCTTCTAATCGTGTTGTAAAAAGTGCTTATGATATAACCGCATCTGCATGGTATTTAACAAAAAAAGCAGGATCAATAAATTCCCATTGGAAACTGTATAAGAATAATGATGAAGATGATGATAAATATGACTACTTTTTTGTTAAGGATACAAGTTCAATTCAGACCTATGAATGGTCTTGGGATGCTGAAGAATTCCGTGTCAGACATGAGTTAGTGTTTAGCAGTGACGAACTTGACGATGCGGAACCTAATGACAGATCCAAGAACCCTTATACTATATCTTTAGGGTATCCTTTCAGTGTGTCTTACAGTTACCAACTTGAAACAGAACCAAAGATCGACCTCACCCTGAATAAAGAAAAGGATTATTCAGAGTGGGTAGTTACTGGTAGCGAACTTGAATCCGACAAAGATGATTATGAATTTGTAACAGCTTGGGCTTCTACAGGAACATACGCTGCTATCGACATTGAGCATACTGTTTACTTCTTCGCTGGAATCGATGTCGAAACTGATGCAGATCAATCAATTAGTATTAGGTACGATTATTAATTTACTGAATTACAATTTGTTTGAACAACAAGATTAATTTAATTACACCCAGTCAATCAAGTTTGACTTACCTCCAACCAATTTGTCATTTAACAAAGCCCTCCCTTGGAGAAAAATCCAGAAGGAGGGCTTCGTCGTACATATGCATATTCTCCCATAGCGTCCACGACCATACCTGCTTGCCTTGATCCATGCATCGCATGGCAAACGAGCCTATCATGCCCGCCCCTCCATGTGAAGCCGCCCACGTAACCATCCGCCTGTTAAAAACCCATTTACACAAAAAAATTTACATTCCCTGCCAAAGCGCTCAACCGCACTTGCCCACCTGCTGCACGCGGTCAAAACGGCACCCCTCTGTCCAACGCCCTGTACCGAATCGCCTCCGCGACGTGCGCGGCCTCAATCTTCGCTGCTCCCTCCAAATCTGCAATCGTTCGCGCTACCTTGACGATTCTGTCGTAGGCTCTCGCGCTCAGACCGAGCGTCTCAAACGCAAGCTGCAACATTTCTTGTCCTTCTTTGTCCAGTTTGGCGTAGTTGCGCAGCTCTTCGGCGTTCATCATGCTATTGAAGGGGCTGGCGGGGCGATGCCGATATCTGTCGCATTGAATGGCGCGCGCCCGTTCTACTCGCGCCTGAATGTCCCGCGACGATTCCTCCATGGAGCGGTTGTGCAACAGTTGTACGGGCACACGCGGGACTTCGATATGCAGGTCAATCCGGTCCAAAAGCGGCCCGGACAGCTTGGAGCGGTATTTGTATATTTGTTGCGGGGAGCAGGAGCACGACTGCTTCTCCCGGGTGCCGAAAAATCCACACGGACAAGGATTGCACGAGCCGATCAGCAAAAATCTCGCCGGAAAGGAAAACACCTGCTTGGCGCGGCCAATCGTCACAATCCCTGCCTCCAGTGGCTGGCGCAGCACCTCAAGGACGTGACGGGAAAACTCGGGCATCTCGTCCAAAAACAAAATCCCGCCATGCGAGAGGCTGCATTCGCCCGGTCGGGGAATTTGTGCCCCTCCCCCGATCAGAGCTGTAGCTGTAATCGTATGATGCGGAGCGCGAAACGGCCGCTCTTGGATGAGTCCGCCCTCGCGCTTCAGTTGTCCTGCAATGCTGTATATTTTCGTGACCTCGTACGATTCGTCCGTCGTCATTTTTGGCATGATGCCTGGCAAACAGGTGGCCAGCAGCGTCTTGCCACAGCCGGGCGGTCCGACCAGAATGACGTTGTGAAAACCGGCTGCCGCGATCTCCAGCCCGCGTTTGACGAAGCGCTGGCCGTACACATGCGCAAAATCCGGTGCCTGCGGGGTCACAGGGGTTTGGCTAGTCCGCGTTGATGCAGACGCCGCAGCCTGCGGATTTTTGGGCTGTAGTCCTTCTTTCCAATACTGCACCGCTTCCGTCAAATTGGCGGCGGGCAAGACGATAATCTCGACCAGATGCGCTTCGGCGGCGTTTGCCTCGGGTAAAATGACGTGGGTAAAGCCTGCCTTCGTCGCTTCCAGCAGGATGGGGAGAACGCCCGGCACGGGACGCAGGGAGCCATCGAGGGCAAGCTCTCCGAGGATCAAAATTCGCTCTGGTCGGGGCAGTATTTGTTTGGAGGCAAGCAAAATGCCAAACGCGATGGCCAGGTCAAAGCCAGAGCCTTCCTTGCGCTGGTCCGCTGGCGCCAGATTGACCGTAATTCGCTGCATCGGGTAATCGTAGCCTGCATTGCGCAAGGCAGCACGAACGCGGTCCCTCGCTTCCTTCACGGCAGAGCCGCCCAGCCCGACCAGGTCGAACTGCGGCAGTCCATTGGCAATGTCCGTTTCCACGCTCACAATCATCCCGTCTATGCCGAGAACAGTCCCGGAAAAGCTGCATGCGTACATATTCTCTCCCCCTTTGCTAGTAGCGTAGGAAAAGATAGCGGGGATGTGCAAGTTTATTACAGTGGCGGGAATGAAAACGCGAGGTGCGCAGGTTTAGCTCAGCAGTGAGAATGAAAGCGAGGTACACGCAGGTTTAGCGCAACAGTGGAAAAGCAAGCTGAGTACGAAAGTTTATCGCAGCGGCAGAAAATCTTCCAAACCTGCCGCATATCCGTTTCTCACAGACTGCCTCCCTTCTCTTGCAACTGGCTGTGTCTTGCAACAAATCTGTCCAAACACAAAAAGACCCGCTACACAATACGCGAGTCTTGGCATGGCTGTTCTTTTGTCCCTGCAGCCGCTACACCCTGGCGGCAAGCCGTCACTTGCGCGGCGCAGCGCTGTTCGTTTTAGGAAAGCTCCTTTTTCACATTGGCAATGAGCTTGTCGGCATTGTTTTCGTCGTTGTCAAACATGACGAGGTCGTGCAAGACGATGCCCTCTACAGTTTGAATGGCTTCCGACATCGAGTCGGCCAGCTTTTGCATGTCGATTTTGTCTGCTTTTTCTACGTCTAATACGAGTACCAGCTTCTTCATCATGGAAATCCTCACTTTGCACGAAAAAATAATGGTTGGAAAAGATCGTATGTACCTACGGCATTATACCAAATAATTGGCGGGCAATCGACTGTGAGCTTGCTTTTCAATGCGTCCGCTACAATCTAGCCGCTTCCAGGTGCTTGCGCGTAGTAGCCTTTTTCAAAGACGATGACAGATTCCACAGGCTGGCACACATCTTCAAACGCATAGGGAGCGTAGACGCCAAAGCCGTAGCGAAACGAAGTAAAACCGTCGCCTGTCGCCTGCCAATCAGGATCATGCTCCCGAACGAACGCTTCTACTTCCTTATACGGCTGCCCCAGCAAATTTTTTCCGTAAAAAAGAACTTCAACATTCGGATGAAATTCCACCGCCTCACAAACGCCGGGAGGTTGGTAGGAAACAAAGCAACACGAGAAATCGTCACTGTCCAAAGGCTGCTGAAACGTGCGAAATGGTCGCGGAATGAACTGCATGGCATCGTCCGCTTCCTCCCGGCTCATGCCAAGCAAAATCACTCCAGCCCCGACGTAAGGAGCAATGACAAATCGCTTGCAGGCTGGAAAGTCTGTCGGATGCAAACGCTTTGAACACGCTGCTGCCGAACCTCTCTCCGTCACGCCTGGCTCCCAGCAAGTGGTGTTTCGCTGCATGAAGGCGGTCGCTTGGACACATGCGGGCTTTGCGGGCTTTGCGGGCTTTGCGGACTTTGCAGGCTCGCCCAACTTGTCCTTGCGCTTCAGTTCCTCGCGGATATGCTCAGGCAGCTTTGTCATTGGCTGCTCCCCCATCCCTGTGCTCTTTTCGCTGCTCCTACGGCACTCGCATCACTCCGGCCAGGCCAAGCGCAAATAGCGGCGATACAGCTCGTCCAGCCTGGCCGTCTGATCGGGCATGCTGCCTGCGTATTCGCTCGCACAGGCGCTCAGTCTTTCCAGTCTGTCGTCGATATACGCGTGAATCACATCTATCCTCGGTTCCAGATCAAGCTCGTCTCCCGCCATTTTCCGGTGCAGCAGCTCGTCTATTTCCCGCCGCAGGTCCGCATCTGTCACCAGCTCGGCTACTAACTGCTGAAACAGGAGCGGAGGGTTTGTCCTGTACTTTTCGATCCATTCGCAAGCCAAGATCGGGCGCAGGACGTAAAAATATTTTTTGATCCGCACGTGGTCACCCTGCAAATCCTTGCGGTAGTTTCCATTCGCCATGCTCAAATAGTGGAGCAAGGCTGTTTTTGGCGAGAACAACTCGTTGCGCATCTGAATCAGTTCCGCTCGAAATCCGAGCTCGTCCCGATAAACGATACCGGAAGCCAGCCATTCGTGCAGAGCCGGATTGGATTTGCGAAACAGCTTCAACGCCTTTCGTATATCCCAGCCGCTTATATCGAGCGTTTCATCGATGGGCAGCTCCACGACATCCCGCTTGTCATCAATGGAAAGATACCACTCGGGCTTCTTCACGTACACAAACCGTACATCATAGTCGCTATCCTGCGAAGGAAAGCCCCAGGCACGGCTCCCGGACTCGACGGCAAACAGCACCTTCAGCTCGTGTTCTTTTTCGATTTCCAGCAGCTTTTGCCTGATGAGTTCCTGCATCTGCCATCCCCCTCCCGACAGTCGCGAGCGCAAAACAAACGCTGACGTGTCGTCCGAATTTTTACCGTCTTTCCTGATTGTAGCAAGTGCGTCTTCATCCGGCTACTGTGTGCGGACCTAAAAAAACTCGCTGAACCAGATGGTCTGGATTCAGCGAGCGTTTTCGCGGGCGTTATTATTTTACCGTTACTTTGATCTCTACTTCTTCGCCTTTGTATTTGGCTGTAATCGTTGCCTTTCCTTTCGCCTTCGCTTTCACTTTGCCGCTCGTGGAAACGGTAGCTACGGAAGACTTGGACGTGCTCCAGCTCGCTTTGGAGCCGGTGAGCTTTGTTCCATCATAGGTCAACGTAATCGTTTCCGAATCCCCTTTTTTCAGGCTCAGGCTGGTGTCGTCCGCTTTCAGCAGGCTGCTGCCTTTGTCGTCTACCGTAACCTCGATTTCGACTTTTTCACCTTTGTACGTAGCCGTAATCGTTGCGGTCCCTTTCTTTTTCGCTGTGACAACGCCATCGTCGTCAACAGTCGCTACAGATGATTTGGATGTTTTCCACTCTGCTTTGGAGCCGTTGAGCTTTTCGTCGTCATAGCGGAGGGTAATCGTTTTTTCCTGGCCTTTTTTCATCTTCAGCTTAGTCTCGTTTGCTTCCAGCAAAGCCGAGCTGCCGTTGTCGACGCTGACTTCGATCTCTACCTTGTAGCCTTTGTATTCCGCTGTGATGGTTGCCGTACCTTTGGCTTTCGCCGTGATGACCCCATCCGATACAGTTGCTACGGAAGATTTGGATGTTTTCCAGGTTGCTTTCGATCCAGCGAGCTTTTCATCGTCATAGGTGAGCTTGATCGTTTCTTTCTCGCCTTTTTTCAGCGAAATTTTGCTCTCATTGGCTTCGAGCTTGCCGGATTGATTGCCGGACACTTTCACGTTAATTTTGATGGACTTTCCTTTGTACTCAGCCGTTATAACTGCGGTACCGTTTGCTTTCGCCGTAATTTCGCCTCTTTTTACCGTCGCCACCGATTCATCAGAAGATACCCAGTATGCATCGAGGCCGGAAAGCGCTTTGCCTCCGTATTGGAGGGAAACCGTTTTCGTGTCGCCTTTTTTCAGGCTTACCGAAGTGCTGGATGCTTCCAATGTCGGCTCTTTGATGACGGAAGCGCGGATGCGGATCGAATCGCCGTTGTATTTCCCATTAATGATGACCATGCCTGTCTTATATCCGGTTACGACTCCATTGCGAACCGTTGCGATCGAGCTGTTGGAAGTTGTCCAGCTTACAAGCGCGCCATCCAGCGGGCGGCCATTGTATGTAACTTTCAAGGTCAGCGGCTGCCCGATGGTTACTTCCGCATAATACGAGCTTGCCTCAAGGCCGCTTGCATCGGCTTTCGCTACATAGCTGCTCGCAGCTTGGGCTGTGGATACTTGTGCAGACGCAATGCCCGTTACGGAAAACTGAACGGCGCAAATAGCTGCGACAGTGAGTGAGACGTTTTTCATTACATTGCTTTTTGTCAGCTTCATGTTTTACCCTCCACATTGTTTCCTTCACCGAGTAAGACGAATGAAATGGAAAAATGTCACATTGAATCACAAGTTTTTTAGAAAAACATTTGTTTTTCTAAAAAACTTTAATTTAGCGCGAAAGGCAATCGTTTCTTTCGTTTGGCAACACAGGCTGATCGGACTTGTGGCTTATGCCGGAAAAAGAAAAAATGCCTTCCAGCCTATGCCTGGAAGGCGAATGATGATGCTTGGAGGAGTTTCATCGCGTCGAGTACAGTACATTGTACGCAGGTGCGGTGACCGTTGCTGTAGACATATCCCCATTATCCAGGTAGCCTGGAGCCCGTTTTTTTAAAAAGCCCCCACAAAATGCTCGATCGTCGGCGCTGCTTGCTCGCCATCGGCCGAGGCGGGCTGGAAAATGGCGACGACGTCAAAGCGAATGGACGGCACATGCCGCGACTGTGCCTGCAAATAAGCGACAGCCAGCTCACGCAGCTTCTGTCTTTTCCTCCACGTCACGGATTCGGCAGCCGTGCCGCAGGCAAGACTGCTCCTGGTGCGCACCTCTACAAAGACAAGCGTTTCGCCATCCTGGGCAATCAGGTCAATCTCGCCCTGTCTCGTGCGTATATTTTGCGCGACGATCTCGTACCCTTTTTGCAGCAAATAACGCTTCGCGAGCTGCTCGCCTTTTTGTCCGAGAAGTCTGCGGCGGTTGCTCATCTTTTGGCTCCCCCTTTGTCCAGGCGGTACACGAAAGCGAGCACTTCCGCCACTACCTGATACAGCTCAGGGGGAATCTGCTGGTCTAAATCCAGCTTCCCCAGCACTTCTACGAGAGAAGGGTCTTCCTGAATAGGGATGTCGTGCTCCTTGGCCGTTTTCAGCATGTTCTCGGCAACGAAGCCTTTCCCCTTTGCGACCACTTTTGGCGCTTCCATGGCGCCAGCCTGGTATTTGAGGGCTACAGCCTGCTTGCGCTTGTTGTCAGGGGTGCCGGATTGGTTCATACGCGCACATCCATCCCTTTGTAATCGGCAAAAATCGCTCCTTTGGCCTGGCTCGCTCCCGGCTTGCTGCTCTGCCTGTCGGGAACTGGCTGAATGCGCATGGCGGACAAATGATAGCCCACGTCGTGCAATTGCTTCGCAAACTGCTCCTTCGTCCCCTGGGCCAGTGCTTCCAGCCAAGGAGAATCATTGAAGATTTGCAGGTTGACGATCCGGTTCACAATTCCGACGTCGATCATCGTCGTCCCCATGCCTTTCAGCTCCAGATGGAAAAACAAGCGGCAGTTTTCCGGGTCCAGCTTGCCGCTTCCCTGCTTTTTCGATTCGATCTGCACAAAAGCCGTCTCCTCGCCATCTGCCTGGCGAATCGGAATTTGCAGCACGATTTGCGACAAGGTGTGACTGCCTGGCTGGACCATCATCAACTGCTGTCCGGTGACTTGCTGCAGCAACTGATCGGCTGCCTCGCGCAGCGCAGTCGGCACTGATTGCGCAGGCGCCTGACTGATCTGCAAAAGCAACGATTTCACTGTTTCGAGCTGCTTGCGCGCTCCCGGATCGGCTTGTTGCTGTCCAAGCGCCTGGCCCATCAATTCGCGTTCATGGTTGATGCCCAAGTGTCGAAACAGTTCGACGAGCGGGTTGGCGGAGGGCGAGCCTGTTACAGTCCCCGTCACAGGCGGCTGCACTGCGCCATTCGCCTGTTGTCCGCCGGGGGTGGCGATTGGCCTGGCTGTAGCGGGAAGCTCGATATTTGGCCACTGATTTTGCTGGGGAAAAAGTCCAGACGGCTGCTGGCTGTTTTTCGTCCCTTCCAAAGCTGCTCCCGCTGGAAAAGCGGAGCTTGTCTGCTCAGGCACAGCTCCCGCTTGGCGCATGGCATTTGCCGAAGCTGCGCTGGAAGGCGCTTCACCCGCCCCTGCGAGTGGCACAGCACCTGGCAGGCTGGTCGCTTTTCCCGTACCGTCAGACGGCTGACTGGCTGGCACTTGCGCTCCCGCCGCCTGTAGTCCGGTTGATCCGGGAGCTACAGAAGCGTTGGACGCCGTCCCTTGCGCGTTTGAAGAAAGCGCTTGGAGAGTGGACTGGCTGGCATTGCCTGCCGCCGCTTGCGCTGTGCCTTGACTGGTTGCATTTCCTTGCGGGACTGGTTTGGTGGAGATAGCCGCACCTTCCGCGCTTTCCGCTGTCGGCAGCAACAACGGCAGCGCAGCCAGCTTTTCTTTCAGTTGGCCGACCACTTGCCGAACATCCGCGCTCATCGCGCCAGACGGTGCCCCTGTGCCGGAAGCGGAAGGCTGTCCAGGCTGCTTGGCGGCATTTTCCTCCTGGTTCAAAAACAACGTCGCTTCCTGCAAAAACTGCTGAATCGCCTGGCCCAGCGGTTTGCCGGACACAAACGCCTTCAGTCCCGAAACCGAATCTGGCGTCAGCGGCAAATTCCGCTTCATCGCCAAGAGAAACGCATCGACTGTGCTGTCATCCATCCCGATGCGCTGCGCCACCTGCGAAAAAGCCTGGGCGATTTCCTTGGTGACAGGCAAATTGGCGTTCACGAGCGCCTGTACGATTGCCTTGCTTTCTTTTGTCTCCGCAATGCCGAGAGAACGCATCAAGCTTTCCAGCGATGCTTCCTTTCCTGTCGCTTCCGCAGACGTGTCCAGCACTTTCAAGGTTACGACTCCGTTCGAAGGCTGAACCTGCAGCCACGCCTTTTGACCCGCTTCGAGATTCGCCTCCAGCTTGGCCTGAACCTGCATTCCGCCGATCTGGACCAGCGCCATTTGGTCCGGATAATGCTTGACCACCGTGCCTTTGAATACTTGTCCGGGCGTCAGCTCTACCGGCTTGACGTTTGCCGAAGGTGTCTTTTGCACGAAAGACGACATGATTTGCGACGTGGATAGCATGGACTCCCCTCCTTCGAAAGTGCTAAGCAGTTGGTCAGGCTTGTTCTTTCACCCCGGTAAAGGTTATACGGTGAAGCGGCGTCGGCCCGTATGCGGCAATCGCTGCGAGATGCTCGGCTGTACCGTAGCCCGCGTTTTTATCGAAGCCGTACTGCGGGTACTGTTTGGCGTACTCAGCCATCATCCTGTCTCTCGTCACTTTTGCCACGATGGACGCTGCTGCGATCGATACGCATTTCGCATCGCCGCCAATGATCGGGATTTGCTTGCAGGACACCCCTGTCAGTTGCACAGCGTCAATCAAAAGCACATCAGCGGGCACTCCGGCGTCTTCGATGGCTGCCTTCATCGCTTCCTTGGTAGCGTTCAAAATATTGATCGCATCGATCCGCCGAGCATCGACCATGCCGATTCCGACCGCAACGGCATCCCGCATAATCACCTCGTAAAACGCCTCGCGCGTAGCTACCGGAACCTTTTTGGAATCGTTCAAGCCTGGCAAATAAAAATCTTTCGGCAAGCAAACGGCACTCGCCACGACAGGCCCGGCCAAAGGCCCGCGCCCTACCTCGTCCACCCCAAAAACGTGCTGGTGCCCGTCGGCATAGAGTGCGCGTTCATATGTACTCATCTCGGTCCACAGTTGCTGAAGCTTGGCCTGGCGAGCCTTCGCGGCTTCTACCTGCTTCGCCAGCGCCTGCACGCCTGCCCGTTTGTCCGCTTGCAAACATTGTAAAAAATCACTAGGTACCTCGTCCAATTTTTCGATCGCCATCCGTATTTCTTTTATCGACATATCCGCCAGATTCATTGACTCATTTCTCCTTCTTACGAAAAAAACCGTCTATCAGCAATCGATAGACAGGCTTTTCGTGTGCGTGTGCGGCAAAACGTTACGCTATTCCATAAGCGAGAGCGGCTTGCCGATCGGTTCGTCCATTTCCCAGTCAATCGGGCGTTCCACGGAGATCGGCCCGAGCTTCCCTGAGCGCAGCTCGCGCAAAAAGATTTCCGCCGCTTTGTCGTAATCGATGTTGCCGCCCGAAATGAGGCAGCCGCGCTTTTTCCCGATTTCCTCCAGCATGGCAACGCGATCGTCCGGCAGCTCCTTCAGCTTGAAACGCTCGATCAAGCGTTCCGGATAGTAGTGCATCATATAGCTGATGACAAACAGCGCTACCTCTGTAAAGTCAATCAGCTCGTCCTTGATCGCACCGCTCGCCGCCAAGCGCAATCCAACCATCTGGTCTTCAAACTTGGGCCAGAGAATCCCCGGCGTATCGAGCAGTTCAAGCGTGTCGCCCATCTTCACCCACTGCTGCGCCTTCGTGACGGCCGGGCGGTCGCCCGTTGCCGCTACCGAGCGCTTGGACAGACGGTTAATCAGCGACGATTTTCCGACGTTGGGGATTCCTAAAATCATGATGCGGATCGCGCGTCCTTGCATTCCGCGTTCGCTGCGCTTCGCCAGCATGTCTGCCGCCAGCTCCTTGCACAGCTCAGGCAGTTTGTTTACGCCTTTTCCGCTCAAGGCATCAATCGGCAGCGTGCGAATGCCCTCTTTGCGGAAATAGGCAATCCATTCTTCTGTCGCCTTCTCGTCTGCGAGATCGGCTTTGTTCAGCAAAATTAATCGTGGCTTGTCACTGACAATCTCGTCAATCATCGGATTCCGGCTGGAAAGGGGAAGCCGCGCATCGAGAAGCTCGATCACCACATCAATCAATTTCAGCTTTTCCGTAACTTGCCGGCGCGCCTTGGCCATATGTCCGGGAAACCATTGGATCGTCATGTTGTCTCACCTACCTTGAAGCTATTGCGATTATCTCGTCATGCGAATGCTTGCAATCGGCCAGAACGTAAACTCCGCTCTGCCAACCACCGTGCTGACAGCGACAGGACCGATGGCCCGGCTGTCATGGCTGTTCGGACGGTTGTCGCCCATTACAAAAATGTGGCCTGCCGGTACCGTGACGGGTGGGAAGTCGTTCGTAAAATACGGCTCTCCCTGTTGTTTCGCCTGTTCCTTATGTTGTGCAAGATATGGCTCTTCAACCATGTTGCCGTTGATGTAGAGCTGATCGCCTTTCACCTCGACGGTATCTCCCGCCACAGCGATGACGCGCTTGATGTAGTCGCGCGTTTTCTCTGCGTGAAACACGATGATGTCACCCGGCTTCGGCTCCTGCAAATAGTAAATGGCCTTGTTGACGACCAGTTTTTCGCTGTTATGTAACGTCGTTTCCATGGACTCGCCCTCGACAATAAACGGGGCAAACAAAAAGGTTCGAATGAGAAAAGCGAGAATCAAGGCAATGCCGAGCGCCTTCGTCCATTCCCATAGCTCATTTTTTTTCGTGCGACCGGAGGATACTTCTTCGTTCATCACTTACGCCCTCCCAAGCTGGCTCGTCCAACCCTGTAAATGGAAAAAAGAGGCCTGGCAAGCAGACCAGTCCCCTTTTTAAGCGCTTCGCTTATCGACGAATTTCTTTAATACGAGCTGCTTTACCTACGCGATCGCGCAGATAGTACAGTTTCGCACGACGTACTTTACCATGACGCACGATTTCGATCTTGTCGATCTTAGGCGTGTGTACTGGGAACGTACGCTCAACACCTACGCCGTAAGAAATCTTACGAACAGTAAATGTTTCGCTGACACCTGTACCGCGACGGCGAATCACTACGCCTTCGAACAGCTGAATACGCTCACGCTGACCCTCGATAACCTTAACGTGTACACGAACAGTGTCACCAGGTCGGAACGCAGGAATATCCTGTTTCAATTGCTCTTTTTCCAATTCACGGATAACTTGGTTCATTTCAATTCCCTCCTTCCGATAGACGTTCTTACTCGTCTCGCCAGTTTGGCCCGGTCACCCAACAGGGACCGAATTACGAGTAGCGGACCGCCTTAGTCAGCGGGCAAAATTGCCACAAGAAGTATATTAACATAGTAGGCAGGAAACTACAAGGCCTGTTCTACAATTTTCCTTCCATGTTTTGCTCCTGCTCAAGCTCTGCCAGCAGCTTTTTCATTTCGTCTGTCAGCTCAAGCTTCGCCAAGAGATCGGGACGGCGCGCCTTCGTTCGGCGCAACGATTCTTTCAGGCGCCAGCGCTCGATGTTGGCATGGTGGCCGGAGAGCAAAATATCCGGGACCCTCCAGCCGCGAAACTCCGCCGGCCGCGTATAGTGCGGGTATTCGAGCAACCCGGTCGAAAACGAATCCTCGACGGCTGACGTCTGGTTTCCCAGAGCACCCGGCTGCAAGCGCACGACACTGTCGATCACGACCATCGCGGCCAGCTCGCCGCCTGTCAGCACGTAATCGCCAATCGAGATTTCATCCGTGACCAAATGCTCGCGGATGCGCTCGTCATAGCCTTCGTAATGGCCGCAGATGAACACGAGATGCTCCTCCTGGGCCAGCTCCTCGGCCAGCTTTTGGTTGTACGGCACGCCTTGCGGGCACATGAGGATCACACGCGGCTTCTTTTCCCCCGCGAGCGCCTCTACCGCCCGAAACAACGGCTCGGGTTTGAGCACCATGCCCCCGCCGCCGCCGTATGGCGTATCGTCAACCGTGCCATGCTTGCTCTCGGAAAAATCGCGAAAGTTGGTGACGTGAAAGTCGACCAGCTCCTTCTCGCGGGCTTTTCCCAAAATGCTGCTGGACAAGACGCCCGCAAACATTTCGGGAAACAGCGTAAAAATGTCAATCCGCATCAGAAGTACCTCCTACAGCAAGCCTTCCATCAGATGGCAAACCACGCGTTTGTTGGCGATGTCCACTTCCTTGATGCAATCATCGATAAACGGCAGCAAAATCTCTCCGCGCCGCCCTTTTACGACCCACACATCGTTTGCTCCCGGCTGCATCACATCGACGATTTTTCCGAGCTCTTCCCCTTCGTCCGTAACGACTTCGCAGCCGATCAACTGATGGATGTAAAACTCGTCCTCTTCCAGCTCCATCAGCGCGTCTTCCGGAATTTTCAGCTCGCCGCCCTTGTATTTTTCGATGTCGTTAATGTGTCCATAACCCTCGAAGCTCAAAATCTCAAAGTCTTTATGGGCGCGACGAGTCGCGATTTTCAGCTTCACTGGCTCGGAAAGAGACGGGTGAAACAAAAACAGCTCGCTGCCTTTGCGAAACCGTTGATCGGGAAAATCCGTCGTCGAGGTTACGCGCACTTCTCCCTTGAGCCCGTGCGTATTGACCAGCTTGCCCACCGTGTAAAACTTTTGGTTGCCCAAGCGTATTCACTCCTTCTATTCATCGGCTGCATGTCCTGCCGTTTGTCGAATCTCATGCACTCGTCCATCTTTTATCATGATTTCCGTTCCTGCCATGATTTCATCCCAAACATCGCCTACTTGGATTGTGACGGGACTTTGCACAGTCTGATAATCCATCTCACTGCCTTCGGGAAGACTCTCCGCCTGCTGCAAGGCAAAAGAGAGCTGGGCGATTTTTTCCTTGCGCCGCCGCTCTTCCTGGGCAATCTTTTCTTGCGCGAGCGCATATGTATCCGCAGACTTTTTCTTCGCTTCGGCCAATATTTTTTTCGATTGGAACTGCCATTGCTCCCATTCTTCGCGCTGCTGGCGAAGCTGTCTGCTGTACTGGTCAATCAGCACAGCGCGGGATGCTTCTGTCATGATGAGTTTGACCTGTACCGACCGAAAAATCGTGAGCATGTCCTGTCACTCCTTTCGACGTATCAGTTCATATCAACCAAAAAAGACTGGGAAAGCTCCCAGCCTTTTTGTCAAACAATCTCAACCGTGACGCGCTTGTCCGTTTCCACGGATGCCGCCATCACGACAGTGCGCAGGGCTTTGGCGATCCGTCCTTGCTTGCCGATGATCTTCCCCATATCATCAGGGTGCACCGACAATTCAAAGACGAGAGTGCGCTCTTTGTCCACTGCATTCACACGAACCTCATTCGGATGATCGACGAGAGCTTTAGCGATCGTTTCGACCAGCGCTTTCATCATCAGACCTCCAGATGACCGACTTATTTGCCGTATTTGGTTTCGTGCACTTTTGCGAGAACGCCTTCTTTGGAGAGAAGGTTACGAACGGTATCAGTCGGAGCTGCACCATTCAGGATCCATTGTACCGCTTTTTCGGTATCAATTTTCACCACTGCCGGTTGAGCAACCGGATTGTAGTAACCGATTTCTTCAATGAAACGGCCATCGCGTGGGGAACGGGAGTCAGCTACTACTACACGGTAGAAAGGAGCTTTCTTGGAACCCATGCGTTTCAGACGGATTTTAACTGCCATGTTGTGTCACCTCCTGTATGGATCAACGCGAGATAAACATCTGCGTTGGTGCTACTATATCTGAACCATCGCGCTGTCTGACAAGTCAGCGGCGCGAAGAGATCATGCCTCTTTACTTGAACGGTGGTTTGAAATTGAAGGGGAAGTTCATGCCGCCTTGGTTGTTTCCTCCGCCTTTGCCCATGAACGGCAGTCCGAAGCCGCCTTTTTTCTTCGACTTCTTGACCATCTTGTCGGCGACGCCCGTGAATTGCTTCATCATTTTTTTCATTTCCTCGAACTGCTTGATGAACCGATTCACTTCCTGAATGCTCGTGCCGCTTCCGCTCGCAATGCGCTTGCGGCGGCTGGCGTTCAAGAGATCGGGGTTGGCACGCTCTGCCTTGGTCATGGATTTGGCGATTGCTTCCACGCGGGCAATCTGCTTCTCGTCCACGTTCATTTTACCTTTCATCTTGTTCATTCCGGGCAGCATGCCGAGAATGTCCTCAAAAGGCCCCAAATTGCGCAACTGCTGCATGGAATCCAGGAACATGTCGAAGGTAAATTCCCCTTGACGCATCTGGCGCTCCATGTCGCGCGCTTTTTCTTCATCCACGGACGCCTGCGCCTTTTCGATCAGGCTGAGTACATCACCCATTCCCAAAATGCGGGAAGCCATGCGATCCGGATGGAACGGTTCGAGCGCATCCAGCTTTTCACCCATCGCCGCGAACTTGATCGGCTTGCCAGTGACAGCTTTGACGGATAGTGCCGCACCGCCTCGGGTATCCCCGTCGAGCTTGGTGAGAACCACGCCAGTCAGTTCGAGCTGGCTGTTGAAGCTCTCCGCCACATTGACGGCGTCCTGACCTGTCATCGCGTCCACGACGAGCAAAATCTCATCGGGCTTGGCAACTTCGCGAATTTGCTTCAACTCGTCCATCAACGCTTCATCAATATGCAGGCGACCTGCCGTATCGAGAATCACAACGTCGAGGTGATTGGCTTTCGCGTGTTCAATCGCTTGCCGAGCGATGTCAACAGGACTGACTTGATCTCCGAGAGTGAAGACGGGAACATTCAGTTGCTCCCCCAAAACTTGTAGCTGCTTGATCGCAGCCGGACGGTAAATGTCGGCTGCCACCAGAAGCGGCTTCTTGTTTTGCTTTTGCAAATACTTGGCCAGCTTACCAGTCGTGGTCGTTTTCCCCGCCCCTTGCAAACCCGCCATCATGATGACGGTCGGCGGACGGTGTGCCATCGTCAACTGAGCTACGCTGCCACCCATTAGGGCGACCAGCTCTTCGTTCACGATCTTGATAACCATTTGGCCTGGCGTCAGGCTTTTCATGACTTCCTGGCCGACTGCGCGCTCTTTGACGCGAGCGACGAAGTCTTTTACTACTTTGAAGTTAACATCTGCTTCCAACAGGGCAAGGCGGACTTCCCGCATCGCTTCATTGACGACGGTTTCGTCGATCTTTCCTCTGCCGCGCAGTTTGTCAAATGCGTTTTGCAGCCGATTGGCCAAGCTTTCAAACGCCATGCGAGCCCTCCTAATCCATCTCTGACAGTTGGTGGAGCAAAGTGTTCAGCTCGTCTCTTGTCTCGCCTTCCGCAAGCTCATTCACAAGCTCGCTCATTCGCGCCAGCACTTCCATTCGCTTTTCGTGGCGCTGTGCCAGACGAAGCTTCTGGTCGTATTCGAACAGCTGCTTTTCCGCCCGCTTGATGTGGTCGTAAACAGCCTGTCGACTGACCTCGTGCATCTCGGCAATTTCCCCGAGCGACAAATCATCCAGATAGTAAAGCTCCAGATATTCTCGCTGCTTGCCCTTGAGAAGCGGTGCATAAAAGTCAAACAAGAGATTGACTTGATTGGTCTTTTCCAGCATGAAACCAATCCTTTGCTGTGAGGTACTCGGTTCGAAACTGTAAAGGCTTTTTCTTTACAGCACGTAGATTATAGTACCTAATTCTACACCTAGTGTCAAGGTTTTTTATTGACATCTTTTTTTACGTTCCAGACATTATGATTCTACGCGTTTTCCTGCGTTTCGGCTTCATCTTTTTGGATCAGCCCGGCAAACAGCGCATGCACAAACTGCTCCGGATCGAACGGCTGCAAATCGTCCATTTTCTCGCCAAGGCCGACGTATTTGACCGGAATGTTCAGCTCGTTGCGGATCGCAATGACGATCCCGCCCTTCGCCGTACCGTCGAGCTTGGTAAGGACAAGGCCTGTCACTCCGGCGGACTGGCCGAATGTCTTCGCCTGGGACAAGGCGTTTTGCCCTGTCGTGGCGTCGAGCACGAGCAACACTTCATGCGGCGCGCCAGGAAGTTCGCGCTGTAGCACGCGGTGCACCTTCGCCAGCTCCTCCATCAGATTGACCTTGTTTTGCAGACGTCCGGCTGTATCGCACAAAAGCACGTCGACCTTGCGCGACTTGGCGGCCTGGACGGCGTCGTAAATGACAGCGGCTGGATCGGAGCCTTGCTGCTGCTTGATGACGTCAACGCCGACGCGCTCGCCCCATACCTCCAGCTGCTCGATCGCGGCTGCCCGGAACGTATCGCCTGCGGCCAAGAGCACGTTTTTGCCCTGCTGCTTGAACATGTGCGCCATTTTCCCGATGGTCGTCGTTTTGCCGACCCCGTTGACCCCGACAAACAAAATGACATTCAGGCGTCCGTCCTCGACGTTGAGCGCACTGTCTGCCGCCTCGTCGTTTTTCAGCAGGGCCACCAGCTTCTCCGACAAAATCGGTTGCAGGTCCAGGGCGTTTTCGATTTTTTGCTTGCGCACTTCTCCCCGCAAATCGTCGATCAACTCCATGACGGTGTTGACCCCGACGTCGGACGTAATCAAAATTTCTTCCAGCTCATCAAAGAAATCGTCGTCGATTTTTTTATAGCGGCGGACGAGATCCTCTACTTTTTCCACCAGCAAATCTCGCGTTTTCGCCAGTCCATCCGTAAACTTCTGGGTTACTTCTTCGGATTTTTGGACAATCGCGTCACGAAGTCGCTTGAAAAAGCTCATGTTCATCTTCCTTTGCGGATAATCTTGTCAAAAAGCTCGCATGAAGCCGAGCTTCAGTTGTATTCTCATTTCTATTGCTTTTGGGCACTGACGATGCCGCGGCGAATTACGAGGCGGACTCGACGAATTTGTCGCTGTCCTCCAGCTTGACCGAAACCAGCTTGGACACGCCGCCCTCCTGCATCGTAATCCCGTACAAAACGTCTGCGCTCTCCATCGTGCCTTTGCGGTGCGTCACGCAAATGAACTGCGTCTGGCTGCTGAACTGCTGCATGTATTCGGCAAAGCGGTTGACGTTTGCCTCGTCCAATGCCGCTTCCACCTCGTCGAGCACGCAGAATGGCACGGGCTTGACACGCAGAATGGCAAAGAGCAACGCCATCGCCGTCAGCGCTCGCTCGCCCCCGGAGAGCAGGGCCAGGTTTTGCAGCTTTTTGCCTGGCGGCTGCGCCACGATGTCGATTCCCGTTTCGAGCAAATTGTCCGGGTTGGACAGAAGCAAATTGGCTCGTCCGCCGCCGAACAGCTGCACAAACACGTCGCGGAACTGCTCGGAGATCGCTTCAAACGTTTCCTTGAAGCGGCGCGACATCTCCGTATCCATCTCCTGAATCACCTGATAGAGCATGTCTTTTGCTTCATTCAGATCGGCTTCCTGCGCACTTAAAAACTGCTGGCGCTCATAAAGCCGCTCGTATTCCTCAATCGCTCCGAGGTTGACCGTACCCAGTGCGGCAATTTGCTTTTTGAGTTGGGCGACGATTTGCATCTCCGCTTGCAGTTCCCCGCGCGGCGGGTATTTCTGCTTCGCCAGATCGTAGCTCATTTCGTATTCTTCGGAGAGTTTGTTCAACAGATGATCAAGCTCTACCTCACTGCGGTTGACCTTCACTTCCTCATGATGGAGCTTTTCTTCCAGTGCTTTAACCTCGCGGCGAATTTCTTTTACCTGCACTTCTACCTGCTCCTGCTTGTGGAACAGCGTCGCCCGCTCGTTGCGGCGTTCGGCAATCAGCCCGGCTACGCGCTCCTTGTCCTGACGCAGCTCGGCGATCCGCTGATCGAGCTCAAGCCCGGACGATTCGTTCGTGCGCTCCAGTTCGTCGAGTGCGGCGAGGTTCGCGTTTTGCTCTTCCCATTCGCGCTGGAGCAAGTTTTTTTGTTCGAGCAGGCGCTCCGTCTGCTCCAGGCGGGACTGGTGTTCCTGTTTCACCTGGGCGTTCAGCACTTTTAAGCTGGTAATTTTCTGGTTCATTTCTTCCTTGGATTCCAACTGTTCCTGGCGCTTGGCCTCGGCTTCGGCAATCTGCTCGTTCAGCTTTTGCTCTTCCTGCTCCAGGACGGCCAAGTCCGCTTGAAGCTGCTCCTCTTTGCGCAGCGCTTCTTCCATCTCTTTTTGGTAGGCGGCAATATCTTGCTCTACCAGCTTGGCCCGTTCAGCAAGCGAGCGTCCCTCTGCTTCGGTTTGCTGCAGGAGGCCCTTGACTTCCTGCTCCTTCAACCGCAGCGCTTCGCCTTGCGAGCGGAGCGCTTCCTGTTCTTCTTCCATGCGGCCAAGCTCTGCCGCCAGTTGTTCCATTCGAGTAGTATGTCCAGAAATTGCCTCTTCGATTTCACGCATTTGCGCTTCGAGTTCTTCTGCCTGGCGATTGCGTCCGAGCAGGTTGGCGCTGTTTTTCTTCAAGGCGCCCCCTGTCATCGAACCGCCTGCGTTAACGATGTCGCCTTCGAGCGTCACGACCCGGTAGCGATAGCCGAGCGTGCGGGCGACGCGGTTTGCCTGCTCCAGCTTTTCCGTGACGATGACGTTGCCGAGCATGCTTTCCACAATTGCACGGTACGCTTCCTCAAACGACACCAGCTCGCTGGCGATCCCGACCACACCGCTTTCTTTTGCCAGCAGCTGTCGGTCACTGGCCTGCAAGGTGCGCGGCCGGATGACATCCAGCGGCAAAAAGGTAGCGCGCCCTGCATTGTGCTGCTTCAAGTAAGCAATCGCGGCGCGCCCTGCCGCCTCGTTATCGACGACGACGTTTTGCAGCGCTCCGCCCAGGGCGACCTCGACTGCTGTTTCGTACTGCTGTGGCACGACGACCAGCTCGGCGACCGCGCCGTGGATACCTTTGAAGCCGCGCTCGCGTGCCTTGAGAATTTCTTTTACCCCTTGCTGGAACCCGGCAAATTCAGACTGCATCTCTTTGATGAGGTCGAGGCGGGACTTTGCCGCTTCTCTTTTTTGCTCGGACTGGCGCAGTTCCCGGCGCACCTGTTCCATGCGCGCCTGTCCATCGCGCAGGCCGTCCATTAACTGCTTGTAGCGGTTAACTGTATCCTGAATCGACTGATCGATCTGGGTCAGTTGCTCCTGCAGCTCGGCCATTCTCACCTGGCGCTGCACCTCTTCCAGCTCCAACTGTTCCTTGCCGGCCAGTTGGCGGTCGACGCGCGCCTGCGATGTCTGCACAAGCTGCTGCTGATGGCGGATTTCGTTGCGCAGGTTGGCCATTTCGTTCAGCTTTTCAAAATAATCGCCTTTCAACCGTTCCACATCGTCTGTCAACGACTGCACCATGGAGAAAAACTGCCCTTCAGCCTCCTGCAACGATGCATGGGCTTCCGCCATCCGCCGATCGGCTTCCTTGGCGCGCTCCTGCTCTTCGGCAAGCTCCGCTTCCAGCGCGTGCTGCTTCTCGGTCAGCCTGTGCATCTGCTCCATCGTCTGCTGGCGATTGGCGCTCAAATTGCGCATCCGCTCGCGCAATACTTCGCGCTGGCCTTCTACCTTTTCCGTCTCCTCGCTCACCGTCAAGAGAACGTGTTGCAGTTCCTCGATCGACTGGTCGATTTGCGTGACCGAAAAACGGGCCTGCTCCAGATCGGCTTCGTGCTTGGCCGCTTCCGTCGTCTGCCTCATCAAAAGCTCGCGAAGCTCCTGCACGCGCTGCGTCGCGGCCTCCCATTTGCTGTGGGCCGCCTCGATCTGCTGCACGTACAGCGCGACTTCGTGCTCGACCAGCTTGCGGTGCAGCTCTTTGTACGTCTTCGCCGTCTCTGCCTGCTCCTGCAGCGGTCCGATCTGTTCGGTAATTTCGCTGACGATATCGTGGATGCGGACGAGGTTTTGCTCGGTGTCATCGAGCTTTTTCTCCGCCTCGCGCTTGCGGGTCTTGTACTTGACGATGCCCGCCGCTTCTTCAAAAATGCCGCGGCGATCTTCCGACTTCGTGCTGAGAATTTCTTCGATTTTTCCCTGGCCGATAATGGAGTACGCTTCTTTTCCCAGCCCCGTATCCATGAACAGCTCCATAATGTCCTTCAAGCGGCATGATCTGTTGTTTATGTAATACTCACTGTCACCGGAGCGGTAGACTCTGCGCGTGATGGAAACCTCCGAATATTCCACGTCGAGGGAACGATCCGTATTGTCCAAGGTGAGCGTCACTTCGGCAAAGTTCACTGGCTTGCGCTTGTCGCTGCCCGCGAAAATAATGTCCTCCATCTTCGCTCCGCGCAGCGACTTGGCACTCTGTTCTCCGAGCACCCAGCGGATCGAGTCGGAAACGTTGCTCTTGCCGCTTCCGTTCGGACCGACTACCGCTGTCACTCCTGGTACGAACTCCAATTCCGTCCTGTCGGCAAACGATTTGAATCCTGCCAGCTCCAGGCGTTTCAAATACATACTTACGGTCCTCCTTACCAAACCAACCTAATCTGCCCGTGACGCACGGCCGTCCGCAAGCGGACAAAGAGGCGCACGGCATGAATCGGATGGTACCCGAAAAGAGCCCCTGTATCAGACAGGAGCTACTCCACTGCGAGCCTTCGTGGTCATATCGAAATAAGTGTATCATAGAAAGCTGTCATCACGCAGTATTTTCCCGGCTTTTCCAAGCGGGAACAAAGAAAGCTACACCACCTGCGCCCGCAGATGATGCAGCTCCCTTTTTCCGAGCCTTTATTTCTCCCCCAGCTTTACCAACGCCCGCGCGGCTGCCTGCTGTTCCGCTTCCTTTTTGGAACGGCCCGAGCCAATGCCAAGCGAACGATTGTTCAAAAGCACTTCCGATACGAACTCTCGATTGTGAGCTGGTCCTTTTTCTTCTACAATGCGATACTGGATGTCTCCCAGATTGTCCTGTTGAACAAATTCCTGCAACTGGCTCTTGAAGTCTGTTACCTGGGCAAACTCTCCCTTGTCGATTCTGGGGTAGACGTATTTTTCCATGAAGGAAAATACGGCATCCAGGCCCTGATCCAGATAGAGGGCACCAACAAAAGCTTCAAATACGTCCGCTAGCAAGGCAGGTCGCTGACGTCCGCCAGTCAACTCTTCCCCTTTTCCCAGCAAAACGAGATCGCCAAAATTCAGCAGTTCAGCAAATTTAACCAGAGAAGGCTCACAGACAATCGCTGCCCGCAGCTTCGTCATTTCGCCTTCGCTCATCTTCGGAAAAGTTTTGTATAAAAACTGGGAAACAGTCAACTCAAGCACAGCATCTCCCAAAAACTCCAGCCGTTCGTTGTCTGATATTCGTTTGCCGCGTTGCTCGTTCACGTAGGAAGAATGGGTGAATGCCTGCCGCAGAACGCTCTCATCGTGAAAGCGAAAGCCTATCTTCTCTTGCAGCTGTGCAAAATTCATCACCCTCACCACCATTCCAGGAGACTGCCTACTTTTTCTCTCAGTAGGGCTCATTTATGCTTCGTATCGCTTCAGGATCACCGTTGCATTATGACCGCCGAATCCAAACGTGTTGGAAACAGCCACATGGACGGTCGCCTTGCGCGCATGGTTAGGAACATAGTCGAGATCACATTCCGGATCAGGGTTTTCCAGGTTGATCGTAGGAGGAAGCACCTGATCGCGCAGGGCAAAAGCAGTCGCGATTGCCTCGATGCCGCCTGTCGCTCCGAGCAAGTGGCCTGTCATCGACTTGGTCGAGCTGACAGCCAGCTTGTAAGCGTGTTCGCCAAACACTTCTTTAATCGCCTGCGTCTCGGCGATGTCGCCCTGATCCGTAGAGGTTCCGTGTGCGTTGATGTAGCCCACCTCTGTCGGATCAATGCCTGCGTCACGCAGCGCATTTTTCATGCAGCGCGCAGCCCCTTCGCCACCTGGCGACGGAGAAGTGATGTGATGGGCATCCGCGCTCATGCCGTAGCCGATCACTTCCGCGATGATGTTCGCGCCGCGTTTTTTCGCGTGCTCCAGCTCTTCGAGGATCAGGACGCCCGCCCCTTCGCCCATGACGAAGCCATCGCGGTCTTTGTCAAACGGACGGCTCGCCTTTTGCGGCTCGTCGTTGCGCGTGGACATCGCTTTAGCCGAACAAAAGCCCGCAAACGCCATCGGACGAATTGTCGCTTCTGCACCGCCTGCGATCATCACATCCGCATGATCGAACTGGATCAAACGCAGAGCATCCCCGATTGCGTTTGTCCCTGTCGCACATGCGGTAATCGCGCTGGAAGTCGGTCCTTTTGCTCCGTATTGAATGGATACTGCACCGGAGGCCATGTTGGCAATCAGCATCGGAATGAAGAACGGACTCACGCGGCGTGGCCCTTTTTCCAACAGCACGGAATGCTGCTCTTCCCATGTAGACAGCCCGCCAATTCCGGACCCGATGTATACACCCACTCGTTCCGCATTTTCTGGCGTAATTTCCAGTTTCGCATCCTCTACCGCCATTTTGGCAGCAGCCAATCCAAACTGAACGAATCGGTCTGTACGTCGTATTTCTTTTTTGTCCATGTACAGCTCAGGGTTGAAGTCTTTCACTTCGCCCGCGATCTGCGTCGGATAATCCGTAGCGTCGAAAGCAGTCAGGCGGTCAATGCCTGATTTTCCTTCCAGCAAACTGTTCCAGAAGGTCTGCGCGTCATTTCCCACCGGAGAGACGACACCAACGCCAGTAATCACCACTCTTCGTTTCATTACGATCACCTCTATATGAAAGTCAGCAGTCAGTTTCTTGCGTACACTTCATGCCTAACGTAACTTCCTGGTATGTATTCGGCGGCAATTGAAGGAGAAGTCCCGTATGGTACGGGACTTCCAACTGATGGATCTACTTGTGAGATTCTATGTATTTTACAACCTCACCAACAGAAGTGATCTTTTCAGCATCTTCGTCAGAAATCTCTAAATCAAACTCGTCTTCGAGTTCCATTACGAGTTCCACTACATCCAGGGAGTCAGCGCCCAGGTCTTCTTTGAAAGAAGCTTCCAAAGTAATCTTGGACTCATCTACACCCAGACGATCGACGATGATTTTCTTCACGCGCTCCAATGTATCTGCCATCTTGCTTCACCCCCTCTCCCGTATTATAGTAGATGAGCTTTCAAAAAACCAGTTTACATGTACATGCCGCCATCCACATGCAAAGTTTGGCCTGTCATGTAATTGGCTGCGTCAGAAGCAAGGAACAGAACGACGGACGCAATGTCCTCTGTCTGGCCGAGACGAGCCAGCGGAATCTGGCTGATAAGGCCAGCTTTTACATCCTCCGGCAGCACGGCTGTCATTTCTGTATCAATAAATCCAGGCGCTACCGCGTTCACGGTGATGCCGCGGCTCGCCAGCTCGCGCGCGGCTGTCTTGGTCAGGCCGATGACGCCCGCTTTTGCCGCCACGTAGTTAGCTTGCCCCGCATTGCCGAGCACGCCGACCACGGACGTAATGTTGATGATCTTGCCCGAGCGTTGCTTCATCATCGGACGAGTCGCCGCTTTCAGGCAGTTGAACACGCCTTTCAAGTTGGTGGCAATGACGTCATCCCACTCTTCTTCCTTCATGCGCATCAGCAAATTGTCGCGGGTAATCCCGGCGTTGTTGACGAGAATGTCGATCGAACCGAAATGGTCGAGCGCGGCCTTGAACATATCGCCCACTTCCTCGGCCGAAGAAACGTTGGCGCGAACCATGATCGCATCGCGGCCCAGCTCCTTGACTTTGGCAACGGTCTCGGCTGCTGCGGCTTCGCTTCCTGCGTAGTTCACCACGACATTCGCTCCTGCTTCGGCCAGCTTGAGTGCAATCGCACGGCCAATCCCGCGGGAGGCTCCTGTCACAAGCGCTGTTTTTCCTGTTAGCATAGTACCCCTCCGTTCAAAAGCTCAGTCAAGGATTCCATGTCCTGGACCGAAATGATCGTCGTATCGGCTGGCGCGATTTTTTTAATCAGTCCCGCAAGCACTTTGCCTGGTCCGATCTCCACGAACGTAGTCACGCCCGCTTCGACCATCCACTGTACCGAATCCTCCCACAAAACCGGAGCCGATACTTGCTGCACAAGCTGCTCGACGATCGTTGTCGCTTCGGTAACAGGGCGTGCCGTCACGTTTGCCACGACCGGGACGCTCGCTTCCTGGACTGTGACGCCTGCAAGCACCGCCTGCAATTTGTCTGCGGCTGGCTGCATCAGGCTGGAGTGGAACGGTCCGCTCACGTTCAGCGGGAGCACACGCTTCGCTCCTGCTGCCTTGGCCTTTTCGCCCGCCAGCTTGACGCCTTCGGCCGAGCCGGAGATGACGATCTGCCCCAGGCAGTTCATGTTCGCTGGCTGAACCGGATGCCCGGAAGCGGTTACTTCCTCGCACACGGCTTGCAGGGCTGCGCGCTCCATGTTCAAGACCGCTGCCATCGCGCCCTGGCCTGCCGGAACGGCTTCTTCCATGAATTGGCCGCGTGCCCGAACGACTTTGACCGCATCGGCAAAAGACAGCGCGCCTGCTGCCACCAGCGCCGAATATTCGCCCAGACTGTGGCCCGCCACGAAATCAGGCGTGTAATCCGGCAACTTTTCTTTCAAGGCTGCAAGCACAGCGACGCTCGCCGTCAAAATCGCCGGCTGCGTGTTCGCCGTCAGCTTCAACTCTTCTTCCGGGCCTGCAAAGCACAGACCGGAGAGCGAAAAGCCGAGCGCGGCATCTGCCGTTTCAAAAATGCGGCGGGCTGCTTCCGACTGCTCGGAAAGCGTCTGCCCCATCCCTACGAATTGCGAGCCTTGGCCCGGAAAAACAAATGCTACTTTCCCCACTACTGTCTGCTCCCTTCCGCTGGCGTGGTCGACCATTTCAGAAGCGTTGCTCCCCAGGTCAAGCCCCCGCCGAAACCTACGAGAATGACGTTGTCGCCTTCTTTTACCCGTCCCGCCGCGATCGCTTCGTCCAGCGCAACCGGAATCGACGCAGAAGACATGTTTCCGTAACGGTCGAGGTTGATCGCCACTTTGTCCTCAGACAAGCCGAAGCGTTGCACGGCAGAGTCGATAATCCGCTTGTTCGCCTGGTGCGGCACCAAAAGGTCGATGTTTTCCCGCTCGACTCCCGCTTTGGACAATACCGCTTCTGTTGCGGAGTTCATCACGCGCACCGCGAATTTGAAGACTTCGCCGCCTGCCATCGAGAGATAGTGCAGGTTGTTTTCGACCGACTCGCTCGAAGCCGGGATGCGCGAGCCGCCCGCAGGCAGGCACAGCAACTCTCCGCCTGCGCCGTCTGCGCCAAGCTCAAACGACTGGAAGCCAAAGCCTTCCCGCACTTCGCCGATTACCGCCGCACCTGCGCCATCCCCGAACAGCACACATGTGTTGCGGTCTTTGTAGTTCGTAATTTTGGACAGCGTCTCTACCCCGACGACCAGCACGTATTTGTAAAGTCCGTTGGCAATGAACTGCGCCGCTGTCGTGATGCCGTACAAAAAGCCTGTGCAGGCAGCCGATACGTCAAGCGCCGCTGCACGTTTTGCTCCCAGCTTTTCCTGCAGGATGCAGGCAGTCGACGGGAACATCATATCAGGCGTCACTGTTGCCACGATAATCATGTCGAGCTGCTCTGCGCTGATGTTGGCTCGCTCCAGCGCTTTTTTCGCAGCTTCATAAGCAAGATCGGAGGAAGCTTGCTCAGCCGAGCAAATGCGACGTTCCCGGATTCCGGTGCGGGAAACAATCCACTCATCTGTCGTTTCCACCATTTTTTCCAGATCGAAGTTGCTAAGCACTCTGTCAGGTGTATAGGAACCTGTAGCCAAAATGCCTACTGAACGCTTTTTGTCCATCTGCCTCACTCGCTTTCTCCCGTTATATTTTTCTGTAGCGCCTGCGCAATGACTTCGTTTACATCTTGCCGCACGAAGCGGGCTGCGCTGGCAATCGCGTTTTTCATCGCTCGCTCGTCAGAGGAGCCGTGTGCCTTGATGACAGGACTTTTCAGGCCCAACAACGGCGCTCCCCCGTATTCCGCATAGTCCATTTTGTTCTTGAAGCGCACGAGTCCCGGCTTTAAAATGGCCGCTCCTACTTTATTAATCAGACTGGAAGTAAACTCCTGCTTCAACAGCGAAAAGATTGTGGAGGCCGCGCCCTCTACCGCTTTCAGCAGCACGTTGCCGACAAAGCCGTCGCAAACGAGCACATCGCATGCCCCTTGCATGACGTCACGCGCTTCCACGTTGCCGACAAAATTCAGGTCTGCCTGGGACAGAAGAGGGAAGACGGCTTTGGTCAGCTCGTTTCCTTTTCCTTCCTCTGTCCCTACGTTGAGGAGTCCCACTTTCGGATTTTCAAAGCCCAGCACTTTTTCTGCGTACAGACTGCCCATTACCGCATATTGCAGCAGGTGATGCGGCTTCGCATCCATGTTGGCGCCGACGTCGAGCGTAAGCGTGACGCGGCCCAGTACATTCGGGATAAAGGCGGCCAGAGCGGGACGTTCAATCCCCTCCATGCGGCCTGCATAGAGCAACCCCGCCGTCATGAGCGCACCTGTATTACCTGCAGAGATCGCTGCATCCACGATTTTTTCGCGTGCCATCTCGACTGCTACGACAAGCGAAGAATTTTTCTTGCGACGTACAGCTCGAACCGGTTCATCATCTGGCAAAATCACTTCCGTAGTAGGAACGATCTCGATGTTTGCCGGCAAGTCTTGCGGCAAGTGGTTCCGAATGGCCTGTTCATCTCCCACCAGTACAACGGTAATGGCCGGGTTTTCCTTGATGGCAGCAAGCGCCCCTAAAACTGTACTTCGCGGTGCGTTATCGCCGCCCATCGCATCAACTGCAATTCGCAACCGTGTCTCCTCCTTACCTCTCATCCATGCCGATTTTGTGTCCCTGACATTTCTACAACCCGAAACGTCGCGGTAAAGACCAATTCTCCCTGAACCTTGGTCTCAACGCGCACTTTGCACTCGTCTCCATCCCGGCTGCGCACCACTGCTTTTGCCACCAGCTTTTCGCCGATGCGCACAGGCCGCACGAAGCGGATTCGGGCGGTTGCGGTCAACGCCACATCTGCATTAATGACTGCTACTGCCAACGAGTTGGCCTGGGCAAAAATATAGTGCCCCCTGGCAATCTGCGTCTTCGAAAAAACATGCTCTTCTTTTATTTCCAGTACGGAAATGGCTTGGGAATCGAGCTGCAAGTCGATGATCTCGCCGATTACTTCGTCGATCCCCAGCGATTTTACGGGATCGAGACTCTTTTCGGCAACCGATTTGATCCGCTCGCGCAGCTCGGGAATCCCAAGCTCCAATCGGTCTAAACGTATCGTTTGAATGCTGACATGAAATAGCTCAGCCAAATCTTCGTCCGTCGCAAATGGATTATCCGCCAGCGACTGCACCAAGCGCGTCTGGCGATCTTTTTTTGGCAAGCGGGCGATGCGAAACACCCCCCTAGCAATATTCTCATTCGGATATGTATGATTGCGAGCTGTTTTTAATACCAGGTACCAAAACAGTATAAGGGAGAACGTCGGCAATTACAAGTAAAGTTCTTGAAAATGTGGCTCTCACTCGCGGTACATCAGCCGAATGATTTCCTCGATCCCGGGTTCCTTCATTTGGATGTCCAGCGGCTCGCCCCAGTTCGCGACTGCGGCGAGAATGCGCGGCGAAGAAATTTTGCCTTTGTCAAAATGAATGGACAACACATTGCCTGCAAGCTCCATCCGCTCAATCCCCGGCAGTTCCGCCTCCAGGTGCGGGGGCTGGCGATATTCGACCTGAATCAAGCTGGGCAGGCCAATTTGGCGGCGCATGTCGTCCAGGCTCGTATCCATCATCTTTTTCCCGTGATTGATGACGATAATCCGCTTGCACAACTGCTCAATATCGTCCATGTCGTGCGTCGTGAGCAAAATCGTCTTTTTTTGCGTCTCGTTGACTTCTTTCAAAAACGCGCGAATCCGCGTCTTCGCAACCACGTCCAGGCCGATTGTCGGCTCATCCAGGAACAAAACGGGCGGATCGTGCAAAAGGGCCGCAGCGAGGTCCGCTCTCATTCGCTGTCCCAAAGACAACTTGCGCACAGGCGTGTCCAAAAACTCGTGCAAGTCCAAAAGCTCCTGGTACATCGCCATCGCGCGCCGATAGGCCCGGTCGTCGATCTTGTACATCGCCTGTAAAATTTCAAACGAGTCTTTGACAGGCAAGTCCCACCACAACTGTGTACGCTGTCCGAACACGACGCCGATGCGCGAAGCGACCTGGATTCTGTCTTTTTGCGGACTGTAGCCGTCAATGCGAATTTCCCCCTGACTCGGATGCAAAATGCCGGAGAGCATCTTGATCGTGGTCGATTTCCCCGCGCCGTTCGGACCGATGTAGCCGACGAACTCCCCCGCCTCGATTGAAAAGGAAATGTCGTCCACCGCCTTGACTTCGCGCTGCTCGCGGGAAAACAGGGAACGCAGCGAAGCGAACGGACCTTCTTTGGGCGGAGTCAGAAAAAACGATTTGCTGATATGTGCTGTTTCAATCATGTTACAACCTCCTTAGCTTCCCGTACTGTGATAGTGCCGAATCCCCGTATTCCAGAAGGCTCTCGCCAATAGCAGCGCCACTGTCGCCGCGACGGGTGCTGCAAGCGGGTAGTACCAGCCGCCCCCTTTTCCAAGCAAGGTCAGCATTGGCAAGTAGTTCATGTAGGCGATCGGGAGCGCCGAGAAAAACAGCCACTTCAGCCAGCCCGGATAGAGCGAGATTGGATAGTTGGAGGCATTGGCCGGAGCGTAAATGGTGAAGGTCAGCATGTCTTTCATTTGGTGCGTCCAAAAAGACAGCGCCGCCGAGGCCAAGGCCATGGAAAAATAAATGACGCCGCCCGACATGATCGCCACAGGCGAAAACAGGGCGAGCCACCCAATCGGTCTGCCCTCTGCCGCAAGCCCGGCGAGCGCGACAACCAGCACCGCCACTCCCTGCACCACCCCGCCAATGCGCGAAAGGTCCAGATTGCGCGTGAGCAGAAGCATCAGCGGGGAGACGGGACGAATCAGCATCTGGTCGAACTCGCCGTGCACCACGTACTTTTCAAATTCGTGCAATTCTGGCGCAAACAGCCGATACAACGATACGGATGTCGACGAGATGCCGTACAGCATGCCGACCTCATAAATGTTCCAGCCCGCCACGTTGTCAAAGCGGTGTAAAATGGCGGAAAGAACGACGAAATCAAGCACCATAATCATCCCGGTCGTAGCCGCGCTGGTGATGAAATTCATTTTGTACTGCATTTGCGCGCGAATGCTGGCTGCGATTAGTTTTCGATAAAGTCCAAGCACCTCTCTACCCTCCTTGAATCTCCAGTTTTCTTCTCGCTCGCCCGGTCGCCAACAGCGCGATCGCCGTCAGCGCTACCGCCCAAAAAACTTGAACGGCTATCCCGTGCGCCGGAGCCAGTTCCAGCCAGGTCATGACCGGATAGTAAATCATCGCGGCAAAAGGCAAGAACGGAGCGACTTCCCCAAGGATGCCAGGCAACAGATCGACAGGAATCATCTGTCCGCCAAAGCCGAACAGTAGCGACATCAAAATAAGGTGCAACCAACGCACCTCTGTCGTCCAAAAGGAAGAGATCCCGACCAGATAAAACAGGAGCATGGCGATGTACACCGCGAGCAACAGCGAGAGCGGAAACAGGAGATAAGTAAGCGGGTGGGAAGGAACGTAGAAGCCGACTGCAAGCCCGAGCAAAATGCCGATTGGTAGACTGCGATAACAGGCGTTGTAGAGCAGCCTGCCAAACTCCTGGCTCAAGGTGTACCACAAATAGTGGACGGGCTTAATCATGTCCAGGCTTACCGCCCCGCTGCGAACGCCCAGTTGGACATGGAGGCCTGGAGACAAAAACGCCGTGACCCAGAGCACACTTTGGCAAATTGCGATGTAATGGGCCATGGTCGTGGCATCGTACGGACCGTGTACTTGCTTGCCACGCAAAACCCCCATCCAGATGGCAATAAAAACAAGCCCGAAAACCGCGCTCGCCACATTGTTGACCAGATGAGAGAGACGATACTGAAGATTGCGACGATAGCTTTTGCGAATCAGCCGCCAGTAGACCATAAATTCCTCCTCGTGGAAAAGTCAGGATTTTTAGGATAGCAGGCCGTCTTTGTCCTTGCAAGCAAAAAAGAGAAGATTCTTCCCGCAAGAAGAACCTTCCCTGATAAATCCACCTGCTGTCACGCGGGGCTTCCCTTCACGCCAGCCAGGTGAAATCTATCCGCTCTTTGAAAAATCGTCGCCTACTCGTTTGCGACTATGACTTCCACTTCGTTTTTTTCCAGCGCCTCTGCCATCTCCCGCCCAGGCTGGCGGTCTGTCACGATCATGTCGATTCGCTCCAGGCTGGCTACGCGGTACAGCATGCTCTTCCCGAACTTGGTATGGTCGGCGAGAATGATGACCTGATCGGCCCGCTGAATCATTTCCCGAATGAGATAGCCGTGATCTTCATTCGTCGAGACGAGGCCGCTCGTCGTGAGTCCGCATGCGCCAACCAGCACCTTGTCTACATGGTAATCCGCCAAGTTTTCAATGGTACGGGTGCCGTGCACGCACTGATCCTCCGGGTTGACGTCCCCGCCGAGCAGCTTCACAAGCACGCCATCCTTGCGCGCCACACTGGAGGCTGTCGCGAGCGAGTTCGTGATGATGACATGGTCTTTCGTCTGCAGCGATTCTACCGTCAGTTGCACGGTCGTCGACGCGTCGAGCAGCAAATAATCGCCGTCTTTTATCAGGCGGGCTGCTGCCTGCGCAATCCGGCGCTTGCCCGACAGGTCGAGCTGCATCCGCTCCTGATGCGAATAGCTTTTTTTGCTCAAGCTGGGCAAAATCGCTCCGCCGCGCGTGCGCAAAATCTCGCCCTGCTCCTCCAGCTTGACGATGTCACGCCTCGCTGTGTCGCGGGAGACGGAGAACTTTTCCACGACCTCCTGCACGCTGATGCGCTGGTGCTCTTGCAAATACTGCAAGATCGCGGCCAAACGTTCCTCTTGGTACATCACGATTTCACTCCATCCTCAGCCTTTCTCCTTCATTGTAAGTCATTTGCACATTTTAAGCAATATATGTAAGTATTAATAAGTAATGATAAGCGAAATGAGCGCACAAAAAAAGCAAGGTGATTGCTCACCTCACTTTTTACGCAGCAAAGCTTACTTTGCCACTTTCACACCTTTGTAGTGACCGCAGCTTGGGCAAACACGATGCGCAAGCTTGTATTCGCTGCAATTATCGCATTTGATCATGCCTGGAATCTCTAATTTGAAGTGCGTACGACGCATTCTTTTACGGGTTTTGGAAGTTCTCCGTTGAGGTACTGCCATCTTCCTTACACCTCCTTCAACTGACAAATGCTAAGATGCTCTATTGGGTGGATAGTATAGGCAAAATGCTTATGCCATCCTTCAAAAATGAGACGCTGCATCCGAAGACCGGCGCCTCACCTTGAAAACGGTAGAATACTACTTGCTGTCCTTGAAAAAGTCCGCCAACCCGGCCAAGCGCGGGTCGATCCGCTCATTCTTGCAGCTACATGCCACTTCGTTGCGGTTCACTCCGCAAGTCGGGCACAATCCTTTGCAGTCTTCCTCGCACAACGGGAAGGTCGGCATCGCAAGCAAAAAGTCCTCTTGCAACAGAGCGGTCAGCTCGATTTCGTCGCCCTCCAGCGGCAGGATATCGCTGTCTTCGTCCTCGCCCAGCACCGGATCATCCGCTAGTGCAAAGGTTTCGGAGAAGTCGACTGCTGCGTGATGGGTAAAAGGATTCAGGCACCGGGCGCACACAAAATCGACATCCGCCTTCATGCTGCCTTTTACATAGTAGAGATTGCCGAGCTGTACAGCCTCGCCCTCTGCGTTCACAGGCGTAATCCCGCGAATTTCCTGATGGCGATTTTTCAGCTCCGCTGCGTCGAGCGTCAACTGAAACGGCAATGGCTCTCCTTTTCGGTGTTCCAACTCTGCTAACTTAATGTTCATAGCACTTCACCTCATGCACAACAAGGATGATTATAGCCCGTGCAAAAAGCTTTGTCAACCATTTTTCCTTGACAGCTTGTTTGCTCAGGAAGATTTCGGTTTTCGTCCATCCAGATACGCAATGGCATCCGCAACATTTTTGACAGGAACGATCTGCATGGAGGTTCCGATCCGTTTGGCGGTAGCCAGGGCTTCCTGATAATTGGAGGTTGCATCAGGCGTATCCTGAGGCGCGAAGAAAATCTCCGCCCCCGCCTTGTCGGCTGCGATGACCTTGTGATTGATCCCGCCGATTCGGCCTACTGTCCCATCCAATGAAATGGTGCCTGTACCGGCAATTTTATAGCCTTTTGTCAAATCTTTCGCCGTATCGAGCTGATCCAAAATTTCCAGCGCCATCATCAGTCCGGCAGACGGGCCGCCAATGCCCTGCGACGCGATGGTCACTTTTTTCGGTATGACGATCTGCTGCTTGTTGTCAGGACGCACTCCGATCCCGACGGACTTTGACTCCGGCAGTGGTACCAAGGTTACCACCGTTTTGGCTTCTTGTCCATCTCTCGTGTATGTAATTTCCACCTGATCGCCGGCCTTTTTGCTTGCGAGAGCTTGCAGCAGGTCTTTGGCTTCGGCGGTGCGAACGCCGTCGACAGCCGTGATGATGTCGCCGATCTTCAGCACTTTTTTGGCAGGCAGGCCGTCCAGCGTCCCCATCACCCAGACGCCTTCCTTCTCGACCTTCACCTCGTAGCCTGCCAGGCGGAAAGCTACGGCCTCGGCGATCTTTTGCGAATTGTCCATCACCGCCTGCTCGCGGCGGACGAAGTCTTCGTTGTCCTCGCCTTTGCTTACGACCAGCTCCTTTGGCATCAATTCCGCATCGGGAGACAGGTTGGCGTAGACGTACCAGGCCAGATTGGCCTCGCCCATCCGCACGGTGGTGAGCATGAACGCGCCTGTCTCGTCCTTTTTGCCGCCCTCCACATCAATCATCGGCCCCAGCTCAATCGCCGAACCTGGCCGGGTCACGTAGTAATTTGTCGGGATAAAAAAAGAAAGTCCTACCAGTGCAACGATCAAGGCAAGAACCCAGCTAAAGCCTCTGCCCGCTCTTGATCTGCGTCTTTGTCCATAAAGCTGTTCCTCGCTCATCCGCTTTCCTCCCAGTTCGCAATCAGTTGCTGGATGCGCTCTGCCTGTGCTGCACCCTCGCGTTCGCCCAGCTCGATAATTTCCTCCACGCCAGAGTAGGCGATACTGCTATAGTGTCCAACATCCGGGCGGATTACGATGTCTGCCGCGATGATCCGATGGCGCAAAATTTCTCGTTCCATGACATCGATCGTCTGCGCGATGACATCAAAAATGCTGCTCACTTTCATCGGCGTATCGACCTGCGCGACATCGACGGCAATGACGATGTCTGCTCCCATGTCTTTTAACACCGTCACCGGCACGCGGTCGATGACTCCTCCGTCGACGAGAAGCCGCCCGCCTACCTTTTCCGGAACGAAAATGCCCGGAATGGAAATGCTCGCCCTGACCGCCTGATCGATCGGCCCTTCGCGAAAAACGACCCGCTCACCCGATTCGATATCTGTCGCCACGATCGCCAGTGGCTTTTGCAGCTCCTCCATCCGCTTGCCGTGGGTGAGCAGTTTAATCAGTTGCTTGATTTTTTCTCCCGCCACAAAACCCATGCTCGGTACAGTCAAGTCAAGCCAGTGCTTGCGCTTGAGGTTTTGCGCCAGTTTTCCCATCATGTGCGGCTCGATCCCGTTCGCATACACCGCCGCGATCAAACTTCCCATGCTGCTTCCCGCGAGCATGTCGATCTCGACACCGTGCGCCTCCAATGCTTTCAAGACGCCAATGTGCGCAAAACCGCGGGCTCCGCCTGAGCCTAGCGCCACTCCCACGATTGGCTTTCGCTTCGCCGTCATGCAAACACCTCCTGTAACAGCCTATGTGGCCACTCCCCGTTCCTTTCACACTGGAAAGATACAAGCTCACGCATAGATCATCCCGCTGCCACGTAGACATGTACTATGATCTTTTCGTCGACACAGGAGGATTCCATGTCACGCCACTCACCGATTTTCACCCTGTTGCTTGCCCTCTCGACTGTCGCGCTCGTCCTGACTTTGGTGATTTATTCGCAAATTTCGTTTGAAGCTGCCGTCCGCGGACTCAAAATCTGGTGGGAAGTCGTCTTTCCCTCTACCCTCCCGTTTATCGTCCTCTCCGAAGTATTGATGGGACTGGGCGTGGTCCACTTTGTCGGCGTGCTGCTCGAACCGTTGATGCGCCCTTTGTTCAACGTCCCCGGCACAGGCGGCTTCGTGCTCGCCATGGGCTTTTCCTCGGGGTATCCGGTGGCCGCCAAGCTGACGACCCGCTTGCGCCAGCAGGGCAGCGTGTCGAAAGCCGAAGGAGAGCGGCTCGTATCGTTTACGACGACGGGCGATCCGCTGTTTGTCATGGGAGCGGTCGCCATCGGCTTTTTTCACAGCGAACAAATGGGGATCGTTCTGGCCTTGACCCACTATTTGTCGGCAATCATCATGGGGCTTGTTTCCCGCTTCCACGCTCCGTTTGCCGCCGTCTCGAAGCCATTGGAAAAAACGAGCCTGCCGCTGCCGCTTCGGGCGCTGCAAGCGATGCACCGCGCGCGAATCCGCGACGGGCGGCCGTTCGGCAAGCTGATGGGCGATGCCGTGCAGTCCGCGCTGAACACGCTGTTCATGATCGGCGGCTTTATCATCGTCTTTTCCGTCTTGATCCAACTGTTTGCCGCCATTCACCTGACGCAGATGATTAGCACGCTGCTCGCCATCTTTCTCGGCCCCTTCGGCTTTCCGCCTGCCTTTTCCCAGGCGATCATCGCCGGGCTGTTCGAGGTCACGCTGGGCGCGCAAGCAGCCAGCGTCGTACCTGACGGCGTCTCCATGGTCTGGAAGGCGGCCATCGCCAGCGCCGTGCTTTCCTGGGGCGGCCTGAGCGTCCATGCGCAAGTGGCGAGCATTCTCAGCGAAACCGATATTCGCGTAGCGCCTTATTTCATCGCCCGTGCCCTGCACGCCGTGTTGGCGGCGATTTTGACGTTTGTCTTCTGGCAGCCGCTGGTCAAGGTCAGTACGTGGTTTCTGGAAAAAAGCGTTCCCGTCTTCACGCCGACCACAGCGGGAATCCCCGTTACGAGTTGGTGGGAGACGATCGCTTTTTCCGGCACGCTCGCAGTCGGCGTAGCTGTCCTGCTGCTTGCGATCAGCTTGCTGGCCCGCTATGTTCTAAGCGGCAAGACGAGATAAACGGCTTCTTTCCCGTTTACAACTGGGCCATTTTTCGCTTGAGCGCCTCTTCGACGGCTGGCGGCACGAGATCGGCAACACTCGCCTTGTATCTCGCCACTTCCTTCACGATGCTGGAGCTTAAATACGAGTACTGGTTGCTGGTCATCATGAAAAACGTCTCGATCTGGTCGTCGAGCTTCTTGTTGATCGAGGCAACCTGCATCTCGTATTCAAAGTCGGAGACGGCGCGCAGACCGCGAATGATGACTTTGGCTCCGCGCCTGTTCATGTAGTCGATCAACAGACCGTCAAACGAGTCGATCTCCACATTGTCCATGTCCGCTGTCACCTGGCGAAGCATCTCGACGCGCTCGTCCACGCTGAACAGGGAATTTTTTTTGGAATTAATCAAAACGGCTACGATTACTTTGTCAAACACCTTGGCCCCCCGACTGATAATATCGAGATGTCCGTAGGTCACAGGGTCAAAGCTTCCCGAGCAAACGGCGATCGCCATTTTGTTTCCTCCTTTTCGTGTGCTGGTGCTTACGCTTCCTTTTGCGGATCGTAATAATACAAGGTGACAGCCGTATCACCGTAGGTCGCTTGCCGATCCTTGACGCAATCGCCGATCGCATCGGGAAAAGCGTCTTTGCTGTCGTGCTCCGCCACGATCCAGGCGCCTTCTGCGAGCAGGCCGAGCGCTTGCAGTTGCTCGATCTCTTCCACGATTCGTTGCTTCGCGTACGGAGGGTCGAGAAAAACGAGCTCGAACGGCTGGGCGCGCTTGGCCAACTGCCGGATCGCCCGCTCCGCATCCATGCGGTAAAGCTCGGCGTACTCGTCCAGTCGGCAGGCGCTGACATTTTGCTTGACGACGGCGAACGCTTTTGCATCCCGCTCAACAAAGACAGCCTTGTCCGCTCCCCGGCTCAGCGCCTCGATGCCCAGGCTGCCTGTTCCGGCGTACAAATCCAATGCCCAGCCCCCGTCAAAATACGGGCCGATCATGTTAAAAATCGATTCCTTAACCTTGTCGGTCGTCGGCCGCGTCCCGCTACCTGGGACGGCGGCCAGTTTTCTACCTCTGTGTTCTCCCGCGATGACGCGCATAATGATTTCACCTGTTCAAAGAAGTTATAAGGGATAAAAGCTGATATCATACTATCACAACTGCCTACCCCCGTAAAATTGGCAACTGGAAAATTTATGGCGGATTGCGCGTATAGAATGCACAAAGATTGGAAAACATGATGGATAGCGACGCAACGGTGTCGCTGACAACCGCGGAGAAGACTTACGTTTCCCCATAAGCTCTTCCTCCGGTTTCTCCTCTCCCATAATTGAAAGGCAGTTCACTTTGGCGCACGGCGTGTCTGATAGGAGCATTCCGTGCCGACGCTCCCCGCGCGGGAGGAGTTGAACCGCTGCCCCATCGTCTTTTGGCGAGGGGGTATTTTTTTGCCCGCAGGGGGAGCATACTACTTGCACCTATTCCAAAAGGGGGAATCGACATGGCAGAAAAACAACCGTCCGCGCAAAAGCTGAAAGCGTCCAAGGCCCAGTCCATTGCCGACCGTACCGGAACAGGCGTCGAGCAAGCGCGGGAAATGCAGTCGCGCGCGGACCAGTCCGACATTATCAAGCACGGCCAATAACGCGAACACAAGCTAAAAAAGCCAGTCGCTACATCTGAACTGCACCCGATTGTTAGATACACCTAACAGTTGGAGGTGCAGTTTTTTTGTCTACGTTTACAGTTCTTCGCTATTTCCATGCCGGCTGGCGACGATGACAATGTTTCCCCGCCTGCATTTCCCTCGCGGCATCCGCTTGTCGGCTACAAACAATAAACAAAAACAGTCGCAGCCACGCAAAAACAGTCCGTACTGGAGGAATCATATGCACACCGTCTGGAAAGGCTCAATCAGCTTCGGCCTGGTCAATATACCCGTCCGCATGTTTACGGCAACAGAGGAACGGGACATTCGCTTTCGCCAACTGCACAAGGAATGCAACACCCCGATCAAATACGCCAAAATGTGCCCGCATTGCCAGCGGGAAGTGGAACCGAGCGAAATCGTCCGCGGGTACGAGTACGAAAAAGGCCATTTTGTCATGATTAACGACGAAGACCTGGAGGCGATCACGCCCGAGACGCGCCGCGCCATTGAAATTCTCGACTTCGTGGACTTGTCGGAGATCGACCCGGTTTACTTTGACAAAAGCTACTTCCTGTCTCCGCAAGATACGGGAGAAAAGGCGTATGCGCTGCTGCGCGCCGCCATGGAGCAGACCGGAAAGATCGCCGTCGCCCAGGTGACGATGCGCAATCGGCAAAGTCTCGCCGTCATTCGGCTGTACGAGCATTGCATCATGCTGGAAACGATTTTTTACCCGGACGAGGTGCGCCCGGTCAGTCAAGTGCCCGCCTTGCCGGAGGCTACTGTCCCGCTCGCGGAAAACGAACTGAAAATGGCGACAGAGCTGATCGGCAACATGACCGTTCCGTTCGATCCCGCCAAGTACACCGACGAATACCGCGTCGAGTTGCAAAAAATGATCGAGAAAAAGCTGGAGGGCCAGGAGATCGCCACCGCTCCGACGGTTGCGCGCACGAATGTGATCGACCTGATGCAAGCTTTGAAGGAAAGCCTGGCCTCGACAGCAGGCACTACGGGCAGTCCCGTGAAGCTTGCGCCGGAGCCTGTCCCGGCAGCCGCGAAGCCGAAAGCAGGGCGCAAACGGGCCGCTTCTGCGGAGAAAGCGGACAAGACAACCTCCCCTGCCAAAGAAGCGGTGGGGAAACCGAGTCCCGGTCCGACCTCGACAACGAAAACGCTTCGCCGCAAAAAAGCCACTCCTATGTAAAGCGGCGTTGGAACAGTTGGTGGTGCGGTGCGAAGCCATAAGCAGAACACTTGGCTGCGCGCAGCCATTGGCGACGCCTTAGCCTTACCGGATAACGTCTGCGCAAAAAACCTGCCCCATTTGCGGACAGGTTTTTTGCTTATCTTTTTGCGAGCTGTTGTTCCGGTTCGATATGAATGTGAACCGTATTGATTTTGTGCACACGTTTCATCCGTTCTTCGATATTTTCGGTGATGGTGTGGCTTTCTACTACGTTCAACTGCGGATCGACGTGGATCACGACGTCAACGAGCACGCTGCTGCCGTGATAACGCGCCTTGATGTCGCTGATCGCTTTCACCCCGGAAATGGAGAAGATCGTCTCCTTCAGCTCCTCCAGTTGCCCCTCATCGAAGCCATCTGTTAAGCGATGCGTCGCCTCCCGGAAAATATCCCACGCCGTCTTCAGGATAATCACCCCGACCACGAGCGCTGCCAGCGGGTCGAGCCAATGCAGTTGGAACTGCGCGCCCGCCACTCCGACAAACGTCCCGATGCTGACGAAGGCATCCGAGCGGTTGTCGGCAGCGGCCGCGAGCAACGCCTGGCTGTTCGTTTTCACGGCGAGTTGGTGATTGTACCGATAGACCCCGAGCATGATGACCGCAGTCGCCAGCGCCGTCCAGCCTGCCAACAAGTCGGGAGCAGTGTGGTTTGTATCAAACAGCGTCGGAATCGCTCCGGTAATGACCTCCAGCCCGACAAACAGCATGATGAACGACGCGACCAGGGCAGAGATCGTCTCCGCGCGAAAATGGCCGTACGGATGGTCGCGATCCGGCGGCTTGCGGGCAATGCGCAGCCCGATCAGCACGGCAATCGACGCCACCACGTCCGTCGAGTTGTTCAGCCCGTCCGCCATTAACGCTGCCGAGCCTGTCAGCACCGCAACCCCTATTTTTAACGCCGAGCAGAAAATATAGGCGATAATGCTGACCCACGCACCCCGCTCTCCTTGCTTCAGATCCGAATATACATTCACACTCCATCACCTCAAAAAATCTCAATCGCCCTATTCGCCCAAAGCCTTAGAACAGAACGTATAAAAGCAGTTTCTCGTTTTTTCGAATTTCATCGTACCAGACGCAATTCGTGTGGGTCTACAGAAACAGTTTTAGTCCGATTCATGAGTATAGAGGGGGGGAAAATGTGTTGCCCTGTGGCAATTTTTGTTGGAAACTTTTTCTTGCCAAGCACGGCTGTTCTCCGGTATCCTAATCTTGCAACGACAACCAAAAACAAGCACGGGAGCTTGGAAATCACCAGGCTGAGAGGATGGTACTGTGCCATCGACCGTTGAACCTGAACTGGGTAATGCCAGCGGAGGAATGTCCATATGACAGATTAGCGACGCGTATCTTTTTTTCGGATACCCGTCTCTTCTCTACTCTCGCGTCTGGCGTCGCATGTTCCCATGTGGCGTTTTTTCGCGACGGGCCTCTTTCGCCTCCCTACAAGGTTCGCGCTTTCGTGCAACCAAGCCAAGGAGGTTTTTTTATGTCATCCATTTCATCTTTTCCCGGAAGCCGCAAAGTATACGAGGTAGGCAGCCGCCCCGACATTCGCGTGCCGATGCGCGAAATTGCGCTATCGCCTACCGAGGGGCTGTACGGCACCACACCAAACCCGCCGTTGCGCGTGTACGACACAAGCGGCGAATACACGGCCGAAGGTTATGTCGCCGACATCAACAAAGGGCTGCCGCTCGTGCGCCAGCGCTGGATCGAGGAGCGCGACGATACGGAGAGCTATGCCGGCCGCGAGCCAAAGCCTGTGGACGACGGAATCCGCAACGCCGACAGCGCAGGGAAGATGCCCGCTTTCCCGCGCGAAGGCTATCAGCCGAGACGGGCGAAGCCAGGCAAGACGGTCACCCAGCTTCACTACGCCCGCCGTCACATCATCACGCCGGAGATGGAGTACATCGCCATCCGCGAAGGCGTCACGCCGGAGTTCGTCCGGGCTGAGGTGGCGGCAGGCCGCGCGATCATTCCCGCCAATATCAATCATCCGGAAGCGGAGCCGATGATTATCGGCCGGAATTTTCACGTCAAGGTCAACGCCAACATCGGCACTTCTGCCGTCAGCTCCTCAATGGAAGAAGAAGTCGAAAAAATGATCTGGTCGGTGCGCTGGGGCGCGGACACGATCATGGACTTGTCGACCGGAAAGCACATCCACACGACGCGCGAGTGGATCATCCGCAACAGCCCGGTGCCTGTCGGAACCGTACCGATTTACCAGGCGCTTGAAAAAGTGAACGGCAAAGCGGAGGATTTGACCTGGGAAGTCTACCGGGACACGCTGATTGAACAGGCAGAGCAAGGCGTCGATTATTTCACCATTCACGCCGGCGTCCTGCTCCGCTACATTCCGCTGACCGCGAAGCGCGTGACCGGAATCGTCTCGCGCGGCGGCTCCATTCTGGCTGCGTGGTGTCTCGCCCATCACGAGGAAAACTTTTTGTACACGCATTTCGAAGAGATTTGCGAGATTCTCAAGGCGTATGACATCAGCGTGTCACTTGGAGACGGCTTGCGCCCCGGCTCGATTGCAGATGCGAATGACGAGGCCCAGTTTGCCGAACTAGAGACACTCGGCGAGCTGACGAAAATCGCCTGGAAGCACGACGTGCAGGTGATGATTGAAGGACCCGGCCACGTCCCGATGCACCTCATTCGCGAAAACATGGACAAACAACTAGCGATTTGCCACGAGGCGCCTTTTTATACGCTCGGGCCGTTGACGACAGACATCGCGCCCGGCTACGACCACATCACCTCGGCGATCGGCGCCGCGATGATCGGCTGGTTTGGCACCGCGATGCTCTGCTACGTCACGCCCAAGGAGCATCTCGGCCTGCCGAACAAGGAAGACGTGCGCAACGGTCTCATCGCCTATAAAATCGCCGCTCATGCAGCGGATTTGGCCAAAGGCCACCCGCGAGCAAAACAGCGCGACGACGCTTTGTCCAAAGCCCGCTTCGAGTTTCGCTGGAACGACCAGTTCAACCTGTCTCTCGACCCCGAGCGCGCCCGCGAATACCACGATGAGACGCTGCCTGCCGAAGCAGCGAAGTCCGCGCATTTTTGCTCGATGTGCGGCCCGAAATTTTGCAGCATGAAAATCTCGCACGACATCCGCCACCAGGCCCAGGAGCAGGAGCGGATCGAGCCTGCCGCCATCGCAGCGGGCCTGCAAGAAAAAGCCCGCGAATTTCGCGAGCAAGGAAGTCAACTGTACAAATAAGCGCCCGGAGGTGGCAGACGATTGAATGATGTGTTGCAATTGCGAAAAGAGATCGCGCGCCTGGAGGTTGACCTTGAACGTCTGAAGCGCCAACTGGCCCATTTGCAAAAAGCGTGCGCGCATGAGTTCGTCGAGACCCCCCTCGCCCGCACCTGTGCCAAATGCTTGCAAACGGAAAGCCTCTATTATTAGACAGCTTCCCTGCCACACCTAGGAAAGTTGGCTGCGCCAATGGCTCGGCCCCAGCCTTAATTGCCCCTTGTACTGGATAAGCAGCTTATGCACAAAAAAGACCGCCATCCTCTGGTCATAGCCCCGTCAAGTAGACACTAAAAAAAGACGCTATCTTAAGCGGCGATCGATTCCCGGTATTGGACTGGGGAGAGGTCGCCGAGTTTTTTCTGGAACCGTTCTGTATTGTAGAATTCGATGTATTCAGCGATCAGTTTGCGAGCGTGAGCTATATCTCTTGGTTTCTCCAGATACAACTTTTCCGTCTTCAGGTGTGAAAAAAACGATTCAACACAAGCGTTGTCGAAGCAGTTCCCCCGTCTGGAATGGCTTCCGGTTAGCC